>JAZOTC010000054.1:0-59367 GCA_045657445.1 Akkermansia sp. | reverse complement strand
TTATCTGCCCAAAGCTCACATTGCTGCATAACGGTCTGCACGGCATCTTCCATCCCCTCAGGAGGGTATTTGTATATCTTGAGCAGGCGTTTGATAATGGTGCGCATCTTGGCGCGTGCGCTGCTGCGGCGTTGCCAATCAATCGTCTTGTTGCGGCGCAAGGTGTCCGTCAATTCGCGGGTGAGTGCTATCAGTTGGTCGTTCTCGTAGAAGTCCTTGACATTTTCCGGCTTGGTCAGAGCATCGTAGAACGCAAACTCCTCCGGAGTCAGACCGTACTTTTCACCCTCCTTGTGCTCAGTAGTAATCAGCTTAGCTAATTTCAGCAGCTCCTCAATAACCTGCTCATTGGTTAACAGGCCATTGAGGTACTTGTTCATCAATTGCTTGATGATATCGCTGAACTTCTCAGACTTCACCACGTTGGTTCGCTTGTATACCCTTACTTGCTCCAGAATGAGCTTGCGCAGTAATTCCAACGCGACGTTCTTACTATCTAGCTTGGCTATTTCTGCCAGGAACTTCGGGTCAAATAGCGAGAACTCCGTCTTAGCATCAGAGAACAGGTTGATAACACCATCACTCTTGATACTCTGCTTTAGCAGCTCATTGATACGCTGATTGATTTCCTGTAGCGACAGCTTGCGTTTGCCTCCGGTGTTTTCCAAACGAACCAGTAACACTCGCACCGCTTCCATGAATGCCGCTTCCATGCGGTCAGGTTCCTCCGCTATGGAGGAGCACAAGGAAAGAGCCTGATGAAGCATCAGGGCTTCTTTCATAAATGATGTGCGAGCCTCCTCTTTATCCCTCGCGAGCAGGAAATTGACTGCCCCGGTGATGCATTTACCCTTTTGTAAATCTGTGCCGTTCCGGAAAATGGAGTAATCGTAGCCATGGAACAAATCGCGGCACACTTCCAGCTTTTCCAAGAACTTCGGGTAGGCTACACGAGCCACATCGGTATCGCCATAGTTCTTGCGGTCTCGCGCAGAGTATTCACTCATCGCCTTTTTCAATGCGGCGGCAATACCCACATAGTCTACAATCAGGCCGCCCTCCTTGTCCTTAAAGACGCGGTTCACGCGAGCAATTGCTTGCATGAGATTATGCCCGGACATCGGCTTGTACACATACATGGTCGCCAGAGAGGGAACATCAAACCCGGTCAGCCACATATCCACCACAATGGCAATTTTCAGCTGGGAGTCATTATCCTTGAACTTTTTAGCCATCTCCTCGCGGTGCTTTTTATTGCCGACAATCTCACGCCATTCCTCGGGATCTTTGTTGCTCTCCGTCATGACTACGGCAATCTTTTCCTCCCAATCCGGCCTCAGCTCCAGAATGCGGTGGTAAATTTGCAGGGCGATAGCACGGGAATACGCCACTATCATAGCCTTACCCGTTAGCAGGTATTCTCGGTTATCCTCGTAATGTTCCAGTATATCCGTAACCAGAGAATTGATGGTGTTCGGGTTGCCCAACACGGCCTCCATCTGCCCCAGCATTTGTTTGCTGCGAGCGATAACTTCCGGGTCGGCATTCTGAGCCATCACCTCATATTCCTTATCGATGAGCTGTAACGTGGTATCATCCAGATTCAGCTTCACCACTCGGCTTTCGTAGTACACCGGGCGGGTAGCTCCATCTTCCACCGCCTGGGTCATATCGTAGATGTCGATGGTATGGCCGAAAACCTCTTCCGTGTTACGGTCACGTGAGGAAACAGGGGTTCCGGTGAAGCCGATGAAGGTGGCATTGGGCAGCGCGTTGCGAATCAGTCGCGCAGCTCCCACCACGCGCTTCGCCACAGTCTCACCGTCTTCATTTTTCGTCATGCGGATGCGCTCGCTCAGGCCATACTGGCTGCGGTGCGCTTCATCGGCCATCACGATGATATTGCGGCGTTCAGAAAGCGGTTCGGCGCTTTCCGTAAACTTCTGCATGGTGGTGAAGATGATGCCGTTTGCCTTTCGTCCCTCCAGCAGCCTCACCAAGTGCCCTCTGTCCTCAGCTTGCACGGGCTCCTGTCGCAAAAAGCGGCGGCACTTGGAGAATTGCCCGAACAGCTGGTCGTCCAAGTCATTGCGGTCAGTCAATACCACAATGGTGGGACTGTCCAGAGCATCCTGCAAGAGGTGTGCGTAAAACACCATGGAGAGTGATTTACCGCTACCCTGCGTATGCCAGAATACTCCGGCCTTACCATCCCCACAAGTGGCTTTGGCAGTCGAATCAACAGCCTTCTTTACCGCGAAATATTGGTGGTATGCCGCCAGTATCTTGAAGCTCGTAGAACCGTCATCAGAGAAGCAGATGAAGTTTTTGAGGATGTCCAGCAACCGCTTCCGCTGGAACATGCCCTCGAAGAAAGTATCAAATCCTGCTTGCTGTGTGTTTTCGTAGTTGCCATCCTTTGTCTTCCACTCCATGTAGCGGTCTTCGCCAGATGTAATCGTTCCCGCCTTGGAGGTGAGCATGTCGCTCATCACACAAATAGCATTGTAGTGGAACATGGCAGGAATTTCCTGCATGTAGTTGCGTATCTGGGCGTATGCCTCGCTGGCATCCGTTTCCTCTCGGCTGGGACTCTTCAGCTCCATCAATACCACAGGCAAGCCATTCAGGAATACCAGCAAATCCGGGCGCTTGTTGCTGTCTTCTATATACGTCCATTGGTTCGCGATGATGAAGGAGTTATTATCGGCGTTGCCGTAATCCACCAGATATACCAAGACCGAGCGATTTTCACCTCGCTCGGAGTAGGTGACTTCCACACCGTGTTGCAGGTATTCCATGAACACGGCATTTTTCTGCGTCAAGTCGCCCAAGCCCAAATCCTTCAACTTGCGAATGGCTTCCTCTATCGCCTCATAAGGCAAGCCCCTATTCAATCGGCAAAGTGCTTGCTCCAGCTCCGTTTCATAAAGCGGACAATAGTAGTCTCTCTCTACATCCGGTCCATATACATGCCTGTACCCCATCTCGCAGAACAGCTCAATGAGCGAATTCTCATAGGATTTTTCTGTATAGGCTACAGACATATACTACTCCCCAGCAACTAGGTATTCAGGTTCTACTATCTTTTGGATGAATTCGCTTTCAAACTCCTTAACCGTATATGAAAAGGACTCGTGATAAATCCAGTCAACCTCTTTCATAACAGGGAGTTTTGTTATTGTCCTTCCAGATTTCCGGCGCAAATTACCAGATATTTTCTTTTGAGATTTAGTCTGTTTGTTTTCAATAAATTCCGAATTATAAACCAATATATAAAAAGCTCTTTCCTGAAGTTCTTTCAAACTGTGAACAAGCCCTAAATCCATTGCCAGCATAGCACTTCCTATACCCTTTTTGGCAATTTCAACCTTCTCGAATGAACCATTCTTGAACTCAACAAAATAGAGGGTTTCATCGTCCGTGATATAAACAGCATCGTTGGACGATAATCTATATGTATAATGTCCTTCTTTATGATGTCTTTTCGCCATCTTATCGTAATCCAATACGACATGAGAAAAATCCACCATATGGGCATGATTTGTATCGTCTTTAGACGCAGCCTTCCACGTACAAGTCAACTTCTTGTACTGAGGCGACAAACTCGATGCTATTTCCTCAACCTTACTCATGATTTCTTTAATCCATGGAAAGGCGTTCAGAATCCAGTACGTCTAACGCATCAGCCATTTTGCTATATATAGCTTCTGCTGAATTTGTTACCTCACACATTTCAACACCTCCATCCTTCAATTCTGAAAGATAGAGATGTAATTTATCATACGTCTGATACTTCTTTGTATAGGTTTCAATCGCATCCAAGAAGAAATTGCTGTGAGTAGTGATAACCACAGACAAATCAAACTCCTTCTGTAATAAAACTATTATCTCGGCGTATACAAGTTGCCATGAGGGATGCAAATGAATCTCCGGCTCATCGAGAATAAGAACATCCTTCTCTTTGAGCTGATTAGACTCCAGCAGCATTTTCAGAACAACAAAAGCCTTTAACCCCATTGACAGATTCTTAATCGCTAAGGGCTCCTTCCATTCCGGACGTGAAAGGCCATAACCTCGACGCTGTTTTTGAATCCGACCAGGCAACACATAATCGATTTTTTTCAATACTCCAGCTAGACGATTCTGAAGCATGGATTTTTCTAGCAAATCACTATCATCAGTCATCCTTTCTGAATAATTTGCTAGCAATCTAATCAAATGTTTCATAGGTAAGTTGTCCACCATTCTAGCATCCATCAAATCTATCACAAAGGGCGAATTGTAAAAAATTGCCATATTGGTTAGTTCGATTCCCGGTTGGACTGTTGTTACTGAATTATCATCAAAAGTAATTTTAGTCTCATTGTCTTTTATAAACAATGAAACTTTTGCTTGCATTTCAGGAGATGCAAGAGAATTTAACTGCTGATGAAAACATGACGAGAAATAAGGCTCTATAGCATCCTTAATTAGACGTAAACGAGGCCATTCTTCAATCTGTGCTATGGTTTGTTTAAATTTCGCTTGACAATCTTCTTGTTTCAATTCGGGAACTATTTTTGCATAGTGTTCAATAAAAATATCCCAATCGATGGTGATTTTATCATCAACATAAGTAATAAAATCATCGAACTCGCCGTGTAACTTCCATATGAAACGCTCCGCAATTTCGCCGCTCGCCTGGTGTAACATAGAGATAAAAGTTCTCTGAATCATTTGATATCTCTGATTCTTAATCTTTTCATCTATATTCGTCAGAGCTGTATAAATGGAAAACAATATCTTCCCTACCGTACTCTTACCGGAATTATTGTTGCCGGCAATCACGGTTATGCCATCAATGTCAATTTCAGCGTGCTTAATCAGGGCAAAGTTGTCGACGCACAGTTTCATACTGGCGACAGTATAGCAAACCGCTTGGCAGGTTTCAAGTCACTGTGCTGAGAAAGACTTACTTTTTACACCACAAATGACAGGAGTTGTCATTTTTCCTCTTTCCAAAAGCGAAATATCGGATACTCTCGTACGGTCTTTTTGATATTCTCAGGCACCTGCTTAAAAAAACGCTCTGCGCTTTTCTGTTCTCCTAGCAGAACATAGGCTAGTGAACGATAAATGGGAGGCAATTCTGTATTCTCGGCGATGTCAAACAACTCTTCATTGTCTTGTTCATTTAGTTTTCGAGAGCGTTTAATGGTCTCCATTTTGTTTAATGTTTTATATGCCCGGTCAGAATACTGGTCATGTGCTTCCAGCCATTCCGCAAGTTGAATGGCAGACTTCAGTATATCAGGGCGCTTATCACCGCTCCTATCGTATGCAAGTAACATTTTGTAAAAGAGATGAGTAACACCTTTTACATGGGTTGCCGATAAAGGTATGGTTTCCAATTGTATAAAAAGGTTTTCATACTTGATATTATCAACGTGCATAATTTGTTCTACGCTCAAACCCACAAATGGGGTTGTCTGATGACCATCCTCGGTCATTAAAATATTCCGTATATCGCTGAAACTTCGTATTTCATAACAATTTTCATTTTGCTTGTCGCCAATTGCAAAAAGCAGAATCCTAAGATTTCCAATCTCCGGGTTTATTACGCCAAAATCTGACCGAAACTCTATTCGCGCCTTATTTCCCTCTATAATGAAGCCATACAATCGACATAATTCAGCCCACTGATTTTCTTTCACCTGAGCCAAGTCAAAGTCACGAGACACATCCATAGCGCTCATCAGCTTTTGAATCATTTGACAGGACTCCAAATGTTGTTTCATAGCATCAATGTTGATTCCATGCTTAGAGTTAGCTGTCAAATTGCAAGGCAATTTAATCTCACCTAGACTCATTTCCTTGTGCTCAAGTAATTTCAACAAGAAAGTTATATCTCGAATATCTTCTGAAAGCTTCCATGAAGTATGGATTCGCAATTTCATCTCAGGACTGTCATCTCTAGGTAAAACAAACTCTATTGCTTCACCTATCTTGAAAACAATACAATTGCTGTGCTCAACTCGCTCATACATCGAATAATACTCTATACCATTGATTAATACCGGGCATTGTATGGGTATGCTTATACCGTCAATTCTACCATGCATAACCGGTTGGAGTATATTATCCTGTCTCTTTGTATAAAAATAATAGTCTCGTCCTAAAAGGAAAAAGGGTGTATTCGGATCTTCTTCCTTATCTATAGTTAGAGATACATTAAGTATGGGATTGGAACTTTCTTTTAATATAGTTTCTAATGTTACAGTATCGGCTGCAATTGTCGCACGCTGCCGCTTCATATCTCTGACGATATCGTATATTAGGCGTGCCCTTTCTTTCTTCTTTTTCGGAAATGGACTGAAAGTTATAGTTACAGTATCCTGGTTTTCGTGTTCTTTCAGAATATGTTTGAGATCAAAAGGAAGAAACTTTTCGTAATATATGTCGCATATTGTCTCCTCTTTTCCTTCGTGAATGTACACAACAAAGAAAAGGGTGGTCCCTGAACGACATTCTAAAAAGTTTCTCAAATCTGCAATTTGTACCGAATATTTAAACCCGCATTCTGTTCTTGTATCTCTTTCTGTTCCTTTGATTTGCACAGGAATAACATCATATAATCCTTGTTTTTCCTTTTTTTTGCTCAGATAAACATATATTTCCCCATCCCATGATGGCAGTTTGTCATTCTTCTTGATGTCGGGTTTAAAATTACCAGAAGCTGCAATTGCAAGAGAAACCGAGTCAACAGCTATTATTTCTTTATCTGCATCCATAGTAATGGGTATAGCTTTCAAATGATTATTGACAAATCAATTTCTCCACTCATAAGCTTGGGAAGCAAAGTGTCTCGAGCTTGGAATAGACTTCTGCTTTCAGATTGCAATGCAGCAATTTGAGAAAACATAGAGCAAATAACATTTTGCATCTGGCGATAATCCTTACTGCCTAAAAAGGGGATTAGACAGGTTGCTATGTCTGTAGGCTTAACTGATGGATAAGCCGAAACGCTTTGCTCCCCGATTTGCTGCATCTTTTCTACAAATGAGGAATCCGAAAGAAGTAGATAGATTAGTTCATTGCTAATATCTGTCTTGTTGCTTCTTATGACTGTAAACCCTGTCGATACTAGCATGTTGGGCAATGGTGAATGGAGAATGCCAAAGTGTCGTTGATTTGGGCGAACTGTAGAAAAAACAACATCGCCCGCCTTTACCTTTCTTCGGGCACGGCTAGGCAATTCATCTTGCTCCAAATCTATTTTCTGAATTGAGGAAATGACACCATCGGTTATATTGCCCGTATCCAAGTAGTTAATGTATCCCCACTTCTCTTTTATCGAGTAAGCTTCCGGATTAAGGTCTGCTATAGCTTCCAATGATAACCATTCACACTCATTTTTTCTTTTAGAGAGCCACAGCTCATACAAAGCTCGAGCCTGCTCTTCCAGATTTCGGCAGATGGCGTTATTGGTTTCGATTTTATCGTCCAAGGAGGAGAGTATCGAGGCGATTTTTTGCTGAATGGGGAGAGGGGGGATAGAAAATGAAAACGTAGCCAGAGTACCAGCACTAATATTTGGCTGAGCAGTTTCGCTATCTATATGATTATAAACAAACCCACTAAAATCTTTCGTATTAACAACATAATAGATAAAATTCCAATCAACATTTTCTTTGGGTTTAAATCGAAGTACACGTTGATTTATGTATGCTGGTTTATCAGCAAGGATGCGACCTAGTTTGCCTATTGTGGCCCCAGTCATCGCCAGAACAAAATCCCCCTTAGTCACTAGGTACTTCTCCAACTTATTTGGAGAGTATGAGCTTAAATTTACACCTTCTAGGCAATCAATAGCAACCCTTGGCGGTTGTATATCTCCTATCTTAACCACTTTAGTTGGGTACGACCCGAAATCTTTACTTTTGAAAGCAAAGCCAGGAATCAAGTCGCAAACATCTCCAAGATTGACTTTTCCCCACTCAGATTTCATACCCCAGTTCTTTCAAGTTATTTTTAATCTGCTCCTCCAGCTCATGGGAACGCGAAAAGAGAGAGGAAAGCTCGGAGGTGAGGCGTTTCATTTTTTCATCAAAAGGCTCGCTATCCTCTTTCTGCTCTTCGATGCCGACATATCGGCCAGGGGTAAGGATATAGTCTTGCTTGCCGATGCCTTCTGTAGAAGCGACTGCGCAGAAGCCTTTAACATCCTCCAAGGTACCATTCTGGAAAGCTGTAAAGGTGTCCGCTAGCCGGGTGATATCATCATCGGAAAAATCGCGGTGCTTGCGGTCAATCATGGCGCCCATCTTGCGGGCATCGATGAAGAGGGTTTTGCCTTTCTGCTTCTTATCTTTGGAAATGAACCAGAGCGTAACCGGAATGGTGACGCTGTAGAAGAGCTGGGTGGGTAGAGCCACGATGCCTTCCACTAGGTCAGCCTCAATGATGTTGCGGCGGATGTCACCTTCGCCGCTTTGCTGGGAGGAAACAGCACCATTGGCCAACACAAGTCCTATCTTGCCGTTGGGCGCAAGGTGATGAATCATGTGCTGAATCCATGCAAAGTTGGCATTGCCTGCTGGCGGGGTGCCGTATTTCCAGCGCACATCATCCTGGAGCTTTTCCTGTCCCCAGCCGGAAAGGTTGAACGGAGGATTGGCCAGAATGAAATCGGCCTTAAGCGTCTTGTGGAGGTCGTTGTGGAAGGTGTCGGCATGGTGTTTCCCGAAATCCGCCGAAATACCACGGATTGCCATGTTTATTTTAGCCATTTTCCAAGTATCGGAGTTAGACTCCTGCCCATAGACCGAGATGGCATCTCGGCGACCGCTATGCTCCTCAATAAAGCGAGCGCTCTGTACAAACATACCACCGGAACCGCAGCAGGGGTCGTACACACGGCAGTTTTCAAAAGGCTTCAGGATAGCAACAAGCGTTTTCACCACGCTGGCGGGGGTATAGAACTCACCGCCCTTGGTACCTTCGTACGCGGCAAAGTTGGCGATGCAATACTCGTATGTGCGCCCCAACAGGTCTGTGCTTTCCTGCGCCGAGCCCATATCCAGATTGGTGAAGAGGTCCACCACCTCACCGAGCACTCGCTTATCCAGCTCCGGCTTGGCGTAGTCCTTGGGCAGCACATCCTTGAGCGTATCGTTTTCGCGCTCGATGGCTCGCATGGCGTTGTCTATCGTCATCCCGATTTCGGGAGAATGCGCTGCTGCTGCGATAGTATCCCAGCGAGCTTCCTGCGGCACCCAGAAAATATTCTCTTCGGAATAGAAGTCGCGATCATCCTCAAAGCCGTATCCTTCTTCCACAAGCTGCTGGTAACGGGCTTCAAAGCGCGAAGAAACATAACGCAAGAAAATCAGACCGATAATGACCTTACGATAGTCGGCGGCGGGAATATGCCCCCAGAGTACGCAGGCGGCATCCCATATCTGCTTTTCAAACGGGAGAGGTGTATTATCTTTAGCCTTCTTCGATACGCGCTTTGCCATGGGGACATTCTACCATTTTGACCGCATCTCTTCAAGGAATTTCCTATGAAATCTACGTCAGGAAGATTCTCTGCGTTAATCATTTTTGACGAAACCATTGCCGCTATCCAACAACGATGTGATAACAAGCCGGTGGTGCCATTGGTCTACAACGGCACAATCCTCCCACTCAAGGCTCCTTTTTGGGCGTTTTGCGGGGATTTTGCCGGGCGGGTCACATCAGCCCCTTTTCCCGGGCGGTGATTTTCCGTCTTCGGTAAACTTACGCCGAGACAGGCATACTCTTTGAGTAGCTCCTTGCCGAAGTACTCGCGCAAGGGGCTTCGCTACAGCTACGCCCGCTCTGGCGAGAGCCCCCTTGTAGAAGATAGAGAAGACAAGGTGTGGAGCGCTTTCTCTGTTTCAGCTGGCGTCATGATTCTGCACTTTCGTATGCCTCAACAATATCCTCCACCGGGATGCGGGTGCCGGTGTCCATGATAAGCCGCTTTTCGCGCGGGAGGAGCTTTTTGATGCGCCCGGTGATCTCCATGTAGCTGCCGCCGGCCTTGCGGGTGTCCGGGACGAAATAGACGAGGTTCAGGACTAGGTTGGAATCGGTTGAGGCCAGTTGGAGAAGATTAGAGATTTCCTGCTTTACTGATTCATCCAGAATAGGTCGCTCGTCTGTGAGCCGGGCGGCTTCGGCGATTGCGGCATCGTGGCCTGTTAAGGCGGCAAAGGGGGAGAACTGGGCAGCGCGATCAGCCCTGCTCATCTGCGGGTGTTTCCGGGAAACGTGATGCGGCAGATGGATGATATCCGCGTATTTGTCTTCTGCCTCGTACCTCATGCCTTGTGTCCTCCTATCTGCTCGTTGCGATCGCGGGTGGTGGCGCCTTCTAGCCAGGCATATTGTCTTGTCGGTGCGAGATTCATCCGCCACCACCAGATTCGTATCAAGCGGATCCTGGTCTCTCTCTATGCACTCAACAGAGGCGTAGAAAGATTTGAGATCGATGGCTATGTACGATTTAGGCGGCATCCGTGGTGGAACTGGTTCCAGCAGACAATATACTTAAACGAAATCACAAAAAATGCGAATGATAGGGCGTTTCACCCTATTGACGTTCTCTTAGGAGTTCATTCGCACTGGAAGCTTAACCTCGATAACGAGTTATATCAAGCTTAATTATGCAGAAGATACAAAATGTTTAGGCGGCTGAGAAAACTTTAACGAAAACTCCACCAACAAGTACAGATGGTAGGTGGGCCCGTTTGCACGGGGAAAGCAACTCCACCGGCAGAGCTCTCCTGTCGTTTCTACACAAGTAGAATACAAAAGTTAGATTGACGGATCTACGTATCCTTGGTAGACTCCCGGCAAGCCATGCTTTACGATAGAGCGCACAAGATCGGGTTTAAAGGAACTCGGCGCGTCGTCTATTGGCGGCGTGGTGGGCGCTCGGTGCGGGATTGTGCCTGGCTCTTTTCTAAGATGCCCAGGTTCGTCTAAGTTACCGCCGGGCGAGGGCGAAGAGGCTCCCACTAGTTGGACGCAGCCCAATTCAGCTAGTGCGTAGAATTTCTTGTGTGGTTGAGCAGCAAGATTTCTCACCCTCACCCCCTAACAATCTTGACTTACATACAAGCCTATGCTATCTTGCCGTCAGGCGGTTGTTAGTAATTGGAGAACTGAGTCTCCTTCCGCTAGATAAGGACGGCGGGCATGCTGTTGCCGGGCACTCGACGGGTATGGGTGGCGCCGGTAGGAAGCCCGGGAGCTTTACCGTCAAGCTCGACAGTCACTGTGCAAGATTGTCCGTCCTTATTACTATACAAAGCATCGCAGGATTCATTCTCTCTCGAATAATTATATTGATTACTAGCGGTGGCGGGTACAGAATAATTATACTTGACTGCAAAGGCTTATCGTATTACTCTAAAGACGTCCCGCGGGTCAGCTCTGTCAGGCTTTCCGGTAACCAGTCCGGCGCCCCAGTTATGGCTTTCCATGCGGGACTTTTCTTTTACATGTTCCAGAAGGTCGATGCCATGCAGTAAAACTTAGCATCCTGCCCTGTTGTTTTACGGACAAGCACAGCACCATATACTTGACTAGCCTATGGGTTTATGTTACCTTGACGGCACACGGTTTGTAGTAATAGGGCAATCGATTTCCCTTCCGTGTTATAAGGACGGATAGCTCGTACATTAGCTTCCGTCCTTTTCTATTCCACCGGAAAGAAATCATTATCTCTAATGGCGCTCTTTAACAAGAGCTTTTGCCACTCACGCAGTTCTTCCTCGCTCATAGGCGGCAGAGGCTTATTTGAACGTCCTTCTTCAATTGCCTTTTGCAATGCCTCCATAGGATTGGGTAAGAAACAAATCTTTATGCAAAAGATTACTCGTTGTATAAATGTCATTGCGTGTTTTGAGAAAGTCGTTTTATAGGGAGTTGAAAGAAGTGATGCCTTGGAGTTACGAGTTCCAATGAGTTCTTTCGGCGAGAACCAGCGCTTGCGCGGCGCCTCCGAGCGGCAAGACCGAAGCTCAGATTATCCCGATACGGCAGCATCTCCTCTTTCAGCGGCGACTATGGCACATTAGGGGCAAGCTGTCAAGAATGAAGATTTACAGCTATTTCTTGACTACACCCCCGGGATGTAGTATCTTTCTCGCATATGCCTGCTTGGATATGGCGCCGTTGGCAATTGGAGCCTCCCGCCCCCAGTCCTGCGGCAGGCAAGTGAAAGGTCATGTTGAATTGCTTGCGGCAATTGGAGCCGGTAGTTGTTCATCATGACCTTTTTTAACGAGAGAAAGTCGTATTTCATATTCACAGGGAAGGGGGATAATCACTTATGGTTATCCTGATATGATGTCAGCAGCTCGACGATGTCCTCAGCCTGCTCCTGCTTGGCGTAATCAAGAGCCGTCATTCCGTTGTCATCCTTAGCGTTGATGTCTGCGCCAAGTTCCAATAAGGACTGTACTGTTTCCGTATCCTTGTTCCAAGCTGCTTCCATGAGGAAAGTCATATTATCATCCCGGACAACATCGTCACCTCTCATTCCTCGTTTAATTAGTTCTCTCATTACCCTGGGCATGCCATAGGCCGCCCGGCTTAAGGATTCTCCACATCGCGTTTGTATATCTGCGCCATGTTTTAGAAGAAGTAAAGCTGTTTCTTCATCGTCGTTGCTTGTGACCTCTTCCCAAGTTGACCATGTGGGATGGACATCAGGATCAGGAGATGCCTCCGCTTCTAACAAAACCTTCACGACTGGTGATACTTTTTCTACAGGAACAAACTCTTGTTCAGGTGCTTCACATGCAGAGTAAAGTGCATCATCCAGGTCTTCATCGGAGAAATTATACGAAGCCAAGAGGAATTTGACTGTTGCTAATTGGCATTTGGAAGCGGCACGTTCCAACGGGGAATCCAGCATAGGTGATTCGAATTGAGATAATTCCATGCCTTTACTGATCAGCTGGCGAATCATCCATACGTTCCCTGCGTATGCCGCAGCAAGGAGTGTTTCTTCTTCGCCCCTGACATCCAGATTAAGATTCAGAATTTCGTTCCAGAGGAATTCCTGAGCTTGGCGGTGCTCTGCATAAATAGCGTCGCGAAGTATGAGGAAGATCCTGGATTTGATATTACCCTTACTTTTCAACGCTGCGTATGCCTGGAGAAAGTCACTATATGCACCTGGCTCTCTATATAGAACCCTGGTTATGGTTTCTTTAGGCGTTTCCATCGCTAAGGAATGCTTACTTGCGGTTCCGAACCGCTTGTACAAAATATTGAAGCGGCTTCTTCCTCATTTCGTCATTCAGGCTGATGGGAAAGTCGTACCAGGCGTCACGAAATTCCCCGCAGCTTACTTCCTCCACATCGCTGCGGGATTCGAGCCATGTCCTGACTGCCTCTCGCTGATCTTCTATGGATTGCGATTTGTCTACGGAATGCGCGCCCATTTCCCAGATATGATCACTTGCACCTCCGCAACAATTCAGCCCATTGGCTTCAATGCAGTTGAGGATGAAATCATCCCAGAATACGTCTTCTTCCACGGGGTAAGGTGCACCTGTATACTTGAACCGGATGCTGAAGTATGGTTCCTGGAATTCTCTTAAGTGGTATTTCTTGCGTAGTCTTTTCTTCATAGGTTGTATGGTGTTAAGGATTTCTGTTATCTGCTATATGAAAATGATGAGCAAGCTGTTTATCCATAATTTCCCTCAGCCGGCGGTGTTCACATCTATTGTATATGTCCTTACATACGCGCTCCAATGCATCCTTATCTAATTGCTGAATCAAGTATTCGAAGACCTCTGCATCTGATTCCAGATAGTAACACTCATGGCATGCTTCTTCTATGAATTCGGGTTTTGTCCCGGATTCAACTAGTAATTGACACAGCTTTTTATTGGCATAGTATGCTGCTTGTGAGATGGCTGGGATTTTGTGCATACCCGTGCAATTTACATCAGCACCATTGTTTAATGCCTTTTCTACTCCAAAGATATCCTGATATTGGATGGCAAGCAGGAAATCATAATTAACTTTGCTTAGGTTTGGGACATTGACAACATCAAGTATGAGATTTTCCAACGCTCCCGCTTCTTCTAGGATTCTTACGCATTGATGCAACTCTTTTTCATCATAATACCAGGCTTTAGTTCTGGCCATGGAATATGCCGATTCTCTAGGCATGGTCGAAACAACGTTTATGTCTGCACCGTGTTCTATCAGGGGTCGTAAAATATTTGTTTGTCTGGCGATGATTGCTCCAAATATAGGGGTTGATCCTTCTTCGTCTCTGGAATTTACATCCGCACCATTTGCAATGAGCAGATCCACACATTTTGACTCGCCATGGACAACACTTTCACTTAATGGGGATTCTCCATACTGATTCTGTACATTTACATCTGCACCCTCTGAAATTAGAAGCTTTAGCATTTCTAGCCGCGAATTCTCAATACAGTCAAAAATGGAATATTGCATGTATGATGAATTCGTGGCGGAGCTAACCAGAAAAGGCGCATTCACATTCGCCCCGGCGGCGATCATACGGCGGGCGGTTTCTACATCGTTCTTTTTGACGGCCTCGTGAAAAGACAGTTGTACATTGGCATTCATAGGAGTGGGGAAGGGGTAGGGGAGGGCAGGAATCAGATGCTATTGATGCACCTGACGAGCGCAGCATATAGGATTGCTAAACACATGTCAATGCAAATAACAGAATTTTACTGAAGCATAAACAGATTTGAGATCGCTGGCGATGTGCGATTTATCCGGCATCCGTGGTTGATTTGTGTACACGAGATACCGCTGTCGTGCAAGACAGAAGCAGGGATGCGGGGCAGGGATGCAGGGTAGGATAGGCTAAATGGGGTTGACGCTATGAGATATTTATGCTACAACGCTCGCAGCCCCCAGAAGTCGACCCTGCGTAAAAACTGGTTCTACCTTCTGCGGGGAGTTTATAGCCGCCACTTATTGCGGCGCGCAAAAGATCGTAGGCTCCGACCTATGGCGCGTTTGCCGTGAAATTGGCGGCTTGCTTTTTAAGAAAGCGCATAAATTTGGCATTAGTTTCTGCTTTTGAATTGAATGCATAACTTTCTCGACAAAAGACAGAGATGATGCTAATGTACTTCCAGAAAGCCTGCTGCGCGTGAGAGGTTCGGTGACCGTGTCTTGCAATACGGAACTACCTTTGTCAGCGGGCTTCTCTATTGCAAGTCCGATTTTTATTATCGGTGAATTGAGGTACAGTTGCGTTTCATCCCGTTGGTTGGGCAAACAATGGAATTGACTAAGTTCTCTGAAGATGATATATAGTTCTCAGTACTGGATGAGTGAGTGAAATAACGCTAAAATACACGTTTTAAGCATGTTCGGCTCGTGTGGCCCTGTGCCGGTGGCTGTGAAACTTCCCGCCTCAAATGAGGAGCGAAAAATACAGCCGGTGGACAGAAAGGTGTACACGCCATGTGTAAGTGATAGAGTTTTCAACCTTTCTAGTCCTATCGCCCCGATCAGATTTTACCATAAATAGGGCCAATAGCAAAAAGTGTGGAATTTAAATCGTAAGGAGTTGGTGACATGTCCTTTGGGAAAAGTTTAAAGCATTTCTTTGGCGATGTGGTTGTCTTGATGGCAACCATGGTTGCAGCGGTTCCGGGCTGGGAAGTGTCGGGGCTTCTGTCATGGGCTGACTCTTCTATATCTGCGCTTCACGCTGGAAAATATCAAGTTTCTATTACAATTACTCCTCAGCAGATTCAGAAAAATCCGCTTGGGCGTATATTGCAGGAAAGCAAGAGCGTCTGCTTCTTGGGCGATAGTATTACTGCCGGTTCTGATAACGGAGGTTTCCCCTGGTATCTTCCTCTTGTTGCTGCTTTTCCTCATCTGGACGTGGCTAATCTTGCCCATGGGGGGGCAACCAGCAAAAGTACTTTGGAAAGAAGTATTCCTCATGTGAAGAATTGTGATGTTTATGTCATTGCTCTCGGTACGAATGATGTGAGGTATCGGGATGCCGATAAGGGAGCAGTGACAGCAAAGGAATACGTTGAGAATATCTCTTGCATAGTACAGGCTTGTTTATCTCATAATCCTACGGCTCGTTTTGTCTTTATAGCACCATGGTGTTCCATACCGGACGATCCAATCCCCCCGATGTCTCGCGCGGAGAAAGAATATCTGATGTCTCAATATGCCAGACAACTCAAAGACTTCAGTTCGCAAATGGGCTCTATTTACATTGACCCTACAAATATACTCAGAGCCGTGGTATATCAGGAAGCTCTCAGCTCCCATTTTCTGAAAGATCATATACACCCACTGTATCCGGGAGGCTGCTTTTTGTATTCCTCCGCCGTGTGGGAAGCTGCTTTTCCCACTCAGGATTGAACATGTCCTGCCATAGCTTTTGCCGCTGCCAGTCAGGCATCGGGGGCGGTGGTGGGCCAATCGTGCCGCGGATAACGGCCTGCAAGGTCTTTTTTCATCTGGAGGTAACCGTTTTTCCAGAATGAGGCTAGGTCGGCGGTGATTTGGTAGGGCCGTTGGTTTGGAACCAGAATTTCCACCAGGCACCTGACCCTTCCGGTGGCAATGGAGGGGGGGTGCGGTACGCCAAAGAGCTGCTGGCATTTCAGCCCGAAGGTGGGGGTGCCGTCTTCCCGGTAGAGCAGCTTGACTTCTCTGCCATTGGGGAGCTTGATTGATTTTGGCGCGTGCAGGTTAAGGCATTCGCGCTGCCAGGGGAAAAGCCATTCTCCCAGAATGGGAAGAACCGGACGATTCTGGATTTCCTTGTAGCTGACTGCGCCTTCGCAGAGCATGGTGATGGCAACCAGTCGATCTTCCTCGCCGAACTCCGGCAGCTCCAGCTCCGGCATGGCCTGGCGGAGGCAGGTGAGGCGGTTAATCCATTGGTGTACGTGACCATCCCAGCCGTCCAGCCGCAGGTTACCACGCAGGACTTGTTCCGCCAGAAGGGGGGGCGGCGGCATCGGGTGCGGCATCTCCTGTTTCTTGTTCCTGCAGCACCAGATCTCGGTACAACAGCCGCCTATGGTTTAGAACTCGTTTGCGGACCGGGTCGTACACGGCGATGTCGTCCTCCCGGGTGCTGAGTTCCTCCGCCGGGATAATGGTGCAGCGATTCAGCCGGGTTTCCACGGTTTTGCCGCCTACTTCCGTTATTTCTGCTGCAAGGAAGATCTCTGCATGGCGGGCAACGGAGTCTGCGGCAACAGGCGGATAAGCGTCTTGTCCTGCTCTTTGAAGAGATGTTCCACCAGATGATCTGCCAGGAAGATGAGGGTCTGTTCCAGGTTGCAGAGGAAAGGTGATACCTGGTTGAAGTGCCCGGAACCGGCATAGTTGGTGCAGCCGCAGGAGTTCATGCAACGGTGCCGCACGGAGCAGGCCTTGCATTCAGGGGTAGCATTGCCACGCTGGGAGATGATGAGGTGCTGTCTTGCCCGGTCAATACCGGTGTTCACATGACCAAAGGTGAGTTCCGGGCAGTCGCCTTCACCCACCAGGCGGGAGCAGGGGAAGAAATTACCATCCACCGATACGGCGATTTCCTGTTCGCCGATATGGCACCGGGCGCAGAATTGGTCGGCGGGATATAAAGCACTGCGCATCTTATCCTCAAAATTGGCTATGCGCATGGGTTGCCCGCAGCGGTAGGATTCGAGTATGAGCTGCTGCAACTGCTCCAGCTGGGCTTTCAACGAGTCAAACTGAGCATCACTCCACTTGCTCCAGAAATCAAAATTGAGCCCTATATTGCCGTGGTGGTGAGTGTGCAGCCACTGCATCCCTTCAACCAGCAAATGATGGTTAGCCGGATTCACCACGCAGATGATTTTGCAGCGCAGGGAAGGGAACTGCTGTATAAGCTCCAGCGCGGCTGCTACCTCGGCATGACTTCCGCGCCCATCTGCATGGCAGCGGTTCTGGTTGTGCATGGCGGGGGAGCCATCAATGGAGAGCCCGACCAGGAAATCCCGCTCTGCCAGCCACTCCAGTCGGTCGCGGGTCAACAGGGTGCCATTGGTGGTAAGCCCGAAACGCACCCGCACTCCTTGAGCTGCGGCCCGCTGTTTCAGGTAGTCATGGCAATGCTGCAACAGCTCCCACTCCATCAGGGGTTCACCGCCGAAAAACGATAAATCCACGCCGCGCCCGGTGCGCAGCGCTTCTGCCAGCCCGATGTCCATGCCTCGTTCCGCCGTTTCCCGGCTCATGGCATGGGCATACTTGCGCCCGGCGTAGCAATAGCGGCAACGCAGGGTGCAATCGTGCGTCAGACACAAGGTCAGCTGTAGGGGCTTGCGCATGGCGTCCGGGCGCCTCAGTGGTTGCCTTTGCCTCCGAGCCCGAAGAGCCTGGCAATCTTGGTAAAGCTGAAGGTTTTGCCGATGTTGAACCCACCGATGCTCTTATTGAGGCGCACGCCACGCTGGCTGACAGAGGCTCGCCCCACACCACTCTGCCCGAAGCTGATCGAAACGCCGCTGCGGCTGATGTTCAGGTAGAGTATACCCGGTATCAGGGTGATGCGGGAATACATCGGAGAGCGTCTGTTGTAATTATTCCTAGGGGGTTCTAACATAGTTCTGGGTCTTAAGGTTAGTTGATGAGGTCAGGAATCGGCTCTATTCCTCCTGGTCGGAGTCCCGCCATATATTCTCCACCGGCACATCGCCTCCGAGTATCTGGGGCATTTCTTCCGGCTCTGCTTCCGTGGGCGTTTCTGCCGGAGTTTCCGGTGTGGTCGGGGTGGGCTGCTCCTGCGGCTCACCGGGAACCCTACCCGGCATATCCCTGGGGGTGGGATTTGGAACAATGCCCACTATCTTCTGTTCGTCGCAGCTGGTCACGAGACTGCCCAGTAGCGCAGCCGCTGCGGCAGGCAGAATGCCCGGGTATTTTTTTACAGGTTTGATATTCATCACTTATCAAGTTGTTTAGATTTCAGTTTTTTCCAATAGACTCTGGCCTCGTGAAGCTCGGCCAGCACCGTATCAACAAACTCTTTTTCTGTGAGTCTGGCATAGTCTGCCCAGGTCAGCATGCGACCCATGCGGCTGAGCACATGCACCCCGAAGGGATGCTTTTTCTGCTTGTCCACAAAGCGGAACAGCGTTTCAGCTGCCTGCTTTGCTTCCAGGTCAGGGGAGGGAAGCTTGCTTGTGGCGTTGATATCCTTGCAGGCAAAGGCCTTTTCCAGCCATTTACCGGCAGCGGCGGCTGCCTGTTCCGGAGTCTCCTTCACAGGATTCTCGCGGGCCTGTTGCAGGATGCTCCTGAGAACCATTTCGTTCCTGCCGCCGATGCAGGCATCCACGGTAGCCCCCTTGTTGGTCACGGCTCTGGTATTGGCCCCGTGATTCACGAGCCACTGCACCAGCTCCACATGCCCCATGCTGCAAGCATAGTGGAGTGCGGTGTTGCCCTTGGTTTCTGGCAGCGTCAGGTCCGGGTCTCCGCTCATCTGGATGAGTGGCAGGAGTGCCAGCAGCCGCTTGCGATAGAGCTGCTCTGCTGCGGAGGTGCAGGCGCGCTCCTCCAGCCCGGCAACGATGTCGAACATGCCGTCATCAAGCATCTGCGGATCGCCGTCGCATTCATCTATGGCAGGCAGGGTGACCGGCTCAAAGGGCTCGATCTGCTTTTCCATGCGGAAAGTCACGTGGCGCATGTGGTGCGTCAGCCCATTTTCATGCAGATATATCTGAGCCGTTCCTGCTGCGGAGTCGGTGAAATTCAGCACCAGTAGCGCGCTGAATGACGGGTTTTCCACCTTGACGTAAGCCTCGCCTCTCTCTGCATTCGGGCTGTAACTTACCTGAATATCGGGCCAGGTGTTGCTGGTATTGTTGTGCGGGTGCGGGGCAGTGTACTTGTTGCCGCCATTGTCCGGGAACTCCAGGCGCAGCGGGGTGCGCGGCATGTCGGCCCAATAGCCTGTGGGCTCCTGGTACATCTCAGTGCTGCATTGCTGGGCCTGGTACAAATCGACGCTGATGGTATAACCTGCCGCAGAGGGCGGCGGCATCACCGCCGCCTGCACACACGGAGCAAGGCAGAAGAGAAGTGACAGGGGGAATGATTTCATGGCATCAGGCATGAGCATGTCGGTTTTTTCTTTTTTTACGAACGAGCAGCCAGATGAGGGCCATTATCACGCCCAGCGTCAGCACCGCAAGAAGGGGACGGCAGAACAGCCAGGATACAGAAATGGTTAACAGACTACCGATGGTACCCAGTATCAGGGATATGACCACAGCACCGTCTTCTGCCAGCTTGCGGCACACAGGAACCATGCCGGCCAGAGGTTTCAGCATACAGGCAAAGGCGCCCCAGAACATCAGCCATCCGCCCATGCGCACCATCCATAAGTTCATGGTGTTGGTGGTCCGGGCTTCCTCAAAGCACTGGGGGAGTCCCAGCGTATCGGTATAGAATAAGTCAACGACGGCACCGTTGGTTGCGGTGTAGGGCTCAAAACTATTACCTTTCTGAACGGCGACCAGGCTGACCGGCCGCTGCGGACTTGTCTGGCGCCAGGAAATGCGCACATCTCCCACGCTGGGGGACTGCGGGTTCAGCGGATAATAGGAGCTACCCTCCGGAGCCCGGCCGATGAACAGGTACTCCCCATGGAGCATGGCGTGCTTCTGCAGCGTCGCCGGTACCAGTTGCGGTGTCACCCTCTTACCATCGCTGGTAATGCGCTTAATCTGGCTATTGGTCAGCTTGTAGCTGCCTACCTGTACATCTGTTGCCCATTGCTCCAGCGTATCCGCCTTATAGTGGGTGTAGTTTGCGCTTCTGTATTCTTCGTGGTGAAAGGTCGCGGAATTGACAGGCTCGTTCACCCAGGCCAGGTGATAACTGTATATCCACTCGTTATTGCGGCTGCGCCTGTATTCCGTATCGGTCATGTAAGACGGCTTTTTATCGTCGCCGATACGCTTTTTCTTTTTCTCTACCCATTGCGCATACTGCACATTGCGGCGAAGCATGATGCCCTGGGCCTGAACCCCGTAGGCCTCATCAACCAGCACATCTCCGGTGGTGGCCGTGCCACTCAGATGCACCGGTTTACCCTCCAGGGCAGCATCGGGAGCTGCCGTGTCCTCCACCTGCTGCACGAGGGGTTGCAACTCATCCAGAGCCTGTGCCGTGTTGAGGTAGTCCCCCTCGTTGTTGAACAAGAGGTATACAGCCATCACCAGCATGGCTGGTCCCAGGAAAAAGCCCAGGCAGCCTTTGCCTGCCTTCATGGCGCACCCGTCTTTTTCTGCTTCTTTTGCCATCCTGTTGTGGTAAGGTTAGAGACTCAAGCGATTGCTTATACCCTGCCACCAGGCCTGCAGGGGGGCTGCGGCATTATTGCCCTGCAGCTTCAGGTACAGCAGTACGATGCCCTCCGGCGTCTTCTGTACCGGCTGCGACATCAGCCACTTGCCTTCCGCATCGTACAGGTTCAGGTAAAAGCAATCTGCCGGTGCGCAGCGGGGCGCGGCGGATTTGACACCGTCCAGCAGCGCAAGCAGTCCGGCGGTTTCTGCGGAGGTGAGGGGGAGCTCCTTGGCATCGATGCTGACCATCACCTTGGCGGTCTTGCCCAGCATCTCCTTCAGGTATGCCGTGGCTGGGGCGTTATAAGCATCGTACCCGATGGTTTTCACTGCACCCGGAGCCGGAACCACGGGGGAAGCTGTTTCAGGCATGGTTACCGGGGTGCAGGCCGCAAGAAGGGCGGTCAGTGTGGCCGTAAAGAAAAACTTCTTCATTTGATTTGGAATTGAATGTTGCGTTGTTTGTAATCATTGTCCGCTCCATAGCCTTCTTTCGTAGCCGTACCGGAGGTCGGAGTGTCGAAATTCAGGTAACAGGTGTGAGCCATTTCCGCTGACTCGAAACGAATCTCTCCCGTGTTTGCGCCTGTCTTTCTGTAAGTCATGCAGCTTGTCTCGCCGACAGGCTGCGTGCGCCTGTACTGGTTGTTGGTGTCGAAGGAGGCGTCAATCACGCTCCCATACCTGAAACTCTGCCATGCAGACCAATTCGCGCTTCCCATCGGGCATTCGCAAATCTGCGCGCGGCGGTCATCCAGCCGGATGATGCGCCCCGCCACACTCTCCGGCGCCAGTTCAGCAACCGGCATGGTGCTGCAGCTTGTCAGCACCATGCTGCCCAGTATGAAAAGATGTGTTTTCAGACGAGACATAGCGGTTTCCTGATAAGGCGCCGGATGAAGTGATGCGCATCAGAAGGGAGAGGCGCTGCTGCGAACTACCCCGTACGGATAGGCGGCACCCGTGCCCCAGCTGGGTACATAGCAGCCGGAGTACAGGTGATTCACCTGGTAGATGAGGGAGCCCTGCTTGCTGTAGCCGTACACGGGGCGACCATCGGCATAGCCATAAATGGCAATACCGTTGGAATCATAGTGGGCAGGCTGCCACTGTACGCCGTTCGTGAAGCTGGTCTGGGCGGCATTGGTGCCGGTCTGAATCGTTGTGGGCGTGGGTGGCCCGAAGATATCGTAATTATTCAGATCTGCCAGCATCACTTCGCAGGAGCTGAAGGTCGCGGCAAGCGCGGTTGCCAGAAAGATATTAGTCAGTTTCTTCATATTCTGTGATTAATGATTAAAAGTCAGTATCGGACAGGTATGAGGGGCGTGTCAGTGTCTGCGACGTGATGTACCCGGACGGGTTTCAGAATGGCGCGGCTGCTGAGCCTCGGAACGCTGGATTGTGCTCGGGCGCGTTGCGGTGGACGGGCGACTGACCTGCGGGCGGGGAGTCGTGCTCGGACGCGTTACGGTGGAGGGACGAGAGACCTGCGGGCGGGTGGTCGTGCTCGGGCGCGTTGCGGTGGAGGGACGAGAGACCTGCGGGCGGGTAGTCGTGCTCGGACGCTGTATCGTGCTCGGGCGGGTTACCGTGGGCTTCGAGTGCTGAATCGAGGGGCGTTGGATTGTGTCCGGACGGACTATCGGCTTACCGATATGGTTCGGTTTGTCGGCAGGGCGGGGCTTGGCGTGATGGTCAGGCTTGCCGTGGTGACCGGGCTTACCCAGCACGCTCTGCGGATTCTTGTGAATGGGCGCGTGCATAGACGGGCGCACATGGGGCTTGTGGCCGTGGTCATACTTGGGCGGCCTGGCGGCATGGTGGCAGCCGGTCGGGTAATGGTGGTGGTGAGTGCACCAGGGGGCAGGTTTCCAGCTCGGCACGTAGCAACCGGCGTACAGCAGGTTGATGGAGAAGATGGGTGACCCTGATACGGTATAACCGTATACCGGACGCCCATAAGAGTAACCATAGATGGGGAAGCCGTTGGCATCGTAGCTGGCGGCCGTCCAGGCTACAGAGGAGCTGTAACCGTCGGTGCTATACGTAACGGAGGAATAACCGTTTGGATAAATCTCGCATGAGGTGACCAGCAGGGTGGCCCCGACGAGAAGAGTTGTTTTGATGAGCTTACCTGTTTTCATAATTAAGAAATCTGGGGTTGATGGATGTTTCGTTGGAAAATATCTGATGAACAGAAAATCTTATCAGTTCGACCGGCGAAGCGGATCTGACGCGGGAATTTTCCCTGCGGCAAATTCATACATGGCATCCAGCTTTTTGTTGGCTGTTTCCACGCGTCGCTGGTAGGATTCTAATAACTTCTTGCGGTCGGAATGCATCAGCTTATCACGTTTGTATTCGCTTTCCTTCTCCAGAAATTCATTTATATCTGCCATGGGCTCTATCATGGCATCCAGCCAGGAGATAGCCAATGAGCCCGTGTTATACACGACTTCCTTGAAATTATTATCAGGTTGGGGAGTATGTTTTTCTGTCTCCTTAATCATCTGCTCCATGAATCGGGCTGCGTCCTGCGTTTCTGTCTGGTTGGCAATAGCGAGGTTTTTGAGTGTATCAAGTTCGCTGGGTGACCAGGTCTCCAGCATAGCCATGTAGCAGGACAGCTCTGCGGCGTAGGAGGTGGAGGTCATGAGAACTCTGCCTCCCCGGATATCGAGATATTTCCATGGAGCTTCACTTGTGGTGATGTTCTGAACACCGTATTCCGGACCTCTGTATCGGGAATAGGCACATCCGCCGAGCACCATGTAGCAAAGCCAGCTGTCGCGTTCAGATGAGCTGATGGTGTTGTGGAAATGGTTGAAGAAAGCTCTGGAGTTGGCCTCATCGTTATTACGGAATGTGACCACGAGGGTGTGCAGACGCTCTTCAAGAAGCGCATCATCGTAGGTCTTGTACAGGTGATACAGGGCATCACTTGCTCTCTTCGTGCTTTCATCCTTGATGTACTCCTGGAAACGAGCTATCCGCTGGAGTTTCTTCATGAGGTCGTGATTATAGCCCATACAGGCGTTTCTGAAAGGCCCGGTAAACCATTTCATAACCAGTTCACAACGCGAGATAATGGCCTCGCAATTGGTGTACTCTTTGGAGGTCATGGCCGGGCGGGCTTTCGTCAGGTTGCTGCGGTTCAGCACACCATTCAGAAATTTTCTACCACTATAGTCAAAGTCATATTTCCCCATCAACTGATTATAGTAGGAGACGCATATGCTGGACGGGTCCGGATGCTTCGTGCATTCCACAGGGGCATCAATGGCGATGATTCTTTTGTAGCAATTATTCAGGGTTTCAACAATGTTGTTGTATTCATGCATGCAGGCCTGCTCATACTTGGTGCCGTTGGTGAGAACAGCATTGAGCGCGGCCTCTTCGTCTACTTCTTCTTCCGTGAAGACGAAGCCTTCATCTACCTCCTCTCCGGAGAAGTCAAAGCCGGCTTCCTGCGCAGAGACCGAAAGTCCCCCGCATAAAAGCGCAAAGAATATATTTCTTGCTTGGTGCATAGGTTTTATAAATAAAATTGTCTGGATATTAATAATAATTTGCAGCGGGGTGATTCCTGGGGACTTCCTCGACGGCGGTCATGAGCAGGCGCTTGAGGGTGCTTCTCAGCTCATTTAACGCATCCTTTGCGTTGTCCAGCACTGTACGCCCCTTGGATTTTTCCTGATTGGCGAGAAACTTCGTGTTATCTTTCAGATATTTATCCAAACCGCACAGCAGCTCAGCGAATTGAGATGCCTGTGAGCCAACATAACTGTTGAGTTGATGATAAGTCTGTGTATAAATATCTTTAGGACCATTTTCCGCGGCTTCGGTGTATGCCTTGAACTCACTGGTGAAAGCTGAGGTATTGAAAACATCCACAATCGACTTTCCATATTCCATCGCTTCTTCGGTGCGTTCCTTCGGCCATATTCTCAACATGCCTTCGTAAAAAAGAAGGTGAAAAGCCTCGGTGGTATAGGTGCAACCTTCTTCGCGCATTTTGACATATCGCAGGGGGTAGTTATTCGGGAGTCTGTCACAGACATCCTGGTACCATTCATTTCGCTCGGAGGTGCTTATATTTTTTCCGTAGGCAGTGAGGAAGTTTATGGCATTTTCGTGTGGGTGGGAGGAATGGCTGATATACGACTCGATACCTGCATTATCAAAGGCCCGCTTGTTGTGAAAAAATTCCCAGACTTTCATATATTCTGAGTCTACTTCTCGTGCTTCGCTCGATTCAAGATACAGCTTCAATCGTGCTACCGTCTGCACTTCCACATAAAAATCCCTGTTCAAGAGAGCGCAGCCCTTGGCAAATCCCCCCATGTAGAATTTCAGCATAATTTCGGCACGGGTCATATTTGCGTCGATTGTCGCATATGTGGCCGGTGACAGGAATGGTTTTGCCTTGGCCAGATTTGCCCGGGTGAAAGCGCCCTGATTGATGGTGCCGGTGGCCGGATCCACGCCGAATTGACTGATGAGTACATCAGCGTATTGTTTGTGAATGGCTGCAAGAGGGCGTTCATCGATGCATTCTGCCGGGTCTACGGATTTTCTGAATGCGCGGAAACAGTTGCCCACAGTCATGATAATCCGATTATACTCGAGGGCGCAGGCTCTCTTGTACTCCGCCTCATTGTGAAGGATTGATTCTAATTTGCGAGCTTCTTCCTCGAACTGGGCCACTTCTTCTTCCGTGAATGTGAAACCTTCCTCTTCTGCAGGCACTTGCGGCACGAGTAAAGCCGTAATTCCGGCGAACAACAAAATAGCGTTCTTTAACTTCATATTTTGTCAAAATATTTATTGGAAAATCCAGGTTGCATCAGAAGCGGATTTCGTAGTCATCCACATACCAGCGACCGCCGCCCTTGCGGATAAGGCGGTGCACATTCTTGCTGCCCACCTGCTTGCCGTTCTGGTCAAAGGCCTGGCTGGTCACGGTAGCCTGCTCCACCTTCTCACCCTGCATCTTGATGAGGTGGTCACGCTGTGCGTCATCGAGGAAGAAATTCTCGAGGTCATTCTTTTCGTCCTGTCCCTTTACCACAGTTATCTTGGTATTGCTGAAGGTTGCGTGCACATATTCGCCGTGCAAACGCTGCTGGTGCAGATCCCAGTGGTAACGGAGGAGGGATTCAGCCGTTTCGGTCTTGTACCGTTCGGGGTTGATGCACTTGATGTACAGGTCATAGTTCTTTTCCTTGATGGAAGCCAGGAAGATTTCCATCACACGCTCCGGGGTTGCGTTCTGCGGTACATCTTTCTCGGTGTACCATCCTTCCTTGATACCGGCTACCTTGTCTTCCTCCACGAAGGAACCGCTCTTGTCATGCTTGGCATCGAAAGTGGCCACAACCCGGCCGTCGATGTAGAGAGCTTCCGGTTCCACCACCCAGCCCCAGGCCAGATTCATGCGGCGATTGCCGGGAATCTCGAAGGCAGGCCCCGTGATTTTACCCAGCACGGTGAAGTTCAGATTTTCTCCGATGGAAGCATCCACCTCTCGACGGAAGCGCTTGACGGCTTCATACGGTCCGAGCCACTCACGGCCACCAATGTTCACAAAATAGAAGCCGGTGGAAGGCTTGCCGACGACGATGTATTCACCGGAAGCACCCACAAACTGGTTATCGGGGTACTTGACATCCGGCAACACGATAGTCTTTTCCGTGGGGTCGGTTTCGGGGGTGCACTTCATCGGATCCACAGTGGGGAATACCTTGGTGATAAGCTCGCGCCCCTGCTGCAGCTGCTGCCATTTGTCGGCGCTGAGTTTGGCGTATTTCTCGCGCAGCTCCCTCTCATTGTTAAGGTAAGCCACCATGGCGGGGGTAATCTGCTGGTAGTTGCCCTTGCTCATCATGAGCGCGGCGCGTGCACGGTCATAAAGAGCCAGCACGGCCGGGTCCTGCGGGTAGGCCTTCATGAGTGCCTGGATACGGCTGAGGGCCTCATTCTTATTGCGGAACAAGGTGTTGGCATTACCGCCGGCGCGCTTCACTTCAGCTTCGAATTCCTTAAGGTAGTACTCCGTGTAGCCCAGGTCGCGCTGCGGAGCCTTTTCGGCTGCACTGCCGATTCCGGCGCAGAACAGCAGCATGGGAAGTATGGTCAGAATGGATGCTTTCTTCATATAATAGTTTGATGTTTAATGTAAATGTTGGTTTAGTGAGAATGTTGCGACCCGTGCACAGTCTTGCAGGAGGCAAGGAACCGGGCAGGCTGTATGGTTGATATTATATTCATTTTTGACAATTACGGGCATTTTTGAGAATCGCGCGGATTGCCTTGGCATTCGGTCCACCTACGCAATCCTCCACACTTGCTCCTTTTGCGGTTCTTGCGTTCAGGTCGGCACCGTGGTCAACGAGCCACTGCACAATCTGCACATGGCTGAGACCGCAGGCATTGTGCAGGGCCGTGGTGCCGTTGGCATTGGCGATGGTGGTATCGATGGGGACCCCCTCCATAATCTGGGGCAGGATGGTGAGCAGACGCTTCTGGTACAGGCGCTCCACGGCAGTCTTGTACTGCGTGTTTTCCAGCTGTCTTACCAATTCACCCAGTCCATCGTCCACGGTTTGAACCGCACCGTCCTGTTCCTCTGGCTGCGGCATCGTGATGATGCCGGCGGTAGATTTGGTGGGGCTTACAGAGAAATCTGCACCGCGTGCATACCAAGACCCGGCTTCGTCATGCCATTCGATACGGGCTGTCCCCTTTTCAGCGGACTCGAAGCTGAGCTGTACCAGCACATGCATATCATTGCCGGTGATATGGATATTTCCATCCTCCGGCATGTAGGTCACCTGAACCGGAGGCCAGGGGCAATCGGGAGTTGATTCATCCAGCTGGTAGCTGTATGAATTACCTCCGCCGGCGGGGAACTGCAGCATCATGGAGGTGGAAGTGCTTTCCTTCCATGCCTGTGGTTGTTCGCCTCGTTCCGTGCTTGCTTCCTGAGCATTGTGAAAGTTCAGAACAACCAGTTTACCCGCCAAGGAAACAGGAGCGGGCTGCGCAGCCAGTGCTGAACAGCTAGAAGCCAGCAGAACAAGAAGGGAAAGAGTTGCTTTCATATCGCGATAAAACGGAGGAGGGGGTTATTTTAACGTAAATGTTCCGTTGTACGTACTGGTGTCATCGTTTTTAGCGCTATCGGTGCAAGTGGCTGTGCCTTCTTCCGGGGAAGTGAATCGCAGGTCGAACTCACGTTTCGCCCAGCCGGTGGCGCTGTACCCGCCGGGGGCCCATTCGGCCTTGCGTACAATCTTTGCCGTGTTGTTGCCGGTGCGGTTGTATTGGAGAACGATGACACACCAGTCTTTCTTTGGAGTGATGGCGCCTTCGGCTTCGGTGTTCATCTTCGTCCATTGGTACTTGAACGGTAATTCAAGACCGGGCGCGGTGAAGGTGAATGTCTTGCCCGCTACATCTGCCGGGGCGATGGTGACAGGCGTGCGCTCGAAGGGCAGGGAACGGATGGCTTCTGCATTGGGGGCATCTGCAGGCAGTTCGCATTCTTCGCCCTGTTCATTGGTGATGCGGCGGTCTGCGCTGTGCTCCAGCAGCCATTGGAAGAGCTCCACGTTTCCTTCCTTTGCTGCGCGGTACAGGGGCGAGGCTCCGTCATAGGGCATGCCCTCTTCCTCGCGGTGCAGAATCATGTGCGGCAGCAAGGCCAGCGCAAGGCCTTCCGTGCGGCGCACCACCTGCATTTTCCTGCGGCGTTGTTTCAGCTCGCTGAGCAGGCGCTCCACAAACATCTCCTCGCTCATCTTGGCGTTCAGCACCCGGATAAGCAGCTCTCCGGGGGTATCTGTGGTGCATATGCCGAGGGAGAGCAGGCCGTTGCCTGACTTGACATAGCGGTATACCAGCCTTGCGCAGGCTTCGGCTTTATCCTCCTTCAGCGGTATGATGAAATCGGGGGATTCCAGCTCATACCCGCTGAAGGCTACATCGAGATAGGCTGCGGCTTCGCGAGCCTCATCGGCATCAATCTCCGGTCCCTGATAGAGGGTATCACGCCATGCCCGGGCCTTTTGCAGAATGCTTTTGATTTCAGCTGCGTTCCTGCCGCCGATGCAGGAATCGATGCTGGCGCCTTTATCTGTTGAAAATTCTAAATCTGCGCCGTGGTCCACCAGCCACTGCACGAGCTTCACATGGCTGAGCGCGCAGGCGTAGTGGAGTGCCGTGTTGCCCTTGTACTCAGGTGTTGTGTGCGATGCATCATACGACATCATAATCATCGGCAGCAGGGATACCAGGCGTTTCTGGTATAATTTTGCCGTGCCCTTGTAGCTGGCTTTTTCGAGCTCCTGCAGGATGTCGGCAAGGCCATCATCCCACATATTCGGATCCATCCCGATTTGTTCCATCGGTAAATGCACATGGGCTGCATTGTCCGATTCCGGGCGCAGGGTAAAGGGAACATCCGGGAAATGACGGGTGTCGCCGGCTTCGTGCCAGGCAATGTCGGCGGTGCCTTTCTGCCCGTCGGTGAACTTGAGCGAAATTTCCACCAGGAAATCCTTGCTCTGCACCTTCAGCTTGCCCGGCTCTGCTTCATAGGTGACAGTAACATCCGTCCAGGTGTTCGGGCAGTATCTTGCCGGGGCTGTGAAGGAATCACCATCCGCGAAATCCAGCGCAAAATCCGTGACATTGGAGAGCAGGTACCACGGGCCTGCAGCAGGGCAGTTCTGCTCTGTACGGGCTACAAGGACCTCCTCCATATTGAAGCTGATGCTCTGCCCAGACATCGTGGCCACAGGCTGCGCTGCCCACAGGAGCTGGGGCGCAAGCAGGAGAGATGGAATGATGCTCTTATATATCATGGCTGGATGTTTTGAAATGATGAGCAGGGGCGAATCAAGCGGGCGATTCGTAGCCCATCATGCGAAGCAGTTCGTTAAAGGCATTCTGCACCAGTTCTCCGAACCAGGCACTGATATCGTCAGCAAAATAATAGAGCGTGCACCCGAAGGCAATCAGAGCCAGAGCACCGGCAATTTCCTTGATATAATAGCCGATGACCTGCATGGTGGTCATCTCCGGTTTTTCCGGTTTTCCTGCTTTCCTCTTAGTCATTTTTCTCGTTGAAACGGAACTGATAAATTGCTGCATGGGTACCGCCTGCCATTATCGGGCGCAGGCGGTACCCGGGTGGCGTGGCTTACTCGCCGCAGGGTTCTCCCTCCTCATCAGCGGAGCCCATGAAGGACTCCAGCAATTCGGGGGAGTCAAGACCCAGGGCAATACCAATCTTGAGCAGGTTGGCAACGATGTCAACGGTCTCAATCTTGGTCTTGGAAGAAAGGGTGGCAACAAGGGCCATGGGGTCGCCCTCGCCGGAAACAGCGGGCATGACCTCGGCGGCTGCCTTACCTTCTGCCAGCGGGGCTGCGGCCATGGTAAGGGCATTCATCTCCTCGCTCGCCATGAGGGAGGAAACAACTGTCATGCGCTGTTCGTTGGTCAGCGGCTCAAGAGACTGCAGAATGCCGGGGGTGCAGCTGGAAAGTACGGAAGCAATTTCCGACACGATGGTGGGCAGGTCCTTATCCTGTGCACCGCTGAGCAGGGTGCTCAGCTGGGTAACAGCGGCTTTAATGGTATCCTGGGCAGTTACTTCCGGGGAAGCCTGAACAGTCATGCAAGCCATGGGGGCGAGCGCCAGTGCGATATAGGTGTATTTGTTCATGATGTGAGGTTGGGTTTGGGGTTAGTGAACTTTCGTTGTCTTATTCCTTGGTAGCTTCTACTCGGGATACTCCTTCGTAGTCGATTTCATCCTTGGTTTCAAGATATTTCAGCATGCAGGAGGCACCATCTGTCTGGGCGGAGACACCGGGGTCAGCGGGCATGTTCTCCGTGGTTGCGCAGAGGTAGGAGTTGATGGCCAGTGTATAGCGGCCTTCAGGGTTAATCGGGGTACCGTCCTCCAGGCTGGCGGAAGTGATGCGCATGCGGTCGGCTCCTGAAGGCCATACGGACTTGTAGCACATACCGGAGACACAGGGAGCGCCGTGGTCATCGTTCTGGGTGATGTTTTCCAGCACGCGGATGAGCTCTGCGCCGGTCACCGTCATGCAGATGGTATCGTTGCCGAAGGGGTCAAGGCTGTAGACATCGGCCACGGTGAGAGGACCGGCGGCAAAGGAATCCAGACGCACATTGCCCATGTTGACAACGGCAATATCTGTCTTCACACAGCTGCGGATAGCATCTGCCATCATGCAGCCCATGCTTTCGCGGCGGGTGATATTGCGCTTCACGGTGGTGAGCTGGCGTTTGAAGAAGGGCTGAGCCTTGAGCTGCTCCACCATGGCGGCGGTCTTCGCATCGGCCTCGTATTCCTTCAGCGGCAGAAGCTCTGCCTTCTTGGCAAGCACCTTGCCGTCCTCTACCTCAAAGGTGAGGCGGGTGATGTACTTGAGCTTGTTCTGGGTCTGCGTGACCAGCACGCCGTTCTCCACATGCCCGTTATCCACGCGGGTGTGGCTGTGGCCACCGATGATGGCATCGGCCTCGGGGAAAATCTGAGCCAGCTTCACATCGTTCTCAAAACCGATGTGGGTGAGCAGGATGAGGATATCGCACTGGTTGCGCAGGTAGCGGAAGTGCGGAGCAAGCTCCAGCGGGTGAATGAAGCTGAAGCCTTTGCACTGGTCCGGGTGTGCGTCCGGACGCCCAGAGGCATCCACCTGCAGTAGACCCAGCACACCGATACGCACACCGTTGCGCTCAAAAATCTTGTAGGGCTTCAGGTTCACACCGAGCTTATCGGTGGGGAACACGTTGGCGCTCACAAACTCAAAGTCGGCAGTATCGATGCAGTAGGCCATGGCGGCTGCACCGGCATCGAACTCATGATTACCGAGGGCAGAGAGGTCAAAGCCGATGTGATTCATGAGCTTGATCATGGAGGCGCCGGGGTGGTCGCCGCAGTCCACATAGGGATTGCCGGTGCGGTTATCACCGGCAGAGAGCAGGAGCAACTGCGGAGCTTTGGCGCGTTCCTGCTGCACACAGGTGGTCAGCTGCGGCAGGTTATCCACATTGGCATGCATGTCGTTGATGCCGAGAATAGTAATCTGCTCTGCAAAGGCAGAGCCCAGCAGACTCATGAGTGAAAGGAAGATAGTTTTTTTCATGGTGTTGAAGAAATGGTTACAGGTTAGTCTTTAATGGTTACATCAATACGGGAAACTCCTTCGTAATCCACCTCTTCCTTCTTTTCCAGGAATCGGATGAGGCATTCAGCGCCATCGCTGTCGATGGCGATGCCTGCGTCTGCCGGCTTGGCCGGGGCGACAGAGGCAATGTAGGAATTATAGGCCACGGTGTAGCGGGCCTCGGGGTCAATGGGCGTGCCGTCTGCCAGTTTCGCCTCCGTTACTCGCATGGGCTTGAGCTCAGCAGAGGGCTTCACGCACTTATAGGTCATGCCGGAGACACAGGGGGCTCCGTAATGGTCGGCCTGGGGTATACTCTCAATCAGGGCAATGAGTTCCTTGCCGGTCAGCGTGGCGCGGATAATGGCATTGCCAAAGGGATCCAGACGGTAGACATCTGCCACGGTCAGCGGCCCGGCGGGGAATTCATCCAGACGCACACCACCGATGTTCACAATGGCAATATCGGTGACGGCGCGCACGCTGATGGCATCGGCCATCATGCAGCCCAGGCTCTCGCGGCTGGTAATCTTGCGCTTCACGGTGGTGAGCTGGCGCTTGAAGAAGGGCAGGGACTTGGTTTTCTCCACGAGGTCTGTAGTGGCGGCATCTGCAGGCAGGTCGGACAGGGGGAGGAGCTCAGCCTTTTTGCTGACTACCTTGCCGTTCTCGACATCGAAGGTGAGGCGGGTCACGAACTTAAGCTTATTCTCAGCCTGCGTGACGAGGACGCCGTTCACCAGATGCTCCTTCTCCACGCGGGTGTGGCTGTGGCCGCCGATGATGGCATCGGCTTCGGGGAACATCTGTGCCAGTTTTACATCGTCCTCGAAGCCCAGGTGGGTGAGTACGATGAGTACATCGCAGAAGGCTCGGAGGTGCTTGTAGCATGCCGCCGTATCAAAGGGAGAGGCAAACTGCAGTCCCTTGCACTTGTCGGGGTGGGCATCGGGTATGCCGGTCTCGCCGACCTGAACCAGCCCCAGCACGCCGATGCGAACGCCGTTGCGTTCAAAAATCTTGTAGGGCTTGACATTGATGCCCTGCGTATCGGTGGTGAACACATTGGCGCAGATGAAATCAAATTCAGCAGTGTTCACATAGTCACGGAGTGCAGCGGTGCCGGAGTCGAACTCGTGGTTGCCGAAGGTGGAAAGGTCGAAGCCTACATGGTTCATCAGGGTAACCATGGGGATACCGGGGCGGTTGCCGTTGTCCACATAGGGATTGCCGGTGCGGCTGTCGCCCGCAGCCACGAGCAATAAGCCGGGGTCATTCAGGCGCTCCTGCTTCACGCAGGTGGCCAGCTGGGGCATGCCGTCGATATTGGCGTGCATGTCGTTGATGCCCAGAATGGTGACTTGCTCGCCAAAGGCTGAGCCCAACAGGGCAAGGATAGAAAGTAAACAGCTCTTTTTCATAAGTCCGATGGGTTGTAGTTGTGAGAATTAACGGGGAGATTTGGTAAAGATGTGGCGGCCGTCGCACATGGGGCTGTCAGAGGCAATCACATTGCCCCAGGCATCGTACAAGTCGCCTTCATGCAGAGGCGTGCCGGTGTCTGTGCAGTAGCGGCGCAAGGCATCCAGCGCAGTTGCCCCGGTAAAGATGGTAACGGGTTTGTCATTAACGTATACGAGCATGACTATTCTTCCGGGTTCAGTGTAATCGTGATGCTGCGGGGAGTGGCGGTGAAGTCCTTTCTTGATTCACCTTCAAATCCCTTCATTTCGCCGTGTACGCGGAATGTATAGGTGTTACCTATGTGCTTTGTGAGCAACATGGTACCGTTGAAATGCACGGCGCAAGGTTCACCAACGCCGTCAAATGATATTTCGGCCAGGCGACCCTGGGGCTTCCATGTGAAAACTTTCAACTTGGGCATGGCTGTACCTGGCCCCATCCTGTATGTTTTGTCCTTGCTGCAGCCTTTTTGGCGCCCGGTCAGTGTCAGGGTGCAGTCGCCCAGTTCCTCCGGGGCTCTGAGTACCGGCTGTACGCCGGCTCGAAACTTGCGATTTACGAGTTCCGATTGAGCATCTTTATGGCCGAGCAATGCTGCCTGCTCCAGCCATGCAACGCTTTCCTGTTCATTAGGACTGGCTTGTTCCTTTTTCGTCCACTTGCTCATATCGGCACAATGCAGCCCACTTGCCGCATTGTAATATTCTGCCATTTCAAACATGGCAGCTGCATCACCGCTGCATGCTTTTTTCCAGGTGTTGATGGAAGCCTCACTCAGCAGTTCAATCGGCTGCTTGTTTTTCAATAAACGGTGCAGTTGCGGGTGCCCGGTCAAGTCTGCCGGGGTGCGGTTCAGTTTATCCTGTGCATCTGTTTTAGCACCGAATGCAATCAGACGCAGGGCCATACGGTAATCGTTGGCATTCGCGGCCCGGTGCAGCGGGGTAAGATTTGTGGAACGCTCGGCCAGGTTCGGATCAACTCCTGCCAGAAGCATCAGGTGTACTAATGGGGCATCACAGCCCGGTAATTCGAGAAGACTGTATTCCAACAGGCTGTTGCCATAGCGGTCTGTCCAGGTCGCGTTGCCGGTGCTGCGCATGTTGGACAGGTAGGTATTGAGTGTGGGCCAATGAGGAGTACCGAGGTAGCGCCCGGCCATCTCTTCGCTGAGACGGTTGAGATAGTGATTGTGCTCCGTTGATGCTGTTGCTGACGCAACAACTATGTCCTGTCTGGTGACAGATACAGGAGAACAGGAGGCGCAAAGAAACGCCATGCCTGTCAGAAGCAGGGAAAGTGAGGTTGTTTTGGCTGTCATGGCGTTAAAATTGCTAGATTCTTATAAGGGAAAATGCGGGGTGCCGCAGCACCCCGCGTAGTTACGATTTCAGCTGTGGTAATTACTCAGCAGATTCAGAGGGGGCTTCTTCAGCGGGAGCCTCTTCTTCCTTTGCGGGCTTAGCAGCCTTGGCGGCCTTCTTCTTCTTGATGAGCAGGTAGACCAGACCACCCGCGGCGGCCAGCAGCACAATGCCCAGGAGCGGGCGATAGAACAGCCAGGCGATACCGATGGTGATGAGTGCCACGGGCGTGGCAATAAGGAAGGCCACAATGCCGGTGCCGATGCCGATGATGTCACCCAGGATGGGCAGAACATCACCAAGCACTTCGAGCGGACGAAGAACCATCTTAAGACCCATGTACATCATGATCCAGCCCACAACGCGGAGAATCCAGGTCATCATGGTGTTGGCATCCTCAGCGTTCTGGAACATCTCTTCCTTGGTCTTGGTGCCGGTTTCGAGCAGGTCAACGGTGTAGCCGCCTGCTGCGGAATCCTTGGCCACGTAGGGAGCGAAGGTGGTGCCGGTCTGCACGGCAACGATGCTCACAGGCATTTCAGCGGGAATCATGGTCCAGGTGATACGCACGTCACCCACCTGCGGGTTGCCGGGGTTGGCAGTGCCCTGCATGGTGCCGGTGCCAACAGTTGTGCCGGGCTGAGCCATAGCGGGCTGCATCATGGTGGGCTGAGCCACAGCAGGCTGCACCATGGGAGCGGTGTTGTAGGCAGGTGCGGGCATGCTGGGAGTGGTGCTCACGGTCACGGGGATGGGGGTGCCGTTCACGATGAGCTGGCCGGCGTTGACGGACTGACTCACATAGGGAGCCAGGGCGCCGGTGGCCAGACGCACGAAGGTCTTGTTCTCAATCTTGAAAATAGGCAGGGAACCATAACCGGGAATGTCGGCATACTGCACAACGGGAGCGGCCGGGTATACAAAGCCATTGCCCGGAACGGTAGCTGTGATGCCATGCAGGTTACCGGCGTAGTAAATGCCGTTGGGCATTACCGGAGTGGGGGTACCATCGGGTGTGATGACAAAGGGCACACCGTCCACATTGGTCACGGACATGCGGTTAGGCTGGATGGTGGGCACGGTTACGAAGCCACCCATGGTAATCTGCGGTACAGCGGCGATATTTTCAACAGGTACAGGCGCTGTGGCAACCGTCTGCACCATGCCGGGAGGCGTTACACCGGGAGTCATGCCGGGGGCAGGAGTCATGCGGTTCATCATGCCAGGCATCATACCGGGCATCATGCCACCCACGGGGAAGCCCACGTAGGCATAGTTGCCGGAGATGGTGACGCGGCCCTGCAGGGTGTCCGGAATGTACTCGGGCTTCAGCTCCACGGGCTTGGCTCCGGAGATGCGCTTAATCTGGTCGGCGGTGAGTTCAAATGCGCCGTAACGGGCGGTTTCGGCAACAAGTGTTCTATCCGAAGCTTCAGGGAAGAATACCTGGTTGTCATGTCCGGCCTCGCGGAAAGAGGAGGAATCCACAGGCTTGCTGACCCACTTCTTGGAGTAGGTGTAGGTGGTAACGGTTGTCTCGGAGCCGCCTACGTTCTTCTTCTTTTCCTTCTTCTCATTCTCTACCCACTGGTAGAATTCTACCTTGCGGGTCAGGCGGATAGCCTTGGGATTCAGGCCGGGGAAAAGGTCATCGCCCAGCTGTTCATCTGTCACGGCAGTACCGGTAACATGCACCAGCTTGCCGTCCATGGTGGCGTCGACTGTGTCAGCGTTGGGGAGCTTTACACAGACAGATGCACCTTCCTCGAGAGCCTTGGCTGTCTTTACAGCGCGACCTTCGTTCCAAAAAAGCAAGGGGATGCCTGCAATGAAGAGAGCACCACCGATGGCAACTCCCTTAATGGAGCCACCGAGGCGGCTGCCCCAGCTTTCTGTTGTTGTTTCAGTAACTGCCATAGTTTTATGATTGGTTTTGGTGTTAGTAAGTTGCTGCAAGCAGCGAGGATTTTTTATTCCAGACTGAATGAACCGGTATAGATGATTTTATCAGCCCAGATGGTTGTGGGTTTACCTGTTACGGTACAGGTGGCTTTACCTCCGGTTGGAGAGGTGAAGATGAGTTCAAAGGTGCGGTTGTACCAGTGGGAAACGTTGCCGCCCTCATGTGAAAATTCAAAGGAATAAGTCACGGTAGCCGTGTTCTTGCCTGTCCGATTGTAGGTTGCGGCAATTCTGGTTCTGCTGCCGTCATCAGATGATGAAGTGATGCCCTCCTCATGGTTCTGGCTGGCCCAGGCAACAACGTATGCGGCATCGCCATCCGGTTTCAGGAACGCGTAGGTGTTTTCATCGCGATAGGAATCGGCATTCACTACCTCTTCCTTTTCGCAATTAAATGTGAGCGTTTTTCCGCCTACCTGTTCGGGAGCCAGTGAATCCAGCGCCTGCATGGCGGCTGCGTCTCCCGCAGCGGCTGCCAGTGAAAAGAAGTAATTGGAGCGGGCTCGGTCCTTAGCTACGCCACGCCCCTGGCGGTAGCGCCAGCCCATCCAGCGGGCGGCGGTGGCATCACCGGCTTCTGCAGCCATTTCGTACAAATCTATAGCCATGGCTGAGTCTGTGCTCTTGCCGTCTTTGCCTTCAGCATAGCATACACCCAGCTCGCGAATCTGCGCCGGGGTCAACCCCTCTGTTTCATCATAGGTGGGCGCTCCTTCTGTTGCAATACCGGCAGCTTCCGGCACCTCGGGCAGGTTGCCATCCTCATCTGCCAGTTTGGGATTGGCGCCGGCCTGCAGCAGGTAATGCTGAGCCATGGCATGCGAAGTGTAGTGCAACGGTGTGCGGCCGATATGATCCCGGATGTTAGGATTGGCTCCATTCCTCAGCAGCATTTGTGCTGCCTGGGAGGCATCATACGGCAATCCCAGCGGTTCAGATTCAAACTCGGCCTGGTAGACGGAGTCCTGCAGCAGGGCACAGAGCAGGGGAACGCGGTAGCCTTTCTGGATTTCCACCTTGGCGTTTACATCAACGCCGTCCTTGATAATCTGCTCGATTTTTTCAAGTGGTTCACAGCGTAGAATGGCCTGTTCTAGCTCATTAAGGGTAGCAGCATACCCCCCCCCCCCCCCAGGAAGGAAACAACTAACGCTATTGAACTAAAGTGAAATCTCATCGAAAAATAACATCCTTTTCAGTTATTCAGTATACTCCCTCGCCAGGCTGTTGTCAAAGTAAAACGGATTCATGACTTTATTTTTTTGTTTTGGGCGACTGTTTATCTTTCTTGAAAATCTGCCATGCTTCCAGACACCTGCGATTACTGTATGGTAATGCCTGTATTTGTAGCCTTAGAAAATCGTCTGCAGCATGGGAAAAGCTGTAGACTGGATTCATCTGAAGAAATCCCCGGCTATATTTCTGCCGGGGAATATGGCAGGAGCAGGTTGTCAGATGACCTGCTCCTGTATGTAACAAAATTATAGTGAAGAGTTATCTTTTAGAACCGGCATAAGAGCCGCTCTTGTTGTAATAACGGGTGCCACTGCCGCTTTGCTCTGCACTGCCCACGAAGGACCCGCTCTTGTTGTAGTAACGGGTGGTGTTGCCGCTCTGCTGAGAGCTCCCGGTAAAAGACCCGCTCTTATCGTAGTAGCGGGTGGTGCCTCCGCTATGTTGGGCGCTTCCGACCATAGACCCACTCTTATCATAGAAGCGTGTGGAATCACCACTTCGCTGAGCACTTCCTATAAAGGAACCGCTCTTGTCGTAATACCGCGTCACGTTACCACTGGTTTCAGACTTGCCGATGTTGCTGCCATGCGGCCCGTAGAACGATGCTGCAAAAACAGGTGCTGCCAGCGCCAGGATGATGAACAGGTGTTTCATTGCGGATTAAGAGTGATTGGTTAAAATCTTACTATACTCCAAATTGAACAGATTTCAAGAAAAATGAGTTCCCCGGCACATGTGTCCCAAAGTTTCATTAGGACTGCTTTCAAATTATTGTAGCACAGCTAATTGACAATACGCTGCTAAATTGTAATCTAGCGGCGAGCGTAGCGAGCGGAAATTAGAGTCCCGCCAGGAGCTGAGCTTTTTTATTCTTGAAAACGGGGGTGTGCTTGTTATACTGGTTGGGTTATGTGTTCTCTATGGAGCTCAGTGGTGCTGGGGGCTGTGGCGTGGCTGTGCAGTTCTTGCGGCACGCAGGTGTATCTGAATAAGTGGCAGCCGGCGCAGGTGGATTTGCCGCGGGGCACGGTGCTGCGTGTGCATCCGGAGACCCGCGGGCCGTTGCGCCATGAATTGCGGCGGGCTTTTGCGCAGCAGATTGCGAGCGATGGCTTTTACTGCGTCGAAGGCGCCGGGCCATGGGCTGAGATTCGCCTGCACCGTGTGCATGTGAACATGACCGACCCGCCTAAGGATGATAAACACCGCAAACGCCCGTATCCGAACCGCGTGGACCTGACCGCCGATGTGGTGTGCAACTACCAGCGCATCTACCGCAAGGAGTGCTCGCAGTATGTGGGCGCAGATTATGAATACCGCCCAGATTGGGAAGGGGCGGCTGAGGGGATTGCCGCAGACGTGATGCGGGAGCTGACGCCGCACCAGGTCCGCTACAGCGAGACCGTGGACGAGGTGGAGACCAATCCTGCCGTGGAGCAGGCAGCCCTGGCCTGCGCTGCCGGCAACTGGGAGGGCGGGCGTTCCCTGGCCCGGCAGGCGCTGGCTCAGAACCCGAACGAGGCCGAGGCGTACTATGTGCTGGGACTCATCGAGCGCAATGCCCGGAATTATACCGCTTCCGATGCCTATTTCCGCAAGGCCCATTCGCTGAACCCGCAGAGCAAGTATCTCTCAGGCATCAATGATAACAGCAGCCTGCAGCAAGATGAACAGAGAGCCCGCCAGCAGATGCAATGATGAATAAGGTGCGAAAAAATGTGGTTCTGGAGCTGTTCGATTCGTCTGGCGGGCAGATTCATTTTCGCCTGCACCTGGGCAATCGGGCAGCCCTCCCGCCGGATTTCATGCGCCGGTATTGCGCCGAATCTCCGGGCGATAAGCTGCTGCGGCTTCTCTGCCGCTGGGCAGGGGAGGGTACGCGCCACCACTTCCGCATGAAGGTGGCGCCGTATGATACCACCGAACAAGGCCTTTTTGCCTGGCGGGTGGAAGATGCCTTCCATGTCCTGCGAGAGGCCGGTTTCCTCCTCCATGATGACAATCGCGGAGAATGGACTCCGTGCAATATCTATCGCCACCTGATGGAGCAGGGGCGAATCTCCACCCCCATGCCCGTGCTGCGCGAGAGCCCTGAGGGTTATACAGAAACCACTTGCTGAATCTTCAGCGGCGGCGGGTGTGTTTGTGCTGGTAGTGTACAGTTCAGACCGCTGCTTTTTTCAAGACGGCGATGATGTCAAGAAGTAAAGAACGCACTTTATCCATCCCGACGGTGTCGCATTTGTTTTTACACTTCTCGAAAAATCCCCGTTTGCATGCAAGCTAGCAGATAATGCTTGTCATTTTGAAAAAAGCACGTATAATCTCCGCGGAAAGGTATGCAGTTTAGTACATCAATTACTGTGGATTTCAAGGCTTCGCGTGCTGTGGCACGGCGTGGTTGGCTGCGCTATTTTGCAGTGGCAGCCAGTATGGGGATGAGCATGGCTGATGCTCAGGAGATGCGCCTGCTGAATTATTGGTGGGTGTATGGGGATGAACAGCCGAAGGCGAGCGAGCATGCGCCGCAGGTTATCCGTGTTTCTGGTGATGTGCTGAATGCCCCTGCGCTGCGGCAGGGGCGCACTGCTCGCGAGAGGATGCTGCGCATAGAGGCCACCGAGCTGGCCAGGATGTATATTGAGAATGGTGATGCTCCCACTCTGGCTTACGAAAAAGCCTGGACGGCTGTTTACCGCCGGTACTGGCTCAATGCAGATTTCTTCCATGGCAGTTCTCAGCTGGATAAGCTGCTGGAGCGCATTCTGGAGACGGATGCAGACCACCCGCTGAGTGATGATGAGGTGCGCTGGGCTATGGAGGCGCTGATGGAGGGCGATGACCGCCTGGATACTGCTCAGGGACGTGAGTTGCTGATGCGTCTGGCCGATAATCTGCGTGCTCATGGTTTTGGTAAATACAGCATGGGGGAGGGTGCCAATGATGAACTCATGGCGCACTTCATGGAGGCCATGCGGCACGGGTATAACGGCATGGCTGCTTACCGCGATGCGCTTTTCAAGATGAATCGCGATCGCATCATCTGCCACGGGCTCGATGGCTACCGCGCGCCTATCGGTTCCGGGTTGGGTGCCAGGGTGGCGTATCGGCAGGCTCCGGTGCGCTATACTGCCACTATTGGTACCGGCAATACACGGCCTCCCCAGACGACGGATTCTGATATCACCTCAACGGTACCAGCGGTGCCCGGGCAGCCGGATTTCACCGCTGGCATGGACACGTCTGCCGGCGATTTATCGAATTTCCTGGCAACTGCTCCGGAATCTGGCGAGACTGAGGAGGAGGAGAAGAAGAAAGAGGATGACATCCTGAAGGGGGAGGAAGAGCCTGCGGCGGGGTCATCGGCTCCTGCGCCGCTCATGATGATGCGCAGCTTCTCCATGCGCTCCATGGTATCTGCCCCGCAGAAATCCGGGGGAGAGCTTGGTGATCTTACACCCGACAGTGAGTCGGGGGTGTTGACTTGGAATTCTGTTTCCGGCAAACCTGCCGTGTGGGATAACGGGCAGACCGCAGTGTGGACCGATGGCAGTGGGGCGGATGTGGCCTATGCCGACGCCGCCCATGTGGAGTTTGTTGCGGGTGATAATCTGAATAAAAACGTGGAGATTGCCGCAGAGGGTGTGGTGGCCGGTTCTGTGAGTATCACCGGCGGCAGTTATCATTTCAGCGGCGGCAATCTGACGGTCAAGGAGGGCCTGACGGCGCAGGGCGGGGTGCTTGAGCTTGATCCGAATGTGACGATCGACATCGGTGCCAACCGCATTACCGGTGGTGAGCTGGAGAATGTGAAGATGGAGGTGACTGGCGAGATTTTCCGTCCCGTCACGGGCGACTCCGTAACCGTGCACAACCTTATCACCTCTGCAGATGCCACTTCTGCAGATGGTGTCAATCTCGGCACGCTGAAAAATGTGAATCTTCATGCCGGTACTGCCACGGAATATGCTACCTTGCATAACATAGCCTTCGCCGGGGATAGCAAGCTCATGGGGTATGTCACCTTTGAGAAGACTCAGACCACGGGTGATATACAGGTGACCAACGGCACTCTGACCGTGGAGAATCTTACCTTTGACCTGCGTGGTCTGGCTATGGGTGAAAAAATACTCATTGCCATCGGAGACCGCGGTAAACTGGAGAACTGGGATGCGGAGCATGTACACTTTGTATACAGCGGCGTAAAGGTGAACGATGCCGCTGTGGATCTTACCCAAGGCGATGGTGTGCTTGTTCTTTCCTTTGAGCACAAGGGTGATTTGTACTGGACTGGAGCTGCCGATAAAATGTGGGACACCAGTTCTGCAAACTGGAGCAGCTCTGGCACTTCCGGTGCTACATCTAAGGCGTTTTCCGCTCTTTCCAACGTCTATTTTGGTGACGTCGGAAATGCCGATAACCGGGAGATAACTGTTTCGCAGGATATGGTGGTGGCAAAGTTGGACGTGTCTGCTGGCGAGTACTGCTTCAGCGGTGCGCGTGTGGCTGTGCTGGGGGATGCTACCCTCAACCCCGGAGCGGGAGCTGTCACGTTCAACGACCAGCTTGTGGTGCAGGGGAACCTGACGACTGAAGGCGCCGGCTCGGTCTCGCTGCGAGGTGTAACTCGCGTTGTTGGGGATGCTACGTTCAGCAGCCTCACCACCACTATTGCCGAGGATATGACCGTGGGCGGCAAGCTGACCGTAACATCCGAAAACCTCTCCATCTCCGGCAATGTGACAGCGGAGGAAATGGCATTTGTGGTGAATTCCGATGCTGCGCCCGTGAGGGTTTCCGGTAATCTGACGGTGGGAACTGAGGATGACGATGTCGGTTTGATTACCATCGACGGCACTGCGGAGCAGCATTACACCGGCACGGTAACCGCCAAAGACCTGACCGTCAAAGGGGAAGATGTATATTTCAGCAGACTTCAGGTAGGTTCCCTCACGGTGGATAAGGATGCAACGGTGCATGTGCAGACTTCGTCTGGTTCCGTGGCTGTGTCTTCTTCCGTTATCCCGGAGATTTATTTATCCGGCACGCTGGCGCTGGATGCTTCTGGTGGTGCCACCTATAATCACAAGTACGATGTGTATGTGCAGGACGATGCGGCCAGACTGGTTTTTGGCAGTGGCAGCACCATTGATAACCTGCAGCTCTTCGGTAAGCAGGATGCTTCCGGTTACACGAATGTGGAAATCGATGTGGAGTCCAGCTCTGCCACGGTGACGAAGATGCAGGATTTGGGAAACCTGAAGGTTGATACCGGCTCATTGACTGTGAAGAATGCTTCCGGCGCGGTGCATGGTGCGCTGATTCTGGATAATGCCAAGCTGAAACTGGGGGCGAAGTCGGGCAATATCATGGCGGACGATTCCGGGGCGGTAGAGCTGAAGAATGGCGCTCGTCTGGATATCGGCACAACTACTCAGACCTTGTCTGCCAACAATGTGGTTTCCCTCTCCGGCACTTCTTCCATCACGGGTGAAGCTGGCGGCGTCCTTCTGACTGGTTCCGGACTTTGTGTGAACTATGCGGAGAATGGTAACAGCATTGATGCTAAGTTGTCTGTGAATGAGGATATCTCCCTGAACTCTACCAGGGGAGGCAGCTCTCTGGAGCTAGCCGGAATCATCACCGGTAGCGGGACGATTACGCTTAATAGCACCACGGCGGCGGAGACGGCGACGGGGAAGGTGGTGATTTCCGGTGCTAATGCCGGCTTTACCGGCAAGGTGATAGTGGAGCAAGGCGCTACTCTGACCCTGCAGAATACAGATAGCCTGTCGAGTGCCAGTGTAGTCCTGAATCCCGGTGGTACCCTGAACTTGGACGCACCCGGTGTGGTCAACCTCAAGGCGCTTACCTTGCAGAGCGGTTCGATTCTTGCCATTTCCTCTATCGTTGGCACGAATGATGCCTCCTCTGCGGATGCGGTTCTCAATATTAAGGATGGTTCCCTCAAGTTGGATAATGTAGTGCTGAATCTTAACTTCTCTCAGGAGCTGAAGACGATGACTACCTACAATATCATGACCGGGGTATCATCCAGCAACAATCTCAGCTTCAACGTGCAGCACAATGGCGTTGACCTGCATTCCTCTCAGTACAAGATAGAGCATAAAAACGGCTTGCTTTCCATGTACGTGTACACCATGACGGGCAATGTCTGGGATGGTGGTACTGGCATGGGTACCAGATACTGGTCTACAACCAATACGGATAATAACTGGACCACCGGCAATGGTAACGCTGGTGGCAATTACAATGAAACCGGCGAGTATAAGGCTGCTATCTTCGGTGACCTGAATGGGGGGGGGAGTAATGTGTGTGTGTCCGGGGTTGTGAATCCCGGTGATATCTATTTCACGGCGGCTGAAACCGACTATATGCTTGTTTCAGATGCTAAGGGTGGTTCTCTGGCTGCTGGTACCCACATTCACAAGCTTGGTGCGGCCGATGCAACGCTGGCGCTGGCTGAAAATGCCACCACGGGTACCGCTCTGGGGAATGTCGATATTCAGGACGGCACTCTCATTCTGAGCAAGGCTCTTGCGGTGAAGGGGGCGGTGACCGTTGACGCTGGGGCCAAACTTGAGGTGAAACCCGGCACCGATGGACTCATCCTGGCTAACTACAAGGCATCCGCTAATGCCGCTGATAAATCTGCGACTCTCATCGGCGTGACGATGGATGCTGCCGGTATCCGCGGCGAGGTTGGCGCATATGGCAGTGCAGAAAATTTGCTGGTTACTGGTAATGCCCAGCTGTCCTATCTTGAACTTGAAGATTTTTCCGCGAATGGCAACGTGTCCTTGTCGAATGTTACACTGACCTCTTCTAAGAGTGAGAGCTCTCATACCTTGAAGGGTGTGACAATAGGCCAGGAGGTTGTGGTAGGGGAGTCTGCTTCCTACACGCTTTCCGGAGCGATTACGTTTGACGCGATGCTCATCAACAACGGTGCGGTCACTCTGGATGGTATAACCAGCGTTGAAATAGGTAAGATTGCACCTTCTGGTGGAGCCGCCGGCAAATACACTTATCAATTGATTGGCCCTGATCCGGATAAAACTAATGGAACAAATAATGTAGCGTTGGGAGGGAGCCAAACGACGTTTACAAAAGACCATGTATATATCAACGGTGTAAACCTGGGTGATGACCTGGTGGAGGGGATGGTGACAGGTTTTGAGTATGCCGGGAAGGGTTCCTTTACGTTGAGTATCGGCAAGGAAAAAGAAGATGGTACTATCGATGGGAACTTCTATATGCCTCGGTGGGATGAGCTCTGGGGTAAGACAGAAAAGGCCCCGGCTCTCTCCCGGCTTTATGTCGGAGCCGACTATGCAGCCACGGTTGTGTTGGGCAAGGATGCGGAGTATTACAAGTATAGCTCCATTGTCAAAGATGCCAGCAATGTTAATAACAAGAAGGCTATTGTGGTGTCGCTGGACGAAGCCGCAAAGGGTAAATATGTCGTTGGCGGTAACATTGTGGCGAGTGGCTCTGCTAAGGCCGACCATGAGGTGTGGATATATGACAACTCTGGTGTTAGAAACATTATCGGCGGTTTGACCGGTGAGTTGACCAATGGTATAATAAATACTGGGGTTGCTGCAACAAACCCGCAGACTGCTGCCACCCATGTGCTGGTGGACTCCAATGCCACAAATGACTACACTCCCGAGGATGATGACCCTGCATGGAAATACTATGCTAAGGAGTTTGTTATTGGCGGTTCCCGCTGGTGTACTCAGAACGCTGAGAGCTTTGTAACGGTGCAGTCGGGTGACATCTACAATGTTTTCGGCGGCTCGTGCGGTGGCAGACACGGTGACTATGGGTGGGAATTTTCTGGTGCTGATGTGAACGCCTTGGTGTGGTTCGATTGGTATAATGGTGAGTGGGTTTCTAAGCCGTATTTAACGCAGACTGGCACCGCGCATGTTTTTGTACATGGCGGAACAATCGGCGAAATTTTTGGTGCCGGCTATTTCGCCAACCTTGTAGGTACACAGGTGGTCAATGGGCGCAAACGTGCCGTGGAAATGGTGCTTACTGGCGGTAATCTTGGCAAAACGGACCTGCGTGTTTTTGGCGGTGCATCTCATGGCGTTGTCGAGGGTGATATTTATATACGTATGGAAGGCTCTGCCAATGTCGAAACCCGACTGGTGGGGGGCTCGAATGCCGGTGTGGTGTACGGTAATATCGAGCTTGATCTCATCAGTGGCTCGGCCTTCAGAGTAGATGCTGCTGGTCTGGGCTGGAAAGAAGGGGATTATTATTATGATCCTGCCCGCATTGATGGAGACGTTCTGGTAAATCTGTACACCTCTTTCAAGCTGGGTACAGGTGCCGAAGAAGATTATAAGAGCGGAATTTATGGCGGTATGGAGACGACAAACCATATCGTGCTTACTGAGAATTGTTTTAGCCGACTTCATTTTGCCGAGTCTGGTGAATATGAGTTGGGTTACATAGACTCCGAGGGGTTAGCTACTACAGACTCCCACTACGTGACCGGTTTTGACCGATTTGAATTGGAGGATGATGCTCATGTTGTGTTGTCTCTCGGGTATTTTGATGTGGATATGGACCCTGCCAAGACGCTCGTAATCAGCGGTAAGGGTGTGGTTGAGGTGATAGGACGCGGCTCGAATTTCGGGCGTAACATTGAGCTTCAGACCGCCAATCCGAATGAGACGGATGCTTCGCTTCAGAAAGGCGCCACGCTCAAGATTTCCACCTGTGATATTGGTACGACCGGGGGTGAGGATGTCCGCACCATCACCGTGACGGACGGCACGACGGTCGACTTCACTGGTTTCTCGATAACGGGGCTGGATCCGGCTACTACCGGCAAGGCTGGTCTGGACTTCAATGTGAAGATTTGCGGCAATGGTGTGGATGGCAACGGGGCTCTCTACATGGGGCAAAGCACGCAGACCTCGAATGATACAAATAACAAGGTAAATGAGATTTACCTTCCGCATGTGGAGCTCACCGACAATGCTTCCGTTAAGGTAGTAGCGCAGGAGGCTCTCTATATGGATTCCGTAAAGCTGGCGGGGTATACCCTCACCAAGCTGGGGTCAGGTGATTTTATCACCCGCTCGGTGGAGAAGGTCGATGAGAAGACGACCGGTACGATATTGGTGCAGCAGGGGTCTTTTGGGTTTGCCCAGGGAGACACCGCCGCCGAGACGGATGTGGTGCTGGCTGCCGGTGCAGAACTGAGACTGAACGCCACAGGCCTGGGGGCGACCGCCCTGACGCTGCGTTCGTTGAACGGCGCCGGTACGGTGCATCTGAACGGCAGCACGCTGACGCTGGAAACAGAAAGCGGTTCTGTCTATTATGGAGAATACATGGATGAGAAGCAGTCCTACGACCAGTTCCTTGGGACGACGGGCTTCGGCTATGCGGTATTCAGTGGCTTGATCAGCGACGGCAGCGCTGCCGGTAGTCTTGCCAAGACCGGCTCCGGGGTTCACTATATCTCCGGCAGCAGCAACACCTACACCGGCGGTACCCAGCTGCAGGAGGGGCGTCTCTACCTGTTGGGAACCGGCGAGGCCTCGTTATTCAAAAAGGGGACGACCGAGGTAACCGTGGGTGTGGCAGGCGCGGGTGATATCGTCTGGGACAGCGCAGATGCTGAGCTTTATCTGGGGCATGGCTCCCATATCTACAACGATGGTACGGCCAGCGTGCAGGACGGCAAGCAGGTCGGGGTGATGACCATCGGCGTGGAAGGTGCGCTCAATGGTGTGCTGGAAGATTACGTTGGCGCCCACAGCAAGAAGACGGGGGAAACGGTGGAGTATGTGGAAATTGATACGCATAACCTGAAGTCCATTGCCGTGAATGCTTTGTATGCAGATGGCACGGAATATGTGGCCAATACGGATATTGACCGCAATAAGATGCTGCTGGTGAAGATGAGCGACTGGGAGACCGCAAAGGACCAGTCTGTGACCTGCCTCTCCGGTACCGGTTACAATGAGGCTACCTATTCCGGCATGCTTTCAGGCGCTGCCGTGCTGCACAAAGTGGGCCTGGGTACGCTGGTTCTTGACCAGACGAACACCTACACTGGCGGAACGGAGGTAGCAGAGGGCACGCTCCGCCTGCGTGGCTGGGGCACCGTGGGCACCGATGTGGTTCAGGTGGATGCGGGGGCATCTCTTATGCTCTCCTATATCGGTGGCTATGGTGGTGAAACGGCGCGCCTGAACAATGATATTAAACTCTCCGGAACCGGCGATACGCAGTGGAAGACGCATGATTCAACCAGTCACCAGACGGCGGCACTTATTTCTGCTGTGGGACAAGCGGTCACCTTCACCCTGAGTGGCAACATTGAGGGCGGTGGCGGTGTGCTGCATTCCGGCGAGGGTACCCTGGTGCTCAATGGTGATTCCTCTTACACGGGCGGTACCGTCATCACTCGTGGTGTGGTGGAGGTGCAGAGCGCTACTGGTCTGGGGGCTACGGCTGAGGGGCAAAGCGCGGTTGTGCTCAACAAGACGGCTGATTTGCACCTTACTGTAGAGTCCTCGGCACCCGGGTGGCAGCCGCTGGTTACGAAGCTTGCCTCTGCGGGAGATACTATTCAGGGGGATGTTCGCATTACCGGCAAAAAGACCATTGAGCGAGTGCTGCATATGGCGGACAATGGCTACGACGCTGCCTCTACTACTCTGGACGACAATGGTACCTTCCTGCTTTGCGGTACGCCCATCAATGGAGCGGGGATTCACTCTCACTCCGCAGAGCTTACCGGCAGCGGCACCGTGGTGGTGTCCGATGCCACGGGCTCGGGAACAACGGCCACATTTGATACCATCGTGGATTATTCCGGTGATTTCCGGGTGGAGGGCAACAAGGCGTCTGTTCAGGTGAAAAACGGTAACTATACCGATGGCAGCATCTATGTGGCCGGGCAGAAGGCTTCCGTTCAGATTCGTGGTAACGTTTCTATTGCGGCCGGTGAATCGCTGCAGCTGCGTTCCAAGGCTGGAAAAGAAGGAACAGCGCCGGCCGTGCTGGTTTCGGGTGGCGTGGTCAGTGTGGCTGCAAATGCGGCCTTGTCGGTGCGCAATGATGATACGGTGTATCAATATGACCTGAGCAATTTGAGTCAACTGCAGGCCGATGTCAGCCTGGCGCCGGAGGTGTTTCTGGGAACGAGGTCAACAACCAATGACTACATTGCGATTGGTACCAATATCGAGTATACAGGCCGGTTTGATGAGTCCATCGCAGTCAACAAGAAGGCCGTTGGTGCGGTGCAGGCTGCAGGCGGTCTTACTCTTGCTGGTGGTGCAACTTATGGAGTACACCATGGGCATACAAGTCTGATGGGGGGCGCTCTGGTTCTGGATATTATGGAGAATCATCATCTGACACTCAAAGTCTCACCGGATGTTATCCCAGGTGTATGTGACCAACTGGTGCTTTTCAGTGATGTGAGCAGTGTGGATTTCGGCCTTGACGATATGGTAGCGAGTAAGGATAACCCGGGCATATACTATACTCAGGCTGAACGCTACATCTCCTCCCCCCTATATGTTGATTCTCAAACCCTGCTGGTATATGATTCGGAAGCAGGGGTGGTGTATCTGCAACTGAACGTACCGGAGCCTACGACAACCGCCCTGAGCCTGCTGGCACTCACGGCGCTCTGCGCCCGCCGCCGCCGGAAATAAGGCCCGTTCGCGGGCCTTCCGCCCATGGTCTGGCGGCGGGGTAGCTGCGCTTCATAAGCGCAGCGATGCCTCCCGCGCTGCTGTGGCCTCATGTTGTGGCATAGGCTGCAGGGTGCGCGCATGGCGTGGCCGGACGCTCGTGGGGAACAGCGTTCGGGTTTCGTGAGCTGCCTGCATATCTGAAAGCATAACCCATGGGCGAAAAGATGAGGTGGTTGGCGTTTTATGAGGGGACGGACTGTTTAAGATTTGCTGGCATAATTTTTTTACTGAACCCAGCAACGCTGGGTTCAATTTCAACCGCCGCAGGCGGATTTCGATACTCCGCAGGAGTAATTTCGATTGCCGCAGGCAAATTTCACTGCCCGCCTTTAAGCGGGCAATGTAATCGTGATTGAATTTCCGCAGCCTATGGCTGCTGGATTTATATACATTCACATTACAGCTCTGAAGGAGCTGTATCGAAATCTGCCGCAAGCGGCAGTCGAAATTACCCCTGAGACAGGGGTGTCGAGATCTTCGCTCCGCTTAGTCGAAATTGAATACCGCTGACGCGGTATTCAGCAAGAAAAATAACACTTTATGGTGTTATGAGGCAAGCAAATCTGGAATTGTCCCTTTTTTTGCGTGGGAGGGCAGTCTTTTCTTGTCAAGGCGGATAGGGTGGGTGTAGAATAACGCCGTAGCTTTTTTCTGGAAATGATTTTCACTCTTGTTATTGGCCTTACTCTGGCGCTGGTTCTGGGTATGCTGGCGCAGAAGTTGCGTTTGTCTCCGCTGGTGGGGTATCTGGTGGCGGGTATGCTGGCGGCCCGGCCCTGGTGGGGGGAGCCGGTGGATGCGCATGTGGTGGAGGATTTTTCCCATATCGGGGTGGTACTGTTGCTGTTTGGTGTGGGGTTGCAGTTCCATATCAAGGATTTGCTGGCGGTGCAGAGGGTGGCGGTGCCGGGGGCGCTGGTGTGCATGCTGACGGTATCGCTGCTGGGTATGGTGGCGTTTCATTTCCTGGGGATGGGGGATGTGGCGTGGGTGAATAGTCTGATGTTCGGTTTGTGCGTGTGTGTTTCCAGTACAGTGGTGCTTACGCGTGTGCTGGGGGATAACCGTGTGTTGCAGACGCCTACCGGGCATACGGCGCTGGGCTGGCTGGTGGTGGAGGATATGTTCACCATTGTGCTGCTGGTGCTGATGCCGGCGATTTTCGGCGGTCAGGAGCTGGGACCGGCTCTCGGGATGATGGCGGTGAAGCTGACTCTGCTTGTGGTTGTGGTGGCGCTTTTCGGGCGCAAGGTTATCAAACAGGTGCTGACGTATATTTCGCGCCATTGTTCGGATGAGCTTTTTACGCTGGCGGTGCTGGTGTGTGCGCTGGGGATTGCTGTGCTTTCTGCGACGGTGTTTAATGCGTCTATGGAGTTCGGGGCCTTCCTTTCCGGTATGGTGGTGGGGCAGAGTAAGTTTGCCAGCCGGGCGGCTAGCGATGCTTTGCCGATGCGCGATGCTTTTGCTGTGCTGTTCTTTGTGTCGGTGGGTATGGGGTTCCATGTCGGCGGTTTGCTGGAGCACTGGCCGCTGGCGCTGGCCACGCTGGGTATCTGCATGCTGGCAAAGCCGCTCATGGCGGCGTTTATGGTGCGCCTGCTGGGGAAACCCATGCGCCTGAGCCTGATGGTGGGTGGATCGCTTTCCCAGATTGGTGAGTTTTCGTTTATTCTGGCTACGCTTATTGCGGGGACTTACCATTTGCTGCCTATGGAGGCGGTGAATGTGATTACGGGGGTGGCGATTATTTCGATTACGCTGAATGCGGCGCTGTACCGCTTTGTGCCGGCGGTGGTGTATCGGCTGGAGTCACGGGGTATTGGGGTGTCTGCTGCTGGTGCAGAGACGATTCCTGAAGTGGCGGAGGATCGCTACCGTGTGATTGTGGTGGGGTACGGGCCGTGTGGCGAGCTGGTGAGCCACGTGTTGCAGCGCCACGATATGGAGATTGTGGTGCTGGAGATGAATATTGATACGGTGACGCGTCTGAACCAGTCCGGGATTCTGGCTTTGCATGGTGATGCTTCGAACCGCACCATTCTGCGCATGGCGGGGGTGGAGAAGGCCCGGGCCATCATTATTTCTTCGCCCGGTGCTCCGGCGGTGCAGATTGCGGCGGCGGCCCGCAGTCTGAATGCGCAGATTCGCGTGGTGGCGCATACGAATTATATCCGCATTGCGCAGGCTGTGGCAAAATCCGGCGATGCGCACGTGTTTGCCGGCGAGGCTGAGGTGGCGCTTGCGATGAGCAGTCATATGCTGCGCGCCCTGGGAGCCACAGAGGAGCAGGTGGCGCGCGAGAGCGATGAAAACCGCGCCCGCCTGATGAGGTAACGCGCCTGATACTCTGGACCTGTTCAAAAAGAAATCCCTCGCGAGTAAACTCGTGAGGGATTATTGTTGGTGTTATTTGTCACCCTGTCTGGAGGGCATTCGTTGTTGTATAATGGCTTCCACCTGGGGTTTCAGGTGCTGGAACAGGGCGGTTGAGCCTTCGCCGCTGAGGTGGTCGTCATCGAGCATAAGGAATTTTCCATCCTTATAGGCAACGAAGGGTTTGTCGTCCGGGATGATGGAGATGGTATCCAGCACCGAGCAGAGACCTTCTGCCTGAATGGATTTCATTATAGCGATGATGTCCTTATTGCGTTCCTCAATTTCCTGACGAGTGCGGGTCAGGGGGGTGAGGTCAATAGGATTTTGCCCCTTGCGGGTGGCATTGCGGATGTAGCGCAGAGGGTTGCTGCATGTGGGTTCCGGCGTAGGTCCGAGGAGAACGACATGACGGTCAAGGGCGTGTATGCGTTTGACAAACTCCCTGAGCGATTGATGCATGAGTTCGTGGGTCATTCGCTCTGTTTTGTCGTTCCAGTGTGTAAATGTCTTGTTATTGTGGCGCAGCATCCAGAATTGTGCAATGACAACGTGCGTGACGCAGGGGTTTGCCTTCAACCAGTTTATCAGCGCTTCTGCCTTGGCTTCGTTGTTGCAATATATATCGGACACCTGTAGTCTGTAATCCCACATGGGGATGACTGTTGTGGTCAGAAATGCGCCGGGGCAGTTCAGCTCGTGGCATAGACGGTTGAGTCCAAAGTAGGCACTATGGGCATGGCTGTCGCCCAGCAATACCAGTTTTGGGGTTGAGGAAGCCGGCCCTATTTGCATTAACGGGGTCTTTGTTATGGGTCTGGCTTTTGTGCTGCGTGCGATATTAAATAGAGCATCTGTATATTTCAGATGGTCTGGGTCGCGACCATCGGAGAGCACGTTTTCCTCGCACACCTGCCAGTCATCGTACGGTGTGTGCTTGATAGCCTGTACCTCCGGGTGCATTTCGTTCTTGATATTGTCGAGTTTCTTACCCAGTACGCAGAGAATCATACAAATCACCCAGAGAGCAATCGAAATGTATGCCTTTGGTTTTCTCTTTTCTACCAGGAACCAGAAGAGCCAGCTGATGACCAGGGTAAGCCCGATGATGGTCGCATAGTCGCTCCAACTACTGATCTTCTGGTAGGAAATGAGGAAAAACGCGATGATGGGCATGTGCACCAGGTAGAGGGAAAAAGAAATACCACCGAGCCAGAGCAGCAATTTGTTGCTTAGTATGGGCATCAGGATGCTGCTGGGCATGTAGCGTATGATGAGCATCGTTCCCAGTACGACTGCTGGTGCCCCATAGCTTGCGATGATATCGGCGGAGAGGGATGAAAAGAGAATCCCGATAAGACCAACCAGGGTCAGGATGGTTGCAATTGCTTTTTTATTGGTGGTCGGGAGTAGAAGTATGGCACCACCTGCGAGAATTTCCCATACTCGCGGGAGGGTGAGGTAATGAGATGTTGCGGTAAACTGGCTCCACGCTGGTAAATCCATGTTCCGGAGGATTTCGCACAGTTGGTAGGAGTAGCCGTAGGCAAATGAAGCGATGCCGATAAGCCAGAGTAAGCAGTGGGAGAGCACCCTGGGAATGTATCGGTATACAACGCAGCCTATGGCAAACATGAGGTACAGGTGGATGGTGACGGACAGATACCACATGTGCAACAGCGGGTTCTCTAATGCATCTGCTGCAAAGTAATCAGCCTGGGTGCGAAGTAAAAAGTTGTTTGCATAGCAGAAAAGCGCATAACGACCTGTGCGCGATGCGTTTATCAACGTGTCGCCATCCAGAAAGACAATTGCCGCAGCCATGGTTATCAGAATTGTGACAATCATGGGTGGGAATATACGGAATAGTTTTTTTGCGGCAAACTCTTTGAGGTTTAGCTGGTAATTGCTGTGCGATGCAGAGAGGAAGAGCAGGTAGCCTGAAATGACGAGGAATATGTCTACACCATAGAACCCATGTGGAAAACAGGTGGAATTCAGATGAAACAGAATAACCAGAATAATGGCTAAGCCACGCAGCCCGGAGATATGGGGATAAAACGGTTTAGATGACATAATCGTTAGTGCGTTAATGAGGACAGTGTACAATAGATTCCTGGTGAAGAAAAGAAAATAATTGTTAGATAAATACGGCGGGGAGCGGGCTGGTAAAGGGGACCGAGGGAGCGGCGTGGTGAATGGAATGTGAGACGGAGGCTGAAGAATGGTTTTATTGGGGGCCTCCGGAATTTTCTTTAGAGGTGGTCGCCATGAGGCGCGCATAGAGTACGCGCAGGCGCAGCAGCAGTACGAGGATGAGCAGTGTGACTACGGTCAGGTATCCCACTACGCCCCAGCAGAGATAGCGGACGGAATCCAGCGTGTTGTTGAGTTTCTTGTTTTCCAACACGCGCTGGGTGATGATGTCGCCGACTTCCTTGGCGTATTCACGGCCTTCTTGTTTGTAGCCTTCCAGCAGGGAATCGGTGGCGCCGCGCAGGGTGAGCACCAGCTGGTCGCCGAATCCGGGGGGGGCGGATGGTGTGGAGCTGCTTGTTGTCTGCTGGGGCTCGCTGATGACTTGCAGCAGGCCTCCCAGCAGCTGGCCGACTTCATTTTTGGCCTGTGCCGGCAGCAGACTTGCCAGCAGCAGCACCAGGAGCATGAGGAAATGTTTCATGCTGCCAATGTAGCATAAAATCTGCCGGAAGGTCAAGAAAAAGGCCCTGCTATCAGCAGGGCCGGAGGCGATTATTGAGCCAGGGCTATCAGCAGTTTGTTATGAATGCCGCCGAAGCCGCCGTTGCTCATGACCAGGAGCACATCGCCGGGGTGTACATGCGTGACAACGTGCGCCACGATGTCATCCACGCTCTTACCCATGTAGGCATCGGTTCCCGCGGCCTGGATATCGGCCATGAGCTGCTCTTCGTTCAGGCGCTGCTCCGGGGTGAGGCGCTTGTGATTTTCGATGGGGGAGATGACGGCAAAATCTGCCTCGGCCAATGATTTTGCGAGCTCTGCCTGGAAGAGGTTGCGGATGGTGGTGTTGCTGCGCGGTTCAAAGAGAACCCAGAGGCGGCTCTTCGGGAAGCGCTGGCGCAGGCCTTCAATAGCCTGGTGAATGGCGGTGGGGTGGTGCGCAAAGTCATCGACCACGGTGACGCCGTTGACCGTGCCGCGCACTTCCTGGCGGCGGGCTACACCTTCAAAGCCTTCCAGCGCGGTGCGAATCTGTTCGGCGTTCAGACCGGCAAAGGCGGCGGCGCAGGCTGCCATGGCGGCGTTGCGCACGTTGAAATCGCCAATCATGGGCAGGCTGAATCGCTCGCCGTGCAGCGGGCAGGGGGGAGCGTCTTCCGCTGTGGCGGGGGCGAGGAGGGTGAAGCTGCAGCCATCGGTGCGGTGCTCGATATCTGTAATGCGCACATCGGCTTCTTCTCCCATGCCGACGCTGATCATCTTCACCATTTTAAGCTCGGTTGCGGCGTGCTGGCGCACATCTGCGCAGTTCGGGCAATCGGCGTTGATGAAGACGACGCCGTTGCGCGGAACAACGCGAAGCAGGCGCTTGAAGGAAAGTTTGATTTCCTCGACATTGGCGTAGATGTCGGCGTGGTCCATCTCAATATTGTTGATGATGACCACCTCCGGCAGGTAGTGGAGGAATTTGGAGCGTTTGTCAAAGAAGGAGGTGTCGTATTCATCGCCCTCCAGCACGCAGAAGTCCGAATCGGTGAAGCGCCCGCCGCGTCCCAGGTTGCGGGCAATGCCGCCTATCATGAAACTGGGGTTCTGCCCGTTGGCTTCCAGCATCCAGGTGAGCATGGATGTGGTGGTGGTCTTGCCATGGGTGCCGGTCACGACCAGGTTGCGTTTCCCCCAGAGGAAGAACTCCTTCATGGTTTCCGGCAGGCTCATGTAGCGCAGACGCTTGTCCAGCACGGCTTCTACTTCAATGTTGCCGCGGCTCATGGCGTTGCCGATGACCACCAGGTCGGTATCGGCGGGGATGTTGGCGGGATTATAGCCTTGGAAAATCTGGATGCCTTCGTTCTCCAGGAATGTGGACATGGGGGGGTACACGTTGGCGTCTGTGCCGGTGACCACGTAGCCCCTGCGTGCCATGGCCGATGCTACTGCACCCATGGCGGTGCCACAAATTCCGAGAAAGTGAACGTGTTTCATATAGTTCCTGTGCGATGCGTGGAAGTGGGCAAAAGGTTAGCTTATCTCCTGTGCTAATGCAAGGTTTTTTTAGGGCATGATTTGTGGAATGATTTTAGAGATGAAACGCAAAATCCCTCGCCGCTGGCAGGGCGAGGGATTAAGGATTTTCCGGGAAAAATGTTCAGGGTGTTTTTATTACTGGCTGTGCTTGCTTCAGTAGTAGTTCAAACTGAGGCTGGAGATGCTCGAAGAAATGGATAGAACCGGCTTCGGTAAGATGGTTATCGTCGTTCATAAGGAACTGACCATTCTGATAACTGACCCAGGGTTCATCCTCAGGTAAGTAGGAGATTGTGTCAACCAGGGAACAAATGCCTTCATCCTTGAGCTTGTTCAGCATGGGGAGAATATGGATGTTCTTTTCTAATAAAGACTTCCGGGTGCAACTAATAGCCGATAAATCCATTGGGTCCTGTTTCTTCCTTTTTGCTATGCGCACTACCTGCGCAGGGGTTTTGTGCGAAATTTTAGGGGCTGGTCCAAGAAGGATGACATGCTTGTTCAAAGCCTTAATCTGGAGAATGAAATCGCGAAGATGCTGGTAGTACGTTTCTGGCGTAAGGATGACAGGTGAATTATCCCAGTTCCTCAGGTTTCTATGCACGAAGCGAAGACTCCAGTATTGGGCTATGACAACGTGGGTGATGCTGGGATTGGCTTCCAGCCATTGTAATAGCGCCTCGGCTCTTTCCTTAGTGTAGTAGTATGTCGCGTTCTGGTGCAGCTGGATATCCCAAAACGGAAGAATAATCGATGATACGAAAGCCCCCGGGATATTCATTCTGCCCAACATCTTATCCAATCCGTAGATGGCGATGTGTGCATGGCTGTCACCAATTAGGATAACGGAGGGTGTGGTGGATTCCGGCCCCATCTGAAAGAGCGGGCTTCCAGTTGCGTTGGGACTATAAGGTGCCAGGTTCGTTGTGTCCAGTTTGTTCGCCAGAACATCTGGCTTGCAGAGTATCGGAGCGCTATAGGCGTCTGGGTGAATACTGTTTAGCTCGGGGTATACATAATCCTTGAAGCCTTCTGTTTTCTTGGAGAGAGCACAGATTAGCATGCTGATGCCCCAGAGTCCCATGACAAGGTATTTGTTGAGACGTCTCTTTTCTACGCCTCGCCAGAACAGGTAGCTGAGTACGATGATGAATGAAATCTGGATGCTATAATCACTCCATCCGTTAGTGTTGACATTCCATGCGCGGTAGAATGCGATAATGGGCATGTGAACGAGATAGAGCGAAAATGAGATGGCGCCAACCCACAGGATGAGCTTGTTGCTCAGGATTGGCATGAGTCTGCTCCCGGGCATGTATCGAATAATCAACATGGTGCCCAATACGACGAAGGGAGCTCCATAGGCTGCAAGATTATGGGCTGATAGCGCAGGTAAGAGCACTGCAACCAGTCCCAGAAGACTGAGTATTGATGCCTTTATTCTGCTGGTGTTGTTGGGGAGAAGCAGAATGGCCCCGCCAGCCAGCAGTTCCCACACGCGGGGAAGCGTGGTGTAGTGTGAGGTGGGGATGTTTTGTTCCCAGGTGGGCAGGTGGAGGAAGTGCAGTATATTGAGCAGCTGGTAGGAGTAACTATAGCAGAAGGAAGAGATGCCTACGATGCAGACAAGTATCAGGGCGACTTTTCGGGATAAGTAGCGATATGCGACGCAGCCAATCGCGAAGATGATGTAAAGGTGTATGGTGACCGCCAGATACCACATGTGCAGGAAGGGATTATTCAATGCATCAGCTGCAAAATAATCACTTTGAAAATCATTTAGGAAGTAGTTGACATCACAGAACAAGGCATGGCGTCCTGTGCGTCCCGTGGTAACTACATCTACGCAATCCTGAAAGAAAATGGAACCAATCAGTATCAGCAGAATGGCTGTAATCATCGGGGGGAAGATTCTAAGGAGTTTTTTAGTGGCAAACTCCTTAATATCAAGATGGTTCCCATTCCTGGTGAATGACAGGAAGAGCAAATAGCCGGTTATGACCAGGAAGACGTCTACTCCATAGAATCCGTGAGGGAAGCAGGTGGAATTAAGGTGGAACAAGATAACCAGGATAATGGCAATGCCTCGCAATCCGGAAATGTGATTGTAGAATGGTTTTGTTGACATGTCGAAAGAGGGTATCTGGTGCAAGCTGCTTGTTGGAAATTTGTCTATGAGGAGGAGTTAGAGAAAATATGACGGAATTTTATCGAATTGCAAGCTTTTTTTGCTGCCCAGGATGCGTTCCATCACATGTGTCCCAGCGATTACAGGAAAGGGGCACCAAACAACATGTAGTCAGCGTATTCCGGCTTCATTTCGATGCCGGTGACCACGTAGCCTCTGCGTGCCATGGCCGATGCT
>JAZOTC010000053.1:0-16121 GCA_045657445.1 Akkermansia sp. | reverse complement strand
TATTGAGGCTCTGACCGGTTTCGGCAATGTGTTCTATAACAACGTGGCTGCTTCCGGCGTGGTGCCTCAGATTTCGCTTATTCTCGGCCCCTGGGCCGGCGGTGGTGCTTACTCTCCGGCGCTGACGGACTTCATCATCATTCGCCAGGGCGGTGCGGCCGGTATGTACATCACAGGTCCCAAGGTCATTGAGCAGGTGACTTATGAGAAGTGCACCATGGAAGAAATCGGCGGTGCTGCCGTGCATGCCACGGTTTCCGGTAATGCTCACTTTGTAGCCCGTACGGATGAAGAGGCCATTTCCATTGCCAAGCGTTTGCTGACCTACCTGCCGTCCAACAATGCTCAGGAGGCTCCGCATGATCTCTCCGTTCCGCTGGATATTGCGGATGATGAGGGAATGAACGACATCATCCCGGACAACAACAATACCCCTCTGGATGTACAGAAGGTGATTGCCCGTCTGGTGGATGAAGGCTCATTCCTGGAAGTACATGCAGGCTTTGCCGGCAACGTGGTGGTGGGCTTTGCCCGCATCTGCGGCGTGGTGGTGGGTATCATTGCCAACCAGCCCGCCGTGAAGGCCGGCTGCCTGGATATTGATGCTTCCGATAAGGCGGCCCGCTTCATCCGCTGCTGCGATGCGTTCAACATTCCGCTGGTGAACCTGGTGGATGTGCCTGGCTTCCTGCCCGGCAAGCAGCAGGAACGCGGCGGTATCATCCGCCACGGCGCCAAGATGATTTACGCCTACTCCTCCGCCTCCGTGCCCAAGGTGACCCTCATCATGCGCAAGGCCTACGGCGGCGCCTACATTGCAATGTGCTGCAAGGGCTTGGGTGCCGATGCCGTGTTTGCCTGGCCCAGCGCTGAAATTGCGGTGATGGGTGCAGCCGGTGCTGTGCAGATTCTGTATGGTCGCGAACTGAAGGGAATCGAGGATGCCGAAGCCCGCACCGCCCGCCAGAAGGAACTGGTGGCCGAGTACGAGCAGGCCTTCTCCAACCCCTACGCTGCTGCCGCTTCTGACCAGGTGACGGATATCATCAACCCGGCGGAATCCCGCGCCCGCATTGCGCTCACCCTGCGCACCCTGCTCAGCAAGCGCGAGAGCCACCCCGCCAAGAAGCACGGCAACATGCCGCTGTAATTTCTCCCGATTTCACAAACCCAAATAAACAATGATACAGACACTCGCTGCACTCGATATGGATGCCGTCATCTACCAGGTGACCGGTATGTGTGTGGTGTTTACCTGTCTCTGCTTCCTGAGCGTCATTCTGACGATATCAGGAGCCGTGGCACAGCGTCTGGATGCCAAGCGCAAGGCGCAGGCCGAGGCTGCCAAGGCAGCCATGGCTCCCGCCCCGGCAGCTGCCCCCGCGGTGGCACCGGAACTGCCGCCCGCCCAGGTGGCAGCCATTGCGGCTGGTATCTATGATGCCGCGCAGAGCAGCATAACACCGCAGGTCGTTGCCGCCATTGCCGCTGCTGTGAAAGTTACGGTGGGCAATGAGGCTCGTATTCTCGATATTAAGCCGGTTGACACCACCTACGGGCAGGGCGGCCGCGCTGCTGCTATGAACAATTCTCCCGTGCGTTGATTTTTCCTCTCAACGTACCTCCCTTCCAAAAAACACTTCAAACAAAACACTAAATAGAAAATAACGATATGAAACAGCTCCGTATTACTGTTGCCGGTCAGACCTTTGATGTAACTGTTGAAACCGTAGGTGGCTGCGCCCCCGTGGCCGGTGCTCCCGCTCCTGCTCCTGTGGCTGCTCCCGTAGTGGCTCCCGCTCCTGTGGCTGCTCCCGCTCCCGTGGCTGCCGCTCCTGCTCCCGCTGCTGCCGGCTCCGGCACTCCCATCCCCAGCCCGCTGGCTGCCAAGGTGGTTTCTCTGGATGTGCAGCCCGGCACTGCTGTGAAGGAAGGCGACCAGGTGATGACCGTGGAGGCTATGAAGATGAACACTGTTATCTACGCCCCCGCCAACGGCACCGTGACCTCTTTCACCGTGAAGCCCGGCGACACCGTGACCGAAGGCCAGACTCTGGCTTACATTGGTTAATCACCCCTTGCAGGCTCTGCGCCCGGTGGGGTGCAGAGGTGGATGTTAACAACGCATTATAATCAGATATGCAAGAACTCTTGAATTCCTTCGCGGACTTCATCTCCGGCATGGGCATCTATCAGATGACCTGGCAGATGTATGTGATGTGGGGTATTGTGGCAGTGCTGCTGTATCTGGGTGTGGTGAAGCAGTTTGAACCGCTGCTCATGGTGCCGATTGCTTTCGGCGCTCTGATTGCCAACATTCCCGATAACGGCATGGTCATTACCCAGGCTCAGCGCGAAGTGGTCGCCATTGAGAACAAGGAGCTGGTGCGCAAGGATATGCGCGATGTAGGCTTCCTTTCCATCACCCTGGCGGAGTATACTGACCCGGCTTTCAAGCAGAGCACGGAAGGTGTCGACCCCGCTCAGGCTGCTGAGTATGAAAAGGCCATGGATGAACCCATGACGGTGAAGACCGTGGGCAAGGGCCAGCTGGAAGTAACCGGCCAGGCTGCCAAGAAGTACCTCATTCTGAAGCCCGAGGGCGGGCTGTTTGACTGGATTGGCCTGGGCATCAAGTGCGAGATTTTCCCCGCCCTTATCTTCATGGGCGTGGGTGCTCTCACGGACTTCGGTCCGCTGCTGGCATCGCCCAAGGCACTGCTGCTGGGCGCTGCTGCTCAGGGTGGTGTGGCTTTCACCTTCCTCTGTGCCATTGGGCTTGACTTCACGAAGGGGCAGGCTGCGGCTATCGGCATCATTGGTGGTGCAGACGGCCCCACCTCCATCTTCCTGGCCAGTAAGATGGCTCCGGAGCTGCTGGGTGCCATTGCAGTGGCTGCCTACACCTACATGGCACTGGTGCCGCTGATTCAGCCGCCGTTCATGAAGCTTTGCACCACGGAAGCCCAGCGCAAGATTAAGATGAAGAGTCTGCGCCAGGTGTCCAAGGGCGAGAAGCTGTTCTTCTGCTTCGTGGTGACGCTGACCACCATTCTGCTCTGCCCGGATGCAGCACCGCTGCTGGGCATGCTGATGCTGGGTAACTTCCTGCGCGAATGCCAGGTGACCGAGCGTCTGGTGAGCTGCGCCCAGAACGAGCTCATGAACATCACCACCATCATGCTGGGTGTGTCCGTGGGTCTCACCATGCAGGGAGCTCGCTTCCTGCAGCCGCAGACCATCATGATTATTGGTCTGGGTGTGGTGGCCTTCGCCGTGGCTACGGTGTGTGGTCTGGTCTGCGCTCAGCTCATGAACCTGGTTCCCGGCTGGCGCAAGAACCCCATCAACCCGCTTATCGGTTCCGCCGGTGTATCCGCCGTGCCGATGGCTGCCCGTGTGTCCCACAATGTGGGCCAGCAGGCTGACCGCACCAACTTCCTGCTCATGCATGCCATGGGCCCGAATGTGGCCGGTGTGATTGGTACCGCCGTTATCGCCGGTTACTACATCACTACGCTGAGCGGTCATTAATCACTTATTGATTTCTCAAGAGCAACAGGGTGTGCAGCAAAACGGCTGCACACCCTGTTCTGCATATGGGAAGGTGACGGTGTTATATTGCCTGCTCGAAGCGTGGCAGCCTGCTGAATCTTAACGCAATGCGCGGTTGTCGCAGCGGAGGGTGCCGGGGGAATGCAGCAATCCCCCCTTGACAGACGGACAAATGACCGTTACAATAGTGGCAGATGATGCAACTGCGCCATATATGGGGGCTGTGCCCGCTGTGTGCCCTGCCAGTAGCGGTAGGGCAGGTGGAGGCTGTGGCTGAAAGCCCGGCGGATATATGCCGGAAACTGGTGGAAACAAGCCGGGAGGTGGACCAGCTGCTGCGCACAATCAGCGACCGCGAGAGTGGTCAGGCTGCTGCTGCTGAGCTGAAGCCGCTTATGGAATATATGCTGAAGGCCATGGAGCAGCTCAGCACCGTGCCTGTTGAGACGGCGGATGATGCCCACATGCTGGAGGACACCATGCGTGATCTGATGCATATCACCCAGGGCTATACGCCGGTGTTGCAACGTCTGGTGGAGGTAAACGGCTACGGCTCGGAGGAATTGATTTCCTTGTTCCGCTTTTACAAGATGGATGCCCGGCAGGCGGATATTCCTGCTCAGCAGGAGGAAACACCGCTGGTGCGCAGCTACGGCGCGTGGTGCGACCGTCTGGAGGATGTTTTGTACCAGTTGCGCAAGATTACCAGTGCTGAGCTGGCGCGGCAGATGCTGCCAGCCCTTGAATCGGCGGTTGCAAAGGCGGAAACCTGTGCCAATCAGGTGGAGAAGCTGCAGGCCGGATTATCGCCTCAGCAGTTGATGTCGGAGCAGGTCTCGGCGGAGCGCCTGCGCCGCGTGGGCGATGAGTTGCGCCAGGAGATACGCCGGTTGCGGAGTTCCCGCTCGTTTGGTCTGCCGGAGCTGGATGCTCTGCTGCTGCGCTGCGCTGCTCAGATTCGCGGATGATTCAGGCCTTTACGTTGCGGATGATAAAGGCCGCAACGATAGCGCTGAGGAGAGCCAGCAGGCCGCATTGCCACTGGGGCGACATACCCACGAAATTGAGCCCGCCTTGCAGGGCAACGGCCAGAATGCCCAGCCCGCAGTCAATCAGGTTGCCGGCGGCGATGACATCGCCACGCTTGTCGTTATCGGCGCGGTCCTGCAGCAGGGCGTTGAGCGGTACCAGGTAACCCGCAGCCGTAAAGCCGGTGAAGGAAAGGGCTGCAAAGAAAAGCGGGGTGCCGTAGGGCAGGAAGGCCAGGGCGAGGCATCCCAGGGTCATGCCGATGCCGCCCAGTGCGGTCACCCAGGTGCGTATTTTCTTTGCGCAGATGATAGAAGCGCAGAGGCCGCCGCTGATGGAGCCCCCGCTGAGCCAGGCGAAGAGCAGGGCCGAATCCTTCTGCTGCCCGAGCACTTGCATGAAATCGGTCTGGCTGCGTACGGGGTGAGCTTCTGCTGCCATCTGCAGCACGATGAGCATCATCACACTGGCCAGGAACCAGAAAAATCCGATGCCGATTTCGCTATTGCGCAGGATTTTCTTGTCCCAGAGCATGCGCAGCTGGGTGAAATGGCACCAGAGCAGGCTCCAGCTGAATGGCTTGGTGCTCTGCGCCGGGTAGCGGGGCATGAAGAGGCTCATGATGAAGACCAGCACAGCACCCACGGTGCAGCAGGCGCAGGGCAGGGCTGCCGCCTGCCAGCCGGCAGCCGGCCCCCAGAGGCGCAGCAGGGTGTAGATGAGGTAAAGTGCGCCGATTTGCCCGATGAGGAGCGCGAGCATGGTGGAAATTTCCATGACTCCGCTGGCAAAGCCGATGTTTTCCGAGCCGACGATATCCTTGACCAGACCTTTTTTTGCCGGACTGAAGAACATGGCCTGCACGCAGAATACCCCGAAGCAGGAAACGGCCAGCCAGAGGTTTTCCTGCCAGAGCCCGATGCTCATGCCCACCAGCACGAATACCTGAAGCAGCACCATGGCCTGCAGCAGGCGCGTTTTGCACCAGCGGTCCGCTATCCACCCGCCCAGCGGCGAAAACAGCACAAATGGCAGCACAATGAGTACCGATAGGGAGTATTGAAGCTCCATGGCCAGCCAGATTCCCAGACCAATGAGGAGGAATTGAACGCCTTTCTCATTCAGGGCGTTCATCGACTGAATCACCGTGAGGCTCCAAAATGAACCCCACGGTGTCTTTCCGGGTGTCTGGTTCTGGTCTTGCATGGGCTGATTATACACCCGAAGCCCACGCGGAAAAAGCTTAAATACTGCCTGTAGCGGTTATTGTTCTGTCCACTGGTTATCTGCCATGAAAAGGCGGGCGTTTTCATGGCCCTGTGCTGCGGCCATGGAAACCCACTGTCTGGCCATGGCCGGGTCGTAGGGAACGCCCAGGCCGTGGAAGTAGCAGCGCCCCAGGTTGTACTGTGCGTTGGCGTTGCCCTGTTCTGCGGCTGCCAGGAAGCATTCAGCAGCTTTGGTGTCGTTTTTCTCGGTGCCTTCGCCGTTGCGGTAGCAGAGCCCCAGGTTATTCTGAGCCGAGGGGTTGCCGGCTTCTGCGGCGCGGCTGTACCAGTAGAATGCCTTTTCCAGGTTTTTCTCAACCCCGGTGCCGGAGATGTAGCAGGTGCCCAGGTTGTCCTGTGCGTTGGTGTTGCCGCCCTCGGCGGAGCGGATGTACCAGCGCACGGCTTCCTCCAGATTCTGCTCAACCCCACGGCCGAAGTCATAGCACTTGGCCAGCTGCAGCTGGGCTTCGGGGTCGCCCTTGACCGCGGCTACACGGTAGAGCACCACGGCATCACTGATGCGGCCGGTGTTAAAGAGCTCGGCGGCTTCCTCCAGCTGGTTGCTGGTGGAGTCGCAGGCGGCCAGAGCGGCCATGAATGGCAGAATTGCAAGCTTTTTCATGAGTAAGGGGTGGGGTTATTCTCGTGTAAGGAGGTAGCGCTCGGCATCCATGGCGGCGCGGCAGCCCATGCCGGCGGCAGAGATGGCCTGGCGGTAGGTGGGGTCTGCCACATCGCCTGCTGCAAAGAGACCAGGGGTTCTGGTGGCAGTGCCTGCGCCTTCTGTGATGACAAAACCGGCGGCATCGCGCTCAACCAGGTCGCCGGCAAACTGGCTTACCGGGGTGTGACCGATGGCCATGAACACGCACTTGACCTCCAGCTCGCTCGTGGAGCCATCCACGGTATTCTGGAGCGTAATGCTGCTCATTTCGCCCTTTTCATCGGTGTGATAAGCGGCGATAGTGCTGTTCCAGAGCGGTTCAACCTTGGGGTTTTCGAGGGTGCGCTGCTGCATGGCCTTGCTGGCGCGCAGCTGGTCGCGGCGGTGGATGAGGTATACCTTGCTGGCAAAGCGGGTCAGGAAGTTGGCCTCCTCGCAGGCGCTGTCGCCACCGCCCACCACGCATACGGGTACATCGCGGTAGAATGCGCCGTCGCAGGTGGCGCAGGCGGTCAGGCCATGGCCCACAAGCTCGGATTCACCCTCCAGCCCCAGATAGCGGGCCTTGGCGCCGGTGGCGATGATGACCGCCTCTGCCTGGTAGGCACCGCCGGAGGTTGTGACGGTAAACAGGCCGCTGCATGCCTCCTGGGTGACGGAAAGCACCTCTTCGTATGCGAAGCGGGCGCCGTGTTTTTCTGCCTGCTGGCTCATGTTGAACATGAGCTCCGGCCCCATGATGCCTTCCGGGAACCCGGGGAAGTTCTCCACCTCAGTAGTGGTAGTCAGCTGACCACCAATCTGTCCGCCGGTGAATACAAGAGGGCTCAAATCTGCGCGTGCTGCATAGATTGCTGCGGTGTAGCCTGCAGGTCCGGTACCGATAATGATAAGTTTCTCGTTCATTTGTGGTGATTGTATCATGTTTTGTTGACGGTGCAAGATGATATTTTGTCAAAAATATGACGCAGGGCGTGCATGCCAGCATTCGGGCTTGCCCGCGCGCGAGGAATATGTGATACTGTGGCACCTGCATGAAACTGTTGCGACGAAATCTGAGCCTGATGCTGGCGGTGAGATACCTCAACCCGCTTCGTACAATGTTCTCCATCATCACCTTTATCTGCCTGGCCGGTGTGGCGCTGGGCGTGATGGTGCTGATTGTGGTGTTATCTGTGATGGAAGGCTTGCAGCGCGAGATGGAAAGCCGCGTGCTCGCTTTTGCTCCGCACTATGTGGTGGCCCAGACTGATGGCTACCAGCGCATCAGCCTGACGGATGATGTGGTGGACTGGGCCACGCTCATGGATGAACTTCGCAAATTGCCCGAGGTGGTGAGTGTGTATCCCCAGCTGGAGGGCGACGCCTTTGCCCAGAGTGCCAATGGCCGCATGATGGTGCAGTTTACGGCTATTGAACCGCACAATGAGCAGCAGGTGAATCCGCTGGCAGAGATGCTGCGCCAGGGGACATTCGATTTTGGTGAAGGGCTGGACCAGGAATGCGTGGTTTCTGCCGTGACGGCCAATAACCTGGGGCTGCGCGTGGGGGATAGCCTGCATTTGACCCCGGTGGGCAGCCTGGATGAGGTGGCGGATATTTATGCCATGATTCAGAACCCGCTGCAGACGCATGCCAACAAGGAATTCATGGCGGCTGTGGCTCAGTTGTTCGAGGGTGCTGCCGCTGCCGGAGATGGGGTGGTGGTGGAGCCTGCAAAATTGCAGAAGGTGGTGGACCATGTGCTGAAATTCGATGCGTCCAAGCTGCGCCAGAGTGAAAGAGACGCCTGCTCGACCTTCTTCCAGATTGCCCAGAGCCATATCAACGGTGAACCCTTTACTGCCGGCCAGCAGCAGGAATGGCAGCAGACTGCGGCCACGCTTGCCGGCCTCGACCGCGATAAGGAAGATGGCAAGGCGGTGAAGAGTATCAATGAAATGGTGATGCCCATGGATTTGCGTATCATTGGTATTTACCAGGCTCCGGAGAATATGCCCGGCCCGAATGTTTATGTGCCTTTGCAGATTGCGCAGGATGTGATGGGCCTTTCCGTCGGTGGTTCCAGCCAGATACACGGTATCTGCGTGCGGGTGCAGGACCCCAACAATCCCGGGAACATCGAGGCCGAAATGCAGAAGCTTCTGCCGCAGCTGGAGGTGTCGCCCTCCCAGTTCCCGCATGGCCTTACCTGGTACATTGCCCCCTGGACGCGCAGTTTTGAGCAATGGTATAAGCTGATTGCCAATGAACGCGTGATGATGAGCTTTGTGCTTTCCATCATCTCGCTGATTGCGAGCTTCTGTATCATGGCTGTTATGTTCACCATGTCCATGCAGCGCAAGCGCGAGATTGCGGTGTTGCAGGCACTGGGGGCCACTCCGTCCAAGATTATGGGCATCTTTGCGTGGCAGGGTGTCATTATCGGTATAGCGGGTGCTGTACTGGGTGTGATTCTGGCGCTGCTGGTGCTGTACTACCGCCTGGAGATTCAGGCTGCGCTGGCCAGCATCGGCATGGATCCGTTCCCCATGCAGGCGCATGGCATCACCCTGCCGGCGGTGTATGATCCCGCCACCTTTGCGGCTCAGGCGCTCCAGGCATTTGTGATGGTGACGGTGGCTGCCATTATCCCGGCATTCATCGTGTCCCGCCAGGATCCGGCCAAGGCCTTGCGCTCTAATTGATAAGCGAGAAAAAGCACGATGGATATATACTGGATAGCCGATAAGAAGCAATGCGGCCCTGCCACGGTGCCGGATGTGCTTTCGCTGGTGCAAATGGGAGAACTCACGCCCGACACCAAGGGCTGGCACGCCGGGTGTGAGCAGTGGATGCCCTTGCGCGAGCTGCCGGCGCTGGCGGATTTCCTCCAGGAAAAGCCCGAGCCGCAGCCGGAGGCGGAACTGCCGCCGGTGCCGGCGGCCTCGGAGACACCGGGGGATGCCGCCGCCCCGCTGCCGGAGGGCGCTGTGCGGGTGTACCTGCCATCACCGGCGGTGCGCTTGCTGGCCCGCCTGGTGGATATGGCGCTGTATGTGCTGCTGGTGTTTGGCGTCATCTGTGTGCGTGAAATCCCGTTCAACGCGGGGCTGCTGCCTTCCAGCCCGCTGATGTGGATGGGGTATGTGCTGCTGGAGGCTCTGCTGATTGGTACGCTGAGCACCACGCCGGGCAAGGCGCTCATGGGAATCCGCGTCCACTGTGTGAATGGCGCGCGCATGACTATGGGTCGTGCATTTTCCCGCGCCGGGCTGGTGTTCGTGTGCGGCCTGGGCATGATGGTATCGCTGCTTCCGGTATTTATGATGGGATATAGCTGGTGGATGCTGCGGTCGCGGGGAATCACGGTGTGGGATGCCCGCTGTGCCACGCTGCCGCTCCAGATGGCGCCCACGCGGATGCTGCGCCAGTTCATGGCGGTGGCTGTTGTGTTTACGAGCGTGTATCTCACGGCAATCTGCATGGAACCCTGGCTGGAGCCCATGGTGCAGCTCATGGAGCAGCAGTCCCCCGAAATGGGACGCAAGATGCGCCAGATGATGCCGCCCGCGCCGGAGATTGAGAAAAAATAAGATACGAGCCCGAAAAGCGCTTTACTGGGTGATTGACAAAAGCGGCCCGAGGTGTATAATGGTCGCATGGCAACTGTACGTATCTATGGGGCAGAAGACCGGCCCTCACAGCCTTCATTTTATATCCTCAATCGAGTAGACGAAACTTCGCTGCCCGCCATAGTCAGGGCTATGGGTGGAGCGGAGAATGTTGCCTTCATGGTGGAGGAAGTGTTGATTCCTTCCCCCGCCGTCATGAAACTGGTCCAGGATAGCGGCAGCAAGGTGCTTTCATTTAATTTCCGCAAGAGTGAGAGCCGCTCCCTGCGCGAAAAGCTGATGCAGCTCATGCAGGAGGGACTGGATGTTTTGTATCTTCCCGGGCGCCCGAACAGCATCATCGGCACCATTTCCGATGTGCCCATGCCGTTCATGATGCAGCTGGGCGCTTTGCACATTGCCCCGGTGCCGGTGTTTGTGGGCGGCTTCCGCAACCATGTGAGCCGCGCTTTTACCGCCGGTCAGGATTATGATTGGGTGACGGTGGATTTCCTGCCCAAGATGCAGTCCGGCCCGCAGACGGGCGAGCGCCTGCTGGAAATTTGGATGGAAGCCTGCTACAAGCGCTACGATGAAAACCCGGCGTTCGAGAAATCGCTGCCTCGCGTGCTCGTGGAGAGCATGAAGAAGAATGCCTCTGTGGAGCTGGTGGATGGATTGGATGGTTCTTCCCTTGCATATGGCAAGATGCTGGGTGTGTCCATGGCTCTGGCCCGCTGGATGAAAAAGAACGTGAAGGAGCCGCGCCTGGGCATCATCCTGCCGCCCGGCAAGGGTGGTGTGATTGCCAATATCGCCTGTTTCCTGGCGGGAATTGTGCCGGTGAATATCAACTATACCTCATCAGAGCCCGCATTCGAGAGCATTGTGCGCCAGGGTGGCCTGAAACACTTTGTGACGGCCCGTGCGTTCATGAGCAAGCTGCCGCAGTTCCCCTGGCCCAAGGGCGAAGCCATCATTCACCTGGACAAAACGCTCAAAGGCCTGGGTATGGCCAAGATTGCAAGCTGGGTGGCCTTTGCCAAGCTGGCTCCCGTTTCGGTGATTGCCAAGACCTTTAATCTGGATGCCCGCTGCAAGGATGATGAGGCCGCTCTCCTGTTCACCTCCGGCTCATCCGGCGAGCCCAAGGGCGTGCCGCTGACCCACAAGATGATACTCGCCAACACCGCCCAGCTGCTCAGCAAGGCCTGGGTGCCGACGGGCAGCCCGATTCTGTGCAGTTTGCCTATTTTCCACAGCCTGGGACTTTCCTTCACCACCATCATGCCGCTGATTTATGGCTTCACCATGGTGACGTACCCCTCACCGCTGGATGCCAAGAACCTCAATGACCTCATCGAAAAGCACAAGTGTACCATTGTGCTTTCCACTCCCACCTTTGCCCGCAGCATGCTGCGCCGCGCTCATGCAGATACCTACAAGAGCGTGAAATACTTTGTGGTGGGTGCTGAAAAACTGCAGGAAGCGCTGGCAAATGAGTTTGTGGAGAAATGCGGGGTTCAGCTGCTGGAGGGCTATGGTCTGACGGAGACGACCCCGCTTTGCGGCGTGAATCTGGATAAAATCGGCCCCACGGACGAGCAGCCGTACTTTGTGCCGGGTGAAAAGAACGGCACTATCGGCCAGCTGGTGCCCGGCCTGGCTGTGCGCATTACGGACCCGGACAACGATGAGGTGCGCCTGCCTATCTCAGAGCAGGGCATGATTTGGTTCAAGGGGCCGAATGTGTTCAGCGGCTACATTGGCCGGGATGATTTGAATGCGGAGATTTTCCGCGATGGCTGGTTCAAGACCGGCGACCTGGGCCATGTGGACCTCAACGGCTTCTTGTCGCTGGGTGGCCGCCGCTCCCGATTCTCGAAAGTGGGTGGCGAGATGGTGCCGCACGAAGTGGTGGAGAATGCCATCGAGAGTTTTGTGCAGCTGCCGGAGGGCTTTGCCGGCCGCGCCGTGGCTGTTATGGGGGTGCCGGATGCCGCCAAGGGCGAGGCTCTTGTGCTGCTTTCGGCGGTGCACCACGGGCAGCTGAACCAGGCATTGGATGAAATCAAGAATCATCTGGTGGCGGTGGGGCTTCCCCGCCTGTGGTGCCCGCGTGAGATTATTCCCGTGGAGGCCATTCCTGCGTTGCCCACTGGCAAGATGGATTTGAAGGGTTGCCAGATTCTGGCCTATGAGGCGTTGAATATTCCCCACTGATATATGAAATCCGAAAAAGTGAACAGGCCGGTGAATGTACGCCGACCTGAGGTGATGGAGCAGGTGGCTCGGGATTTATCCCATTTCCAGAGCTCGCTAGTGGATTGTATCCGCGCGCAGGGAAATGAACTGGAGTTGCCGGGCGTGCGACTCTTTCTGGCAGAATCATTCGGCTTCTGCGATGGCGTGAAACGCGCTATCGAAATAGCCTATGCTGCCTGCCGCCTGTTCAAGGACCGCCGCATCTGGTTGATTGGTGAGATTATCCACAATCCGGATGTCAATGCCCGGCTGGATGCGCTGGGGCTGCTGCACCTGCCCTGGAAAATGGATGACCCGGCCTACGATGCGCTGACGGCGGATGATGTGGTTATCATGCCCGCTTTCGGTGTGCCGGTGGAGCTGCGTAAGAAACTCGATGCCAGGGGGGTGACTCTGGTGGACAGTACCTGCGGCAATGTTATCAAGGTGTGGCAGCGCGTGCGCACCTATGCTGCTGCGGGCGTGACCAGCATTATCCACGGCAAGGCCCGGCACGAGGAGAGCATGGCCACGGCTTCCCAGTCCCTGGGGGCCGATGGTAAGGGGAATTTCCTGGTTGTGTTCAACGCGGATGAGGCCCGCCTGGTGGCTGATTATATGAACGGCCGGGGTGATAAGACTGCCTTTATGGAGCATTTTGCCGCCAGCTGCTCGCCCGGTTTTGACCCCGATGTCCACTTGTCTGAAATCGGCCTGGCCAACCAGACCACGATGCTGAAGTCTGAAACGGCGGAAATTCAGGAGATTTTGCGTGCTGCTGTGGTGGAGCGCGATGGAAATGATGAGAAGTTCCACATGTTTGACACCATCTGCGGGGCTACCCAGGACCGCCAGAATGCTCTTTTTGCGCTGCTGGAGAAGCCGCTGGATGCCATGTTCATCATAGGTGGTTACAACAGCTCCAACACGACTCACCTGGCCTATATCGCCTCCAGAAAGGTACCCACTTTCTTTGTTTCGACGGCAGATTGCCTGCTGCGGCCGCAGCGCATCCGCTGCTATGACCTGGAGCAGAAAAAGGAAGTGGTGCGCCCGCTGCCCGCGTGGTTCAAGCATCCGGAGCGCGAGCTCCAGGTCGGCGTGACCGCTGGTGCCTCCTGCCCGGCAAATGTGATTGAATCGGTCATCTGCCGCATTGCAGAGCTCTGCGGCTGCGCTGAGTTGTAATAATCCGGCAAGTTTATTAGAAAAATGAACGCCCGCATTCATCAGGAATGCGGGCGTTGTTGTTATCTGGAAAAATCAGGTTTATCAGAACAGCGGGCTGAGCACGTAGTAGTCATCAGCCGTGGCGCGGCCCTTCTTGGTTTCGGGGAAAATCCCCTTTTCTGCCGGCAGAAGCTTCTTGTCGTCGTCGTTATCGTCGTCAACAAGCACATCTTGGAGGTCCTCTACAGAGCCGTCATTGGAAAGCACGAAGGCATGACCACGGAAGGAAGAGCCGTCAAATGCAATCTGGGAGCCGGAGTACGGGGTGGAGGAGGGGTAGATACCGCAGATGAGGAGCGGAGCGTTGCTCTTGGTCACAGCCTTCTTCAGACCAGGATCGTTGGCATCCTTGCGCATCACATAGGCCATGGCGTTTTCCCCGCGGGAAAGAGCTTTGCCGTTGGCCAGCTTTTCGTCACCCTCGGCCTTCACCTCCAGACCATTGCAGGTCACCTTGGCGAAGAACGGCTTCTCCGATACGTTGGAGTTGATGTAGTACATCTGGCGCAGGTAGGCGTTGGAATCATCGCCGGAGAGGACGCCAAAGTTCAGGTCGGGCTTCTCCTCCTGCAGGCTTTCGGCGGTGGAATCGCAGGGGTAGCTGCCGTGGTCGGTCTTGAAGCCCTGCAGCATGGTGTGAAGAGTCTTCATGTTGGTCATGGCTTTCTGGCGGTCACCGTCGTTGAGGTGATCCATAATCGGAGCAAAACCAATGCCGCCCAGAGCAGCCAGAATGGCAATCACCACCATAAGCTCGATAAGGGTGAAACCCTTACGGTTTTTCTTGAGTGCAGATAATTTCATAGTGTTGAATGAAGTTTATTGACGCTGTATTTATACCATGATGAGCCCCGCGTGGCAAGCTGCAATTTTATCCCAGCCCGAAATTGCGCCACAAAAAAGCCCTGCCGAGGTGGGCAGGGCTGGGAAAAGGCCTTATAAATAGGCGCGGATGTCGTCTTCGTAGAGTTCCGGCTCCAGGAGGAAGGAATCATGCCCCTTGACCGAGTGGATGCACTTGTAGCGCGAATCAACCCCGTTCTTGAGCAATTTGCGGTGGAAGCAGGAAATATCGCGAGCGGTGAAGCAGCAATCGGTGTTGATGGAGAAGAGCATGAAACGAATGCCGTGCTCCGCGAACAGTTTGAAGGCTTTGTCGACGCTGCCCAGACCAGAGAAGGTGGCCAGGTCGTACCCCGCCCACAGGTTGATGATGCGGATGTAGGCGTTGGCATCGTAGCGCTTGGCAAATTTGGTGCCCTGGTGGAGCATGTAGCTTTCGGTGTTGCGCAGCGGGGTGTACCAGGTGAGCATGCCCTTGCGGTCCGACACACCCTTGCGAGCGCGTTTCTCCAGGCCCCGCTGGTTCACGAAGAGTTTGTGCGAAATCATGCGGGCCAGCGCCAGACCGCGGCGGGGCGGGTCGCTGAGCGGGTAGCGCCCCTCGCGGTAGGCGGGGTCAAGCTCAATGGCCAGAATCTGCTCAAAGGCATCCAGCTTGTGTTCGATGGCGGGTTTGTACCCGGCGCCGATGATGATGATATTCTTGATACGCGTAGGGTAGAACGAGGCCAGGGAGAGCGAGAGCATGCCACCCAGACTCGGACCCACCACGGTGAAACTATCGATGCCGAAATAATCCAGCAGCTGAATCTGCGCGCGGGCCTGGTCATTGGCATTCACCAGCGGGAAACGGCTGCCCCAGGGCTCGCCATCGGGCGCAATGCTGCAGGGGCCACTGCTGCCGTAGCAGCTGCCCAGGTAGTTGATGCAGATGATGAAGTATTTATCTGTATCAAGCGGCTTGCCCGGGCCAATCATGCGGTCCCACCAGCCCTCAAAGTTTTCCGGTTGCCAGAAGTCACCGGCCTCGGGCAGGCAATCGTTGTATCCGTGGGCGTGGTGGCTGCCGGTCAGAGCGTGGAAGAGCAGGATAGCGTTGCTCTTGTCGGCGTTTAACTGCCCGTAGGTTTCGTAGGCAAGTTCGATGCCCGGCAGGGTTTCGCCACTGTCGAAGGTGAAATTGCCGATGGGGAAGATATGGGTGCGGACGTTCTGGCTCATGGTATCTGGAACACGAAAAAAGACCGGAGCAACAGACACCGGTCTTCTCTCTGTCAAACTCCCCGACGTAAGCAGGGATGGTGTAAAATTACTTCACGCCCTTCTTGCTGAGGCGAGTGCCGGCCGTCGTGCCCTGACGAGCCTTGAACTTGGGGTTGCTCTTGCAGATCACGTAGAGCGTGCCCTTGCGCTTCACGATCTGGCAATCAGCGTGACGGCGCTTCATGGATGCGAGTGAGGAAAGAACTTTCATGATTTTTGGTGATATGTTTGTGTTGTTTGGAGAAGCTTATGCGTCGGGAGGCAGATTATAGCGATATCTCGTCATTTGTAAAGACAAATTTGCGCCTACCTGCGATTTTTGCATTTTAATAGGGGCGTAACTTGCCGTAAAACCCGTTGTGCAGGGCTCGGAAGACGTTGTAAACGCGGCGGATGCTGAATTCTCGATGCCTCAGAATGGAAAAGAGT
>JAZOTC010000052.1:0-15640 GCA_045657445.1 Akkermansia sp. | reverse complement strand
GGTTTCTGCCGGGGCCTGGTAGAAGTGGCGGGTGACCTTGTAGCGGGTGATGCTGTATTTCTGGTCTGCCAGGTGGGGGAGGGTGGCGCAGAAATCAGATGGACGCCGGGGGAGCCGGTACATGCCTTCGTGGCGTTTGCCGCCGGTTTGTTTTTCCATGAGCAGTCCGGCGGGGGTGAGCAGGAAGATATCGTGGTGCTCCACGGCGGTGATTTCTTTTCTGGGGAGCCTGGCGGGGAGTGCAGCCGGGTTTTCGGCGCGGCACCATGGGCGGAGCGGGCAGAGCAGGCAGTCGGGGGTGCCGTTGGTGCAGATGGTCTGCCCCAGTTCCATGAGGGCGGAGTTGTAGGCTCGGGGGTTGGTGGGATGTACGAGCCTGGCAGCCCATTTCCAGTGCAGTTTGCGCCCGGCGGGGGAGTCCACAGGGGTGGAGTCGTTGAACAGACGGGCAAAGACGCGCGAGACATTGGCATCCACCAACGGTGCGGGGCGGTTGTAGGCAAAGCTGAGCAGGGCGCCCACGGTGTAGTCGCCGATTCCGGGCAGGGAGCGGATGTCGTGTTCCCCGGTGGGGAAATGGCCGCCATGCTGCTGCACGATGGCGCGGGCTGCGGCTTGCAGGGCGCGCACGCGGCGGTAGTAGCCCAGTCCTTCCCAGGAGCGCAGGGCTTGTTCCTCGCTGGCGGCGGCCAGGTGTGCCGGGGTGGGGAATTGCTGCATCCACGCCTCATATCGCCCCAGCACGGTGGGGATGGTGGTCTGCTGCAGCATGATTTCGCTCACCAGAATGGCCCAGGGGTCGGTGGTGCGGCGCCAGGGGTAGTCGCGCCCGTTGTGGGTGAACCAGTCCACGAGGGCTTGTGCCAGTTCCTGCTCGTGCGGGTGGCTCATTTGGTCTGGGTGGTGTAGATGGAGATGTCTGCCTGCTTGGTGCCAAGCAGCTGCTGGGCGCGCATGAGGGCTTTGCGGGTAGACATGTTGGGGTTCCGGGGCTCGACCACAAAGATGTTGCTTTCTCCTTTATCGCAGTCTTCCTGCAGGATGTTCAGCACGCCGCTTTTTTTGAGGATGCGGAATACTTTGCGGCTGGCGCCGGAGATGATGATGTGGCGGCCTTTTTCGCGGATGAAGCGGATGAGTTCTTCCAGGGCGCAGACGGAGGTGGCATCCAGGTTGCGGGCGTTGCGCATGCGCAGAACGACTACGGCGAGGTTCGGATCTTCGGCAATGCGGGCCACCTGGCGGCGGAAGAGGTCGGCCGCGCCGAAGAAGAGGTCGCCCTCGACGTGGACAATGGAAATCTGGGGCAGGCGGTTTTCGGATTTATCGAGTTCGCGCAGGGTGCCGGCGTCATCGAAGGTGTATTCCACCAGCTCCGGTTTGGAGGCTTTTCGCAGGAAGATGGAGACGGAGATGATGACGCCCACGAAGATGGCAATGTGCAGCGGCAGCAGCAGTGCGGCTACAAAGGTGATGAGCAGTACGGTGGCATCTCCCTTGGTGGAGCGGAAACAGATGCGCAGCAGCTTTTTATCGTACAGCGAGATGGCGTTGGCCAGCACCAGGGCTGCCAGCACGCTGTGCGGTATCTTGGAGATGAGCGGGAAATTGGCCAGAATGAACGTGATTCCCAGGCAGATGAGCCCGCAGAAGACGCCGGAGAATCGCGTGGCGGCTCCTGCGGTATAGTTGAGCATGGAGCGCGTGAGCGATGCGGAGCAGGGGAGTGAGGTGGTGAGCGCTGAGCCCATGTTGGCCATGCCGACGGCAAAGGTGTCCTGGTTGAGGTTGATGGGTTCGCCGGTCTTGGCCGAGAGGGTTTTGCTCATGACGGTCTGCTCCAGGGTGGAGAGGAAGGCGATACCGACGATGACGGGGATGAGCTCGTTGATGTGGTCTGCCAGTTCGCCCAGTGCCGGTGCGCGGCAGACGAGGTCGCTCATGGTGAAATCCTTGAGCATGCGAACTCCGGCAAAGTGCCCGCCGGCCCAGGGCTGGCTGAGTGCCCAGTTCAGCACGCTCATGACCACCAGGATAACCGCAAATGTGGGCAGGCGCCGCAGGTATTTCTTGAGCGGAATGAACAGCGCAAAGCTGAGCACGCCCAGCACGATGGGCTGCCACTGCACCAGGTGCAGGTTGTTCACGATGGCGCTGGTCATGGTGAAGAAGGAACTGCCGGCATCGACGTCGTTAATCCCCATCACGTAGCGCGCCTGCGAGGCGATGATGAGCGTGGCCGCGCCGGTGACATAGCCCACCAGCACGCTGCGGCTCACGAATTGCAGCATTTCGGTGGCTTTTACAAAGGCGCCGATGACGCAGAACAAGCCTGCCATGAAGACGATGAGCGGCACGAAGATATGCGGCTGGCTCTGGATGGCCGGGGAGGAGGCCAGGAAGAAACTGGCCAGCATGAAGGCGGTGGCGTTGCTGGGCCCGCTCACGGTCAGGCTGCAGCGGGTAAAGAGCGGGGCGATGAAGGTGCCCACTGTGGCGGCCATAATGCCGTAGATGCTGTCCAGCCCGGCCATGGCGGCAAAGGCCATGCCCTGCGGCAGCCCCACCAGGGCTACATCGGTGGCCGCTTTCAAATCGCGCCCGGCTTTGCCGAGGGTGTATCCTTGCAGTGAGTGGCGAATCGGCAGCGGGTCAATCAATCCCTGAACCTTGATTTTCTGCCACCCCATACGCAATCTTTTTGCCAGCGTTCCCATTTGTGGGTGATTCTACCATTTTCCGCATTCCTCCGCAAGCGGAATCGTCTGCCGGATGCCGGAGAATCAGCAGAATCTGGCGTATCTGAGCATGTCTTTGCAGTATTGAAATAATTGTCCTTGCCTTTTTTTGTCATTTGTGGTATTTTCTGCGTCAGCATGAAGGTTAAATTCTGTCTTGTAGCTAGTGCCGCCCTCGTGGTGGCTTCCTGCAGCTCTACTGATGATTCGGTGGTGACGAACCGCGCCAGTGTTGTTACCAAGCCCCAGCCCACGCGTCCGGCGCAGTACCTTGCGCTGCCGGGGCAGGCTGCTGTGGCAGTCAATGGTGCCGACGTGAACGCTGCTTTTGATATGCACGCTTCCCAGTATGGTGGCCAGCCGCAGACGGCTGCTGCCATGGGTACCGCCATGGGGAATGCTGCCGCCGCCACCGCCGGTGCGCTGGCTCCGCTGCAGCCGACCACGCCTACGCCGCTGCTGCCCAATAATACAGCTTCCGTGACTCCTACTTATATTCACCAGACGGCAACTCCTGGTCAGGTGATGCCTGGTCAGGCCGTGGTGGGTATGAATGCTGCTGGTGCCGCCATTGGTGCCGGGGTGGGAACCATTCCTGCCCAGAACATGATGCCCGGTATGTTGATAAATTATTCTGTGCGTATTACCAACAGCACTCCTGGCAAGCTGTTCATCGAGGCCCAGGACGCCGAGGGTAATATTTATCCCTGCGGTTTCATGAATGGTGGTCACAGTGCGACGACGCCGTTTGAGCAGGCCAAGCCCATTGCCGGCCCCATCACTATCGTGGTGCGCGACCCCGATAAGGAAGGTGCTCCGGAAATCCGCCGCTTCAAGGTGGACCCGCCTGCGCAGTATGCCAACAAGGTTGTGGGTGTGAGCATTATTCCCGGTGGTAAGTATCTGGCCAGCGTGGATGGTAACGTGTACGCTTCCGGCGTATCGGTGGCTCCTGTATCGGTGCCCACTGTGCTGCCGACTGCTCCCATGCCCACCACTCCCGGTGGCCTCATGAGCTACACTCTCAAGATTACCAACACCACGGGTGGCCGCATTCTGGTGGAGGCCCGCGATGCCTCCGGCGTGGAGTTCCCCTGCGGTGAGATGGCTGGTGGTGAAAGCCGCTCCATTCCCCGCGAACAGGTAGCCCCCATCAAGGGTGCTATTACCGTGGTGGTGCGTGACCCCGATAAGGAAGGTCAGCCCGAAATCCGCCGCTATCGCGTGAACCCGCCTGCTAACTACGCCGGTAAGACCCTTGGTATCAGCATTGTGCCGGGCGGCCAGTACCACGCCAGCGTGGATGGCCAGGTGTACTACACCTACACTCCGCCCGAGGCTCCGGCTACGACCAACCCGCTGCCGGCTCCGGTGACGCCTGCTGCTACGCCGGCCCCGGTGGCCCCGGTGGCGACTCCCGCCCCGGTTGAGGCTGTGGCTCCTGCTGCGATGCCCGCAGGCATCTGAACTGAATGACTTACGTTACAGAGTCCGGAACCGCTTTCCACACAGGAAAGCGGTTCCTTGCTTTTGATGCAGCTTGCATCATACAGAGGGTGAGGGTATACCGTGGGTATGTGCAAACCCTTCCGTGACTACCTGACCCTGACCCGTGAATATACGCGGGAAATCATAACCTTTGGTGGTTTTGTGCTGATGTGTTTCGTGTACAGCGATTTCCGCCAGCTGGCACGAGACCAGTCCACCACCGCCGCCCAGACTGTTGAGATATTGCGCGCCATGGATGGCCGCCTGGGAATCATTGAACTCCATACCAATGCCCCTGCCAAATGAAAACGAGCATACGCCGCATTCAGCAGCACCTGGGGGTGCCGGCAGATGGCATTATCGGCCCCTGTACCCTGCGTGCTATCAGTTCCGCCCTGGGAATCAGGGAAATACCCAGCTGGCCCAGCCAGGCGGAGGTGCGCCGGGGAACCAGTGTGTTCGGCGCTCCCGGGCGGGAGGAGGAGCTGGTCAGTGTGCTGCCTGCCTATCCGCTGTATTTTGAGGGGCGTGCCGTGCGGAGCATCCGTGTGCACAGGCTGATTGCACCGCATGTGCAGCAGGCGCTCCGCCAGGTGCTGGAGCACTACGGAGCAGAGGAAATTCACCGCCTGGGGCTTGACCAGTATGGCGGTAGCTATAACTACCGCCCCACGAGTGGTGGAAATGCGCTCTCCATGCATGCCTGGGGCATTGCGCTGGATTTTGCCCCGGCCAGCAATGGCCTGAAGGTGAAATCGCCGCGCGCATCGCTTTCGCATCCGGACTGCGATGCCTGGTGGGATATCTGGGAGAGCCATGGCGCAGTATCGCTGGGGCGGGCGCGGAACTATGACTGGATGCATGTGCAATTTGCGCGTTTGGAGTGAAATGGTTGCATGGGTGCAGGATATCATCAACATTCAGATTTAGTCTTGAAAAACCATGGAAATCTGTTATACTGCGCTCGTGCCGAGGGCACACCTAGTATCCTGTAAACAAACCATTCATGAACATGAATACCCCCAGAGTAGCTATCGTGGGCGCCACCGGAGCGGTGGGCGTCGAGATTCTTTCCTGCCTTGAGACCCGCAATTTCCCGCTGGCCTCGCTCAAACTTCTGGCTTCTCATCGTTCTGCTGGTAAACAGGTTGCTTTCCGCGGTGAGATGCTCACCGTGCAGGAACTTACCGCCGATTCCTTTGGCGATGTGGATATTGCACTCTTTGCCGCTGGTGGTGATATTTCCCGCGAATATGCCCCGATTGCCGGTGCTGCCGGTTGTGTCGTGGTGGATAACTCCTCCGCTTTCCGCCAGGATCCGGATGTGCCGCTGGTGGTGCCGGAAATCAATGCCGAGGCTGCATTCAATCATCCCCGCAATATCATTGCCAATCCGAACTGCACCACCATCATCACGCTCATGGCGCTGTACCCGCTGCATCTCAAGTATGGTCTCAAGACGATTGTGGCCAGCAGCTACCAGGCTGTTTCCGGCAGTGGCCAGCATGGTATCACGGAGCTGGAGAACCAGGTGCGCGCTATTGTGGACGGCCACCCGGTGGAAATCAAGACTTACCCGCGCCAGATTGCGTTTAACGTGCTGCCGCAGATTGATAAGTTTGCCGACAATGGCTACACCAAGGAAGAGCTCAAGATGCTCAACGAAGGCCGCAAGATCATGAACCTGCCGGAGCTGAACGTGACCTGCACCTGCGTGCGCGTTCCTGTGTACCGCAGCCACTCGATTTCCTGCATTGCTCAGTTTGAGAAGCCGGTGGATGTGGAAGGTGCCCGCGGCTGCTATGAGGGCATGCCCGGTGTGGCGCTCATGGATGATGTGGCTAACAATGTGTGGCCCACCCCGCTGGATTCCACCAATGGCGATACCTGCTATGTGGGCCGTATCCGCAAGGATATTGCCATTGATAATGCCCTCAACCTCTGGGTGGTGGGCGACCAGGTGCGCAAGGGCGCCGCTCTTAACGCGGTGCAGATTGCTGAGCTGCTGGTCAAGGGTAAGTAAATGCCTTTTCCTGCCATGGATATCAAGACGCTCATCAAGGAAACTGCCGCCAAGGTGGAAGCCCGTCTCAACGAGCTGCTGCCTAGCGAGGATACGGCCCCTGCCACCATCCACAAGGCGATGCGCTACAGCATTTTCGCCGGTGGTAAGCGTATTCGCCCGCTGCTGTGTCTGGAAGCTGCCAAGGCCTGCGGTGCCAGCGAGGAGGTGGCTCTGGATGCCGCCTGCGCTCTGGAGGCGCTGCATACCTACACGCTGATTCACGATGATTTGCCCTGCATGGACAATGATGACCTGCGCCGTGGGCGTCCTACCAATCACAAGGTGTTTGGTGAGGGAATTGCCGTGCTGGCAGGTGATGCGCTGCTGACCGAGGTGTTTGCCATGCTGGCCCGCGTGCCGGCCAACGACCGCTACGATGCTGCGGATTATGTGGCCGAAATGGCGTATCGCACCGGCAGCCGCCACCTGGTGGGTGGTCAGGTGCTGGATTTGGAAGGCGAGGGCCGCGAACTGAGCGTGGAGGACCTGCGCGCCATTCACCATGGCAAGACTTCCGCTCTGATTATTGCCTCTGTGCGCCTGGGTGGCATGGCCGCCGGTTGCACGCAGGAGCAGCTTGATGCCCTTACCGAATACGGCCGCTCGCTCGGGCTGGCATTCCAGATTATCGATGATATTCTCGATGTGACCTCCACCCCCGAGGTGCTGGGCAAGAGCATTGGCAAGGATGCCAAGGTGCAGAAGGCTACCTATCCGGCTCTGGTGGGTATGGACAATGCCCGCGCCGAGGCTCGCGCGCTTACGGCTGCTGCCCGCGCTGCGCTGGATGTCTTCTCGGAACGCCGCCGGGAGAATCTGCTGGCGATCAATGATTACCTGCTTAAGCGCGATTATTGATACGCGGATAAACTCTTTTTGCCGCCTGAGCATTGCTGCTCAGGCGGTTTCTGCTTTCAGTGCTGCGCAGAGCTTGCCAAAACCTTAACGCTTTGCTATAATACACGCGAGTGAGACCTCAAAGTCAGAAAGAACACCGAAACAAGATACTGGAACTGCCTGAGTTGATTTCCGGCATGCTGGTGCTTTTTGTGGTGCTGTGGGAGGCTTGTTTTGAGGGGGCTGCTAATACGCCTGCGGAGCGAGATGCCTTTGTAGGCTCGCTGCACCTGGTGCTTTGCGGGCTGGTCTGGTTCAACACGTTGGTGGTGCTGCTGCATTTCATTGCCGAATGGGTGAGGTATGGCCGACCCGGGCGGTTTTTATCGGTGCAGTTGCTGGTGGGTATCGTAGCCTCGGGGATTTTCTATGGCGGCGTGTGGGAGATTTTTGACCGTTGGGCCTTCCTGGCCAGTCTGGTGTGCAGTTTCCTGCTGGGGGGCTTTTCCATTGGTTCACTGGGAGCCATCACCCGCGCCCGCCGGAAGAGCCCGGTGAAGGGCGGGAGCCTCTGGTCGCCCGCGACACGCTTCTTTACCTACATGGTGGCACTGGTGTTGCTGAGTACGCTGGTGCTGCTGACCCCTGGTGCCACCTACAAGCCCATTTCGCTGGTTGATGCCATTTTCACCTGCGCCTCGGCAACCTCGATAACCGGGTTGACTACTGTGGATGTGGCTTCAACGTTCACTCCGCTGGGGAAACTGGTTATTCTGCTGGATATCCAGGTGGGGGCCATCGGCGTGATGACCTTTTCGTATTTTGTGCTCATGATGGTGGGCAAGCGTCTGGCGGTGCGTGATAGTATGTCTGTCTCCGGCATGCTGGACCAGCAGGGGGTGAACATTGTGCCCTCGCTGCTGCGCGCTGTTTTCTTTGTGACGCTGACTGCCGAGGCGGTGGGGGCGGTCTGTCTGTATTACCTCTGGCAGGGCACGCCGGGGTTCCCTCAGGAGAACCTGTGGGGCTATGCTGTTTTTCATGCCGTATCGGCGTTCTGCAACGCGGGTATCACCATATTCCCGGCGGGCATGGAGCAGCTCGGTGTGGCGGATAGCCGGGCGGTGCAGGCGGTCATGATTCTGCTGGTGCTTATCGGCACGGTGGGATTCGGCGTGTATCTGGAAGGTATCACGCGCCTGAAAGCCCGCCTGCAGGGGAAACGCTCTGCCAAGCGCTGGAGCACGAACTCCTGGCTGGTGCTGCGCGTGATGCTCATTGTGATGCTGGCCGGCACGCTGGGGCTTACTCTGCTGGGGGCGCTTGAGCCCTCGGCTCACCAGGCGCAGGGCTCATTCAATCTGTGGGAATCGCTGTGGAATGCAGTGGGGCGCTCTGCAGGTTTTGCGCTGAGCGATATCGGGGAATACGGCCCGGTGTACCAGCTTTTCCTGGCATTTCTGATGTTTGTGGGTGGCAATCCTGCTGGTACGGGTGGCGGTGTTTATGCGCCGGTGTTTGCCTTGAGCCTGATGGAGGTATACCGCGTGCTGCGCGGCAAGCAGGATGTGGAGATGCACAACCGCCGTATTGCGCGCAACACGGTGGAACGCGCCATGGCCACGGTGGTGCTTTCCATTTTCTGGATTGTGTTTACCACGCTGCTGCTTCTGCTGCTGGAACCGGATGTGGCACAGCAGCCGCATGGGCTGGTCAAGATGCTGTTCATGGAGGTGAGTGCCTATACAACCACCGGGTTTGAACTGGGGGCACTGCCTCATATCTCCGATTTTTCCAAGCTCATCGTGTCGCTCAACATGCTGTTCGGGCGCGTGGGTATGTTCACCTTCATGTTGATTTTCATACGGCAGCAGGAGCCGTCTCCCATCCGCCTGCCGGAAACGCGTTTACCTCTTAATTAATCACAGACTATGAAATTTGTTATCATCGGTATAGGTCAGTTTGGTCGGGCTCTGGCTCTGCATTTGTCGGACCTGGGCTTTGAAGTGACGATTCTGGATGAAAGCGAAGCCATCATCACGGAGCTGAAGGACCGCGTGACCTACGCCCTGGTGGGCGATGCCACGGATATCCGCGTGCTGCGCCAGTTGGAGCTGGTGGGGGAGGATACCTACGTGATTGTGGCAGTGGGCGAGCAGTTTGAGCGAAATCTGCTTATCACGGCCCAGCTCAAGGAAATGGGGGTCAGAAACCTGTATACCCGCAGCGTGAATGAGCTGCACGGCAAGCTGCTGAAGCTGATAGGCGTGAGCGACCTAATCCGCGTGGAGGAGGTGGCCGCCCGCCAGCTGGCGGCGCGATTCACCAACGAGGGCATGATGCGCCTGCGCCGCATGGATGCCACGCATTCTCTGGCAGATGTGCACCTGCCTGTGGAATGGGAGGGGCTGAAGCTGATGGATGTGGGCCTGCGCTCGGAATACCGCCTGAATCTGCTGACGGTGCGCCGCGGTAAGGTGAACGAGGAACAGCCCACGGATGATGTGCTTTCTGAACCGGAGCAGCCGGTGATTGATACTCCTTCTGGCGATATGGTGTTCCAGCCGGGGGATGTGCTGGTGCTTTTCGGCAAGGATGCCGATTTGCAGAAGTTTGTGGAAAAATTTGATTTGCAGGGAGAATGAGCGCACGCGTAACCATACCCGGCAAGAAATACGCCGGCTATATTTTTGATCTGGACGGCACTCTGGTGGACAGCATGCCCACGCACTACCGCGCGTGGCGTTGGGCGCTGCAGAAGCATGGGGCCCCGCACGAGGTGTTCATGTGGGAGGAGTTCGTGGCCCACGGCGGCATGGCGGCTCCGGATATTGTGGCCGATTTGAACGCCCGATATGGGCTTGCTATGGAGCCCGAGGTGGTGGCCGAGGAAAAGCGCAACCGCTATGCCTGGTTGCTGGTGAACGAAACGCTGCCGGTGATTCCTGAAACGGTGGAGCTGGTGCGCCAGCTCAAAGAGCAGGGGATTCCTTATGCCATAGGCACAGGCAGCATGCCTGCCGGAGCTATGGAAACGCTCGAATCGGCTGGTATTGCGGATTTGTTCAGCGTGATGGTGACCCCAGCCGATGTGCCGCCGGGATACGGCAAGCCCCGCCCGGATATTTTCCTGCTCTGCGCTGAGCGTATGGGGGTGAATCCCCGCGATTGTGTGGTGTTTGAGGATGCTGAGCCGGGAATTCAGGCTGCCATGGCCGGGGGCATGGCTTACGTGCGCGTGGCAGAGTGTGCCCCGGTGCGCGATTAATCCCGGATGCCGCAGCGGCGTACGCATTCTGCCCAGCTGGTGTCGCTGGTCATGAGGCTGGTGAGCCAGGCATCGTCCGGCAGAGCAGCCGCGCGGTTAAAGGCTTCCGGCCGGGTGATGCGCGAGAAAAGAACACGCTTCATGGCGGATTTCGGAATGCGGCGTATGCCGTAGCCGCTGGGCTGGCCATCCCTGGCCACGTGTGATGACCACACGCAGGCGGTGTCTCCCTCGTCCTTGACCAGAATGACAATGTGTCCCCGCTCGCGGCCACCAATGTGGTCATTCCACCAGATTTTGAGCACATCGGAAGGGCGAGCCTTGCTCCAGTCTGTGAAGTTGACGCCCGCGCCCAGCTTGTGAACCAGCAGAGCAAACCCCGGCCCATTGGCATTCGCATAGCCCCAGGGGCCGATGCCGTCTTTCTCCAGGTGAGGGAGAAGGGCCCGCCATGAATCGGCCGAGATGACGCGACGGCGGTTTTGTTCTTCCCAGTGCAGCAGGGATGCCAGCGTGGCTACCCACACGGCGGAGGAACAGAACGAGGGACGCGCGGCCAGGGCGTTGAGCTGCGGTCGCTTGAAGCGCTCGTCCCACTGGAAAGAATCAACCAGTGCCTGCTTGGCCTGGTCACTTGTGCTGTAGCTGCCTGCGCCGTGGCGCTGGATGCTCATGATGGCATTCTGCATGCTTTTCCACCACGGATGAGTAGCCTGCACCTGACCCGTGCGCCGTGTTTTGAGCTGTGGCGCTGCCTGGCACCAGGAGCTGCAGGCCAGTAGAAAGAGAACGATGGAAAGTAACAGACGCATGTGACTGCCGGAGTTTAGGAAATTCCCGGTGAGCAGGCAAGACAAAATATACGGATGACATGGTAATTTGTTCTTGAAGTTATTATCGGTAAGTGTATAATAGCGATATTATGAAAAGGATTTTCCCGTTCATACTGTCTCTTGCCCCCGTTGCTCTGGCGGATAGCCTGTTCACTACCTGGCTCGATGATACATCCTCTCTGGCTCAGGAGATGAGCAGCAGCTGGCATCATGAGATGCCGGAGAGTGGCATGATGCCGAGTTTTGCTTCTTTTGAATATGTATCGCGCATGCGGGAGCGCCACGGTGGTTCCTCTCTTTCCTGGCAGCAGTACAGCATTTGCCTGCCGCTGGCGGATCCCCGCCGCTCTGGCGGCGAAAAGTGGATGTTTAATGCATCGCTCAATGCTGATGTGACCGTGGTTGATGAATCGGGTACGTTTGAGTTATTGAATAATGATCTGTACCATATCTCGCTTCCGGTATCGGCGATTGTCTCATGCAAGAGTGGAAATACGATGATTCTGGCCGTGTCTCCCACCTTTGATACTGATTTTGCGCAGAGTGCTCACAGTTTCCATATGAACCTGATGGCCAGCTACCGGGTGCAGCATAGCGAGACATTCAGTTATTCCGTCGGGCTGGGCTATGCACCTTATGCCGGGACCAGGAATGTTATGCCCATTGTGTCATTCGACTGGCAGATGACGCCGGAATGGAGCCTGAGCCTCAGCGGTTATTCCCTGCGCGCTATGCGTGATATGGGGCAGGGACTGAGTCTGGGGGCTTTTGTGCAGGGCGATGGCGGATCGTGGGCTGTGGAAACACCGCAAGGAACCCGGCTCCTGAGAATCCGCTCCCTGGTAGCTGGCGTGACGGCCGAGTATGATTTCTCCAAAGAGGGGCAGACTAAGCGAATCGCCACATTTTCGGTAGGCAGTACTCTGGCAACGGCTGCTGATATCTGCGAGTTTAATTCAGACCAGGACCGTCTGGACGCCCACCATTACAAGCCGGGGCTCTATGTTTCCGCTGCTGTGGATTTCAGATTCTGATCAGCTTTCCTGTATGGTGTAGCGCAGCTTCGAGGTGTCAAAACCCCGAAGCTGTGCTTCTTCCAGGAGTGGGGTGAGGAGGCTTTTGTCCGGTGTCTGTTGGCGTGTCAGCAGCCAGAGATAGTCGTTTCCATCTCCTGATACCAGGGCTGAATTGTAATCCTTATCGACATAGAGTATGTGATATGGGGCCCGGAACCAGTTGTAGGGAGGAACAAACGAGACCCTGAACCGCCCTGTGCCGCAGGTAACGCCTCTTCCTCTTGCAGAGGATTGAACTCCCCGCTCGTTTCTGCCTGTGTTGGTAATGCTGATGCTGCCGTCTGACGAGAGCTTGTAATCGGTGTACACATGTTCCATGCCGGATTCAAACCAGTTTTCAAAGCGAGCTTGTTCATACCAGCGCCCCATGTAGCGGGGAATGGAAATGTCCGGGTGTGGTGTTGTGTTAACACTCGCTGTACTTCTCCTGCGGAACAGATGATGAATGATGCTTCCGAGTCTCATGCGGTAGAGATTGGGGTGCCCGGGGAATTGTTTGATATAAGATAGCATAATTAAGACATAACTTAAGCATTTGAACTTGCCTAATGGGGGGGAATCGTGGTATTCTGGAACAGACATGAGAAAAATGCTACTGTTACGCCTTTGCGCCGCGTCAGCTCTGCTGCTGCCTATGTGCGATTCGTTTGATGGCCCGCCCCCTGTGGGGCAGGTGAAAGCTGTAGACCCCGAAGCTGATGCTTTGATGGCCGAGGCTAAGGCTTACCAGGAAGAGGGGAAGATAGCGAAATCCCGTTCTGCATTGAAGGAGATTGTCCGCTATCATAAGCTTGCTCCGAATGCCGCTGAGGCTCGTTATATGCTGGGTCGCTCGTATGAGGCTACCAGTGATTACCGCGATGCCTTCAAGGAATATGCCAAGTTGATTGATCGTTATCCGCAGAGCCCATTGTATGAGGATGCCATCAAGCGGCAGCTCACCATGGCTGTAGATGCTGCTGAAGGCAAGATGACAGTGCCTGTTTTCTGGGGAGCCTGGAATACTACAATGGATTCCAGCGTGGTGGTGAGCTGGCTGCGTGAGATTGTGGAGAAGGCTCCGTATAACGAGATGGCTGCATCGGCTTCTTCTCTTCTGGCAGAGTATCTGGAAAAGCAGGGGCGTCCGGAGGAAGCCCGCATGGAGTATGCCAGACTGGTGGAGTGCTATCCCGATAGCAAATATGCACCGGGCGCTCAGTTGAAAGTGGCACAGCTCTGGGCAGATAGTCACACGCGCGGTGATAATAACCTGGTAAATCTCAATAATGCCCGTGAGGCATATGAGGAATTTTCTCTGCGATATCCCAAGCATCCGGAGTCTGCCAATGCTCTTGCAAAGGCTGCCGATATGGAGCGACTTCTGGTTCGTCAGCAGTTGGAGGTAGGTCGTTATTACCTGGAGCGTTCCAACGAGTATACCTCTGCCATTTTCTGCTTTGAGGATGTCATCCGTCAGAAGAAACTTAATCCTGAAGCAGCAAAGGAAGCCGAAGAACTTCTCGAACTTGCCAAAGCAGCCGCAGCGGCACAATCCAATACCGAATCATGAAATCTCTCCGTTTAATTGCTACAGCTGTTGCTGCATTGGCCTTGTCATCCTGTGGCTATCATCTGGGTGGCATGAAGCCTGCCAACATGAAGGACATGAACACCTTCTGCGTGGAGGTGTTTGAAAATGAAACGCTGTATCCGAACGCTGGTATGCTGATGACCACCGCCATGGCAAACTCTCTGCAGAGCGATGGTACCTATCGCATGGCGCCTCGAAAGGATGCTGACTTTATTGTAAAGGGTAAGGTTTGCCGGATATCTCGTGAGTCTCTGATTACTGATTCAGAGGATACCTACGTCAGTGTGAAGCTGGGGCTTACTGTAAACGTCAACTACAAGGTAATCGATAGAAAGAGCGGTAAGGAGTTGTATGATTCCTGCGTGGCGGAAACGAGTAGCTTCTTCAATCAGATTGGCAGCACAGAATCTGCTGTGGAAGCGGCGCTTTCCTATGCAACTCGTCGTATCGCTGACGAAATTACCAACGAGCTTATCTCTGAATGATAGAATACCCCGTGAGTTTTGTCGGTTTGCCTATTGGTAACCGGGAAGATATTACGCGTCGCGCCTTACAGGTACTCGAAACGGTTGATTGTGTGTGTTGCGAGGATACTCGCAACACGGGTATGCTGCTTTCTCATTACGGAATCAAGAAGCCTTTAATCAGTTTGCACGAGCACAACGAGACCCAGCGGGCACCGGAGATTGCGAGCCGGGCGCTGGCGGGTGAAACGTTTGCCGTAGTGACGGATGCCGGCATGCCTGGCGTGAGCGACCCTGGGTATCGGCTGATACAGGAGCTGAAGGCCCGTGAGGTTTCTTTTACCGTCCTGCCTGGGCCTTCCGCGGTGGTGACGGCATTGGTTGGCTCCGGCCTGCCGAGTGATTCGTTCTATTTTGGTGGTTTCCTGCCGGTTAAATCCGGGCGGAAGGCTGCTCAGTTGCAAGCCGCGGTTCAGGCAGATTATACCAGTATTTTCTATGAATCGCCGTTCCGCATAGTAAAGACGGTTCAGGCCTTGGTTGAAATTGACCCGCAGGTGCCGATTTGCGTGGCCCGCGAACTTACCAAGGTGTTTGAAACGTATCACCGCGGGAGCGCCGCAGCCGTATTGGAGGAATTCAAGGCGAAGCCGCCAAAGGGAGAGATGGTGCTCCTGATAGGTGGACAGAATGCCCCGCGAGTTTAAAAGAAAAGCCGCACAAATGATTGTGCGGCTTTTCTTGTTGATGATTGAATCCTTTTTTAGTGCGGAACAGGTATGGTCTGCTCGCGGTCGGGACCAACGCCCACGGAGCCTACGGGGCAGCCAACCACCTCACCGAAACGCTTCACATAAGCCTTGCAGTTTTCGGGCAGTTCCTCCCATGTGGTGCACTTGGAGATATCCTGCTTCCAGCCGGGGACAGTTTCATAAATGGGTTCGCAGAGCTCCCAGTCCTCAATGCGGGCAGGGGGGTATGCAAGAATCTGGTCGCCCATCTTGTAAGCGGTGCAGATCTTGATGGTCTCGCGCTCATCCAGACCGTCCAGGTTGGTCATGGCCATTTCGTCAAAGCCATTGAACATGGCAGAGAAACGAAGAACAACACCATCCGTCCAGCCGCAACGGCGGGGGCGACCGGTGGTGGCACCGAATTCACGACCAAGGCCATGCAGGTAATCGGCAATTTCATCGTCCTCAGTCACGAAGGGGCCTGCACCCACGCGGGTGGTGTATGCCTTGCATACGCCGATAATCTTGTCAATCTTGGTCGGAGCTACGCCGGAACCAGTGCAG
>JAZOTC010000051.1:0-46833 GCA_045657445.1 Akkermansia sp. | reverse complement strand
ACCCAGCAACGCTGGGTTCAATTTCGACCGCCGCAGGCGGATTTCGATACTCCGCAGGAGTAATTTCGATTGCCGAAGGCAAATTTCACTGCCCGCCTTTAAGCGGGCAATGTAATCGTGATTGAAGGAACCGCCCCCCATCATCCGGAACCCTCACATCATAATTAGCATTAAAAGCTTGATTTTCAAAAATAAGCTGGTATAGTCACCGGGACTTATCGCACCTCTCTTATGGAATTTCTCACACAATTCATCGACTGGGCAAACGGCCTCCTGTGGACCTACGTACTCGTAGCCATGCTCATCGGCTGCGCCATCTGGTTCACCATCCGCTGCAAATTTGTACAGCTCACCATGCTGCGAGACCTGCCGGTCATGTTCCGCAACTGCACGCACGAAGAACGCGAAGAAGGCGTCGAGCGCATCTCCTCCTTCCAGGCCTTTGCCATCTCCATTGCCAGCCGAGTCGGCACCGGCAACCTGGCCGGCGTAGCCGTAGCCATCGCCATGGGCGGCCCCGGCGCCGTCTTCTGGATGTGGCTCATCGCCTTCCTGGGCGCCAGCAGCGCCTTTGTCGAATCCACCCTGGCCCAGCTCTACAAAATAAAAGGCGAAAAATCCTTCATCGGCGGCCCGGCCTACTACATGAGCATCGGCCTCAAGAAACCGTGGATGGGCGCCCTCTTCTCCGTCCTGCTCATCTTCACCTTCGGCTTCGCCTTCAACTCCGTGCAGAGCAACACCATCTGCCAGGCCTTTGAAGAAGCCTTTGCCCTCACCCCCGCCTACATGGGCACCGTCCTCACCCTGCTCACCGCCGTCATCATCTTCGGCGGCATCCAGAGCATCGCCCGCGTCAGCAGCATCATCGTCCCCATCATGGCCCTGGGCTACATTGCCCTTGCCCTCATCATCATCGCCATGAACATCACCGAACTCCCCCGCGTCCTCGCCCTCATCTTCACCCACGCCTTCGGCTGGGAGCAAGGAATTGCCGGCGGAATCGGCGCCGCCATCCAGCAAGGCATCCGCCGCGGCCTCTACAGCAACGAAGCCGGTATGGGCTCTGCCCCCAACGTAGCCGCCACCGCAGACGTCTCACACCCCGTCAAGCAAGGCAAAGTGCAAGCCATCAGCGTCTTCAGCGACACCCTCATCATCTGCTCCTGCACCGCCTTCATCATCCTCATCAGCGGCGTCAGCGCCGGTGATGAAGTAAACGGCATCAAACTCACCCAGGCCGCCATCAGCCAATACATCGGCCACTGGGGCAACATCGTCGTTGCCGCCGCCATCTTCCTCTTTGCCTTCAGCAGCGTGCTGGGCAACTACTACTACGGCGAAGCCAACGTCCAGTACCTCAGCAAAAAGCCCTGGGTACTCCTCGTCTACCGCGTCATCGTCGTAGCCATGGTACTCTACGGCTCCGTTGCCAGCCTCAGCACCGTCTGGAACATGGCAGACCTCTTCATGGGTCTCATGACCATCTGCAACCTCATCGCCATCGTCCTGCTCGGCAAACACGCCTTCCGACTCCTCGAAGACTACCGCGCCCAGAAACGCGCCGGCATCACCGACCCCACCTTCACCAAGGACAAAATGCCCGACATCGCAGACGACCTGCAATCCTGGTAACCCCCACAGAGTCACGGCACCTCAGCCCCTTCCCCTTCTCCCCTCCGCCCCCCCTCCCCACCCGGACGCGGGGCTATTTTCATTCCCCTCCACCCCGCTACTCCACACCCCCACCACACAAAAAGCGTGCAAATTTGCAATCGCACCGCAAAATTGCACGCTTTTCATCCTCCCCAATCACGCCCCACCGTCCCTATTCACTATCCCCTATTCACTATTCCACAATCACCCCTTAGAATCGTTCTAACAGTCTGTCTGGGCGTAGTAAGAGAGCAACAGCGAAACACGAAGCCTGAGCAGCATTGGGTAGGCGGGCATCATATACCGCATGTGCATGAGTCTTGAATCCCTACATGATAATTCTTCTTCCTCTCATGCAATACTTTATAATCACAAGCAAGAGCTCTATACATGCTTCTCGAATATCGAGGAGCATTACGAGCCCGTGTAAAAAATGAATGGCAACTACATTTTCTTACCATTTGACCGCTACCACAGGCACACGGCAATTTATTTGCTATGCGCTTCTTCTTACCTAGCAAATTGAAAAATTCTATAATTTGCTTCATATCGAATTTCAATTGAAAGCACCTCTCGAAATCTTCTATCAACCCCTCTGCCCCATGTTTTAATTCTCCGTAGATAAATGCCCCATTATTACGCCCGGCACCCTTATACCTTGCGGCAACAATAAAAGGAACTATTGTATTCTCTACAAAAAACAGGAGACTTGGATTTTCCGCTATAATGGCACGCAATTCAAGTGGCGAACCTAGGCAAAACTGGCCATTCTTGTACTTATGATATGAGATATCGCGGGGAACGAGCTCTCCACCGGATGCTTCATATATTTTCGGAATCTCATGAGGATAATCAAACGGCACCTCAATGCGAAGATTTACCACCTCATTTTCCAGATGTATATTGTTGATATCATCATGCACGTTGAAGCCAAATTGGCCGGTCAAAACGAAATCGTTACAAGAAGGGATTCCTAGCTGCATACCGGAATATACAGCTAAGAATTCCTGAATATAATCAACAGCCGTCATTTGTACCAAGGTCTTGAAGGTCTGGTTATATTCACATCCGGGAAAGAAGATGACATTAGCATTGATGAGCTGCCCAGTCGGTTCGTCTCGGACGAAAAATGGCACCCCAAAATGCTCTCTATTATTTTCTGCTTTTCCGCATCAAGCTCTCCAACCAATACCCTTTCGAAATCGGATTTCGCCTTAATCAGCCACGATACAAAAGCGACCTTTAGTTCTGGATTCTTTGGCCATTTATCAGTAAAATTCTCCTCTGGTGTCACTGGGTTACACACCACGAAATTCAGGTCTTGTAATTTGGAAAGCATTCGCGGCAGCATATTTAACAATGCATCCACAAGGCTCGATTCTCCTCGGTATGTATGCGCTGCAAGTGTCGAAATGATAATAGATATCGGTTTCTTGTCATGATTTGCAATAAACATAACATCTCGATGGCGTTTTAACAACTTTACAGCACTATTCAGTACAGAGTTATTGTTCGTAGTAGACAAGTCTTTAACTTCAGTAGCAGCAGCCTTCACAGTCTCGGTAACACGTTCCTGTGCAGCCTTGGCTCTAAACCACATTGCACAGCCTTCGGGATTACTTACATGCCATGGTGGAGATTGTAACTTATAATTTGTAGATGTTGTGTCCGTTATGAGAATAGCAGCATTTGCCCACCTTTTTTTTGAGGCAGCAGATTCAACCAAATCCCCTTCTTCGTAACGTTCTTCATACATCGCAGACTTCAGAATCCACTGATCTCTAACCGTGGGTAAACAAGGTAACACATCTACGTGGAAATGCATACCGTCGTGATATCTAAGCTGCCAGCAACGTTTCTTTTCCTCAATAGGTAAAACGAAATTGTTAACTCGGCAATACTCTTTTAATTCATCCCCCAGCATGCCTTTAAGTTTCTCTTGAGAAATAGAATCCATGGACAAGCCTTCTTGCATACAGCAGCAGAAATCCAAGTCATATTCTTCTTTCTGGCCCACGGGCTTAATGGCTGTCTTATACAAAAAAGACCCCTGTGGAAATACGTAGAGCGAATATTCTGAAAGTCTTGATTCAGGCCGTGTTAAAAACCTTACAATACTCTCATAGCGCTGCTTAACCTTCTGTTTGGTTGCCTCAGTCAGATTAATCTCTCCGACCACCATCTTCAATATTTCTTCTTTAGTCATAAATCATTCGATAGTTATTGTTTCTACAAAATTTGCCTCTTTTGAGTTTTGGTTATAGATAATCCACTTATTGTGGGCCTCCAGCCTGATTCTTCCGAATTCTATGCAAGCAGACAACGGCATAACAGGAACCACATTCAGCGGAACAGAATGGTCATATACAGCCAAGATGTCATCGAGTATTTTTCGAGCATTTTCAGTAAAGTCCCGCAACGCCTGTTTCGATTGTATACAATTCACCCCGTGTTGCCCAGATGCCACAGTTAAAATCCACAAATCTATATCATCAGAAAAGCTTTTTCTCACTCTATCTGCAACACCATCCAAATTAGTCAAGGCTAGCAACAGTACAGGTAGATTACCACCAGAAATTTCTGGTTTCGTTATCACAAAAGTTCTTGGTTCCTCTTTCTCTGGCCACCTCCAACTTCCATCTCTCTGTCGCTGATATACATCCACATGATGTTTTTCAGAAAACAGCGTTCCTAATTTTATGAGCATCGGCATGGTTCCCATCGCAAATAACGAAAAATGCAAGGTATCTTCCTTCTTCACCTTTCGCTGTATTTGCTGAGCGAAACTATCTTCCATTGCCATAGAACAACGCTGCATATAACCATCATCGCCAGAATCGGCCTCAGATTCGTACGACAAATCAATAGGAGTCGCAGATACTGGATAATGGTCAGGGACCAAGGCCCGTAGAGCCTCATTAACATTAAAACTCGGCAGTGCACTACCAATCCGGGACCTATACAATACTATATGACGTTTTCGATTAACATCTACTGCTGTAGCGGCAGCGATTCTATCTTCATGTTCTCTCTTATATCGCCTCAACGCAGCCACCGAATGCTGAGGTAAATCATCCTCGCTATCTATCAACTTATGATGTTTCAGACACATCACCATAAAATTTTCAGGAGAGTTTACATTATCCCTATTCTGAGCATCAGGATCATTCCCCCGCGGTCCATTGACAGAATTTGGCACGATATGCGCAAAATTTGTAAAGACGCCATCTAGCTGAGTGACCTCATCTCTAAACAACGGCTCATTGCAGCCAGGATACTCACATCGACCTCCGGAAACAGCAATTAAGTGCATTTTCATACTTGGAGGCAGTTTTTCGCGATACTGTTTTTTCTTTTTTGGTTCAAAACCCATTATATTTCCTTTCTTTCTCATAACATCCCTTTTCATACTTGAACACACGCCACGCTGCCGGACTGGGGCAGACTTCTCTCTCGATATCTTCTTGATGGCGATTAGCTCGCGTTAGGAATAGGCCTTGATGCATAGCGCAAAGTGCTTTTTACCTCAGCCTACCCCACTCAAAGGGTAGTTGTTTGATGTCTTATACTCCACCACGCGCTATCTGTCAATAGTAAATCCTGGACATGTTACAAGTTTTAAACACCAATATCTAGCCCCATCATGCAGAAAAAGCCTCTATATTTTGTGGACATATCACAAGAATGCAATTTTCTGGTAATGGAGTAGAACGGGCTCTTCACAGATGACTAAATTCGGGAATCCCGAATTTTCTACACTCTTCCAGCAGCTCAATAGGAATGTGCAAAATTTGCACGTTGGTATGTTGTTCTTCTTGCGTCATCTAGCCCATGAACTTCTGGTGCGCGCTCTTGACATTGCTCTGATTGACAATGGCATACCGCATTGTGGTATCAATCTGCGAATGGCCCAGTATTTTCTGAACTTGTTCTATTGGCATGCCCTTATCAATCGCGCGAGTTGCCATAGTTCTTCTGAACTTATGAGGATGGACACGCGGGAGATTCAACTTTCTTCCCAGAGACCTCAAACGTATCTCCACGCCGCCGACTTTGAGCCGAGTGTGTGGCGCGGTCAGGGAAACAAATAAAGCCTGTTCTCCATCCTGACGGCTATCAATGTACTCTCTGAGATGAATCTTTGTTCTGGCATCAAAATATACTCGCCGTTCCTTGTCGCCCTTACCGTAAACTATACATTCTCTCTGCTCCAGATTAAGGTCATAAATATTCAGGTTCACCAACTCACCAACACGCATCCCCGTTGAGTATAGTAAATCAATAATTGCCTTATCTCTTATCTCAGAACAGGCATCGCGCATCTTCTCTATATTTTCATCGGAGATAGTCTCCTTAACTTCAACCTTGGTCTTGATTTTGTGAATCCTGCGCATAGGACTCTTCAGGATATAATCTTCCTCCTCCAGCCAAGAAAAGAAACTCGAAATATTACGCCGTACATTATCGACCGTAATCTTACTGCAATTATTTCGTTTCTGATAATCGACCAGATATTGTCTGATTTCATCTGTAGATATTCGTCGCACAGGTGTCTCGACAACCGCGAAGAAATGCTTTACCGTAACCTGATAATAGCTGATAGTGCGCTCTGAACATCCTTCCAACCTCTTAGCGTTCAGAAACATGCTCAAGTATTCCGCATTCGTAGAACTCCTGCGCTGAGCCTTCTCTCCGTTGCCAAGGTGCTTCAGGAGCACCTCCTGAAGTTTCTTCATCTGCGGAACAGCTAAGTATTCCGCCATTTCGTTAAGAACATTGACCAATGTCTCCTCCGTGGTATATCTCCCTGTCATAGATGGACAATATACCACAGTAGTATAGACAAGCTCAAGTGACAGTGACCGCTATTGGTTCGTGAAGTTTATTGACAATATGTATCACGGTTTCATAGCGAGCCCCGAACAATTCCATGAGGTCATAGTTATTAAACGGCTCCTTGTTGACCACATCACTCCTCTCCATATCACCATTCACCCGCACATAATTGATGATAGTGCGGATGTACTCCTGCTGCACGGAGTTAAACGTATTGTCATTCAGATATTCGCTGAACTTCTCATTGATGGCATCCTGGTTCAGCCCCACAAGACTTCGCACAAAGGCTGCAAGATTTTCGTGGTCACTTATTTTGTTGTAATCCTCACGGCTGCCAAGCTCATGCCACAAGATGTGCTCTAGCTCCAGCAAATCATTTTCATTGATGGGTTCGAGATTGTGAATCTTGCTGATTACCTCGCTGTCAATGTTTTCTTTCAGATAGTCAATCACCCTTTCATGATAGGTTCGGATGTCTATAATGGTTCCCCCTATGCCCGGACCGGAGCATATCTCATCCGTAATATCAATCACATATTGGCTTCGCCCTTCAGTTTGCAGGAATTGCATTAACTCGCGAAGATTCCGACGCAGGCGTTCCAACTCAGGCACCGCAGGATTTTGCCAGAAATGGCTGTCTACAAGCAGCTTCAAATCAGCAGCTTTGGCGAGCACCTGGGGTATAGAAGCTTTTTCTGTGAGAAGATAATTGGCAACCTCGCGGATTTTCACTACATCCTTAGCCGCATCCTTGGTATTACCATTACAGATAAGGGCCAATGCCACATTCAGCATACGGCAATCAAATGCGATGGATAAGGGATGCCCCTGTATGCCGGAATCAAGAAGCGGCACAATATGTGCACGGAGCTCCTGCAGGGAGTTCAAGGTCAGGGCAGCCCAATTTTCCAAATCATAGAACTTGTCCACATATTGCATCTCGGCTCGTACCTGAATGCGATTGCTGTGTGCCTTGATAATCCCAATTTGACGATGCAAAGCTTGCTTAAGCTCTTCATAGTACTGCTTGAACCAGGCATCATCCTGATATTGAACAGCCTGCAAACCATACAACATATCAGCCTGAATGGTAAAGAGTCTCTGCGTCAGGCTCAACGGCTGAGCATTGGCAGGTTTGCCTTCCGGCAGGCTCTCAAAATACTCAAAGTTGGCGCAGTAATCAAAAATATAGAATCCGCTCTTGTGGCGTCCCGGGCCATATATATTCTCACAAAGTCGCGTGCCTCGACCTATCATCTGCACAAACTTGATTTTGGAGCGCACTTTCTTGAAGAATACCAGATTCAAAACAGCAGGTATATCAATACCCGTATCCAGCATATCCACAGATACAGCAATCCGGAACTCTGCATTTGTTTCAAATTGCCTGATTAAATCATCTGCCTCCCTCACATAGTTATCCACAAGCTGGCATGTATTAGCCGGGTGGTCGGGATACAACTCATGGAAACAATCAACAATCATCTGCGCATGCTTATGATTATAAGCAAAGATAATACTCTTCCCCTGGGTCTCGCCATTGTCGATGCGAAGCCCCTGCGACATCAGCTCCTCTATAACGCGCCTGCATGTATCCTTATTGAATAGGAAGCGGAACAACTCGTTGCCTGGCACATTGAAATCCGGGTCAGGGATTCTTCTTTCTGCAAAATAATCATCCAATTGCTCTCGTTCATGCGGAGTTAATTTGCTCGGATCAATTCCTTGAGAAATCAACAAGGATGTGCGATTGATAACCCTATACCCCACGAGGTAATGCTCATCTATGGCCTCTTCAAGAGAATAATCAGAATCAGGAATCCCCGACTCACAGGCAAACAAGCTGTATGTGTTGGCATCCACCTCATTCTTGGGCGTAGCGGTCAAGCCCACCAGAAGGCTGTCGAAATATCGGAAAATGGAACCATAACGATTGAAAATGCTACGATGAGCTTCATCAATGATAATAAGGTCAAAACGCCCGGATTTAAAGCGTTTATCTTCCGCATCAATGAGGTTTATCATTGTCTGATAGGTACAGAACATCAGGCGCGCATTGTAATCCGGCGCTTCCTTACCCGAAAGTTCACAAGCGCTCATATTAGGCAACAGCTTGACATAGTTTTCTTTTGCCTGATGTACCAGACTGGTTCGGTCTGCCAGAAAGAGTACATTCTTTACCCAATTATTGCGGGTAAGTATATCGACAAGAGAAATGGAGACACGAGTTTTTCCCGTCCCAGTTGCCATGACGAGCAGACCTCTCCTGTGCTTTTTGTTCAGCTTTTCACAAAGTTTGGTAATGGCAATCTTCTGGTAGGGACGATTCGTGATATCGTCATTGATAGTAAAATCAGTAATATCCTTGCGGCCTCTCTTCTGAAGCATCAGCTCCAGCTCTTCCCTTGTGTGGAATGCGAGTACTTGTCTATCCGGGTATAATCCATCAATGACCTTAGTCGTATAGCCATTGGTATAGTACAGAACTGGCTTATATCCATAGCGTTTTTCCATACAGTCGCCGTACAAGTCCACTTGGTGGCGACCAGCTTCGGGAGAAACTGATGCCCGCTTGGCCTCTACTATAGCCAGTGGCTTACCATCTCGACCATACAGAACGTAGTCGCAATACCCACGCCCCGTTGCGTTGGGCATTCCCTCCACCTCAATCTCTACTCCTGCTTTTCCAGGTTGAGCCAGATTATCAGTCTCCAGAACCTCCCAACCTGCTTCTTTAAGATACAGGTCTATGTAAAGTTTACGAGTATTCGCCTCACTCATGTAAGGCGGCTTCTTATACAGAGCATCGGGATTCTTTACTCGATACTCAATAATGTCTGCTACCGCTGCAATATTCTTGCTTGCTAACTTGGCTTCTGCTTTGCGTATATTCACCCCATGCTCCGCATTCATGCCCAGGATACGCACATAATGCATAGCCTGAATCACATCCGCATCATTGATGTAGTCAACAATTGCAGAATGATCTATCAGCTCAAGCAATGTCGCCTTCTTGGGGAGTGGAACATTTCTCAGCTGGTAAATTTCCTCCACCAGTTCCTTCAACAAGGCTCTACTTAACAGAGCCTTATCTCCGCTCGAAGTATTGGCTTCAATCTGAGCCAGCTTGATTTGTACCTGTTTCTGATTCATAGGCGGATGCACTTAGCAGGGTAACATTTCAAAGGATAAACCTCAATCAAAATATTGCTGCATCAGGCTATTAAACATGGTTTGCGTCTCATCCAGCGACTTCTGGATGACAAAGCGTAATTTGTCGTGGAGACGTCACATAACCACAAGCATTTTACTATATGCGGCTTAGTATATCTTTATGCAAATCCAAGGTTGAATCTTGGATTTGCATAAAGCCAATTTAAATCACTAAGCGTCTATCTCTTGCAATGAGGCAAGATTTTCCTTCACCGCTCCAGCTCGGCTTTGATGAAGGGGGCTGTGGGAGATTTGGCGCGGGAGAGCTGGTACAATGCTCATTTCGTACCTATTTTCCACCATTTATTCTATCTCTCTCATTTTAGATGGATTAGCAAGTCTTTTGCACATAATCGGCAGGAACTTTGGATAAAAATTGCACATAATCGGCAGGAACTTTGGGCAAAAATTGCACATAATCGGCAGGAAAGGAGCCTTATCCGGTTTCATGTCCTTGGTTCTTTTTATGCAAATTTAAGATTGAATCTTGAATTTGCATAAAAATAATGCTACAGTATGGGCATGGCGAGCAAGAAGATAATCGAGCGCGATGCGAGTGCTAACATACTGGAGGCAGCAAGTATGTATCCGGTGGTGACGCTGTGTGGTCCGCGTCAGTCGGGCAAGACGACGCTGGCGCGGCATTTGTTTCCGGATTACGATTATGTAAGTCTGGAGGATCCGGATTCGCGACTTGCTTTCGAGAGCGACCCGAGGGGATTCCTGCAGCAGCACCCTGCCCCTTGCATTTTTGACGAGGTGCAGAATACGCCGAAGCTCGTCAGCTACCTGCAGGGCATTGTGGACAGAGAGAACAGGCCGGGCATGTACATTCTGACCGGCAGCCGCCAGATGGAGCTGCAGGAAACGATAACGCAAAGTCTGGCGGGTCGCTCGGGCATGGTGGATTTGCTGCCGCTGAGCCAGCAGGAGCTGCAGAAAGCCGGTATCCACCTCACGCGCGATGAAAAACTTTTCTACGGCGGGTTGCCGCGCGTGCATGCCCAGAAAATCAAACCCGGACGTGCCTATCCTGACTACCTGCGCACCTATGTGGAGCGCGATGTGCGCCAGATTATCAACGTGCGCAATGTCTCAGCATTCGAGACCTTTATCCGTCTGCTGGCTTCTCGCGTGGGGCAGATTGTCAACTACTCCTCCCTGGCGGGAGACGTTGGCGTGAGTTCCATGACGATTAAGGAGTGGATTTCCATGCTGGAGGCCTCGTACATCGTGTTCACGCTGCGCCCCTACCACAAAAATTACGGCAAGAGACTGACGAAGTCACCCAAGATTTATTTCACGGAGACAGGTCTCGTGACCTCGTTGCTGGGCATCAAATCCGCTGAGCAGGTAGGCCGCGACCCGCTCATCGGCAATATTTATGAGAACTATATCGTCTCTGAGTTCCTGAAAAACCAGCTGAACAAGGGGGAGTCTCCTGATTTGTACTTCTTCCGCGATTCCAATGGATTCGAGATTGACCTGATAGTGGAGCAGCAGCGTTGCCCCAGACCCATCGAGATAAAATCGGCCTTTACCTATAATCCTGACATGTGTAAGAATCTCCGCAGCTTTGTCTCCATGGTGGCCGATAGCAAATCCCCTGCCCTGGTCTATGCCGGTTCGCCCATGGGAACGCTGCAAGGGGTCGACATTTGCAGCGATGAGGGTATTCCCGGGCTACTGGAGTAATACAAACCTTGCATAGTTACAAGCATTTTACTATATGCGGCTTAGTATACCTTTATGCAAATTTAAGATTGAATCTTAAATTTACATAAATCCAATTTAAATCACTAAGCGTCTATCTCTTGCAATGATGCAAGATTTTTTCCTTCACCTCTCCAGCTCAGCTTTGATGAAGGGGGCTGTGGGAGATTTGGCGCGGGAGAGCTGGTACAATGCTCATTTCGTACCTATTTTCCACCATTTATTCTATCTCTCTCATTTTAGATGGATTAGCAAGTCTCTTGCACATAATCGGCAGGAACTTTGAGCAAAAATTGCACATAATCGGCAGGAAACATTCCTTATCCGGGGTTATGTCCTCGTTCCTATTTTTATGCAAATCCAGGATTGAATCTTGAATTTACATGAAAATCAGCATGCTGAAAGAGATGTAGCGAAAGACTTGACAAGGAGGCGTGGTTTCCCTATAACTTCCTTATGCACCGCCCTGTACACACCGATGAGCTGACCCCCTTGCTGCAGGAGGGGGAAAGTGCGTTGTGGAGCGGGTGCGGAGATTCTGGAGGCGAGCGGAAGCATCCGCCTTGCCTGGGTACTCACCAATCCTGACCACTATGTTCCGCAGAAAGACTTACGCCAGACTTGCCGCCACCACCGCCGGATTCGGGCTTCTGCTTGCCCCTATATGCTGGTTTATGAAGGATGGCCTGCTGGGGGCTTACCCCAGCTACGGCATCGGGGCGGTGTCGCACTTCTTCTGGAGCCTGCTGTGGGGGCTCTGGCCTGTGGCTACCCTGCTTCTGCTGCTGAAGGTCGTTCAAACTCGCAGGGCTCGCGCCCTCTGCGTCGCGCTGCTGGCGCTTTGCGCATTCTTCTTTCTGGTGCCGTTGAAATACTCCAAGGCTCCCATTGAACACTGGGAAGAGCCCTATGCGCCCCATTGTCGCACCACACTGTATGCGCATGGCACGCCCCGCATCGTGTCCTGGCCGGAGTACAGGGACGTGCCCCAATCTGACCGCAAGCTCTGGGAGGCCTGGCAGGATGCGCACAACTCCACCCATTGCTGGCGCTGCTCCGAAGGACACATCACCCACCCCCTGCTCTTCATCCAGCTGACGCAGACTTCCATCGTCATCGGCGAGGAGGAAGTCTGCATCGCCATTCCCGCCGGCACCTTCACCCGCCCCCGCAATGAACAGGATGCCCGTCTCCTGAACCGCATGCGGGAGTTGGCGCCATAAAAGGGAAGAGGCACATTTTCGCACCATCAGGCCTGATTTTGCCGGGCGTAGAGGCCAGCCATTTCCTGCGGGAGGGCGGCCATGGCATAGAAGGGGATATCCAGCAGGGTGTTCCTGCTGGATGAAGGGAGCAACATGACAGATGCTTTATCATCCGCCCGGCGGGCGAGAGATGTAAGCAGAAAAAAGGCCGGGGATGAATCCCCGGCCTGGTGGTTGAGCTTTTTATCTGCTTTACAGCTCGCACTGGGCGAGGGTATCGCAGCAGCAGCAGAAGTTGCGGTCGCCGTAGGTGTTGTCCACGCGGGAGCAACCGGGCCAGAACTTGTGCTGGAGCTGGCCGGGGGCGGGATAGGCAGCCTCGCGGCGGGTGTAGGGGTGCGTCCACTCATCGGCGGTGACAGCCAGGGCGGTGTGCGGGGCGTTCACCATCACGTTGTCATCGGCGGGCACCTTGCCTTCGGCCACGGCGGTCATTTCGCTGTGGATGCCAATCATGGCTTCCACGAAGCGGTCGAGCTCGGCCTTGCTTTCGGATTCGGTGGGTTCGACCATGAGTGTATCGTGCACCGGGAAGCTCATGGTGGGGGCGTGGAAGCCGTAGTCCATGAGGCGCTTGGCCATATCGTCCACGGAGAGGTGGCTCTTGCCGAGCATAATGGTGGTGTCGAGGATGCACTCGTGAGCCACCAGACCGCCCTCGCCGGAGTACAGGGTCGGGAAGTAGTTTTCCAGGCGCTTGGCCACGTAGTTGGCGTTGAGGATGGCCATCTGGGCAGAGAGTTTGAGGCCCTCGTGGCCCATCATGGCGAGCCACATCCAGGTGATGGGGCAGAGAGCGGCGGAGCCGTACTCAGCGGAGGAGACGGCGGCGGTCTTCTGGGCCTCACCGGAGATGCAGTGGTCCGGCAGGTAGGGGGTGAGGTGCTCAGCGCAGCAGATGGGGCCCACGCCGGGGCCACCGCCGCCGTGCGGCATGGCAAAGGACTTGTGCAGGTTGAGGTGGCACACGTCTGCCCCGATGGTGCCGGGGTTGGTGAGGCCGATCTGGGCGTTCATGTTAGCGCCGTCCATGTAGACCTGACCACCGTTTTCGTGTACGATGCGGCAGAGGTCTGCCACGCCGCTTTCGTATACGCCGTGGGTGGAGGGATAGGTGACCATGAGGGCGGCGAGGTTGTCGCGGTGGGCTTCGGCCTGGGCCTTGAGGTCGGCAGCGTCGATGTTACCCTTCTCGTCGCACTTCACGGGCACAACGGTGAAGCCGGCCATGGCGGCGGAGGCGGGGTTGGTGCCGTGGGCGGAGTTGGGGATGAGGCAGACGTTGCGGTGTCCCTGCCCCTGTGCCACCTGGTAGCGGTGGATGGTGAGCAGGCCTGCGAATTCACCGGCAGCGCCGCTGTTGGGCTGCAGGGAGACGCCGTGGAAGCCGGTGACGGTGGCGAGCCACTGCTTGAGCTGCTCGAGCATGGCGCGCATGCCCTGGCACTGGTCCATGGGGGCGAAGGGATGCAGGGTGGCAACCTCCGGCCAGGTGATGGGCATCATGATAGCGGCGCAGTTGGCCTTCATGGTGCAGGAACCCAGAGGAATCATGGCTTCGTTCAGCGCGAGGTCCTTGGCCTCCAGGCGGTGAATGTAGCGCATCATCTCGGTTTCGGAGTGGAAGAGATTGAAGCACTTTTCGGTGCAGAACATGGTGGTGCGGGTGAAGGCGGGAGCCCAGACGGGGCCTTCGGGCATGCACTTGCAGCAGGGTTTCTCCATGCCCAGGGCGGTGCAGAGAGCCTTCACATCGCAGCTGGTGGTGGTTTCGTCGAAGGAGACGGAGATGGTATCGGCATCCACCAGGCGAATGTTGTAACCAGCCTCCAGAGCAGCGGCCACGAGCTCGGCAGCCTTGCCGGGGCAGCTCACCTGCACGGTGTCGAAGTAGTTGGCCACGGGCAGCGTGTAACCGGCCTTGGCAGCAGCGGCGGCAAAGGCAGCGGCGAGCTTGTGGGCGGTGAGAGCCACCTGCTTGGGCCCCTGCGGCCCCTGGTACATGGCGTAGAAGGTGCTGAGCAGAGCGGTGAGCACCTGGGCGGTGCAGATGTTGGAGGTGGCTTTTTCGCGGCGGATGTGCTGCTCGCGGGTCTGGAGGGCGAGGCGGTAGGCGGGCTTGCCGTCCTTATCCACCGAGAGGCCAATGTAGCGGCCGGGGAGCTTGCGCTTGAGCGCATCGGTGCAGGCCATGTAAGCAGCGGCGGGGCCACCGTAGCCCATGGGGATGCCGAAGCGCTGGGTGGTGCCCACGCAGACATCGGCGCCGAAAGCACCGGGTTCCTTGAGCACGGTGAGGGCGAGCAAATCTGCCGCCACCACGCAGAGCACCTTGGCGGCGTGGCACTTGGCAAAGAAATCGGCATAGTCCTCCACGCTGCCGGCGTTGTCCGGGTACTGCACGAGCACGCCGGCGAGGGTCGGGATGGAGGCGGGGTCGAAGCTCTTCCAATCACCCACGATGAGGTTCACGCCGGTGGTTTCGCAGCGGGTACGAATCACATCGATGGTCTGCGGGAAGCAGGTATCGGCCACGAAGAAGGTGTCGCTCTTGCGCTTGGAATCGATGCAGAGATGCACGGCCTCGGCAGCGGCGGTGCCTTCGTCCAGCATGGAAGCATTGGCCACGGGCAGACCGGTGAGGCCGGCAATCATGGTCTGGTAGTTCATGAGCATCTCCAGGCGGCCCTGGGCGATTTCCGGCTGGTAGGGAGTGTAGGCCGTGTACCAACCCGGGTTCTCGTACACGTTGCGCTGGATGACGGCGGGCATGTAGGTGCCGTAGTAACCCTGGCCGATGAGGCTGTGCACGGGCTTGTTGGCAGAGAGCACCTGGCGCAGGGCTTCGAGGGCTTCCTGCTCTGCCATGGGCTCGGGCAAGCCGAGCGGGGCTTTGAGGCGGATATCAGCCGGCACGATGGTATCGGTCATTTCATCCAGGGAGGAGAAGCCGATGACTTGGAGCATTTCCTGCACCTCGGCGCCGGTGGAGCCCATGTGGCGGGGGGCAAAGGGAGTCTGTGCGGTAATCATGATTGATGAGGTTTCGCTATGTTGTCAGAAAACAGAAAAGGCCGCATCCCTGCTGTGAGGAATGCGGCCCGAAATCGCTTTACTTGCAGAATTCCTCGTAAGCGGCGGCGTCCATCAGCTCGTCCAGCTCGGAGGGGTCATCCAGCTTAATCTTGCAAATCCAGCCAGCGCCGGTGGCATCGGCGTTCACGGTGCCGGGCTCGGCATCGAGGGCTTCGTTCACTTCCACCACCTCACCGGAAACCGGGGTGTACACATCGGAAGCGGCCTTCACGGATTCCACCACGGCGATGCTGTCTTCCTTGGAGAAGGTATCGCCCACGGAGGGGAGGTCAACGTATACCACGTCACCCAGTTCGGACTGGGCGTGGTCGGTGATGCCGAGGGTCACGATGCCGTCAACGATGGGGCTGATCCATTCGTGCTCGGAGGAATACTTGTATTCTGCGGGGTTGCTCATGGTATTTTAGATTGGGGGTATAGGTTTACTTTTTCAGGAAGGGTTTCTTGACGATGATGGCGGGCACGGCCTTGTTGCGGACAATCACGTTCACCTCGGTGCCAACCTTGCCCAGGGCGGCGGGAACATAGGCCATGCCGATGCCCTTGCCCAGGGAGGGGGAAAGCACGCCGCTGCAGAGCTCGCCCATGGGCGTGCCGTCCGGCAGCTGCACTTCGTAACCGTGGCGGGGAGGTGCGCCCTTGCCGGTGTATTCGATGGCCACCAGCGCGGTGGGGCGGCCCTCGGCCTTCTGGGCGCGCAGCACGTCTACGCCGATGAATTCCTTGGTGAGGTCGCAGCACCAGGAGAGGCCGGCTTCAAGCGGAGTCTTTTCCGGGGAGAGGTCGCTGCCGTTGAGGGAGTAGCACATTTCGAGGCGCAGGCTGTCGCGGGCACCGAGACCGCAGGGCTTGGCGCCGCAGTCCATGACCTTTTCAAACCACTTGACGCCCTGCTCTGCCGGGCAGAAGAACTCGTAACCGTTCTCACCGGTGTAGCCGGTGCGGCACACCACCACGGCATCGCCATCGCACTCGAACATGAGGATGCCATTGCGCACGGGCAGCTCCACACCGGGGCAAAGCTTGGCAAACACTTCCTCGCAGGTGGGGCCCTGCACAGCCAGCCCCACGTAATCGGCGCTCTTGTTCACCAGGGAAATACCCTCGGGCTTGTGGGCGGTGAGCCAGGCGTAGTCCTCGTCAATCATCGAGGCATTCACCACCACAAAGAAATTGTCCTTGCCGAGCTGGTAGATGATGAGGTCATCAATCACGCCGCCCTTTTCGTTGAGCATGATGGAATACTGCCCCATGCCGTCCACCAGTTTGTTGAGATTGTTGGTGAACATGGAGTTGAGCCACTCGGTAGCGCCCTCGCCACTGACCAGGAACTGGCCCATGTGGGAGATATCGAACACACCGCAGGCGCTGCGCACGGTGTTGTGCTCATCGATAATACCTGTGTACTGCACAGGCATGTTCCACCCTGCAAAGGGTACCATCTTGGCTCCAAGAGCCACGTGCTTATCGCACAGGGGCGTGCACTTGATAGAATCGGCGTTCATATTACCGGGCATTGTACTCTTGCGGTCCAGGGGCGTCAAGCATGCATCCTGACAGATGCCCCACTTTGCCGGCATAATGACACAACTCCTGTTTCTTTTGTGACAATTTCGCCAGATAGGGGATTTTTCTTGTAATTGTTACCCCGGCGTGGTAGAGTCAGCTTAACTCTATATGGACACGACATACTACGTGATTTATGGTATGCTTCTGCTGCTGTCGGTCTTCGGGCTGGTGGTGGGCGTGAGCAATGATGCCTGTAACTTCCTTAACTCCTCTATCGGCAGTCGTTCCGGCACGTACACGGGCGCTGTTGCCGTGGCCGCCGTGGGTGTGCTCCTGGGTGCATCGTTCTCCAGCGGCATGATGGAGATTGCCCGCAGTGGTGTTTTCATTCCCAGCATGTTCAGCTTCCACGAAGTGATGCTGCTGTTCCTGGCCGTCATGGTGGCGAACGTGATTCTGCTGGATATCTTCAACACCCTGGGGCTGCCCACCTCCACCACGGTTTCGCTCATCTTTGCCTTGCTGGGCTCCGCCCTGGGTATGGCCTATTTCAATCTGGGCGATGGTCCCGGCTCCCTGGCAGACTACATCAACACCGATAAGGTATTCTTCATCGTCTCCGGCATTTTCTGCTCGGTGGCCATTGCGTTTACCGTGGGTACGGCGGTCATGTGGTTCTCCCGTCTGCTCTACACCTTCCACTACCAGCGCATGTACCGCCTCATCGGCCCGCTGTGGTGCGGTTTTGCCTTCACGGCCATCACCTACTTTGCCGTGTTCAAGGGGCTCAAGACCAGCCCGGTGATGCAGGGGCCGTTCATGGATATGGTGGATGCCAACCTGGGGGTGGCCATCGTCATCGCCTTTGTGGCATGGACCATCATTGCCGCCGTTCTGCAATATGGGCTCAAGATTAACACCCTGCGCATCACCGTGCTGGCAGGTACCGGCGCCCTGGCTCTTGCCTTTGCCGGCAATGACCTGGTGAACTTCATCGGCGTATTCATGGCCTCGCAGACCTCCATGGAACTGGCCGAGGCACACCTGGCCGCCGGCGGCGACCTGGCCACATTCAAGATGGGCGGGCTGGCCGATGTGCAGCAGCAGGTGAACATGCTCTGGCTGGTGGCAGCAGGCCTGGTCATGGTGACGACTCTTTTCTTCTCCAAGAAAGCCCGCAAGGTGACGGAAACCGAGCTGAAGCTCTCCTCCGCCAACAACGGCAAGGAGCGTTTCGGCTCCTGCAGCGCAGCCCGCACCATGGTGCGCTACACGCTCAACACCAAGCGATTCTTTGAGCGAGTCACCCCCATGCGCATTCAGAACTTCATCTCCAGCCGCTTTGCCCCGCTGGCACCGGAGGAAGAAACCGGCGCTATTTATGACCAGGTGCGCGGCTCGGTGAACCTCACCGTATCGGCCCTGCTCATCTCGGTAGCCACCAACCTGCAGCTGCCGCTTTCCACCACCTATGTCACCTTCATGGTGGCCATGGGCTCCTCGCTGGCAGACCGCGCCTGGGGCCGCGACAGCGCCGTGTACCGCATCACCGGCGTACTCACCGTTATCGGCGGCTGGTTCCTCACCGCCCTGGCCGCCAGCCTTGCCGCCTTCGTGGTGGCCATCGTCATGGCCTACGGTGGATTCTGGGGCATGGTGACCATGCTGGTCATTGCCGGCGCCATCCTCATCAAGTCCACCTTCTTCACCAATAGCGCCAAGGAGGAAATCCGCCTCATCAACATGCACAGCGATGCCGCCGTGCAGGACTTCGGCAAGGCTGCCAGCGGGCGCCTGGGCCGCATGGTGGGTATCTACAACGCCATGGTCAAGGCCCTGCTCAGCGAAGACCGCGACACCCTGAAGCGCCTGCGCAAGAAGAGCCGCAACCTGAAGCGGGATCTGGAGGTACTGCGCGAGAACGAAGTGCTGCCCACCCTGCGCACCCTGCCCAAGGAACTGGCAGACCGTGGTCAGCTGGTGTTCCGCATCACAGAAATCTCCATCAACACCTGCGAGCGCCTCTACACCCTGGTTAAGGCCAGCTACAACCACATCGACAACAACCACCAGGGCCTTAACAAGGAACAGGGCGATGACCTGCTCGCGCTTACCAACAAGATTGGCCGCTTCTACCCGGACCTGACCGATATGCTCAAGGCTGGCAACTTCGCAGGCATTGATGCCCTGCTCGAAGACCGCGACCAGCTGGGCGAGGACTTTGCCGACTGCATTACCCGCCACCTGATGCACAACACCACAGACGAAAGCGGCATGCGCAACGGTATCCTCTACCTCACCCTGCTCAACGAGACGCGAGCCATGATCAGCCATGCGTTCGCCCTCATCGAGCGAGTCAAGGAACTCTACGAGGACTAAATTCCCACGCCAATTTCCCGCATCCCCGGTTCTTACACCAGAACCGGGGATTTTTATATCTGCCGATGACAGAATAACCTTGACTTTATGCAGCGTTGGAGTTAGGCTCTAGATACTATGAGCGAAGATGCAACCTGCAATGTCATCTGCCTGAAGTGGGGTACACGCTACCCGGCTTCGTACACGAATACTCTCTACCGTTCCGTCAAGAAACACCTGCACCGTCCGTTCCGCTTCGTCTGCGTCACAGACAATCCGGAGGGGCTCGATGAAGGCATTGACGCACAACCTTTCCCGCCGAACCCCGGATACAAGAACCCCGGTGAATGGCCCGGTATTTTCTCCAAGCTGGCCATTACTCAGGATGGTTTTGCCAATCTGAAGGGCCCCACCCTGTTCCTGGATGTTGACGTCGTCATCATGGATGACATCGACTGCTTCTTTGACTACAAACCAGGCGAGAACTGCATTATCCACAACTGGATTGAATGGCACAAGACACTGTTCCGCAAACGCCCCAACATTGGCAACTCCTCCATTTACCGATTCGAGGCGGGCAAATCTGGTTACATCTACGATACCTTCATCCGCGAATTTGACCGCGCCCACGACAAATCGCAGTTCCCCACCGAGCAGGCATTCCTCACCTATGCCATGAAGAAGGTGAACTGGTGGCCATATGACTGGGCTCAGAGCTACAAGCGCTGCTGCCGCCCCATATTCCCGCTCAACCTGTTTGTGGCGCCCAAACCGCCTAAGACGAAGATTCTCGTATTCCACGGCAACCCGGATCCCGACCAGGCTGTTGTGGGCTTCGATGATGGCAAGGCACACCACAAGGTACTGCCGGCGCCCTGGATTGAGGACTACTGGAAACTCAACTAATCCAGCAACATGAAAGAGCCGAACATCATTTATCTGGCTATCAATCTCCCGTCCTCGAAAGAGAGGCGGGAGCATATTCAACAGCAAGGCGCCAATCTGGGCATAACAGTCCAGATTGTTGAAGCAATTGCGGGCAAAGACCTGACCGAAGAACAGAAGAAAATGTATGATTCCCGGAAGCGGGAATCCATGTACATCACCCATCTCACGCCCAATGAGCAGGCATGTGCACACAGTCATCGCAAAGCGCTGAGCACATTTCTGGCATCAGATGCGGATTATGCGGTCGTGCTGGAAGACGATGCCACCTTTGAGCCCAATTTTCTATCCGGCATCAAATTCATGATAAATGATGTTCCTGGCTGGGAATGCTGCAAGCTCTACACAGAGCCTTCGAAACTGTACCCGCTCTGCCCGACTATCCCAGAGGCACCGGTGCAACCCGTGTTCCCCAAAAAGATTCCCTGGGGTGCAATCGGGTATATGTATTCACGCGCAGGTGCAGAGAAAATTCTAGCTCACTTCAATAGTTTCTGGCTGGGAGCAGATACGCAGTTGGCGGACATCATGTTGAAGCACCATATTCCAGTAACCGGCGTGGTACCCAATCTGGTCAGCACACTCTATGTCCACAACGAACAGAGCGATATTGATGACGGAGGCCGCCGCAATACTGTAATCGCAGCGTCCCAGGATGCGCCCAAACGGACAAAACGCACCACCATGCAGTATCTCCGCTACCGGGCCAGCGTCATTGGCCGAGCCATCGGAAAGTGGCAGATGTGCCGACAGATGCGCAGAATATTCAAGAAATCGCTTAGCTGATTCCCCATTTCAAACATGCTGAATCTCACCTATATCATTAATAAAGGAGCCCGCAGACTTTGTCTTCGCCACCCGGATGATTCAAAAAAATGCGTCAAGGTTGCCATGAACTACCGTCATGTATGGCAACTGGAAAACGAACTCGAGGGGTATAAAAAGACAAAGCACCTACTGGCTGATTTCCTGCCTGAATACGAGGAGGAACTCGTAGAAACAAACCTGGGACCAGGTCTTGTTTGTGAACTTGTGCAAAATGATGACGGCACAGTGGCACCATGGCTCGTGGATGATCTGCGAGCACAAAAGGTCAGTCAGGAAGTAATTGACCAACTGCACAGGTATGCGGATATTGTCATCAAGAACAACATTCCGCTTTACGACCCGAACCCCTGTAACTTTCTCATCCAGAAGAAAAACGGCAAGGAGCGAGTAGTCTTTTCCGACATGAAAAGCTACAATGACTATAAACCCTGGGTTTACCTGCATCTTGAGAAGGTTATTCCCGCGCTGAACCGCAGGATATTACGCCGAAGACTCAATAAGCTCTTCCAAAAATTGGAGGCCGCAAAGGCAACAAATTAATTTGCTTCAAAAACAAGCATTGAAACATGGCAAACGAAATTCACATCACGGATTATACCCAGCTAACAGATTTTCTGAGCAGGCATTTTCCTATTGTCAACATTCCCTTGAAAGAATGCGACAAAGCAGATTATATTCTGGGAGATACATTTACCCCGGTCATTGAGTATTTTAAGGGCGTTCGCATTCTGCATACCGGAGAAAACCACCCGATTGACCTGAATCGGTTTGATTACTGTCTCACCCACGAACGCAAAGAATCAGATCGCTGTCACCGTTATCCGTACTGGCATCTTCACTGCTTATACAAAAACGAATATCGCGAAAAATTACTGAAAGGCCGTTCGATTACAGCCGAGGAACTGAAGGCCCAGAAGCGGGATTTCTGCGCATTCATCTGCCGAAATCCCAAGGGCAAGGAACGCAATTCCCTGGTGCGCAATCTCAACGCCAGAAAGAAGGTAAGCTGCGGCGGCCCCTTCATGAACAACATCGGCTACCTGGTGCCGAAAGGCTATGATGCCAAGCAGGATTTCCAGCGCCACCATCTTTTCAGCATGGCATACGAAAACGAGGCATCTCCGGGCTACCAGACGGAAAAGATTGTCGATGCCTTCCTTTCTGACAGCATTCCGATTTACTGGGGCAACAAATATGCCAGCGAGGAATTCAACCCCAAAGCCTTTGTCTGCGCCACAGACTTCCCGAACGAAAAGGCCCTGGTGAACCACATTCTGGAGCTTTCGGAAGACTACTCCGCCATGGCGGATATGCTCAGCCAGCCGATTCTGCAGGACCCGGAGGTCTTTGAGAAATCGGACAAGGCGCTGCTGGATTTCTTCAGCCGCATTTTCGAGCGCGGGCCGGGAGCTATTCAGCGCACCCCGATGCAGCGCTTCCTGGGTGTTGCATCGCGCTATTATGGCCACGGCCTATTCCGCACCATCCGCTACACCATCCGCTCACTGAAGGGCGAATACAAGTAAAACGTAGCTGCAACAGATTCAACAAAAAAGGGTGCCGGGAACCCGGCAGCCTTTTTAGTCAAATACTATTCAGCAGTCATCAGATAAAGGTACGGATAACCGCCTTATCGCGCAGGCGTTCCACCCACTGGCGGTAGCGGTGCTCGCTCTTCCTGCGGCGCACGGCATCATCCACCTTCTGCTTGATTTCCGGCTTGCTCAGCGAGGGAGCCGCAGCCAGTTTCTTATTGTGAACCTTCACAATGGTGAAGCCGGCGGGATCCAGCAGCGGACCCACCACCTGTCCCGGGCGGGCAGCAAACACCACATTAGCAAACTCCACAGCCAGCTCATTGCGCTGCAGCGAAGGCCATTTGCCACCATCCTCTGCGTGAGCATCGCGAGAATGCTCGCGGGCGGCATCGGCAAAAGAAATCTTGCCAGCATCCAGCTGCTCGCGCAGACGCACCGCAAACTTGTAGCGTTCCTCCGGGGTCATCATGGGGTCATCCGGGTCTACAGCAGGGATGAAAATCTTGCTGTAGGTGATACGGTCCTTCATGATATCGCGGTACTCGGAGCTGGTGGCATTGTACTCCTCCTTGATTTCATCCGGGGTGGGAGGAATGCCACGCTCATAGCGCATACCGCGCATCGCCGAAACCGTGATTTCCTTCTTGACCGATTCGCGATATTCCGTGTAGTTCATCCCGCTCTTACGCAGATTATCCAGGAATTCGCTGCGGTCGCCATTGTACATCATCAGCACACGGCGGTTGATTTCCTCGTCCACCTGGTCGTCCTTAATCTGGTAGCCCTTGGTATCGAAATCGCTCAGCACCAGCTCGCGCTCGATAAGGTCATTGAGCACAGCCTTCTTGGCCGCCACCAGTTCAGAATTGAAACGGGGGCCCTGGCGCGGGTACAGCATCATCAGCTCGCGGAAATAGGGAGCCAGACGGGCACGAACCTCGCTGGAGGTGATGGGGCGTCCGTTCACCGTGGCGGCAATGCGGTTCACCACGGCAGCAGAAGCATCCTGGGTCACACCTGCCACCAGCAGGGTCAATAAAAGGGTTGCGAAACGGCTTACTAGCTTCATATGCTGCCAGTATAATGCAAGAAGCCTCCCGTTGCAACCATCTTCTTTGTCAAATCCACATTTTATGCTCGCATTAGGCGGTCCGGCATGATAGTATGGCAGGGTTAAATAATCTTACTCATATCTGTTATGGCCATCAAACTGTTCATTCCCGGTCCCACCGTTGTCTCAGAGGAGATTCTCAAGGAGATGTCCCTGCCGATGATTGCCCACCGCTCCAAGAAGGCATCCGAAATCCAGAAGCGCATTTCCGATAACATGCAGAAGGTCCTCTTCACCGAGAACCGCATCCTGCTTTCCACCTCCTCCGGCTCCGGTCTCATGGAAGGCGCCATCCGCTCCTGCACCGCCAAGCGCGCCGCCGTATTCTCCATTGGCGCCTTCGGCGATAAGTGGTACAAGATGGCCAAGACCAACGGCATTCCTGCCGATAAGTTCGACAGCGTCATGGGTGAGCCCACCACCGCCGAAATGGTAGATGCCGCCCTCTCCACCGGCAAGTACGACCTGCTCACCGTCACCCACAACGAAACTTCCTCCGGCATCCAGAACCCGGTGGAGGAAATTGCCGAGGTCATGAAGAAGTACCCGGATGTCGTGTGGTGCGTGGATGCCGTTTCCTCTGCCGCCGGCTCCAAGATTGAGACCGACAAGCTGGGTATCGACGTACTCATCACCTCCACCCAGAAAGCCCTTGCCCTGCCCCCCGGCCTGGCCATCTGCGCCATGAGCAAGAAGGCCTACGACCGCACCGCCGAAGTTGAGAACCGTGGTCTGTACTTCGACCTTCGCACCATCTGGGACTTCATCGACAAGAAGAACTACCAGTACACCTCCACCCCCTGCCTTTCCCTCATGTATGCACTGGACAAGCAGCTGCAGCACATTGTGGAAGAAGAAGGCATCGAAAACCGCTTTGCCCGCCACGAGGAGCTGGCCGCCTACACCCGCGCCTGGGCCGATGAGCACTTTGCCGTGTACCCGAACCGCAAGTACCTCTCCAAGACCCTCACGGTTATCGATTCCCGTCCCAAGGGCAGCGATGAAATGATTTCCATTCCCGAGCTCAACGCCTTCCTGGCCCCGCGCAACCTGCAGCTGGGCAACGGCTACGGTGGCCTGAAGGACAAGACCTTCCGCATTGCCCACATGGGCGAACTGCAGATGGACGACATGAAGGAAATCACCTCTGCTGTGGAAGATTTCCTCAAGTCGAAGTAAACATTCTCTCTCCAATCAAAAAAACCCAGGGGCGGGGATGGCACGCAAGTGGCCCCGCCCCATTCTTTCACAAATACCCATATGAAAAACCCGCAATTCGTACTCAACTACGATGTCATGTACTACGATACCGACTGCGGCGGCGTGGTGCATAACCTGGCCTACCTGCGCTGGGTCGAGGAATGCCGAACCAAGATGGCGCCGCACATCGGCATCGAATTTCTGGAACTCATCCACGCCAACCGGCACCTCGTGCTAGTGAGCCACGAGGTACACTACAAACGCCCCGCCTTCATGGGCGACAAAATCCAGGTGCATGCCTGGGTGGAAAAGGTGGAGAAATCCCGCTTCTGGTGCGTGTTTGAAATCCGCCGCGACGACGCGCAACAGGTCTGCGTGAAGGTACGCCAATGCCTGGCCCTGGTGCAGATGCCGCAGGGGCGTCCCCAGCGCATTCCCGAAGCCTGGTACGCCAGCGCCGCCCCAGCAGAGGACTTAGCCGATTAAACCAACGTGCTGGTTGATATAAAGCAGAACCCGGGGTTACGCCATACGGCTGAACCCCGGGTCTATTTTACACTTTCCTGACGGATTCTGGATTTCTTACACTTCCACCACCCCGGAGAGGGGTTCGCCGGGAGCAAAAGTGTGAGACTTGGTGACCACCAGCTTGCTCACATGCTTGAGGGAGGGCACACCGAGGGCATCCAGCGAATCCACCAGCTTGTACAGCTTGCCATCCAGCAGCACCACGGGAGCCACGCCCTTGCATTCAGGAGCCAGTTTCATGGCGCCGGCAGCATCAATCTCCACGGCATCGGAGCGCAGCAGCAGCAAATCTGAACAAGTCTTCACCGGGAAGAAGCGGGAACGCGGCACACACACGGCGCGGGCGCCCGGGAAGCACTGCAGTGCAGCGCCCATGGCTGTTTCGAGCTGGTAAACCTTCTGGGTGGAGGCATCGCGCGGGTCCACCGTCTTGCTGTTGCAGATAACCGGCAAGGGCAGCACGCCGCCGTTGGCATCCAGCACCTCCTTGAGCGCATCCAGGCGAATCCAGAGGTTATTGGTGTTGAAATAGCGGTGTTTTTCGATGTTCTGGAACTCGGGCACATCCTCATCCGGGCACTGGGCCACCTCGCGAAGAATCGGCTGGCCATCGGCCTTGCGGGTAGCCAGGTGACCGCCCTTCTTATCGGCTTCCGTGCGGCGAGTCACCTCCATCACAAAGGGAGCGTCACTCTCCGCAAACCAGCGCAGGAATCGAGTATCGAGCTGCGCGCCCAAGTTGTCAGAGTTGGACACAAACGCATACTTCACCCCGGCAGCCAGCAGCTTATCCAGCCAGCCACTGCCCACCAGCGCGGGGTAAATATCGCCATGACCAGGGGGACACCACTCCAACTCCGGGTTGGCGGGATACTCCACCGGTTCCAGCGAATCCGTCACCAGCTTGGGCACGCGGTTCTGCAGCATCTCCACCTGAGAAGCATCGGCAAAATCGGCATATTGCGCCAGGTGAGCCATGGTATCCTCACTCGTGGAGAACGAGTTCATGAGAAGCAGGCTCACCGGGTACTGCGCGCGCTCACGCAGGCTCTGCACCTGGCGCACAATCGTATCCAGGAAGGTCACGCCGGGCTTAATCTCCAGCAGGCTCTTCGCCTTCTGCAAGCCCATGCCCGTGCCCAGGCCACCATTCAGCTTCACCAGCACCGACTGCGCCAGCAAAGCCGCATCGGCCTCAGCCGTGGCGGCCACCAGTTCATCCCAATCAGCCACATCGCGGGCGGGTTCAATCTCCGCCTCCGGAATCATCATGCTCTCGTCAGAAGTCAGCACCCCCACACTGTGGCGAAAGGCATCAATCGCCGCGCGGGAAAGCCCCACGCCCTGCATCTTGCGTTCAATAGAGTCGAAATTCATATGCTGGGCGCAGTATACTCCCCATGCCAGCCGGATTCAATGCCAAACTATCACAAAATGCAGACTTGCCACGAAAAGGATGCTTTGTTAGCATAGCATACATGCCCCGCTGCGTGTTCAACCTGCTGTTACTACTTTGTCTGCTGCCGGTTTCCTGCCGCAGCCTGCAAAGCCGCAACCAGGATTTGATGCAGGCCGCCAGAAAAGCCGACGCAGAGGGCGTAGCACTCGCGCTGCAGGCCGGCGCGAGCCCGAATGCGGTACAATACCAGAATGAAACGGCCCTGGGGCTGCTCCTCAACCAGTACAAACGCAGCCACGCAGACAAACGCCAGCGCATCGAGGCCGCAGTCACGCTACTGCTGGAACACGGGGCCGATGCCAATGCCCTGCACCATGGGTTCACCCCGCTCCTGATTGCCACCGGGCAAGGCTGCGACACGCTGGTACTGCGCCTGCTGGCCTATGGCGCCGACCCGAATCAGGAAACCCGCGCCGCTCTGGCCCCAATCTGGCAGGCGGTCATTGACAACAACTACCAGATTGGACTCATTCTGCTGCAGAACGGCGCCAATCCCAACGCCAAGGGGCTCAACCAGGAGACGCCTCTGCAATATCTCCAGAGCAATGGCTACCAGAAGTCCCGGCTCATGCACTACCTCCGCCAGCACGGCGGACATTAAACCGGCTCACCAGCATAGGTGATACGCCCGCCCTCGGCACCGGAGCCGGGGCCAAGCTCGACCAGGTAATCAGCGCGGGATAGAATGCCCTGATTGTGCTCGATGCAGAGAATCGTATGCCCTGCTGCGCGCAGACGGTAGATGGCACGCAGCAAGAGCTCCAGCTCGTTGAAATGCAAGCCTGTGCTGGGTTCATCGAGCACGAGGAGGAGATTCTCCCCCGGACGGCTTCCGCGTTTCGGCGCAGCCTTTGCAAGATACGTGGCCAGTTTCACACGCTGAGATTCACCGCCGGAGAGAGTGGTGACCGAGCGATCGAGCGGCAGATACCCCAGCCCCAGTTCCTGCAGTGCCTTCAGAATGGCGGCCGCCTGCGGCACCGCGGCAAAGAATTCCACAGCTTCATCCACCGTCTGAGCCAGCGCCTGTGCCATGGATTTACCGCGCCAGGTTACCTCCAGCGTTTCGCGGTTGTAGCGTGCGCCGTGGCAGGCGTCGCATTCAGTGTACAAATCCGCGAGGAAATTCATATCCACCTGCAGGCGTCCTGTGCCACCGCAGCGTTCGCAGCGGCCACCGCGGGCGTTCAGCGAGAAACGCGCAGCCGTATACCCACGCTGGCGGGAAAGCGGCAGCGCAGCATAGAGCGGGCGGAGCACATCCAGCAGCCCGGTAGCGGTGGCAGGCGTGGAGCGCGGAGAAGCCCCCAGCGGGCTCTGGTCCACCAGCACGGCGCGGGTGATATGCTCTGCCCCCTGCACCTGGCCGGCCTTCATGGCAGGCAGCAGGCATTCGTGCACCAGCGTACTCTTGCCCGAGCCGCCGGGGCCGGAAAGACAGGTGAACGCCCCCAGCGGGAAACGAAGTTCTACATCCTGCAGGTTGCGGGCATTGGCGTGCGACAGCGTGAGCCAGCGGCAGGCCGGGAGGTTACGCGGCTCCACAGCGGGCAGCACCTTCCGCCCGGCCAGCCACGCACCGGTGGGGGATTCCGCATTCTTCAAAAAATCATCATAGCTACCCTCGGCCAGCACCAGACCACCAGCCGGGCCACTGCCGGGCCCCATCTCCACCAGCCAGTCGCAGGCCTGCAGCAGCTGCGGGTCATGCTCCACCACCAGAATCGTGTTCCCCTTATCACGCAGGCGCAGCAGCGCCGCAATGAGTTTTTCCGTTTCCTGCGGGTGCAAGCCAATGGTGGGTTCATCCAGAATATACAACACGCCGGAAAGGCCACCGCCAATCTGCGCGGCCAGGCGGGCGCGCTGCAACTCGCCACCGGAAAGCGTGTTGGCCGCGCGGGCGAGGGTCAGATACCCCAGTCCGAGCTCCAGCAGACAATCAAGCCGCTGTTTCAAGCTGGAAAGCGCTGGCACCAGAGCCTCCTGGTAAGCGGCTGGCACCACCAGCTGCTCCAGCAGAGAGCGGTTTTCCTGCACCGCCAATTCACAAAACGCCCCCAGGCTCAGCTCGCGCCCGGCGAAATCCAGCGTCACCGCCAGCGCTGTGGGATTCAGACGCATCCCCTTGCAGGCCGGGCATACGCGCAACTCGCCCTTCTTCCCTTCCACCGTGCCCAGCCCGTTGCATTCCGGGCAGGCGCCGTGCGATGAGAAATGCGAGAACAGCCCCGGCGTCAGATCCGGCAGAGTGAAGCCGGTCTCCGCATTGCGATAGCGGGTGTGGAAGCATTGCAACTCCGACTCGCCACCGCGCGGCTGTACCAGCGCGCGCAATTCATCCGGCCAGAGCCGCAGCGCCGCCTGCACCGAATCCGCCACGCGGGAATCCACCCCCTCGCGCAGCACGATGCGGTCCACCACCAGCTCACAAACCGCGCCGGAGGGAGGCGGGCTTGCTTCCAGCTCATCCAGCTCGCAGATTTCACCCGCCACTCGCACGCGCAGATAGCCCAGTTTGCGCAGCATCAGGATATCGCTCTCCGGGTTCTGACCAAAGGCCGGGGAAAGCGGCGCCAGCAGGGTCAGGCGCGTGTTTTCCGGCATGGCGCACAAGGCGGTGGTTATCTCCTCCGGGCTCAGGCGCGTGAGGCGCTCTCCAGTCACCGGGTCATGCGGCACACCGATAGCCGCATACAGGATACGCAGGTAATCCAGCGTTTCTGTGAGCGAGCCCAGCACCGTGCGGGATTGCCCGGTGGGCAAATGCTGCTCCAGACACAGCGCGGGGGGAAGCCCCTCTATGCTTTCCACATGCGGTTTTTCCGGGCGGGCCAGCAGGCGGCGGGCTCCGGCAGACAGGCAATCCAGAAAGCGGCGGCGGGATTCCGCAAAAAGGGTATCATATGCCAGCGTGCTCTTGCCCGACCCGCTGGGGCCCATGAGCGCAACGAGTTTTCCACCCGGCAGATTCAGATTGATATGCCGCAGGGTGTTCTGGCTGGCACCTGTGATGCGGATATCCATGATTCATTCAGCATTCAGAACCGGCTCTGGTCATCAAACCGTCCACCGGGGTCGACCTGCACATCGGCAGCCTTGCACACACCGGTATAGGAACCGCTGCGGTAGACGTGCAGCAGGCCCTTGCACTGCAGGCGCCCATTCAGGGTGCCATAAATCTCTGCACATTCAGCAGCAGCACCCACTGCCAGTTCTACCTCCACCCCCTTATCCACCACCAGTTTATGCGCGCTGATAGAGCCTTCCACCTTCGTGGAAGCATTGAAACTCAGTGTGCCCGTGCAGCGGAACGACCCCGAGACAGGGCCGTTCACCTCCATATCGTGGCACACAATGGAGAGATTGGAAAGCTTGGTGCCGGATTGCACATGCACATTGCCCAGGGTGCGCACGGTCAGACGGCGTGATCCGGGGCGAATCTGCACATCGGCCATGTTCAGATGCGCATGGCAGTGGATGCAGTTGGCCGACAAGGCAGCGGAGGGCACCTGCGAGCTTTGCCCGCATTCGTAGCAGATGACCTCGCGCGTGGGCACCTGAACCCGCTCGTCCTCAGAACGAAACGAGGTGAGCGCGACTCTGCGGTCGCGCTCACCTGCGGGTAACAGGCCGGAAACAACAGGAACAATCAGCGGTTCTGTTCTGAATTCCGGCATGGGAATAATCTCAGTTCAGCTTAGCCAAGCAGGTTGGCATCGTCGCTCTTGGGAGCGCGAGCCGCAGCCTTCTTGGGAGCAGGCGTGGCAGCAGGTGCGGGAGCACCGGCGGGGTTACCCACGCGGCAGTAGCCCACAAACACAGCACCTTCCTGAATGGAAATCTTGGAGGCCGTCACATCGCCCACCAGCTCGGCGGTGGAAGCAAGCTCCACGCGGTCAGTCACCACGATATCGCCCACCACCTTGCCGTGAATGATAGCGCTCTGCGTACGCACAGCCACCTTGTTCTTTTCACCGGCCTGAATGCTGGCATTGGCGCCCACGGTCAGCACACCATCGGAGGTGATTTCGCCTTCCACGGAACCGTCCACCAGGAGGTCATCAGTGAAGCGCAGCGTACCCACCACGGATACGTCATAGTTCAGCACGTTGCGGGTCGTGCCACCAGTGGCGGGAGCAGCTGCACCCATCTCAAAAGGAGAAGCAGAGGATTCCTCGGCACCAAAGTAACCGGCATCAGCGGCTGCGGGAGCAGAACCAGCCTGCACCGGAGAGGCCCATTCATCGGGTACATCGTTCTCTGCAAAGGGAGAACCACCTACGGGAGCACCATTGGGTTTCTGGGGATATTTAAACATAATCTTTTCTTTGTAAATAATTTATAGAAAACTACACACACCGGTTCCGGCGCTGGTTATATGGTACAGTTTTATCCTGCTTTTGTCGATATGAAAATTTGTCAGACCGGCATTTTTTACACCTCGGCGGTGTAAATGGAAGCAATGCCCATGCTGAGGGGGCGGCAGGCCGGATGACGGAAGCCAGCGCGGCAGAGCAGCTCACAGAAAGCCGCGCCGCGGGGGAACGCTTCGATACTCTCGCCCAGGTAGTCATAGGCGTCGCTGTTACCGGTGAGCCAGCCGGCTATGCGCGGCAGCACGTGGTGCAGGTAGAGGCGGTAAGGCGCCGCCAGAATATTCTCCGGCATGCTGAAATCGAGCACGAGCAGGTGACCACCCGGACGCAGAATCCGCCGCCACTCGCGCAGGGCCTTCTCGTAATCGGCCATGTTGCGCAGCCCGAATGCCACTGTGGCGGCATCGTAACTGGCATCGGCCAGCGGAAGCGCCATGGCATCGGCCTCCAGCACCTGGGTCAATCCGCGGCGCACTGCCACATCCAGCATCGGGCGGCAGAAATCTGTTCCCAACACCTCCATTTCCGGAAATGCTTTTTTGAGCGCCAGCGCCAGATCACCGGTACCGGTAGCAATATCAAGCAGGCTGGCAGGCTTCCACTCGGCCACCATTTCCACCACCCGTGCCCGCCACAGGATATCCGTTCCCATGGAGAGCACGTGGTTGGCGGTCACATAGCGCTCTGCTATGGACGAGAAAGCCGCATGTACGTATGCAGGATCCGGCATGGCTTATTTGATATGCGCCAGCAGCGCATCCGCAAATGCAGTGGTGCTCACCGCTGTGCTGCCGGGAATCATCTCGGCCAGGTCCGCCGTCACGGTCTTATCTGCAATAGCGCCCTCGATAGCCGCCACGATGCGGTCGGCAGCTTCCACCCAGCCCATGTAGCGCAGCATCATCTCCGCAGAGAGCAGGAAGGAACAGGGGTTCACCTTATCCAGCCCCGCCAGCTTGGGCGCAGTACCGTGAGTGGCTTCAAACACGGCATGACCGGTGCGGTAGTTGATATTGGCGCCGGGGGCAATGCCGATGCCACCCACCTGGGCAGCCAGGGCATCGGAGCAGTAGTCGCCATTCAGGTTCAGCGTGGCCACCACGGAATGTTCCTGCGGGTGGATGAGGATTTCCTGCAGGAAGGCATCGCAGATGCAATCCTTGATGATGATGCCATTGGGCAGCTTGCACCAGGGGCCATCGCCAATGGGTTCGGCGCCGAACTCGCGGCGGGCCAGGTCGTAGCCCCAGTCGCGGAATCCACCCTCGGTAAACTTCATGATGTTGCCCTTGTGCACCAGGGTCACATACGGGCGGTTCGTCTCAATGGCGTACTGAATGGCCGAACGCACCAGACGCTCCGTGCCTTCCTTAGAAACCGGCTTGATGCCGAAACCGGAAGTCTGCGGGAAACGCACCTTGTTGGCGCGCTGCGGGAACTCCGTGGAAAGCCAGTCAAAGAACTTTTCTGCCTCGGGGGTGCCGCATTCAAATTCGATACCGGCGTAGATGTCTTCCGTATTCTCGCGGAAAATCACCATGTCCACCTTCTCCGGGGCTTTTACCGGGGTTTCGATACCCTGGAAGTAGCGCACCGGGCGCACACAGCAGTAGAGGTCGAGCCCCTGGCGCAGTGCCACATTCAGCGAGCGGATTCCCTTGCCCACCGGAGTAGTCAGCGGCCCTTTGATACCCACCAGCAGCGTGCGGAACGCCTCCATGGTTTCATTGGGAAGCCAGGTACCGACTGTGTCAAATGCCTTCTGACCAGCCAGAACCTCCTGCCACACCAGGGCGCGTTTATCGCCATAGGCAGCGCTCACCGCAGCATCAATCACGCGCTTGGCAGCGCGCCAGATATCCGGGCCGGAGCCGTCGCCGATGATATGAGGGATAATGGGATAATCGGGCACATTCAGCCCCTGCCCCGTCATGGTAATAGGTGTTCCTTTGCTCATAATCCAGGTATCAGTTCAACGATAAAACTATTTCTTCGCAGAATCCACTGCGGCAGGCTTCTTACTTTCCTTCTTCTCCACGCCATCGCTATTAGCCATGGCACAGAAGGCAAAGACCGCCCCCAGCAGCAACGGCGGCAGAACCCAGAAGAGAACCCCGTCGCGCTCGCTGTCGCGCCGCGTCTTTGAACCATATGATGTGTAGCCTGCCATAATTCTATGTGCGGGTATTGTAACAGATTATTTTCCGATTGCAACCAGAAAGCGTATCAGTCATCCGACTGCGGGGTTTCCGGGAGCGAGAAAATCATTTCCAGAGTCATTTCATTCTCCCAGCCGGCAATCACCACCTCGATGCGCTCCTCCTCCAGATGATACACCGAACAATAGGTCAATTCCCCAGGGAACCCATGCACCGGGGTCATTTCCTCCACATAAGCCGCAAGCTCACTACCGGGCTCATCGTCATCCTCCGACATCCCGGAAAGCATCAGGCATCCCAACGTCGCCCAGCACATCACCGGTACCAGCACCAGGAAGAAGAGCCCCCGCCCCCAGCGGCGGCGCTGAGGCTGCGGCTGAGGAAGATAATCGAGCGGCCCACCCGCCTTGTCAACAGCAAATACTCCACCTGCGCGCACGCCATAGATGTACGAGTTCTTCTTCTCCACGGCAACATCCACAGCCTCCCTTGGTACAACCGCCCACGAAGCCCCGACCGCCATCACATACCCCGGCGTCACATGCACCTCATGCGTATGCGGTGAGTGAATCCACTTCCGCAGTTTCCGCCCCGGATGCAGATACGACCTCAAGGCAAGATAGAAAGCCACCGCCCCAACCGCCGCCGGCGTGATACCAATCCCATCCTCCATGTACAGGTTTCCCCATATCAACACGGGCACGACAGTAAGCATCATCGACGCGAAAAACAAATGGCACCATACCAGAAACGACTGCTGCTGCGAAACCATATAATCAGCCGCCTCCTCACGCACCTTCACAGAAGCACGCCCCACGCGCGGCGTTTCCGATTTCGACCAGGCGGGAGGCTGTATCTGTTTTTCTGCCGGCACCACCTTGCCCGCATGCTCCCGGCAATAACGGAACAATTCTGCACGCCGGGCAGCGCTCAGCCCATCCAGTGACATAATCAGGGCAATGTCATCCTTCATCTGCACCACCATCATCGCGCCACACAATTTCACTCGGCGCACCTCCTGCCATGCCACATACGACTTCTGCTCCAGATGCGGCACCTCTCGCAGAAGTCCTGCCTCCGTCACCGTCACAAATGTATCCCCCGGGTTCTGCCGCCAGCTTCGCGACCACACCCCATACATCAGTAACGCAGCCACCACCACCGTCGCCAGAAAAGCCACCGCCACCTCCGGCCACGACAGCTCCATTCCATACCACAGCACAAGAGCGTTCACCAGAAGAGACAGCGGCACAGCCCAGATCATAAGCCAGGCAAACAAACTCCATTTACTCTTCGCTTTCGGGCTTGATAATTTATAAACCATGCCCAGATTTTAGCACAGATTCATGCCTGCGCAAGCTCTTATTTACCGGCCTCTTTTCCTCGGTGTTTAATCACCTCGGAGCCTTATCATGAAGAATTTTCCATATTATATTTACAGATTCTCCTTTTCTCACTACTTCCATTTTCTTTCTTTATTCTTTTTTGATATTCTTTTTTGTGAGTTTCAGCATCATTTCACATATAGCATTACACCGCATTTATGATGTTCTTTATTATCTTGTACTTTTGCATTAACAAGCATATATTGCAGAATTTTGTGAACAAAAATCAACAGAATAGAAAAATACACAATTTTTCGTATGTTTATCAGCTTTTTTGTGGAGTCGTAATGATATTTTTCATAAAAATGACCAGAAGATAACGAAAATATACCAACCAGGTCCACCCCCTCTCAGGGAAGCCAAGCAGCGCCAAAGGTGCATAAACACCGAAACAGTGCAACAAGGCACTTTTAGCACCTCGAGAGCGGAATTTTCTGCGGACATATCCCCGGAAAACATGCTACACGCCCGCCATTTTGCCTCTTTTTGACCATTTTTCGTCCATTTTATCCTGAATAGCAACCATTTATGAAATTTTAGAAAAATAGAGCAAAATAACGAATTTGATTGTTTATTGCCGGAATAGGGAGTAGAATACGCACATGAAGAAAAAATTCAGCTTTGTACAGTTTTTCCGTTTCATTGTCCAGGCTCTGTTCATGGCAGGGCTGTTCATGAGTTTCATGCCCAAGACCAAGGTCGTGAGCTCATGGCTGCTTCCCACCATCATACTGGCGGGTGTATTCTTCTGCGGCTGGGTATGTCCCTTTGGAGCAGCGCAGGACTGGATGTCGAAGCTGGGGCGGCTGCTGCACCTGCCACGGCTGCGCATGCCGCAGGGTGCCCAGCGCTACCTGCAACTGCTGCGCTACGCCTTCTACCTGGCATCGACCATGGGCATCACCATAGCCCTGCTGAAAGGGCCGCACAATTTCGGCATGCTGATGCGGGGTAATTTCCTGACCATTGCCTCGGGTATCATCATCCTCTTCCTGCTCATCTCCCTGTTTTTTGATCGTCCGTTCTGCAACTATTTCTGCACCGGCGGCGCGCGCATGGGGCTTTTCAGCGTGCTGCGCATCTTCGGCATCAAGCGCGATACCGAGCAGTGCAAGCAATGCGGCCAGTGCAGCAAGGCCTGCCCCATGAACATCGATGTAGCCCACACTGATTTCGTGCGGCACCCGAACTGCATCGGCTGCATGAAATGCGTTTCCTCCTGCCCGAAGGGTTATCTGAAATATGGTCTCATGCCCGGAAAAAGCAAAAAGTAAACAGCATTTTCCCCTAAAAAAGCCACCCGGCCGCACGACCGGGTGGCTTTTTATTGTCCGGGAGCATGATTACACGTGCGTCCGGAAAAGCTCTGCCTGCTCACGCAGCAAGGCAAAGGAGTGGCGCACCATGGCGCGGGTTTCATTCAGGAGATTGAGGTAGAGAATGCTGTTGCGCATGTCCAGCACATCCTCCTCGGCGCGGATGAGGTGGCGCCGGATGCATTCGGCAAACTCAGTTCTGAGGTCGCCGGACTGCTCCAGCATGGCCTCGATACCGGCTCCCTCTTCCCCCTGCAGCCTGATGCTGAGTCCCGGGAAGCAGGCAGAGATGCGGTCGCTCATGGAGAGGAGGTCACGCCCCTGCTCCTCGGTAAGCCCCGCGTGGTTATTATCGATGTGCCTGTAACTGGCCTTGACCAAGGTAGCGAGGCAACCGGCCACCTGCTCCGTGCTATCGTGCAGACGCAGGACCAGCTGACCACGGTCGTATAGGCGTGCAGGCAGACTGTGCAGGCAGGGCAGAATCTGGTCCTCCCTCACGGCTTCCAGCGTGCGGTTCAGCTCGCGGGACTTCTTACGCAGACGCTTCAAAGCCCTGCAATCCTCGGCCAGCAGAGCTTTCACCGTGGCGCGGTAAATACCATAGACGCGCCCCAATCGGTCCACCGAGGCCTCGCCCAGCTCACGCAGCACTGCGGGCGAATCCAGGTTCAGCTCCGGCAGAGAATCCACATTCCTGCGGCGGTGGAGGCAGGCTGATTTCAGCAGAATACCAGCTGCGAGAGCCAGCATCAGGCCAATCCCCCAGATACCGCCGGCCATCATCACCGAAGCAGTGACAGCCGCCGCCACGAACGCCGCCAGGCCAGTCATGAACCAGCCACCCACCACCACCATCACGCCCGTGATACGATACACCGCGCTGTCGCGCCCCCAGGCCCGGTCTGCCAGCGAGGAACCCATGGCCACCATGAAGGTCACATAGGTGGTGGAAAGCGGAAGTTTCAGGGAGGTAGCCAGCGAAATCAGCAGGGCAGAAAGCGTCAGATTCACCGAGGCACGCACCATATCGAAAGCCGTGCCATCGTCCTCAGTAAGCTCCAGCGGCTGGAAGCGCTTTTCCACGAAACGCGCCACAGGTTCCGGTGTCACGCGAGTGATGAAACGGGACGCATTGAGAGCCCAGCGCACGGCAGCACGCGCCGGCAGGCAGGAACCAAAGCGTTCCTTGCTCACCCCATTGCTGCGGGCGAGCTTCACCTCGGTTTCCGTCACCGTGCGGGCCTTTTTCGAAAAGACAAGTGCCAGCACCATGATTCCGCCAGCAGCCAGCAGATACCAGATATCAGCCTGCACCGGGTCGGCCAACGAGCCCATACGCAGCGATTCCAGCGCCCCGCCAGCGGCCACATGCGCGCTGGCAATGTGGTAAGACGATTCCGCTGCCATAAACACGCCGATGAAGTTCACCAGGTCGTTGCCGGCAAAGGCCAGCGCCAGGGCGCAGGTACCCGCCAGCACCGTGATGCGCAGGGTATTCACCCGCAGCCCGTATTGCAGGATAAAGGATACCACAAACCAGAACAACAGTGTGCCCGCCACCACCGCGCCAATGTTATCATTCAGCCAGGAAAGCAGCTCCGGCGTGACCACCGAACTATGCTTGAGCCCCTTGAACACGGCAAAATAGCTGATAGCGGTGAGCGAAGCAGCGCACCAGAACGAGCCGATGTACCTGTACGACGTCTGGTAACGGAAGCTGAACAACAGGCGCGAGAACCACATCACCACGCAGCCGCAGGTAAAGGCCACCGCAACCGAACAGAAAATGCCGGAAATGATGGTGAGCGACCTGGAGCTATTGATGAACGCCCCCAGCTCCCCTGCACCGCTTTCGTATATGGTGAAGAGCGCCACAGCCACCGCCGCGCCCAGCAACTCGAACACCAGCGAAACCGTGGTCGAAGTCGGCAGGCCGAAGGTGTTGAACAAATCCAGCAGGATGACATCTGTGAGCATCACCGCCAGAAACAGCACCATCACCCCATGAAAGGAGAACTGCGCCGGCACAAACACGCCGCTGCGGGCAATCTCCATCATGCCCCCGGAGAGCGACGCCCCCAGCATAATTCCCACGGCCGCCACCGCCAGCACCACGCTGCGGCGCGCCGCGTTGCACCCCACCGCCGAGTTCAGGAAGTTGGCCGCATCATTCGACACGCCCACCACCAGGTCAAACACAGCCAACAAGAGCAGGATGCCCAATATCGCTATATACATTTCATTCATACGCCCCACACTCTACCACAGGGGGGCCCGCGAATGCACGCTTTCTAGTGTGAAAAAAACGCCACATGTGATGTGGCGGTTTTGTCACACATTTAATCCACCAGCTCCACAGGCGGGAGCCCGGCCAGGCGCCGGCGGGTGGCTACACGCTCGCGGCCAATCTGCTCCTCCGTGGCGCCGAGGTTGCGGAGAATGGCGGTGAACATGGAGAGCGCCACCTCCTCCTCACCGGAAAACACCTGGCTGCCATTCATGCGCAATTCCTGAGCCTGGCGCATATAGGAAGTGTAGGCCATCACCTCAATCTTCGAGTTCAGGCTGCGAGCCGCAGATGCAATTGCCTTGGAAGGAGCCGCAGCAGCGGTAATCATGATAGCCTGGGCATGCTCTGCACCCGCAAGTTTCAGGATATGGCGCAGGCGCGCATCGCCATGCAGAGCCGGAATTCCCAGCTGCGTGAGGCGCGTCACGGTATCAATGTTCATTTCCAGCACCACTACCTCAATATCATACTTCTGCAGCAGCTCGGTCATGATTTCACCACTGGGGCCATAGCCCACCACAATCACGCGGTGGCGGTCCTCCGAGGGCTCCGGCACGTGGCGCCCGGCATCCGCCGGCACCGGGGCATTCTTCTCCAGCGCATGAATCAGCTTCGGCACATAGCGGAACAATGCCGCATTCAGCGTAATGGAAATGATGGCTGCCCCTGTAATCACATTGGCCGCGTACAACGGCAGCACCCCATAGGTACTGGCTGCCAGCGTGGCCAGGATGAACGAGAATTCACCAATCTGCGCCAGCGCACCACCCACCACCACGCCCAGCCGGGCCGGGCGGCGCAGCAGGCGTATCACCACATAACCGGTCACCGGCTTGATGAGCAGCACATAGGCCGTGGTGCCCAGCGCCAGCGGCCAGTATTCAATAAGGCCGTTCAGATTAAAGCCCATGCCCACCGATACAAAGAAAAGCACGGCAAAGGCATCGCGCATCGGCAAGGCATCGCTGGCGGCGCGGCTGGCAAACTTGCTCTGCCCCACCACCATACCGGAAAGGAATGCACCAAACTCCATGGAGGCGTTGAACACATACGAGGAAAGCACGGCAATACCCAGAGCAATCACCAGCACCCCCAGCGTGAAGAGCTCATCGGAGCCCTTGCGGGCCACATAGGTGAGCACCTTGGTAATCACCCGCTTGCCCAGCAGCACCACAATGAGCACCAGCAGCGTGAGTTTCACCGCCATGCCCCCAAGCGCGGGAAGCAGAGCACCATCACCGAACATCACCGGCATGAGCACCAGCAGGATAATGGTGAACAAATCCTCCACCACCAGCCAGCCCAGCGCCGTATGCCCGGCGGGCGTCTGCAGCATCTTGTTATCCTCCAGCACGCGGGTGAGCACCACCGTGCTCGACACACACACGCACATGCCGAAAATGCCCGCTGCTACCCAGCCCCCGGCACCACCGCAAAGATGATACACCAAAGCCCCGATACCCGTCCAGAGCAGGCTGCAGGTCACAGCCCCCGGCACCGCCACCTTGCGCACCGCCAGCAAATCCTTGAAGTGGAAATGCAGGCCCACACCAAAGAGCAGCAGCACCACGCCAATGTGGGAAAACTCCTCCACCACATGCGCATCCACCGGGTGTCCCCACCAGTCCTGCGCAGCCAGCATACCTGCCACCAGATACCCCACCAGGGGCGACAGTTTCAGCTGCTGTGCCACCATCCCCAGCACAAAGGCCAGGGCCAAGCCGATAACGAGAGTAAAAATCATACCAGTACGCGAGCCCAGAGAACTTTCAGATAACGGCCTTCAGGATAGGTGGACAGGAAGGGATGATCCCAGCCGGGGCCAGTCATATCCAGAATCTGGAGACGGCGTCCCAGACGCTGTGCAGCCTTGATAACCACCTTTTCAAACTCCGCCGGGCTCACCAGCCCGCTGCAAGAGCAGGTCACAAACAAGCCACCGCGGCGCACGCACTGCAACCCGAGCATGTTCAGGTCATTGTACTTCTTGAGGCCCTCCTCCTTTTCCTCATCACGCCCCAGCACAAACTTGGGCGGGTCGAGCAGCACCACATCGAAAAGCTTGCCGTTGCGCACCATCTGGCGGGCATACACAAAAGCATCGGCATGCACAAAATCAATGCGCAGCGGCCCACCCTGGGCATTGATATTCGCGTTGCGCTTCGCCATCAGAATCGCCTTTTCATCCAAGTCCACCGCCGTCACCTCGGCAGCGCCACCGTGCAGCTTCGAGTATATCGAAAAACCACCGGAATAGCAGCAGAGGTCCAGCATCGTCTTCCCCTGCACCAGGCGGGAAAGCTTCAGGCGGTTATCGCGCTGGTCGCAGAAGAATCCAGTCTTGTGTCCCTGGGCAAAATCCACCTCGAAATTCACCCCGTTTTCCACAATGCGCACCTTGTGCACCGGCTCGCTGGCAGGAGCCTTGCTCACATCGATACCCTCCATGCGGGCAATCCCCTCATCCACCGTAATCACGTGGCGTTTCGTGCCGCAGAGCTCATGCAGCAGCGGCAGCCACTGCGGCAGGCGCAGCCACACACCCAGCGTGGTCACCTCCAGGCTCAGCACATCGGCATAGCGGTCTACAATCAGCCCGCCCAGGCCATCGGAATCGCCATGAATCACGCGGTAAGCATTGGTGGTTTCCTCCAGCTGGCAATCCTGGCGGCGCCAGGCCACAGCCTTGCGGATAGCCTGCTCCAGGTCCTTTTCCTTCAGCACCTCCGGCCCATGCACCAGCATGCGCAGCGGAGTGCGGCTCTGCGGGTTCCAGAAACCACCGCCAAAGAGGTCGCCATTCTTATCGTACACATTGATAAGCCCACCCTGCACGGCATCCGGACTGGCAGCCCCCAGCATGCGCGGGAATACCGCAGGGTTATAGGTAAAATACTTGAGCTGCACCCAGGGACGCACCCAGTTCTCACTTCCTTCCGGCGCCTCCGCCGTCTTAAATGCGCGCACCTTTGGTGCAGCAGCACCCTGTGGGCGCTTCTTATCCTGGTATCGCGGCTTGAATCCCTGTTTTTTCTGTTGGTAATCGCTCACGCGCGCATTATACGCGTGCGACGCATAAAAGTCAACATCCGGCTTGATTCCGGGGGGGAATATAGATACAATACTCCGCGTGAATGTCTTTTCCACCTGCTGGAACAGCCGCCGCCACAAAGATGGCGGCGCCATATGCGATGAAATCCGCGAGCTGGGCTTCGAATACATTGAAGCCTCGCATGGGCTCAGTCTCAGCAAGCTGCCGGGCATCATCAAAGCGGTGGATGAAAAGCGAATCCGCGTAGCGGGAGTGCACAATTTCTGTCCGGCGCCTATTGAGGTGCCCGGCGATGCGCCCGATGCCTACACCTTCACCTCGCACCGCGCCGAAACACGCGAGCGCGCCATGCGCCTGAGCCTCGAAACCCTCATGACTGCAGCCCGTCTGGGCGCGCAGTATGTGGTGCTGCACCTGGGCAGCGTGGAGCTCATGACCGCGGCCCGCCCCACCCGCGAGCTGGAGCGCAAACTGCGCCACGAATGGTCCGGAAGCCAGGAATTTGCCCGCCGCAAGGGCGAGTTGGTGCGACGCCGAGCCAGCCTGGCACCGCGGTATTACGAACGAGCCAGGGAAGCACTGCACACCCTGGCAGAAAAGGCAAAGGAATATAACCTGGTGCTGGGGGTGGAAGGGCGCAGCCATTTTGAGCAGGTTCCCGGAGAATGGGAAATGCCGCGGCTCATGGAGGAATTTGCCGATAATCCGCACGTCATGTACTGGCACGATTTCGGGCACATCCAGCGCAAGCACAACCTGCTGATGCTCGACCACGCGCAATACCTCAAGCGTCTCAAGCCCTATCTTTACGGTGCCCACATCAACGATGTGGAATGGCCCAGCCGCGACCACCGGGCACCGTTTCAGGGCGGCTGCGTCGATTTTGACCACCTGCTGCCCGCCTGTTTCCGGCAGGGCATGCCCCTCACCTGGGAGCTTTCCTCCAGGGTCACCAAGGAACAGATAGCAGAAGCCAAGGTTCGCTGGGATGCCCTGGTTGCCACCCTGCCACAATAGACCCGCCCGCTTTCCATACCAGAAGCAGCCTGTCGGGTAATCGACAGGCTGCTCTCTCTTTTATTGCGCTGGAATCAGAACTGGTAGCGGGTGCTTATATTGCCCGTAGCGGCGTTGTTCTGCACGATGTCCTGCGTGGTATCAAGAGTACCAATCTGAGCCTCTGTAGCACTGATGACCAGGTGGTACCATTGCTCATGGCAGGCACCTCGGTACATACCTCGCCGGCTGCCTCTGCCTTGTTATATACGAAAAGGGAAACTGCTACCAGCGAAGCCAGAAGTGCCACAGGAAGATGCGTTATCATGCCTTTTTTGTAGGGTATGTAAAGAAAAAAAATCGCTTCTTCTAAAAAATTTCGAAAAGCGATGAAACAGCTTACGACTGGGAGGTAATTTTCAGCAAAGCAACGGCATCTGCGGCGAGGCGGCGGATAGCGGCCTCGCGATTCGAGATGGAGGGCAAGCCCCAGAGGGTGAAATCATTGTGCGCCACGATATTGAAATACATACCGCGGAGGGACGTGAGGAACCAGAGCCAGTCCCCGCGCTGCAGGCCTGGGAAATGAGACTGCACGGCATCCTGCCACTCCTGCAAGGCATAGGAATAGTGCGATTCGTACACATCGCGGGTCAGCTCCGGGTCTTCGTAGCCCATTTTGTTAAGAAAACAGAGCACCTCTTCCCCAGATGCCACGGTGGAATCCTGCCAGGAAGCAATGGGCGCCAGCAGCCAGGAACAGATGATATCCTCGGGGGAGCCGGAATCCCGCACCTCCTCCAGCGCCGCCAGACACACCTCATTATACTGGGCCGAGATATAGGCGAGCGTATCGCGGTACAAATCAGCCTTGTGGCCGAAATGGTAGCGGATAAGGCCTATATTCACCCCGGCCGCGTTGGCAATATCGCGCACCGCGGCGCCTTCATAGCCTAGGCGGGTGAACTGCTGCACCGCAGCGCGCATAATCTGAGCCTTGGTATCATCGGACTTGCTCATGACCTCTTGCGTCTGCGTTTCTTTTCCTTGAGTTCCTGCCGGGCAGCCTGTTCCTTGAGCACGATTTCCTGGTCTTCCTTGCAGAGGCGGTGCAACTTGAGGCTCTGGATTCTGCCGCCATATTCCTTGAGATACAGCATCTGCTTCTCAGGGTTATAGCGCTGAATGCGGGCAAAGACGGACACCTCGCCCGTGGCGGAGGTCCAGGTGCGGTATCCCTTGGGCTCCAGCTTTTTCTGGTATTCCAGAATTTCCTTTTCGGCTAAGATGACACCCTCCTTGAGCAAGCCCTCAATCTGCGCAGCGGTGCTGTCGTAACCATCGATACCCATCACAAATTTTCCCTGGGGAGAAATCACCGCCAGAGCAGGTTTGCGCTTCAGCCCATAGCGGCGAGCAAGGCGGTCAATCGCCTCGCGACCGTAGCGCACAGTGGTACCTGGTTTGTGTTCTGCCAGATCCGCCCCGGTATCCAGTTTCACGCGGACCACGCGGTCGCGGCACCATTCATCAAACTCGGGAGTATCCAGCAAGGCCTCACCCAGGCTGGCACTATCGGGCGCAATGACCGAATCGTGGAACCAGATGATGAGCGGGCGGCATTCGCGGTGTGCTGTACGCGTAGCGCGCCCATAATGCCCCAGCCAGACATTGCCGCTACGCTGCATTTCAAACGCATTGGTGATACCCTCGATATCGGCATCGGGGTTATCGGGGTCCGTGAAGTAAACCTCGCCTTCCGCCCCGTTATCAATCTGCGCCAGCTCTTCAGAAGTGGTCACGTTGTAACTCTGGGCATTGGGGTCAACGGCACCGCCGGTCAGCAGAGGATTCATACCAGGCAATGAGGGGTCTTCGAAGCCCATGCGCGGCTTATTCGGGTCGCGGAGCTCATCTTCGCCGGTCTCCTCGGGCTTATTCTGCTGCTGAAACGAACACGCCGCCAGCAGAGACAGACCGAAGCAGAGCATCACTGAACGAACGGCTCTCATCCCCTTTCCTTGCGTTTAACCAACTGCCAGGCGGCTTCCATTTCATCGGTAGAAGCCGCAGCCAGGCTGATTCCCTGTTCCTTGAGCACCGCTTCAACCGCATTGAAGCGCCGCTCAAACTTACGATTGGCATTAAAGAGCGCCAGCTCGGGGTCCACCTTGCGGCGGCGGCACAAATTCACCACCACGAAGAGCAAATCGCCCAGTTCCTCGGCCACGTGCGAGTCTGCATCCGGCAGCGCAAGAGTTTCCTCCACCTCGGCAGTCTCCTCGCGTATTTTTTCGACCACTCCGGCGTGGTCAGGCCAATCGAACCCGACTTTGGCCACCTTTTTGGTAATCTTGTAAGCCTGCAAAAGCGAGGGGAGTCCCTTTCCGCAGCCTTCCAGGTAGGGTTTATCCTCAATATCATGCTCCTTGCGTTTGATGGCATCCCACTGCGAGACCACACCCTCGGCGTTCTCCACAGATGCCGTGCCAAACACGTGCGGATGCCGCCGCACCAGCTTATCGGCCAGCTCGCGGGCCACCTCATTGATACCAAAGGCGGCCTCGGGATTCTCCTGCGCCATTTCGGCGTGGAAAATAACCTGCAGCAGCACATCCCCCAGCTCCTCGCGCAGGTGGGCCCAGTCGCGCTCGCGAATGGCATCAATACACTCGTAGCATTCCTCAATGAGGCTGCTGATGATGGAATCGTGCGTCTGCTCGGCATCCCAGGGACAGCCGCCGGGCTGGCGCAGGCGGTGCATAATGGCCACGGCGCGCTCCACCTGGCGGGCGGGGTCCTGGCAGCCAATCATCTCCTGTTCGGTCATTTTCCCTTACCGTTGCGGCGGTCGCGGCGCTCATTGGTGGCCTTGCCCGCCAGAATATCATCAATATGCTGCACCATATCCCAAGCTACGCGGCGGCGCTGGTATTTGCGCCACAGCAAATCGCGCAGGGTCTGCCAGTGTTCCTCAGTAAAATCGGCGGGGGTAAACACCACTTCATCGCGCTGGGAACGCCCCAGCTTGGGCGCCACCATGAGCTGCCACCAGCCTCCGAAGTGCTGGGCTTCATATACTACCTTGTTGCCGTCGGCATCGCGGTCCTGCCAGGAAAATGTCTCCATCTGTCTGTTTGGCGGGTTAATGGTTCAAACTATCAGCGCTTCCCCTTCTTCATCTCGCGGTTGATGGCGTTCGCATCATATTTCATGGTGGGAGCAATCTCCTTGGAAGCATTCGTATTCAGCGAAACAATAAGCGGCTTCGAGCGGTTACCCTGGGCATCGTACTTGTAAATCACGCGCTGCACCAGCTTACCCTCGGGGTGAGAATACATTCGTTCCTCCACCAGGCGGGCGCGGCTGTCGTACCCATAGGCCACCTTGTAGATGATATTGCGCTTGGTGTTATCGTAGATGATGCAGCCCACCAGCTGGCCGTACTTACCTTCGGTATAGTCGCTCACCGCGGCCAGTTTACCATTGGAAGTATAGGAGGAGCAGCGCATGCCACGCCACCCCTGCTGGCGCTGGTAAATGGCACGAGTGCCATCCGGATGCCGCATCACGCGCACCATATCGCCGGTTTCCTTCATCGCCTCATTGTCCTGCGCCTGCACAGCAGGCACAAAGGCAACCATGGCCACGGAGCAAAGGAGCATCCAACGCTGTAACATCTCTTTCATGCCGCACATTTTAGCGTGTCAATTCTCCATTGGCAAGCGGAAAGATAGCCATATCCCCCCGCAGGCATAAATAACCATTTGAATACACAAAGCGCCAGGGGTGCAATTGTCATTTATCTTATTGAGTACCGCGTCAGCGGTATTCAATTTCGACTGAGCGGAGCGAAGATTTCGATACCCCTGTGTCAGGGGTAATTTCGACTGCCGCTTGCGGCAGATTTCGATACAGCTCCTTTAGAGCTGTAATGTGAATGTAAATAAATCCGGCAGCCATAGGCTGCGGAAATTCAATCACGACTACATTGCCCG
>JAZOTC010000050.1:0-19558 GCA_045657445.1 Akkermansia sp. | reverse complement strand
GAAACGATATCCGGCTTCGCCGGACGATATCCCCGCGCTGCGCGCGGGGACGATATCTGAGCCTGCGGCTCAGACGATATCCGCTGCGCGGACTGGGGGAGAGGAAGAAGTCGCCGCTGTGCGGCTCAATGAAATGCAGCTGCGCTGCATGAAATACGCCCTGCCGGGCGTATGAAATCCATGCCGCAGGCATGGGTGAAATATCCCCCGCACGTGGCGCGGGGGGAACGAATTAGAACAGCGGTGATTCATCACTCCAAATGAAAAATATGCCCTTTCTTTTACAGATGCCCATTAGAATAATTCTAAGGAGGGTGTTATGGGCGTTTTTTCGGGGAGGGCTGGGTTGTTTCCCAATGAGGGGGTGAGAGGGTGCGGTGCTGAATGGGAAACGATATCCGGCTGTGCCGGACGATATCCCCGCGCTGCGCGCGGGGACGATATCTGAGCCTGCAGCTCAGACGATATCCGCTGCGCGGACTGGGGGAGAGGAAGAAGTCGCCGCCCACTCCCCCTTTGCTGCGGGGTAATGTGTTCGATTCCCGCTTGTGGGGTGACAATGCAAAAAAGCTTAGCAGCGGTTGGTACCATTGCTAAGCGTTTTTATTTATCGGGCAAGCGGGATTCGAACCCACGACCCCTTGCACCCCATGCAAGTGCGCTACCAGACTGCGCTACTGCCCGTTGTTTGGAGTATCGTGCGCTTTGGAGCGCGGCGACGGGCGGAGTATACACGCAGTTTTTAGGATTGTCAACTCATTTTTTTCATGATATGATTTTTTTTGCGATGAAGAAGGTAAAAACTGCTGTTGTAGGTGCCAGCGGATATACTGGCCAGGAGCTTTTGAGAATATTGCTGCGCCACCCGGGCGTGGAGTTGGTGTGCGCGACGTCGCGCCAGTATGCGGGGCAGAAGTTGAGCGATGTGTTCCCGCGTTTCCAGCATGTGCCAGGGGCGGATTTGTGTTTCACGGATTCGGATGTGGAGGCGATTGCGGCGACGGGGGCTGAGGCGGCTTTCCTGGCTTTGCCGCACGGGGTTTCGGTGACGTATGGCCGCGGGCTGGTGGAGGCTGGCGTGCGGGTGGTGGATTTGTCTGCGGATTTCCGCTTGAATGATCCTGCGGTGTATGAGGAGTTTTACAAGAAGCCGCATCCGGATGTGGAGCTGATGCAGGAGGCGCCGTACGGTATGCCGGAGTGGCACCGCGAGGAAATCGCGAAGGCGCGTATTGTGGGTTCCCCGGGGTGCTACCCGACGAGTATTATTCTGCCGCTGGTGCCGCTGCTGAAGGCGGGGCTGGTGCTGCCGGAGGATATTGTGGTGAACAGTGGCAGCGGTGTTTCGGGCGCAGGACGCCGGGCGGATGTGACGCTGCTTTACTGCGAGTGCAATGAGAGTATGCGTGCCTATGGGGTGCCGCGCCACCGCCATCTTTCTGAGATTGAGCAAGAGCTTTCCGCGGCGGCTGGCGAGAAGGTGACGATTACGTTCACCCCGCACCTGATGCCGGTGAACACGGGTATTCTGACGACGACGGTGGCGAAGCTGAAGCCCGGCACCACGATTGAGGAAATCACGGCTTGCATGGAGGCGGCGTATGCTAACGCGCCGTTTGTGCGCTTGCAGGGGCCGAATAAGCCGACGGACACGAAGAATGTGACGCGTACGAATTTTGTGGATATCGGCTGGGCGATTGATGCCCGCACGAACCGCGTGGTGCTGATGAGCGCCGAGGATAATGTGATTAAGGGCGCAGGCGGCCAGGGGGTGCATGCGTTCAATATCATGTTCGGGTTCGATGAGACGGAGGGTCTCTGGATTATCTGATCTGCTGCTTCCCTGCTCTCCGGATGATGAAGCCGCTGCTGCTCATAGTTGATGATGAAAAGGCCACCCGCACGGTGCTGAGCGCCGCGCTGGAGGATGATTATGAGGTGTACGCTGCGGCGAATGGCAAGGCGGCACGCGCGATTCTGGAGAGCGAGCCGGTGGATTTGCTGCTCACGGATTTACGCCTGGGTGGCGAGAGCGGTATGGATATCATTGATTACGCGGTGGGGCTGCCGCAGCCCCCGCAGTGTATCATGATGACGGCGTATGGCAGCGCCGATGTGGCGGCTGAGGCCAAGCGCCACGGGGCGTATTATTTCCTGACCAAACCGCTGAATCTGGACGAGGTGGAGCTGCTGCTGCGCCGCGCCACGCACACCCGCCAGCTGGAGACGGAGAACCGCGAGCTGACGACGCGGCTGGAGCCGACCGGCGGGCTGGACCGCATGCTGGGCGACAGCCCGCAGATGCAGGATATTTTCAACCGCATTCGCCGCGTGGCGCCCACGCAGGCTACTGTGCTGATTGAGGGCGAGAGCGGCACGGGTAAGGAACTGGTGGCACGGGCGCTGCACAGTCTCTCCCCGCGCAGCCAGAAGAAATTTGTGGCGGTGAACTGCGCGGCACTTTCGCCGCAGTTGATGGAGAGCGAGCTGTTCGGCCACGAAAAGGGAGCATTCACCGGAGCCATGCAGCGGCGCATCGGCCGTTTTGAGGAGGCCGATGGCGGCACGCTGTTTCTGGATGAGATTGGCGAGATAGATATTCCGACGCAGGTGAAGCTGCTGCGCGTGCTGGCGGAGCGGAGTATTGAGCGAGTGGGCAGCAACACGAGCATTCCGGTGAATGTGCGCGTGATTGCGGCGACTAACCGGAATCTGGCCGAGATGGTGGAAGCCGGCACGTTCCGCCTGGATTTGTACCAGCGGCTCAACGTGATTTCGCTGCACCTGCCGCCCCTGCGCGAGCGCAGGGGGGATATTGTGCTCATGGCGCATGCTTTTGCCCGCGAGCTGAGCCAGGAGAACGGGCGGGAGCCGCTGGCGCTCAGCCGCCCGGCGCTGGGGCTGCTGCGCCACTATGACTGGCCCGGCAATGTGCGCCAGCTGCGCACGGCGGTGGAGCACGGCGTGGTGATGAGCAGCGGGGCGGAAATTCAACCGCCCGATTTGCCGGATTACCTGCAGCACCCGGTCCCCCTGCCACCGGCTACAGACACAGCTAAGCGTGGCAGCGCGGATTTTGAGCTTGAAACGGCACCCTCTCTTAACTTACAATGTCTGGAGCGCCGGGCAATTCTCCTGGCGTTGCAACGCACCGGGGGAAACCGCTCTGCTGCGGCAGAGCTGCTGGGCATCAACCGCCGCACGCTGCAACGCAAGATGGCCGAATCTCCCGATTCCTATAAGGATTTCACGCATTAACAAAACATTTTCTTCACACCATGAATGAGCAATCCAACCGCAATACCATCGGCAGTCTGCGCATGCTGCTGGGGCTTCTTATCGTGAGCCTCTGCATGCTGCAACTCTGCCTCACCTACCGTGGGCTGAACAATGAAACCGCCATGGATATGGCGCAGGTGGCCCGCCAGATTGCCCGAGGCGAGGGCTTCACTACCAAGTTCATCCGCCCCATTGATGTATGGGACTTCTCCAACAAGGCCAAAAAGAAGGACAAGAGCGCCACACTGGATTTCGACCATTTCCAGGAGGCTAACCACGCCCCGGTTTATCCCTATATACTGGCGGCCGCCATCAAAATGACGGGGTATGATGATTTCCAGGCGAACCGCATGGATGAGAACGTGTCCAACATTTATGCCGGCGACCGCGTCATCTCGGCAGTCAGCACTTTCTTTTTCCTGCTGGCCATGCTGCTGGCCTATATCCTGCTTGCCCGGCTGTTTGATGAAACCGTGGCGCTTACTGGTGTAGCCTTCATGGGGCTGAGCGAGCTGATGCTGCAATACTCGCTGAGCGGTCTGCCGCAGCCGTTCATGATGTGCCTGATGCTGGCCGCCATGCACTGCCTGGTTTCCGGGGCGCGTGCCTACCAGGCAGATGATACGCTCAAGACCATCCTGTGGATGCTGGGCTGCTTTGTCTTCATGGCGGTGCTGTGTCTCACGAGCTACATGTGCATCTGGTGCTTTGTGGGGCTGCTGGTCTTCTGCGGGTTCTACTTCCGGCCGCATGGCTTGTACTCGGCCATTGGTGCCGGCGTGATGCTTATGCTGGTTGTGCTGCCGGCGGCGCTGTATCTGACGCCGACGGGTGGTCTGGAGCGCAAGATTATCTACGGCATGTTCAACGGCTTTGGCAGTGCCGGAGCAGAGGAACTCATGCGCTCTGCCTCCACCACGGCCATCTCGTTCAATACGGCCAACTTCTTCCTGCGCCTGCTGGGTTACACCTTTGCCCAGTTCAACAGCATGTACATCAACATGGGCGCCATCTTCACCGTGCCCTTCTTCCTGCTGGCGCTTTTCAACCGCTTCAAGAAGCCCGCGGTAGAGGCCTGCAAGTGGGCCGTGCTGGCCATGTGGCTCTGCGCCTGCCTGGGCATGGCGCTTTTCGGCGAGGCCAAATCCATCAGCGAAGGGCAGCTGTCCACCCTCTTCTCGCCGTATTTCGCGGCTTTCGGCACGGCCATGGTATTCATCATCCTGGCGCGTTTGCAGCTGGGCACAGCCTTCAACGCCGTGCGCGCGCTGGTCATCGTCGGCATGCTGATTATCTCCTCCGGTTTGTTCCTGTTCCAGCTGCCCAAACAGCTCTACATGGGCATCTGGACCAGCGCCCGCGGCATTCCCCACTATCCGCCCTATTACCCTGTTGCCATGAATGGCAAGCTGCACAACATGAGCAATGAAAAAGACCTCATTGTGACAGACCAGCCCTGGGCCGTGGCCTGGTATGCCGACCGCAAGGCACTGTGGATGCCCCGCAGCCTGAGCGACTACACCCGCAACCTGGAACCGATTTTCGAGAAGAGCCAGCAGAATGTGCAGGGATTCCTGATTACCCCCACCTCGCACACCATGCCCGAAAACGGTATCAGCGGTGTTATCCAATCCGCGGGGGATTTTGCTCCGCTGGCGCTGGAGGGCAAGCTGCTGCTGCTGGCACCCAAGCACAACATGGCCTTTGCGGAACTCTTCACCACGAATGCCAATGCGAAATCCACGGCACGACCGCTGGCCAGCCTGGTTTCCACACAGGGTGTATTCCGCCACCGCAACTTCATTCTGGGCGCAGAAATGATTTACTACAGCCGCGAGGATGTAGGCGACCAGAATAAATAACTGCCAGAATATCATGCCTTCCCGCACCACCAAAAAAGCGCTGAACTTCGAGCAGGCCACCGCCAGGCTCGAGGAGATTGTTGCCCGCGTCAACAACCCTGAAACCGGGCTCGAAGACATGATTGCCCTGGCGGCCGAGGGGCTCACCCTCATCCGCAGCAGCGAGCAACTGCTGGCCGAAGCAGAACTAAAGATACGCAAACTGGAAGCCGCAGCCCCCGAGCCGCCAGCCCCTCAAGATGACCATGGTGAATTCTCCCTTATCTGATCTTCCGCCCCTGCTGGCCGGCATTCACTCCCCGCAGGATGTGAAGAACCTGCCCGCAGATAAACTGGGTACGCTGGCCACCGAAATCCGCGACACGCTGGTGCGCACGCTGGCGCAGACCGGCGGGCACCTGGCGCCGAACCTGGGGCTGGTGGAGCTGAGCATCGCCCTGCACCGCGTATTCGAAACCCCGAAGGACAAGATACTCTTTGATGTATCGCACCAGTGCTACATTCACAAGCTGCTTACCGGGCGGGCAGGCGATTTTCACACCATACGCCAGCACGGCGGGCTTTCCGGATTCTGCAAGCGCAGTGAATCCGCCCACGATGCCTACGGAGCAGGCCACGCCGGCACCGCGCTTTCTGCCGGGCTGGGCATGGCTGCTGCGCGTGATTTAGCACGCGATGACTACCATGTCATCTCCGTGGTGGGAGATGGTGCCTTTACCTGCGGCACCACGCTGGAGGGGCTCAACAGCATTGCCGCCACCACGCGCAAATTCGTCCTCATCCTCAACGATAACGAGTGGAGCATCGACCGCAACGTAGGCGCGCTCTCAGCCTACTTCGCCTCGCTCCAGGAAACGGATACCTACGCCTGGCTGCGCCGCAACACCAAAGCCATCATCGAAAAAATTGCCGGAGAAACCGCCCGCAAGCAGGTTTCCAAACTGGTGCGCGCTGCCCACGGCATCATCACCCCGCTGAGCTTCTTCCAGGAACTGGGACTCAGCTACTACGGCCCGGTAGACGGCCACGATACCCAGCGGCTCGAGAAGATTCTGCGCATTGCCTCCCGCCACGATGGGCCGGTTATCATCCACGTGATAACCCAGAAAGGCCGCGGCTACGAGCCCGCCTCGTCCAACCCGACCAAGTTCCACGGCATCGGGCAGTACAATATTGAAGACGGAAGCACCAGCAAAGGCGGCATCATTTCATACTCAGAAGCGTTTGGCAGACACCTCACCCACCTGGCGGCAGATGACCCGGATATCACCGCCATCACCGCGGCCATGCCCACCGGCACACGGCTGGATATTTTCCGCGCGCAATTCCCGAAGCGCTATTACGATGTGGGGATTGCCGAGGAACACGCCTCGCTCTTTGCCTGTGGCCAGGCCACCCAGGGTCTCAAGCCGTATCTGGCCGTCTACTCCACCTTCATGCAGCGCTGCGTGGACATGATTCAGCACGATGCCGCCCTGCAGAGCCTGCCGGTGCGCTTCTGCATGGATCGCGCCGGGCTCTCGCCGGACGATGGTCCCACGCACCACGGATTGTTCGATATCGCCATGATGCGCGCCATTCCGAATGTGGTGATGATGCAGCCCAAGGATGAGGCCGAGCTGGGCCACATGCTGGCCACGATGAACGGCATCAACACCTGCCCCAGCATCATCCGCTACCCGCGCGGCGCCGGCGAGGGAGTCGACATGCCGGCAGAACTCACTCCCCTGCCCATCGGCAAGGCCGAGAAACTGGCAGACGGCACCGATGTGACCCTGCTGGCGCTGGGCAACATGAATGGCTACGCCACCAAGGTGCGCGAGCTGCTGGAGGCGCAGGGCGTATCCTGTGCCCATGTGAACGCGCGCTTTGTATGCCCGCTGGATGCAGAATGCATCATGCAACAGGCCGCCGGCACCCGCCTCATCGTCACGCTGGAAGACCATGTCATCGCCGGCGGCTTTGGTTCAGCCGTCATGGAACTGCTCAACGAGCAAGGGAGCTCCACGCCGGTGCTGCGTCTGGGCTGGCCCAACCAGTTCATCGAACACGGCCGCGAGGACCAGTTGCGCCGCAAGTACGGGCTCACGCCCGAGGCCATGGCCACCAGCATATTACAGAAACTCCAGGCAAAATGAAGCTTCATTTCCTCACGTTGCTGCTGGCAGGTTTGCTGATATCCCCCCTTCCCCTGGTTGCGCAGGAGGAAGCCGCCGGGCAATCTGCCGAAGAACAGACCATGGAAAACCTGCCCCAGTGGCTGATTGATTTTTCCAACCTGCCCACCGAAACGCGCGAACAGTATGTTGCCCACTTCAACCTGGCCAAGCAGGCCTACCACAAGGGTGAGTGGGTAGAATGCATTGCCCAGCTGGCGGCGTGCGAGGTTATCCTGCGTGGCAACCCCAGCATCTGGAACCTTCGCGCCAGCTGCCTGCTGGAGCAGAAGTACTTTGCCGAGGCCGAGGCAGAAATCAAGCGCGTGCTGGAAGTGCAGCCGAATGACCCGGTCACCATCATGAACCTGGCCAATGTGCACATGGCCTGCGGCCGCTACGCCGAAAGCCTGGCCATTGTCACACGCCTGCGGGAAGATTTATACCTGATGCACAAGGAGGATGAGCTTCTATACGCGTTGGATTACCGCGCCCTGCTCTGCCACCTGATGCTGGGCAACATGGCAGAAGCCAAGGCCATTGCGGCTTCGGTTTCGCCCGTGGCAGATACCCCGCTATACCACTATGCCAAAGCCGCGATTGCGCTGGTAGAAGGGAAACGCTCCGTGGCGGCTCACAACCTCAACCTTGCGAAGCTCATCTTTGCCAACAACCAGGCCTATGTGCCCTATGAGCGCTCCCTGAAGCTTTCCGGGCTCCCGGAAAAAACGGAACCGCCCCAGCCAGCCCAGCCCTGATGGAGAAAGACACCGGCACCATTCTGCGCCAGCAGCCCCTGGGCGAGCACGGCCTCATCATCACCTGGTGTACGGCACAGCACGGCATCGTGCGCACCGCTGCCCGCCTGGCGCGCAAGCCCGGCAGCGAGCTGAGTGGCCAGGTAGACCTGTTTCACGAATGCGAACTGCTCTATAAAACCGCTTCACAGGGAGATTTGCACACCCTCAGCTCGGTCAACCTCCTCTCCCCGCGCCTGGCACTGCGCAGCAGCCTGCTCAAGCTGCGGCTGGCCAGCTACCTGGCCCGCCTGCTACTGGCCACAGTGGAAGCCGGCGCCGCAGAACCGGCCTGGCACACCCTCATTTCCGGCGCGCTGGATTATGTAGCCACTACCGCCCCCCGGCGTGCCATTCTGCAGCATTTTGAGAAACGCCTGGCCGAGCTGCATGGCCTCTACAGCCCGGCAGAAGCCCCGCACCACGCGCTGCTGCGCCATTTCCAGCACCTGCCCGCCGGCCGCGCCGAGCTGCTCGACCAGCTGCCCTGAGCAGCCTGCCATACATGTCCCATTGTGCAAGCTCCGTTAGAGCTCGTGCGCTGCCTGATTACGCAAAAAACCTGCTGCGCTCACGCAGCAGGTTTTTGAAAAAGGTGTATCGCGTTCTGGAAAACGCTGCGAGCCTTACTTGGCGCGGTAGTACTGGTAGTGTACGCGCTCGTCGATGGCAAGAGCCTCGCGGGCGATGCGAATCACGCTGGGCTCAGCGTCGAACTGGAACAGCATGTACTGACCGTGCGTCAGGTGGTTAGACTCATAAGCGAATTCACGACGACCCACATTCGTGGTGCCGGTCACCTTGGCGCCTGCGGCCTCAAGCTTCTCCGTCATGGCGGCGGTCAGCTCATCGAGGGTGGCAGAACCCTTCATGTTCAGAACGATCAGTGCTTCGTACTTTCTCATAGCTTTTTTAGTGTAAGATCTCTTGCTTTCGCAAATGCGGTGGCAGATGATGCACCTTTTCTGCAAAGAAATCAAGCCTAAAGTGTGTTTAAGGCTAAATTTTCTGCATTCAGCGCCTTAAAATCAGATAAGTTTGAGGCGAACGAGGTCCTGAGTATCGATGAGGCCCACCGGTTTGTTGTCGGAATCGAGCACCACGAGGTCGTCGATGCGGCGGTCGCGCAGCGTCTTCACAGCCACGATGGCGAGCTTATCGGCCTCGACATAGACGGGGTTCTTGGTCATGATATCGCGCACGGGCTTGGCACCGCAGGCGGGGTCTTTCTGATAAGCGCGGGCAAAGTCACCATGGGTGAACACACCAGCCAGCGAGCCATCCTCGTGCACCAGGATGCAGGCGCCCACACGAGCAGTGGACATGGCGATGATGCAGTCCATGATGCTGGAGGATTCCGGCAGCTTGGCAAATTCGGTGCGCATGATATCGCCGATGCGGGTGAGCAGCGCGCGTCCCAGAGAGCCACCGGGGTGGCTGCGGGCAAAGTCCTCCTTGGTGAAGTTCTGGGCTTCGAGCAGGGCCATGGCCAGAGCATCGCCCATGACGAGCATGGCGGTGGAGGAGGAAGTGGGAGCCAGGTTCAGCGGGTCGGCCTCGCGCTCCACGTGGGTGTTGAGCACCACATCGGAAAGCTGGGCAAGGGTAGAACCGGGCTTGCCGGTCATGCCGATGATGGAGATATCAAAGCGCTTGAGGAAGGGCATGAGGGTGAGGAGCTCTGCCGTTTCGCCGGAGTAGGACATAGCGATGCAGGCGTCGCCATCCTGCACGATACCCAGGTCACCATGCAGGGCGTTCATAGTATCAAGCACCACAGAGGGAGCACCGGTGGAGGTGAGAGTGGCTGCAATCTTGTCGCCAATGAGGCCGCTCTTGCCCACGCCCACAATGATAATCTTGTGGCCGGTGTTGATGGCCTTGCGCATGGCTTCCACCGCTTCATCGAAGGAGTTGTCCAGCTCTTCGGCAATCACCTTGAGCGCATCAATCTCGTCCTCGAATACCTTTTTACCGCGAATGATATGACTAATCATGATAGTAGTTAAAAGCTGTTTTAGTGATGGCATTCTACCACAGCCCCCCGGGCAGCGCAACAAAAAAACCGCCGTGGAGGGGCTCCACGGCGGTAGAAAAGCAGATTTTGTATACAGGATTAGTTGTTCACGCGGCCCAGATAGGTGCCGTCTTCGGTCTTCACAGAGATGCGCTGACCAGCGGTGATGAACAGGGGCACCTGCACCACGAGGCCCGTGGTCATGGTGGCGCTCTTGTACACATTGTTGGCGGAGTTACCCTTCACGCCCTCGGGAGCCTCGGCCACTTCCATGGTGATGGCGGCGGGCAGCTCGATGGAGCACACGATTTCATCGGTGAAGAGCAGCACATACACACCGCCCTCGATGAGGTAATCCTTCACGGGTTCCACGATATCCTCACCCACGCATACGTCCTCGTAGGTCTCGGTGTTGAGGAAGTGGTAACCCATGCCGTCCACGTAGGAGAATTCCATCTCCTCGCGGCTGAGCATCACGCCCTCAAGGAAGTCGTTGGAGGTAAGGCGCAGATTGTAGTCTTTGCCGGAAGCGATGCTGCGGATGGTCATCTGCACATAGGAGGCCATGCGGGGGGGAGTCTTGAGCTGGCTCTCACGCACAACGCAGATATCGCCGTTGTAGTTCACGGCGTGACCTTTGCGAAGCTGAATAACGGGAACTTTTGCCATAACGCGCGGAGATTAGCAGAGTACCCCCTTATAGTCAAGCTTTTTCTCTTTCCGATTCTCCCACTTGCCCAAAAAAGCGGTGCCGGATTCCTCCGGCACCGCCCTGCCAGGCAATTTCAGAATGCAACACGCACACCTACCTGCGCATCCAGACTATGGGAGGCATCGCGTATAATCGCCTCGGCCGCACCAAAGAGGGAGACGGTATTGCTCACCGGCACATCGACACCGCAGCCGATTTCCCAGCCCCAGCGGTCGCGCTGGGCACACTCCTGACGGTATGAGTAGCCATCGTAGCTCATCTTCACAGCCGGGTTCACATCGCCCACCGAGCCGATAGCCCCGGTCTGCACCGTGAAAAGGCCCGCAGGGGCACTCCCCAGGGAGGGCAGCTGCACGTTGTATCGCACACCCATGATGACATCGGTAGCCCAGGCATCCTGGTCGCGGACATACAGGGGGGAGGCACCGCTTTCCCGGAACCCGGACAAGTGGTTCCAGGAGCTTTCCACCGAGCCGAAAAGCTGCATGTTGGAGTGCTCCGACTTCACGATTTCATAGGCGGCTTCCTGCATGAAGTTAATGGCATAGCCATCTGCATCCAGCGAGCGGATGTGGTTGCGCTTCATGTGGTGGGTATGGAAGCCCATGCCCAGCGAGGTGACAAAACTCCAGCGATTCCAGCCATACATGCTGTATACATCGAAGCGGGTGTTATCCTCGTGGCGTCGGAGTCCATGGTCTGTCCCCAGGCTTGTACGCCCGTAGGAAAGAGCCACACCCATGGTAGATTTCTCATCGACCATGTATTCCAGCAGCATCATGGCCCCCGCCTCGCTCCGGTTGTACCCGTCGCCGTGGGAATCGGAATCCACCTTGGAATCATCATAGAACCCCTGCACTCCCACGCGCCAGCGCCGCATATCCGTCACCGGCATCGGGGCAGAAATCTCGCGTCCCTTGTTATCCGTATACCCCTGGGTGTACGAGGTAACGCGCCCCAGGGAGGCACCTTTGCCCATGCTGGCCCGCAGCCGGCGCAAGTGTGCCATATTGCCATCAATCTGGCTGCTCATGGCAGTGGCATATTCATGACCACTCATCGCATCCAGCTGGGCCTTCACCCCGGCATCATCCCGCGAAGCCAGAAGCTCCTGGATTTCGGGGCTGGCATTACCATCGGCCTCCATGGCCTGGAGTACTGAATAGAATCGGCGCTGGTTATTATTCAGGGCAAGAGTATTCGCATTCAACTCGCGGATGAAGAGTACACCTTCCTCCATTTCCCACAGGCTGCTCGATACCGTCTCGCCATTCAGCGTTACTGCAAGGTTACCTGCGTTGTCCACCTCATCGAATCCGAACACGGATATGCGCCCCGAATCATCGGCCGCATTGAGCACATTGATGGTGGAACCACTCGCAAAGGTCAGGCTCTTTCCTGAAACGCCAGTATCATTACTACCGTCCATATCGATATTGAGCGTGCCGCCCAGCACGGTAAGACTCTCCACATCTGTCATCACACCAGCCGCAGCATTCAATGTACCCGACTGGCCCACTGTCACATGGGTTCCATCTGCAGCATTGGTCAGCGACTCGATGGTCGTGGTGCCATTATTCACATTCACCTCAGTGAAATCAGCCAGACGCACAGCCCCCGTATAGGCGGCGTCCTCCGTGCCGAAATCAATGCTTCTGGCGCCTCCCACCGTGCCGGCAGTAGCCGCAGCAGCGTTATTGGAACCACCATTAAGAGTGCCGGTCACCTGGGCGGAATCCCCGGTCATCACGATAGAAGTGCTGCCTCCCACCTGGTCATTCATACCGGCGGCGTACACATCACCATTGATAGTACCCCCGGAAATCTGAATTTTCGTATCGTTGGTTACCACGGCAGCCGCCTCATCATATGCACCGCCGCCATATACATTACCAGTGATTTCACCGCCGGAGATATTGATTTCAGTGGAGTCCACCGTGGCCCGGCGACCGCCGGCATACACATCGCCCACCACCTCAGCATCGCCGGAGATATTGATGCTCACCTTGCCATCCACACCGTCAAAGGAACCACCGGCACCACGAATGGCGTCCTGTTGCCCGGCGGTGCCCACAGTACCACCGGTAATATTGATGGTAATGCCCTCTGCCCCGATATTGTGAGAAGCCGCCAGCTCACCCTCGCTCGTGGTGTTGCCGCCGCGAATCTGCCCCACCGTACCACCGGAAACATTAATCACCACCCCCTGCACCTGGGCTGGTGTGTACTCCGGGCGGGAATTGGTGGAATTCGTCAGATTGGCGCCACCAATCAGCGTACCGACCGTGCCGCCGGTGATATTGTGCGTAATGGTACCACTGGTGACATCTGAATACAGGTACGTACCGAACAACTTGGTCACATTGCCACCCTCCATATTTATCTCGATATTGCGGGTATCGGCAATGCCATCCAGATACGGGACCTGGTCAATCCCACTGTTCACAAACGGAACAGAATACGGGGCGGCCACATATAGAGCATTGGTGGCTTCTGAAATGGTGGTAGAAATATCAAATACCGCCAGCGCCCCGGTACCACTCACCAGCGTGGCCTGGCGGGTGACTCCCGTAATATCCGGGGGCATCTGGTACCCACCCACCAATTCCCGGCGGGTACCATCCAGATACGCCTGCTTATCACTCGTGGCATCTGCCTTACTGCTCATCGTGCCGGCCACCACCACAAAGGCAGTAGTGCTCAGCAACGCCAGAATTCGCTTATTCTTAATCTTCATAGTTACACTTGGCTGCCCATTTTCACGGCAGCTGTGCACCAACTTACCGCAGTTAGGGCGGCAAGCTCAAGAAGATAGAATATCAAATAGTTCTACTGGCGCTTCAGAAAATACCGCACCATGATGAAGTTTAACGGCACAACAATCACATACACCGGCAGCGGCAGCAGCGATTCCGGGCGCCCCAGCACAGGCAGCCAGTCCACAAGCCAGGGGAGCAGCCAGATAAGCAGCAGACTCAACGCATCCCCGGCCCCGATGGCGCGGAAGAAATTCAGCAGCAGCAGGTGCATCAGCGCATTAATCAAATGCGAAAATGCAAATCCAAGCCCCTTCTGCACGCTACCCTCGGTCCTGAAAGTCCAGCGCAGCGAGGCTACATAATTGGCAGCAAAACTCACCAGATATCCCACCGCATATGTAGCAGTAATGCTCCAGGAATCCGATTCACTCACCCCAAACAACCAGTTGAGCAACAGGTACACCCCCAAATGCGCCAGGGTAGCCCCCACGCCCACTACAAAGAAGCGGGCAAACTCACCCCCGGTCTGTCTGACCCCGTCCGCTGCCATCACAGCATCCCCGGTGCAAAATAGAATTTCAACAGCTCCATCTGGTCTTCCTTCGTGACCAGGTACCCGTCCTTCGGGTCAAGCCATTGGAAGGAATGGATGGATTTGCGATCCGAACCGCGCGGGTCAGTGTTTTCCGGGTCGCGCAGACGCTTGACCAGTGCCGGGTTGAGCAGTTTCACCAGCTCGGTGGTGGTCAGCTGCGGCATGGCGGGAATGATAGCAGGAATCCCCAGCGGAATACAGCGGTCCACATCGCCCATGATACGCTGCGGCAGGTAAAGCTGGTGGTACTCCAGCGGAGCAAAGGGCAGCGGCTTCTTCGAATGATCCGGGTTCAGCAGCGTAGCCATCAGCGGATTAAAGGCTGGGTCTGCGCTGGCAATTTCGGGAATATGCACATTGAGCACGCGGCCGTACTGGCGATTCAGCTCGCGATACAGGTTGATGCGGTTCTGCACATAGGGGTCCTCGCTGCTTTCAATCGTGGGCGTATTCTCATCTGCCGTTTCCGGCAGCATATCGCAGGTGGTCACAAACACGGTGAGCTCCGGCTTGATATCGGCCAGGTGGTTGATGAGGTAATTCGTGGCACGCGTATCGGCCTCCACATCAGACCGCACCGCTGCGGGGCCATTGGCTATGGCGTTATCCAGATACACCATCATGCCGAACGAACGGCCAAAAGTAAGCTTGAAATTATCCTTATCAATCAGATAATCAAAAAAGCGGCGTTTCGTCCAATACTTGCCGAAAACCGTGCTTGCACCCAGGAATGCTGTTTCGTGTGCCATGATAGTGTTGTGCTACGCTCACGCGATTCTAACGCATTTCTTCACCAATAGCAAGCAGGAAAAGCATTGAATCCGAAGCCCATTATTTTGCGTCCTCCAAGGAGGGCAAAGTACCCTTAACAATGGAAAGCAGTTCCTCTCGAGTCCAATATTGATTATTTTTTAACTGTATGGCCAGAAATTCAGAATATTGTTTTCCTCCTTCGATACTGAGATGCTGAGCGGTATCCGAGTATGCCGCTTCATCCTCCCAACATCCCAGATAGGGATCTTTCAGTATCGGGATTCCCAGTTCCATATATCGGATTGCGGCCGCTGCATGTATCTGTCGATGAACACCGCCCGGTACGTGTTGTCGGGAAAAGTATCCTACGAGTTTCACGCCTCTATCCTTGCACTGCTGCTGCAGCTCGGCAAGAAAAGTATCCCACCCTCGCAGCATAGCATCCGGCGGGATATAAGCTTTTTCTTGCTTCCGCCCTCCGTTATTTTTAGGTACGACAGTCTGCTGCTCATTCAACAGAAACACCTCCACTCGTCCTGATTCGGAAATCCGGGCATTCTGCGGCGTCGAATACCGGTATATATTTTCAGGGCGCGTCAAAATGCGCATCAGGTAAATGCAATAATTAGAGGAAGTTCCTAGCAGCAACTCCGATATTGTCTTATAATTAACAGGTATCAGGCCTTCGTAAAATGAGAAGAACCCCTGTTGTGAGCAGCAAAAATTAACCCCGGAACTCGACATCCCATCATTTTCCAAATCCGAAGGCAAACAACTAATAATCAGGGTATCTCCCTCCCGAAGAAACTGCAATGCCGTATGCGCATTACAACGGGCCCCGTTCCCAGCCTGCACACCTGCATTAATTGCGCGCACATTATGCTTTTCCAGCATAACTTGTGTATCTACAGACATGCGCACTTCTGACCCGCCCGAAAAAACATAACAAGGCTGCGCATCCTCACGCAACATGGCAGCCCAACGCTCTGTAACGCGCAAGCACTCCATGAAAAACAAAGCCCCCGGATCCACATAGCGTGCATACATGCGATTCGCCACACTCGCAATAAGAATCGCAAACACAATATATATTCCAATGCGTTTCAACATATCAGAATGCAAAATAGATAAATTGCGATTGTTGTCCGGAGCGCAGCATACACATGCATAATACCATCAGAGCGCACATTCTGGGTGTGAGAAAAATAGCGTACGGGTGCTCATATTTCTTCTGGGAAATATACTCGGCTGCGACGACAAGTAAAGAAAGAAAAAGAAAAATAAGGAAAACAGCTCCACTTAGCGGTTTTGATTGAAGCTGTTCAATATAATCACCAACCTGATAACATGCTATGTCCGCAATGGTACAGAAATTCTTCCACACAATGTTCATATCTGTTTCATAGAAAAACATCCAGATGAACATCATAATCCCAAAAGTCATCATCCAACCGATAAACGCAGGCATTGTTGTTTTCGACTTTCGAAAAATACGGTGAATCACCATTGTGACGCCGGCTAATCCACCCCAGATAATGAAGTTCCACCCTGCACCATGCCAGATACCAGAAATAAGAAACATGAATATAATGTTAAACCACCAGAAGCGTGTTCTGCTCCCCCCCATAGCAAAATAGATGTAATCACGAAACCAGAGTGTTAGTGAAACATGCCACCTACGCCAGAACTCCGTTACATTACAACTAGTGTACGGGCTCATGAAATTCATGGTTACTTGCACACCAAGACACTTGGCAACACCATATGCAGACAATCCATACCCGGCAAAATCAAAGTAGATACGAAAACCAAATGCAATGTTATTAGTCCATACCTGGAAGGCGTTGTCGCCTGCATAGCCGACCTGCATCGCCAAGGCGAGATTATCGGCCATAACACACTTATAGAAAATTCCCAATATGATGTATGGAACACCCTCTGCTATACTCGCAGAGTTGATGGTACCACGCCATGCCGCCATCTGCGGCAGCAATGAATCCCTGCGCTCAATTGGCCCCGCCACAATCTGCGGGAAAAAACTGCAGAAATTCATATAGTCAATAAATGAGGGAACCTTCTGATTATCCCGCAGGGTATCAATGCAAAAGGCTATAATCTGAAATGTGTAGAACGATATACCTATGGGAATAATCAAATCCCGGAATGTATCCCATTCCTGCCTCAATATTTCACTCGTTATAAAATCTGCATATTTATAAAACAGCAAAGGGAGCAGCAAGATAGGTATCAGCCCGATAAGCATACGTTTTTTTACAACCTGCCGGGAGTTTTCAAACAACCGGCAGGCCACATACGCCACAAGGCTCACACTGAGAAAAATCAACAATGTCTCCATACTGACTGAACCGAGCAACGAAAGGCTCAGTATCGTCAGTCCCCATTTGCCTATCAACTCCTGCCACAATCCACGAGCAAACCTACCACACAATACCCCCATCAGTAGAAGAGATGGTAGGGCGATAAGCCAGAATGTCCAGTTCGAGAAGTCCATATGCTACGCAGACATTCTATGCGAAAAGCATCACTTGCTGTGGATATTCAGCATCTCAGCATAGGTAGGCACGGGCCAGAGGTCGGCATCCACCATGGTTTCCAGCTTATCCACCACCTCGCGTGCGGCCACCATGGCGGTGCGCATATGCGCCGGGTTGCCTTCCTCAATGGCAGCAGCCAGGTCGCTGATGCGGTCGGGCAGCAGGTCGTAGAGAGCCCCCACAGCTTCGGCCTTGCCGGTGGCGGCCTTGAGCCCGGCGTAGATGCCGGCAGCCTGAATAGCGGCCACGGTATTGCAAATCTGGGTCATCTGCTCAGCCACAGCGGGCATGTAGATAGTCTGGAGCATATTGAGGCAGGTCTTGGCCTCAATGTCAATGAGCTTCTCGTAGTTCTCAATCTGGATTTCCTTGCGGGCCAGCAGCTCAGCATTGGAAAGCACACCATACTTGGCCATGAGCTCCAGCGTATCCGGGCGGGAAAGCACCTCCAGCGCCTCCGGGGTGGACTTGATGTTGGGCAGACCGCGGCGTTCGGCTTCCTCTACCCACTCATCGGAATATCCGTTACCATTGAAGATGATGCGGCTGTGGGCGGTAATCATCTCGGCAATAAGCTTCTTCACCTCGTCCTTGAAGGCGGGCGTGCCAGCCACGGGCTCCAGGCGGGTGGCCACCTCATCCAGCGATTCGGCCATGATGGTGTTGAGCACAGTCATCGGCCAGGCGCAGGTCTGGGAGGACCCCACGCCGCGGAACTCAAACTTGTTGCCCGTGAAGGCGAAGGGAGAAGTACGGTTGCGGTCGGTGGTATCCTTGGGCAGTTCCGGCAGGGTATCCACGCCCAGCTCCATCGTGGTCTTGGCGCAGGAGCTCTTGGCACCACCGTGCATAATCTGCTCCACGATGTCGGTAAGCTCATCGCCCAGGAAGATGCTCATAATGGCAGGCGGTGCTTCTGCCGCACCCAGACGATGGTCGTTACCAGCCTTGGAGATAGAAGCGCGCAGCAGGTCGGCGTGGCGGTCGATGCACTGAATCACGCTCGCCAGGAAAGTGAGGAAGAGCACATTGCTGTGCGGGGTCTTACCCGGGGAGAACAAGGAGCCGAGCTCCGGCGTGGAAAGCGACCAGTTGTTGTGCTTGCCGCTGCCATTCACCGAGCTGTAGGGCTTCTCGTGCAGAAGGCACACCAGGTTGAACTTGAGCGCCTGACGCTCCAGAATATCCATGATGAGCACATTGTGGTCCACGGCCACATTGCAGGGCTCAAACAGCGGGCAGATTTCAAACTGACCGGGGGCGGCTTCGTTGTGGCGGGTCTTGGAGGGCACGCCCAGCGCCCACAGCGCGTGGTCCACCGAGGTCATGAACTCCAGCACGCGTTCCTTGATGGAACCGAAATAGTGGTCCTCCATCTGCTGGTGCTTGGGCGGCAGACATCCGAACAGCGTGCGGCCAGTCTCGATGAGGTCGGGACGCTGAATGTACAAATCGCGGTCAATGAGGAAATACTCCTGCTCGGCGCCCAGGTTCGTGTCCACCGTGGTGGGGGTGATGCCGAAGCAGGCCAGCACGCGCTTGGTCTGCGCCCCCACGGCGGCCATGGAGCGCAGCAGCGGGGTCTTCTTGTCCAGAGCCTCGCCAGTGTAGGAACAGAATGCGGTCGGGATGCAAAGCGTCACCGTATTGGCCGTGCGCTTGATGAAAGCCGGGCTGGTGGGGTCCCAGGCGGTGTAGCCTCGGGCCTCGAAGGTTGCGCGGATACCGCCGCTCGGGAAGGAGGAGGCATCCGGCTCGGCCTGAATGAGGTTCTTGCCGGTGAACTCGAAAATCATACCACCCTTGCCATCCGGCTCCACAAAGGAATCATGCTTCTCTGCCGTGGCATCAGAAAGCGGCTGGAACCAGTGCGTGTAGTGCGTAGCACCCTTGGAAAGCGCCCACACCTTCATGGACTGGGCCACTTCATCCGCAATGCTCATATCAAGCTTGCCACCCTTCTGGATGGTTTGCATCATCTTCTTGAAAGCGCTCTTGGAGAGATACTTCTCCATGGTCTTGATACCAAAGGTATCGCTTCCGTACAAAGCCTCAAGGGCTTCCATGGGGTTC
>JAZOTC010000049.1:0-42713 GCA_045657445.1 Akkermansia sp. | reverse complement strand
CACCAATATGTCTTTTAACGACCTTAACAACGAGAAGCCCAAGAACTTCGATCAGGTTTGCATCACCGTGGCCAGCCCGGATGATATCCTGAGCTGGTCCAGCGGCGAGGTCAAGAACCCCGAGACGATTAACTACCGCACCTTCAAGCCCGAGAAGGGTGGTCTGTTCTGCGAGCGCATCTTCGGCCCGACCCGCGACATGGAATGCTCTTGCGGCCGCTATAAGCGCGCCAAGAACAAGGGTATGGTCTGTGACCGCTGCGGCGTGGAGGTGACCACCTCCCGTGTGCGCCGCGAGCGCATGGGCCACATCAACCTGGCAGTGCCGGTGACCCACATCTGGTTCTACAAGTGCATGCCCAGCCGCATCGGCCTCATGCTCGACCTGACCGCCCGCGATCTGGAGCGCGTGATTTACTACGAGGACTACATCGTCATCGACCCCAAGGATGTGGCCGGCATCGAGCGTGGCCAGATTCTCACCGAGGAAGAGTACGATGAGCTTGTGGACGACTACGGCGATGACGCCCCCGAGGCTGGCATGGGTGCAGCTGCTATTCAGCGCCTGCTGGCCACCATCGACCTGGACGCTCTGGTAGACACCCTGCGCCAGGAGATGGAAAAGACCAACTCCAAGCAGAACAAGCGCAAGCTGGCCAAGCGTCTGCAGCTGGTTCAGGGCTTCCGCACCAGCGGTTCCAAGCCCGAGTGGATGGTGCTCACCACCCTGCCGGTGATTCCCCCGGATCTGCGTCCGCTCGTTCCGCTGCCCGGTGGCCGCTTTGCCACCAGTGACCTCAACGACCTGTACCGCCGCGTCATCAACCGCAACAACCGTCTGCGCGAGCTTGCCGCCCTGCAGACCCCGGAGGTGATTAAGCGCAACGAAATGCGCATGCTGCAGGAAGCTGTGGACGCCCTGTTCGACAACGCCCGCCATGGCCGCCACGTGACAGGCGCCGGCAACCGCCCGCTCAAGTCCCTGTCCGACATGCTGAAGGGCAAGAGCGGCCGCTTCCGTCAGAACCTGCTCGGTAAGCGTGTGGACTACTCCGGCCGTTCCGTGATTGTGATTGGTCCGAACCTGAAGATGAACCAGTGCGGTCTTCCCAAGAAGATGGCCCTGAGCCTGTTCGAACCCTTCATCATCCACCGCCTCAAGGAGCTTGGCTACGTGCACACCGTGCGCTCTGCCAAGAAGATGATTGACCGCAAGGAAGCCATCGTGTGGGATATCCTGGAAGAAGTGACCAAGGGTCACCCGGTGTTCCTGAACCGTGCTCCTACGCTGCACCGCCTCTCCATCCAGGCTTTCGAGCCTGTGCTTATCGAAGGCTCCGCTATCCGTCTGCACCCGCTCGTGTGTACCGGTTACAACGCTGACTTCGACGGTGACCAGATGGCTGTGCACGTTCCGCTGAGCGTGGAAGCCCAGCTGGAGGCCCGCCTCCTCATGCTGGCTCCCAACAACATCTTCTCCCCGGCCTCCGGCAAGCCCATCTGCACGCCGTCTCAGGATATCATTCTGGGTTCCTACTACCTCACGCACACCCGTGCCAAGGAAGTCAAGGAACACCAGGACAACCAGCACCTGCTGCCCCTCTTCGAATCCATCTCCGAAGTGGAGTTCGCTATCGCTGCCCGCAAGATTGGCTACCACGAGTGGATCCGCCTCAAGAACCCGGATTACGGCAAGACCGGCGCCGAGTTCGACAAGCTGGCCTACAACCAGGAGAACGTGGGTCGCAAGACCCTCGTGACCACCGCCGGCCGTGTGCGTTTCAACGAAATCTGGCCGGATGAAATCGGCTACATCAACCGCAACGTGGGCAAGAAGCAGCTGGGTGACATCATCTGGCGCTGCTACCAGACCTGCGGCCAGAAGAAGACCGTGGAAACGCTCGATGCCCTCAAGTCCCTCGGCTATAAGGAAGCTACCCGTTCCGGTTGCTCCATTGGTATCGTGGACATGGTGGTGCCCGAGAACAAGGATGGCGTGATTGCCAACGCATACGAAGAGGTTGCCAAGGTGACCGAGCAGTATGAGGAAGGCCTTATCACCAACGGCGAACGCTACGAAAAGGTGATTAACATCTGGTCCAGCGCTACCGACTCCATCCAGAAGGAACTCTACACCAAGCTGGAATACAACGAAGGCTCTGCCGTGGCCAGCCCGCTCTACATGATGGTGGACTCCGGCGCTCGTGGTAACAAGGCCCAGATTAAGCAGCTCTCCGGTATGCGTGGTCTTATGGCCAAGCCCTCCGGTGAAATTATCGAACGCCCCATTACCTCCAACTTCCGCGAAGGCCTGTCCGTGCTCGAGTACTTCATCTCCACCCACGGTGCCCGTAAGGGTCTGGCCGATACCGCTCTGAAGACCGCTGACTCCGGTTACATGACCCGTAAGCTGGTCGACGTGGCTCAGGACGTCATCGTGCGTGACCTGGATTGCGGTACCGACAATGGCATCACCATGACCGCCATCTTCGACGGTGAAGACGAAATCGCCACCCTGGCTCAGCGTATCTATGGCCGCGTAACCTGCGACGATATCTACGACCCGACCACTCGCGAGCTCATCGTTGCCAAGAACGAAATCATCACCGACGAAGCCGCCAAGCGCATCGAGAAGGTGGGTATCGAGAAGGTGAAGGTGCGTTCCGTGCTGACCTGCGACCTCTCCAAGGGCTGCTGCGCCAAGTGCTACGGCCTGAACCTGGCCACTGGCCAGAGCGTGAAGGTGGGTGAAGCCGTGGGTATCATTGCTGCCCAGTCCATCGGTGAGCCTGGTACCCAGCTGACCATGCGTACCTTCCACGTGGGTGGTACCGCTACAGCTGCCGCCAGCCGCCCCGAGTACAGCGCCAAGAGCGACGGTACCGTCATTTACGACGAAAACCTGCGCGACCGCTGCGTTGAGGACGAGAATGGCAACATGGTGGTTCTCTGCAAGAACGGCAGCGTGAAGGTATACGACGCCGAGGGTAAGGAACTCGAATCCTACTCCCTGACCATGGGTGCGGTGCTCCGCATCAAGGACGGCGCCCCCGTGAAGGCTGGCGAAGTCATCGCCGAATGGGATCCCTTCGCCATTCCGGTTATCGCCGAAGTAGGCGGTACGGTTGAGTTCCAGGACATGATTGAGGGTATTACCTGCCGCACCGAGACCGGTCACACCGAATCCGGTAAGGGTACCACCGTTATCATCGACCACCGCCAGGACCTCGCCCCGCGTGTGATTGTGCACACCGCCAAGCCCGGTTCCGACAAGGACAAGCCCCGCGTGTACTCCATCCCCACCGGCGCTTACCTCGTGGTGAACAACAAGCAGAAGATTGCCGCCGGTACTCAGCTGGCCAAGACTCCCCGCAAGGTGCAGAAGACAAACGATATTACCGGTGGTCTTCCCCGCGTGGCCGAGCTCTTTGAAGCCCGCCGCCCGAAGGATACCTGCACCCTGGCTGAAATGGACGGTATCGTTGCCATCGACGACGCCATGATCCGTGGTAAGAAGGTGGTGACCATCTACCGCGACGCCGCCGCCAAGGAAGCCGCTACCAAGAGCCGCAAGCGCTCCACCAAGCTGCAGACCAGCGACGAGTACGAGGGTACCATCTCCATCAAGCACCTCGTGCCCATGGACCGCCACATCATCGTACACGACGGTGACTACGTGCGCGCCGGTGAACCGCTTTCCGACGGTTCCGAAGCCTCCGATGAAATCCTCCGTATCTGCGGCAAGGAAGCCCTGCAGGAGCACCTCGTGAACAAGGTGCAGCAGGTGTACCGTGTGCAGGGTGTGGAAATCAACGACAAGCACGTGGAAATCATCGTTTCCCAGATGCTCCGCAAGGTGCGCGTGAAGGACCCGGGCGATACCGGCCTCCTCTGGGGCGACGAAGTGGATCGCACCACGCTCTCCCGCATCAACAAGGAGACCGTGGAGCAGCACGGCCGCCCGGCAGATTGCGAGCCCATCCTCCTGGGTATCACCAAGGCCTCCCTCAAGACCGATTCCTTCATCTCCGCCGCCTCCTTCCAGGACACCACGCGTGTGCTCACCGAGGCTGCCACTCTCGGCAAGGTGGATATGCTGGAAGGCTTCAAGGAGAACGTCATCCTGGGTCACCTCATCCCCGCTGGTACCGGCTTCTCCCAGTACCGCAACATCGTGGTGGAACCGGCTGAGGGCGCTACGCCCATCCCCCGCGCCACCTACATGGACGACGAGGAACTCCCGCTGCCCGATGACACCCTCTCCGTGGGGGCTGATGAGTAAAGCAGCCTGCTAGACAGCAAAAACTTCATGCCCGGCATTGCCACGCGCGCAGTGCCGGGCGTTTTGTGCATTGTTCGGAGTTGCAGGCTCAGAGATATCGTCCGGCGAGGCCGGATATCGTTTTCCTGAGCGATAAGGCCAAATGTCGCAGGACATCCTGCCGCCGGAGTTCTGCTTCGGCCAGCTTCAGGCACCCTTCTGGCGCGTTTTAGGCTTCCCCGGCCTTTTGCAATTGCCTCTCTGGCTAAAAGGGCGGCTTCTACAGCAGCTACCCCCATGCTCCGTAGAATAGTGAGTGCTGCGTACTCTTCCTCTGTGATGTTCTGATTCATGGTCTGTATTGTAGTTGCGGTTTCCTAATGGGTAAGAATTGAGATATTATTCCTTAATGATTTATAGTTAAGTACTATGGGGTAGTGGCCAAAAATACCCAGCCGGATTTCAACACGTTCTTGTTTATGGTGGAATTTTATACTTGCATACCCATTAGGAAAGGGTATACTGGAGGACAGTGCATGTAAAATGCACGGTAACTTAGCGAAGATACTATGAAATTACATTTACCGCTTTCTCTCCTTCGGGCGCTGCCGGTGGCTCTTATGACTACTGCCATGGCTGCGGAAACTGTTATCATCAATGATATGAAGCCGTCCAATAATAGTCAATTCGGTCAGGCTTCCTATTATGCTGAAAATTGTAATCTTCAGTTGAATGGTAACTGGATGCCCTCCGTGGATGCCGACTTGTACGGCTATTATCCCTTCCGGTGGACCTCAACAGAAGAGGGGGGGGGATTATTCCTTATCAGGATCAGGGATTTTTGGCGGTGGTAATCATGCGTTGTATAGTGAGAATGTCTGGATGGAAATTGGTTATCACTTCTATGATTACGTCGGGAGCGGCGCTGCTAGTACGTATACCATTGAATCGGGTGTATCGCTTAATGATGTATACATGAGTGTGAATGGGAGTGGAACAGTTGTCAATGTAGAAGGACGGGTTGCAGGAACTCTGTCGGAGTTGGAGGTGGGAAATGGCGCCATTCTGGATTTGACAAAAGCTACGCTAGCAGCAACGTATCTGGACTATGGTATTAATTCTGGAGCCACGATGCGCTTGCAGAATATGGCCATTACGCGATATGCTGACTTGCAGATAGAGGACAATCACTCGAATGACCCATGTACTGTCTATCTGGAAGGAAATCTGTCACTTGCCGGTGTTTCTCTCAACATCGCAACAGAGAGTCGTTATACGTGCGATACAGATCCCCTCAATTCGTTGGGATACATTGAAATTAATGGCGATAAGGTGACTTTGTCAGTGTCGGGAAGTATTACTATCAGCAGCACAACTGCTATTTTGTATTATAGTTCCGGGGGAGGATGGACGACCGATGAATCCGGTAACTGGGTACTGCCGTATGGAGATCCTGATCCGGCTACACCTTTGTTTATCTGTTCTTCTATTAACGAATCTGGGTTGAAGTTGTTGCAACCTTTTGCTGTGAAGAATGGGTATGATGAAAATGGCGAGGAGTTTTTCTGGTACAAGCCACTGCTTGCGGATGACAGATTCTATTATGCCGTAACGGGTAATGATAATCTGGTGTATGTGTATCTGGGGGACGGTTCCATAACTGCCGGGCCAGATGAAAACGATATTGTAGTAGGCGAAGGTCAGGATGTTGTTCTGGAGGGTGAAAATATGCCTTCCAGCGAGAAGCAGGTCTGGCTCAATGGTGGCACGGCAGACGCCAGTGGCCTGGAAGATGAACTGCTGAGCAATGAGATTATTCCGGGTAAGGAAAGTGGTACCCTGATAACGACAAAGGACCAGACCATGTCGCTGGTCGGAAATGGCTCAGTGAATTACAGCATCGAGGCTGCTACTGGTAGCACATCAGCTGCAATTCTGGAAATCGGCAAGACTGGTGCTTCCGATGTGCTGAAACTGAATGGTGCGAAATATGAATCTGCCACAGTGAATGTAAATAGCGGCACGGTTGTCATCGGTGGAAATACGACGCTAGGTCTGGGGAATGACGCAACAACGGTAACTCTGGAGAATGGTACCGAGTTGTCCAATGAGGGTACAGTGGCTGCGAAAATTACCAGCAACTCTGGTAGTACCGTGACTAACCTGGGCAGCATTACCGGTGATGTTGAACTGCTTGGGAATTCGAAGTTGAATAACAACCTCGGGGGCAGTATTTCGGGTAATGTGGCAGCCGCTGGTAAGGTGATTAACTATGGCACCATCTCCGGGGCAATCACGAGTTCTACCGAGTTGGAGAATTATGGCACCATCTCCGGGGCAATCAAGAACTCTGTCGAGTTGGTGAATAATGGCACCATCTCCAACACACTTGAGGCTGAGGGCAAGGTATCCGGTACCGGTACTTTCGGTGCTACCAGTCTCGCCAGCACGGCCAGTCTGCATGTGGGTAACAGCCCGGGCTACCAGAAGCACGACAGCCTGACCATTGACCGCGGAGCCACGCTCTCGTTCAGCGTAGATGGCATAACTCCGGCCAGCCTTACCAATTATGGCAATGGCACGCATTCGTTCCTGGAGGCGGATAGCCTGACTATCAATCCGGGCACAGGTACCGTGACGGTAAAGGTGGATGTGACGATGGGCATTCTCTCTGCGGGGAGCGATCCGATGAGCCTGACTCTCATGGAGGTAGGGACAACCACAACTGCTACCACCGCAGATTTCACGCTGGCTTTGCAGGATAATTCCGGCCTTCTGGAGGCGGGCTCAACCATTTCGTTTGAGGATGGAAAGTTGAAGTTCAATGCGGCGGTGAGCAAGGCTGCACTGGCTGCTCTCATGGACAGCAACTCTGCCAACGTGGCCAACACGATGTGGGCCTCGGCCAATGCGGTGCATGAGTTTGCCCGCACGGCGGAGAACCAGTTCCTCGTTGGTATGCCCGGGCAGACCACCTTCTGGGGTGCCGGCATCGGCAGCTACATGAATGTGGGCGGAGAGCAGGGCTTCACCAGTAATTCCTACGGCTATGCTGTGGGCTTGCAGCATGCGTTCACGGAGAAGTTCCGCGCGGGTGTGGCATTGGGACAGATGTTCGGCTCATTCCAGTCCGACGACAATCAGCTGAAGGTGGACCAGAATGCCATGATGCCCGTTCTCACGGCTCAGTATGTTACCAAGACCGGAAAAATCAGCAGCGTGACCGTAAGCGGGCATATTGCCTATGGTATCGTGGAAAATGAGGCTGAAACCTACCAGGCTGGAACCACCGGTTCTGCTGATTGGGAAGATGAGGTCTTCAATATCGGTGTTAAGGTGGCCTGGAACGTGACACTCGGCAATCATGTAACCACCAGCCTCTTTACCGGGCTGACTTATCAGCAGGTGGAGCAGGATGCCTTCACAGAGCGTTTCACTGGCGGTGAGCGCGATTATCGCGATGGCTCCATGAGCAGTCTGAGCGTGCCGATGGGTATCACCATCCGTGGTATTTATGAGATGGAGGGAACCAACGTGTTTGCTCCTGAGCTGACGCTGGCCTATATTGCCGATATTTCCCGCGACAACCCGACGGTGAATACCAGTGTATATGGCTTTAACCGCGTGGGTGAGGGCTCTAATCTGGGCCGCGGAGCCTTCATGATGCAGGTGGGCGCAAACTGGATGTTTAATTCTACCATGAGTGTAGGTGCCTTCTATGCGCTGGAAGCCCGCCGCAATCAGGTGAATCATTCGTTTAATGCTGCCCTTCGCTGCAGCTTCTGATTTAAGGTGATGAAACACTTCATGCCCGGCATTGCCAACGCGCAGTGCCGGGCGTTTTTGTGCTTGATTTTCCGGCATGCTTCCTTGCGGCAGCAGGAGGGGGCCCATCGGTAAAGCCGTGCATTTCTTGGGGCAACTGTGAAAAGGATCGGGATATCAAACTCAGGGCTCTTTAGCATGATTGCTTATTGAAATATCTGATTTGCGTGATTCAATCTGCAGTCGGTTGCTCTGTTCCCCTGATGAAATACACGCTGCGCAAGGAGCGAAATGCCTTCTCTAAAAACATAAAACGCCCGGTAGTGGGAACTACCGGGCGTGTGGAAAAGGAAAAGTTGCAGGGCAGGGAGGCTTAGGCAGCAATGCCGAAATGGCGCTGGATGTCCTCGAAGATGCGGTCGCGGAGACGACGAGCGCGCTCAATGTTGCGGGTCTTGAGCGAGAAGCGCAGGCGCTCAGCCGTGGCGTCCGGCTTGTGCACCGTTACGTGGCACCACCACACGCCGCGGTTGTTCCACAGGTGGTGGTTAAGGTTATCGTCGTTGATACGAAGCGCGATCTTGGTCTGTTGCGGGGTCATTTTCGTAAATTATCTGTAAAGGTAAAGGCTGAGTTTCAAACTCAGCAAATGGTGTCCGCGTTCGTTTCTGAACCGCCTTGCGGCACCTCCGGGTCTGGCGATTTGTTAAGTAGACGCCGGGGGTAACCGCTCCGTTCAAAAAAAGCAGAGGAATCTTTAGTAAAGAATCCCGGCCTTCTTGAGGGTGTTGTAGGCGCCGTTCTTGGAGATAGTGCGCAGAGCCTTGCAGGAAAGCTTCATGCGGAGATAGCCACCCTTGCCACCGTTGAGCTCGGGTACCCAGATGCGCTTCTCCTGGAGGTTAGGATACACAGTGCGGTTCACCACCTTGGTGACGTGACGGCCGATACCACCCTTCTTCTTGGCAAGACCGGAACGATGAATGCGGCGGCCCTTGTGCGGCATGGCAAATGTGATGTTGCAAATACGGGACATAAGATGTTCTAGGTGATGTTAAAAATTAATGCGGTGCGCTATTTTACACAATTTGGACGCGGCGTCAAGCAAAACTACATTGAAAAGGGCAAAAAGTTCGATGCTGCAACGGGGAAGGTGGAAAAATCTTGAAAAAAAAGATGCATTCTGTTAAATAATTCAAATAAAATGAGGCGTGGGTTGCGCTTTAGTTGTAAAGAAACGATATTTTGCAGATATGAACAGGAAAATGACAATTCTGGCAGCGGCGGCATTTGCTGCGTTGGGCTTAAGCTCTTGTGCTGTATATGATTACCCTATGTATACGAGTGCATCCGTGGGGGTGAGTGGCAATGGGTGGAGCAGCTCTGTGGCGTGGACGGATGCTCGGTATGATGTGAATGGCTTTCCGATATTCGGGTATTCGTACGGGCAGCCGGTGTACGGGTATACCGCTGGCGGCGTGGCGGTGTTCAGCTTTGCTGCGCTGACCTCCAGCTGCTGTGTGCCCAGCTGGGCTCCGGCGCACTGGTATTGCGGGCACTGGCACTATCCGCGGCACATTCACCGCGTGAGCTGCCCGCCCAAATATCCGGCCTGGCACCATCCTGGCCGCAAACCTGCGGTGGCGCCGCATCGTCCGGCCGTGCATCACCAGGCGCTGGCGCCGCATCGCCCGGTGGCGGGGCATAAGCCGCTTTTCAATCATGGTGGCAAGCCGGCGGTATCCCCCCGCCCGGGAATTCAGAACAAGCCGGCGGGGCTTCAGCGCCCGGCGGTGAAGCCGGGGCCGCAGAATCCCCCCGCGCATGCGAACGGGGTGCGCCCGGGGCCGGGTGCTGGAAATAACCGTGCTCCGCAGCTCCAGCGTCCGCAGATGAACGGTCCCCAGGTGCAGAGACCTCAGATGCAGCGCCCCCAGATGAACCGTCCGCAACTGAACGGTCCCCAGGCACAGCGCCCGCAGGTGAACCGCCCGCAGATGCAGCGGCCTCAGATGCAGCGCCCGCAGGTGAACCGCCCGCAGATGCAGCGGCCGCAGATGCAGCGTCCGCAGGTGGCAAACCGCCCGCAGCCCATGCAACGGCCTGCAATGTCGCGTCCGGCGGTGCAGCGTCCCGCAGCCGTGGCGCGCCCCGCTGGTGGTGGCAGACCTGGCGGACACCAGGGACACCGGCGGTGAGTTCGTTTTTCTTGTTCCGGTATGCAGTAATGAAAATCCCCCGGCTTCGCGATTGCGGAACCGGGGGATGATGTTTTTTGGTGGCTTTTTACAGTCTGCGGCCGAAGGCGAGACGGTCGTATTGCTCGTTGGCGTAGCGGTGCTGCGGGTGGCTCGTGCGCATGTAGGCCTCGTGCAGCGGGTGGGTGGGATCGTGCGCGATGCGGTGGGCTTCGCTCTTGCGGTCGGGCTGCTGGCCGGTGTGCAGGGGTGCTTCATCCACCAGACCGGCCAGTTCCAGCAGGAGCTTGGCGAAATCCGGGTTGGCGCGCAGCGCCGGGTTTTCCACCAGGGAATCGAGGTTGATTCCGGCGCGTTCGCCCATGGTGCGGAGGAAGGCCGAGATGGTGTCCATGTTGCTTTCGAAGGCCGGTCCCCAGGTGCGCTGGAGTTCAGCTTCGGCCATGGCAACGGCCTGTTCGTTTTCCAGGCGGCAGCGTTCCATGAATTTGCGGCCTTCGCTGGTGTAGCGTTCTGCGAGGGCTGCCAGCGCCTTGGGCGGCACGCCGTATTCGTAGGCCACGCCGCTGAGCTGGTTAACGAGCTCCTCGTTCCAGATTTCATCCGGCGTATCGGCGGGGCGTTCCATGGCGAATTCCTCTGCCGTGGCGGGCAGGCCGACTGCGGCGCGGAAGGCCGCCATGCGGGTGGCATCTGCCGTATCGGGGTAGCCGCGCAGTTTTTCCAGGTGGGCGTAGCTCTTGGCCAGGGCCTCGGGGCGCTGGAATTTGGAGAGCGTGGCCGCATAGGGCTGCAGCTCTTCAAAGCGGGTGAACCAGCCCGGGTTGAAAGCGCCCTCGGCATTCATGACCGGGGTGGGGGCATCCTCGCGGGGGAGGTCGGTGGTGGGTACTTTGTTGTCTTCGGTATTATCCATCTTGTTCATGTTGTGTTTGTGTTGCTTCCTGCCGTGCCAGCGCCAGCTGGTGGCGGATAACCAGGAAGATTTCGCGGTGCGCATCGCGGCGCATGGCATCGAGCGGGTCGTAGCTGCCCGCCTTGCCCTGGAAGACGGGCAGGTGGGTTTCAAATCGGCGCTCCAGGTCGGCCAGCACCTGTTCTCCCTCGGCTGTGCCAAAAAGAGCCAGCAGGCGTTTGCGTTCCTCCCGCGCCTGTTCCATCTGGGGGTTACGCCGGTAAATCATGGGGAATCGGGGGTGTGGGCTGTGCTTCTGCCGCAGCGGTTTCGCGCTTGCGGCGCATGCGTTTTACGCTGATTTCCGGCCGCAGCAGTTCCTCCGGTACACCATCGAGCCGGGCGGCCATGCGGAAGGTGCGGTCCAGGTCCACGTGGTCCACCAGCTGGTTATCCATGCCGGCCATGGCCTGCAGCCGCTGCAGGGTGCGCGAGATGCCTTCGGATTGCAGGCGGCGCATTACCTGGGCCACGCGGCCCTGGTATACCACCAGGGGCAGCTCGATGCTGGCGTCGCCGTTGCGGTCGGGCTGCAGCACGGTGGAGGGTGGCTGCGGGAAGCGTCCCTGGCGGAAGAGCAGGGCGAATACGCGCTCCATCAGCGGGCGGAAATCGCAGGCAAACAGCGTGAACGAGGGCGAGAAGAGCATCACGCGCTCATTTTCGCGAGCGTAGATTTCGCTGGCGGTCATCTGCTGTTTCTGCTCGTTCCACAGCTCCAGCATAGGCAGGAAAAACGCGCGGCGTATGGATTCCTGCTTCTGGCGCAGGCGGTCCATGCCCACATCGTAGCGCCCCTGGGTGGCCCACTCGCGCGGGAACCCAAGGCTGGCGCTCTCCGGGTTGATGAGGGTGCGCCCGCCGGCGCGCAGATCTACCTCGCCGGCCTGGTTGGCCAGCTCCAGAATGCGCGGGAAGGCGGCTACCTCGCCCAGCATGTCCAGGATGCGGTTGAGAAATTGCGCCTGGCGGATATCCGGGTACACCAGGCGCGCCGGAGCCAGCCCGTATACCCCCTCGCCCCAGCGCAGGAAACGCGTGACCATGTAGGGCATTTCGCGGTAGCCGCTTTCCTGCACAGTGCATTGGTCATCAAGGCTGTAGTAGATGCTTTCGAAGGGCATGTTGCGTGCGGTGTCCTTGCCGCGCAGGCGTTTGGTGCGCGGGCGCACTACATGCAGAAAACGCAGGCTGCCTTCGTGTGGGTTGCGGGTGTTTTCCAGCAGGGCGCGCCCCCGGGGACCCAGTGCTTTGGCGCCGAATTGGGAGGCCGCCTGGTGCGGGGTGAAGGTGAATTCGCGCATAAAGGTATCCATGGTGCCCTCATCGTTTTCGGCGCACACGAACTCGCCACAGGGAATGTGGCGGAAATGGAGGTGCCCGGCGCGGGTGGTGCTGCAGTACAGGCAGCCTGTGCCCAGTCCCACGCGGTCCAGGAAACACTCGTGCAGTTCGGTGTAGAAATTGCTCTGGGCCAGTTCCCGGTTGGCGATTTCGGAGCACCTGTTGTACCACGACTCCGCTTCATCGCCGGCATCGGTAAGCGGGCATGACCACTTGAACCACAGCTCGTTGCTGGGGGTCATGTAGCTCATGTGACCGCTGGCTAATTTCTGGCAGGCTTCCACGGCGGTGGTATCGCTCAGGTGGTGGGCGGCGGGAGCCTCGGCTGTTTCATAGCCGGTTTCTGTGTGCTGGCGGTCGGGCAGCACATAGTGCCGCAGGGCGTCCCACCAGCTTTCCCAGGGCGCGCGGGCGGCCTTGAGGCTCTGGTAGCTATTCAGAATCGTATGCATCAGCCCAGGGTGGGGTTGCCGGTTTGGGTGGAAGCGGTAGTTTCCTTGCGGCGCTGCGTGCTCAGAATAGTGGAAAGCAAGCCTTTTTTCTGGGCGCTGGCCTGGTCGGCTGCTTCCTTGGTTTCATTGGTTGCGGTCTGGGTCACCACCGGAAGCGGGGTGGGCGCGGGTGTGTATGGTTTGCTGCTGCTGAATCCCATAATGTGTGAGTTATTGGTTAGTGGTTGTGATGTGACAGAACGTGGCCCAGGGCAGGCGGTGCGGGCGGGTGCTGCGCAGCCCCCGCTGGAAACACAGCCAGCGCAGCGGTGGTAAAGCCCCTGCCAGCTGCCTGGCCAGCGTCAGCTCCCCCACCAGCAGGTGCACATACCAGGCATCGGCTGCGGGGAATTCCCGCGCCAGCTCCGGCCACGATTCCGCCTGGTTGCTATCCACCGGCTTCATGAGTGCTACCAGCCGGGGCATCAGAAGCACCACGCCCTGGGGGTGCTGCGCCAGTGCCTCCAGGTCGGCAGCCATGCTGCGACCCGCGGCCTGGTAATACTGCACAGCCTGTACTCTGGCGTCCGCGTTCATGGTTGCGAATCTACCCGGCGCTGGTGGTGAAGTCCAGCGAATAGCAGAACCCGGTAGCGCGTTCCACGGCGAAAGCACAACCACTCCTGCTTATTCCGTTGCGTAAATCAGAATTTTCTGCCACAGTCCCCAGCATATCATTGCAATCCTATGTCTACATCACCCGAAAATACCCCGATTACCCCGCTGGATATCTGCAACCTGGCGCTCAGCCGCCTGGGCGAATCCCCCATTGCCGAAATCAATGCCAATGGCAACCTGGCTTCCCGCCTGTGCTACATGCACTACCACCCGGTGCGCCGGGAGGTGCTCTGCTCCAACCGCTGGAGCTTTGCCACGGTGCGCACCACGCTGACAAGCGCGGAACCCGGCTCTGCCGGGGATGATATGCACCAGTGCCGCCACAGTCTGCCGACGGATTGCCTGCGGGTGCTGGGGGTGAATGCGCGGAGCTGGACGCTGCGCGGGCGGGCGGTGTATGCCCCGGCCAGGGAAATCAAGCTGTTGTATATAGCCGATGTGGAGGATACAGCCTTATTCGAGCCGCTGTTTACCGAGGCACTGGTGCTGCGCCTGGCGTGGAAACTCTGTATTCCCCTTATCAACAGCACCACCGCCCGGCAGGCGCTGGGCGAGGAATACCAGCGCATTGCCTTGCCCCAGGCGGCACATTTCAACGCGGTGCAGCACATGTCTAACGATTCGCACCCCCTCTACCGCTTGTGGCGGCAGAGCATGAGCAGCCACGCTGAGTAAGAGGCAGACCGTTTTTTTTCTGATACTTCCATATGAAAGCAATTGATTTTGCCTGCCGTTTTCTCACGCGCGTGCAGAAGGACAATCTCTCGCCGGCGGCGCGTCTGGTGCTGGTTGCCGTGGCTGCCGGGCTGGAGGATAAGTATGATATAGGCCGCGAAACGCAGCTTTCGCCCAGTGTGTGCACCACGCAGCTGCGCCTGCTGGAAAAGCAGGGGGAAATCCGCTGCATCAGCCCGCTGGCAGAACGCTATGTGATGGCTCCTGCCGGCAAGGAACGCCTGCGCCACCTTTTTGATTTTCACATTGCACCCCATGGCTAGGAAGAAGTTTCTGAGTATTGATGAAAAGCGCACCTGGCTGGCAGATATTTTCCGCGATGCGAGCGGCGAATACAGCCAGGCGGATAAGTTCAAGGCGATGATTGAGGATACCCGCCTGGCTATGCTGGCGACCGAGGGAAACAAGCAGGAAGCGCAGCAGACAACGCTGCCGGGCATTCCGCTGGAGCTGCTGCGCCACCTTCCGCCGCCGCTCAGCGATTCAAAATCCTGAGGCTGCTTCCATGGGGGGATTCTCCCTCTCTCAACACTGTCTGGTGGTCTGTTTATGCAGCGGGAAGGCGGCGGCGATGTGGTTCACCTCTGGTTTTCCGCCCGGCGGCAGCAGAACTTCCACGACATCCATGCGGCTGGGTACGGGGGTGCCCAGCCGCCGCAGCCAGAGCATGGCCGCCCGGCGCAGCAGTTCGCGCTTGTGCTCGTTGATGCGGCGGGCCGGGCGCCCTGCGGCGGTGCGCAGCGCGCTCTTTACTTCCACAAACACCAGTAATTCGCCTTTACGGCACACGATGTCAATCTCGCCGCTATGCCCCATGCGGAAACGCCGGCGCAGTATCTTGTAGCCCTGTGCCCGCAGCCACGAGGCCGCCACCAGCTCGCCGTATTCGCCCAGGTAACTGCCTTTGGGTGGCGAGTCCTCAGCCCAGGGGCAGTTCCAGCTGTGCAACAGGCGCAAACGTGCGGCGATGGTGTACCGTAACTCCATGGTCGTGGATGGCTTGAAGGTGGGCCTTAGTGCCGTAGCCCGCGTGGCGGTCAAAGCCGTATGCCGGGAACTCGCGGTGCAGTTCCTGCATGTAGTGGTCGCGCCACACTTTGGCCAGGATGCTGGCCGCGGCGATGCTCAGGCAGCGCGCGTCTCCTTTCACGATATTCTGGCTGGGCAGGGGGAATCCCGGTACGGCCAGCCCGTCGATAAGGCAGAAATCTGCCCCCTCCGGCAGACCTTCTGCCGCGCGGCGCATGGCCAGGTGGGTGGCGCGCAGGATATTCAGCTCATCGATTTCCTGCACTGTGGCCTGGGCTATGCATTTCTGCACGCGTTCATCGGCCATGAGGGCGGAGTAGAGCTGCTCCCGCTTTCTGGCGGTCAGTTTTTTGGAATCGTTGAGCCCGGGAAGCTCGTACCCCTCGGGAAGAATGACGGCTGCCGCCACCACAGGGCCGGCCAGCGGGCCGCGGCCGGCTTCATCGATGCCGCAGATGCGGGAGTATCCCTGGCTGCGGGCCAGTTGCTCGGCGGCCATATCGGGTGGCGTGGTCGGGGTGGGGGTGCGGCTCATTTCTTTTTGCTTTCGCGGTTTTTTCTGGCCTGCTCGCGCAGGGCTCTGGGCAGGGGAGTGCCTTCCTTCTGGGTGTAAAGGGATTCGATATCATCCAGATACTGGCTCATGGGGGTATCCGGCCCGGGGGAGTCCTGGCGCAGCAGTTTCATGGTTTCCAGGTATGAATCAAATGAGCGGCCGCGCGATTTGCCGGTGAAGGTGATTTCGTACCAGTCCAGGTAGTCTCGCCCGCGGATGGCGGCGGAGTAGTACGCCTTGCGCAGCTCGGAAAGCGGCAGCAGGTTGCTGACCACATCGTCCGGGTGGGCGCCGTTGGCGAGCTGCTCGATGATGCGGCAGTATTCGGTGATGATGGAGCGATACCCCGGGAAGCAGATATGGCTGAGCGAGACCAACTGGGTGAGGGCCGGTTGAATCTGTTTCTGCCAGTTGGGAATTTCCACCAGGGCGTAGGCGTCATCCAGCGAAACGGGCCTGGGTATCTGCGATTCGGAGTCAAAGTAGGAGATGGTGAGTGCCTCCTGGAGCATCTTTTCCGTCTCCAGAGGGGTGAGCGCTTCCGAGGCCTTGGGCAGTGCCAGGTTGGCCAGCTCCACGGCCCACCATTTGGTCAGCAGAGAGCTATCGATTCCCAGCTCGTGGAAATGTGCCGTGAGGGTTTCCACCGGGGTGTCATCTGCCGTGGCTGCGTTGGAGATGAGGTTCTGCAGCTGGTTCACGCCGCCCTCGCGGTTCGCCAGGCTCATAATCAACACCCCGCAGGAGACTTCAAATATCTCTCGGGTGGCCGCATCCAGCTGCTCCGGGTTCTTGACGGCGAGCACCTCCTCCGGCGAGAGCATCTCTGCCCGCTCAAACAGTTCGCGGTACACGCGGCTGTCTGCTTTCCCCTGTTTCCACAGAATCGCCTGCTGAATGCCTGCCACCAGCCATTCCGGCAGGCTTATGGTGTCCGGGTATGCCTCCGGGTCCACCTCGCGCAGGGCGTATTCATACAGAATCATGGTGATGACGGCTTTATCCAGCCGTGTCAGGTCAATGCCGCCGCCCGGGTGAATGCGAATCTGGAAATTCGGCTGGTTTTCGATGATGTTGATGCGCGTGCGGATGGGGTGCAGCACGGCGGAATCCCGGCTTTTGCCGATGAGTCGTATGGAGATGATACTCTTGTGGCCTTTTCCCAGCTCCAGGAATTTGCGCACCTGGCTGTATAAATCATCCGCGCGCATGGCAATGGCGCCCATGCGCAGAGAATCGCCACCACTCACGGAAAAGAAACGGCTGTGCGAGAGCACGTGGTCATCGGCATCGGGCAGAAAACCAGTGAAATCCTGCTCGTTGGCCATGGCGGTGGCGGCGGCTTTCGTGTCCGGTTTGAGCCCGCGTGATTCCATCTCCTTGAGCAGGGCGGCTTCCTCCGCCTGCCAGTCCGGCGCGGGGGACTGCTCCGCTGCCGCACACGCCAGCGGAAGTATTGCCAGAACTGCCAGACTCCGAATCATGTCCCCATGCTAGCAGATATCCTCCGCTGCCGCAAGTTCAAACTCTGTGCGCTTCTGGGAGCTGGTCAAGCGTTTCCGGCAGTCCGGCAGCGCGTTCGGGCATGAAGGCGGTTCCGGGTGCCCCTATCATGTTGCAAATGCGGCTTGTCGGCGTATACTGCCCTCATCGACCGCACACATGACAGGTGCCCGATACTACCCTATATTACTAACAGTACTCATGATATTCCTGGTGGCTGCCTCATTCCCCGGGGCAGCCACCAGATACAATAAATCTACTATGCCCCAACTACTCAAAACGCTGCTGAACCGCACCTACGAGGTGCAGACGCCGGAATCCTGCACCGTGACCAACGCGGCAGGGAATATCATCCTCACCGCCTACCCCGGAACGCCTGTCCAATTCGTGGCGGATGGTAAGGAGGTGACTCTCTCTGCTGATGCCGCCATTCTGCGCCTCGCAGAAGGCAAGTCCACCGTATCTGCCGGTGGTACTGGTGGAACTGGTACTGGTACTGGTACTGGTACTGGTGGTGGCTCCACTACCGGCGAAACTATGGAAAATCTGTCTTCTGCGGCTTTGCAGGTAAAACACGCCACCTGGTTTCAGAATGCTACGCAGTCAGCTATCACAGTACAACCTTCACCGTGGAAAAACAAGGTGATGACCTGCTATCTGAAAACGGAAATTCCGGTGGCATTATCCGGTGTGCAGTGGCTCTATGGCGAGCCTGCAATGATGCAAGGCTTCTCCTTCGTAGTCGCTTTGCAGCAGATTGATGCCTCCACGATTCTTGCAAATCTTGCCTATACTTTAAAACAATGATTGCCGCTGGTTTTTGCATGATGGGGGGGTGCTTTGCGCAGGAGGAAAATTCTGCCGCAGTAGAAACGTATTGGCCCGCGCATGCTGTTGAGATATCGCAGACGATTATATTTATGCCTATCTCTTCTGAGTTGCTGCTGCCTTTCTGGGGTAATGGTGTAAGGGCTGGAGGCCGGTTCGAAAACTTTGTGCGCCCCAGTTCATCGACCAAGAATAATGTTCTTAATTGGGGATCTTGGGGGTGGATTGATAATGTATATGCTCTAGATGCGCTATATTTGGGGTGTGGCTATGACAAAAACAACGGACCGTCTGCATATGCAGTTTGCAATGGGGGCGTGTCGGCGATTGCGTGTGTTGAAAGCGAGGCTACTTTTTTCCCGTTTGCAGAGATTGAGGCCGAGGATAATAAATTTTGCGTATATTCATGGTTAGGGTCTGCTAACGGCGAAGTGGATAGCTATCCTTCAAACTATACAGCCCCATGGCAAATTCGCGTTAAATTAGAAGCTGGCGAAAAATGTGATCTTGTGTCTTTCTGGTGGAGTAATTCAGTGATTCAGAAAAAATTTTTCATGGTGCAGCCCATGCGTTCTCCGGGAGGCGTGGTTGCCTTCTTTACACATGGATTTAACAGACTGATGGAATTATGAATTTATACTCGAAATATCCTTATCCTGACGGAGCCTACATCGCACAGGATGGGCAACGGTACGATGTTGTTGTTGTCCGGCGAGTTCGCGATCCGCGGGGGGTGAATGTGGGCTGCGAGTCATATCCCTCGCTGGCGGCCGCACTTGATGCCTGGGGACTGTGTATATATAAATGAAGGCATATCCCCTCTGCTGAAATACACGATGTTGGAACCGTGTATACTGAGGTAGGTGTTCGGGGATATCTACGCCTGATGTGGATTATGCTTTTTCTAGTGCTTTGAGAGGAACATCAAGGAAGAGTATGTCTTTATCCTGCTGTCTGATCTGCACTGCGATACTGCCTTCTCATGTATATCCAACGGATGCTGCGACGAGCAGTAGCCATGAGTTGCTTTTGAAGTATGATTTCATGTGCGCAGTACATGAAATGAGGTGTACTCCAATCTCGAACTATTTGCTCATTGCTTTTCGAATCTTAGCGACATACTTCCTTACCAACTGTTGATATTTCAAACTGTGCCATTTCTTTTCTGCCCAGCTGTATTCACGGTTGGCATCCTTGAGTTTGCAGGAGAAAAAGTCTTTTACGTTGGGCTTCAGCCATTCTGAACCGTCTGCGCACACTCGGTTGCGTAGCTGTGCGTAGGTGATGGTGTTGAGTTCCGGTATGCATCCAAGTGTCAGGAATGCGTGGCCATTATAGCAATGCGGCTGCGTGCATTGATGCCCAACAGGAGTGAAGTCGATAGGCCTTTCCGGATCTTCGAATATTTGTTTGGGATGTTCTCCATTCTGACACTGGTACATGATACCTGTGCCGAGGTTGAGGTAGAAAGCCCAATCACCTGCGTAGCAGAATTCCTTTCGCTTGACCCCAAAGATGGTTTTCTTGAATTCCAACATGTCTGACCCGAATACACTCCATGTTTTATAATATTCCTCCTTGCAGAGTTGTGTCAGAATAGGTTTGTCTTCATCCGGGGCAATATCATTGCGTGCAATGGTGACATGGCATGCTGCTCCCAATTCATCAATGGCTCTTTGCTTGATGTCATCAATGTACGGGATGCTTTCGTCATTTGGTGTAAGTTCCAGAACAAAAGAACACCCTAAATCTCGCATTTTTCTGATGTTGCTAAAGAAAAGCTCGAAAAGGTTCTTCTTTTTGAGTTCCAGATAGTGATAGGAAAATTTGAAGAATAGACGTGAGAGTAACTCAGGCGGGAACTGGGCAATTTCATCAAATCTCCTGCTTACAGTCGCGTTTGTAACAACGGCAACATAGTGGCCGTTTTCTAAAACAACTCTTATGTAGTCAGTGATTTGTGGATGCAGAAGTGTTTCGCCTCCTGCACAGAAGTTGATGAGACAAGTGCCTCCGAGTCGCTCCTGCCTCAATGCTTTTTTTACGACTTCCGGACTGTACTTAAATTCCGGCAGTTTGTTGCGGAAAAGCCCCTGATGGAAGATGTAGCAATAATGACAATGCAGAGTACATGTTGTCACAGGTACATAGATATCAATGAAGCGTTTCATGGGTGTGTGCATGACGTCTATCCTTTCTTAATAAATGGAATAAAATGGTTTTTTTCTTCTTTAGTTGCGTAAAGAATGAAGATGGTGATGCCGTATATGAAAGAAAAAACACCAATCTTAATGAATAAGGTAATCCAGGCTGGTGTCGGGAAAATGGAGTTCAACCCCCACGCAGTGGTGAGAATAATGGGTACCCATAACCAGCAGCGTTGCAGCGTCGTGGTGAAAAAACGAGGTATTTCTAATCCCAATTTTTTCCAGTAGAACCAGTTCATGAATAAGCCCTGACCAAGTATAACCGATATGCTTGTTCCAATAGCCAAGCCCTTACAACCGAAATGTATGGATAATATATACCCTGCAATCAGTGAGAGGAAACTGGAGCATGTTAACACAGAGACTCTGAATTTCATGCAATTTCGGGCTTGAAGTATCTGCCAGCCCAATGCTTGCAACAGCAGAAAACCGTACGGAATTAATATGATAATGGTCACGAACCAGCAGTCATATGTCCTGTTGCCCAGCGTGTCTCCAATCCAGAGGTGAAAGAATTCCTGCCCAAAACAGATGATGCCGAAAAATACACAAGCGAGCATAATGACTTGTGCTCTGCCCACTTTTATCATCATGTCTGTTTGCTCTTTATTGCTGGCCCCTTTTACTACCATGCCAACGACTTTTGGGAGAAAGAATCCCGCGATACAACCGGATAACGTGAAGAAATGCTGAAATATTGACACACCATAGGAGTAGACTGTAATTTCGGTTGCCCCCTGGGTCATGCCGATAATCATATTTCCGGAGCCTGTGTTCATGATGTTAATGAGCCTGTCCAGAAACATCCATATGGAAAAAGCGAAAAGCGAGCGGCATAGGGGGAAATCCCACCCGTTCCAGGTCATTTTTGCCTTAAGGTTGACAAAGCAATAGAAGATATTCCACAACAGAGTCAGAACTCCGATTGCAATGGCGAGTACTGTTAACGCTATGGATCTGCACCCCAGAAGCAGCAGCAGGATGGTGCCCGAAATTTGAATGATTGAGGAAATGAGTCCTACCAGACCGGGGATAGCAAAGCGCTGGCGAGCTTGTGATATACCACCGAGACTGCGAGCAGGGAACATGACCGCACAGTTAAAAAGCGTAAGCAAATACAAAATTCTGTACAGTCGCAGTTCTTCCGGAGTGAATCGACTGAAAATTGCCCCCAGAAAAGGAAAAATGCATAAACCTGCGGCTAAAACAATGATTCCGATAAGGGAGAAGAGAGCAGCAATTTGCCCCAAATGGTGAGCCTCACCAGTCAAATCTCCCTTTGCCTGGTACTCGCTGAGAAACTTGGTGGTGGAAGCTGTAAGCCCGAAATCACACAACGTCAGCCAGCTGATGATTGAGCCGGCAACTGCATATACACCATATTCACTTGGTCCAAGTTGTTTTAGAATGAAAGGAGAGAGAAAGAACCCAATGCCGAAGCGGAGGCCTAAACTGATATAATTCAGAATGATACCTGTTTTGATTTCGGACATTGGCACAGTGTTGCAGAGTTTTTAGCTAGTAGATATTCTGTCCTTTGTTTATGGGGCGGTCATTATGACACCCTTCCGACGGATAGTCAAGGTTAAACGCGACTTCGCGTGTGTGTAAACGAGACGGTAAAAAAACGAAATTTCTTGATACGGTGCAGATATGCTGGTATACTGCCCCCAAGCTGCGGATTTGTCATGTATGCGGTGAATGATATGATGCGAGATGGGAATATGAGATGCATTGAGGAAGAAATAGCGGAGCTGGATTATGTGAGAAAAACGTTGCTTGGTTTGGCTCCGTTTTATTTCTGGCCAAACGATGGAAACCTCGGTGATTATCTCATTGCTGAGTCTACGCGGCAATTGTTTCGCGAATGGGGAATTTCCTGGAAGGAATACAATCCTGAAGTTGAGCCGGAAGAGGAGGAGTATAACCTCGTGTATGGTGGCGGTGGGCGTTTTGTGTCTCATTGGGGGGGGATAGAGCGCCTTCAGTTACATTTGACACGTAAACTGGTGCGCCGATGTGTGATTCTTCCGCATAGTATTCATAATGTCGATTCGTTTGTTAAAGCCTTAGATAATCGCCATGTAGTGTTCTGCCGGGACCTTAGAACCTTGTTCTATTGTAGGGGCCTGAACTCGAAATCCTTATTTGTTTTGGCACATGATATGGGACTTGCCTTACGGTGGAACCAGTTGCCAAAGCTTGGTAATCTGCCGGCTCCTGGGTGCGATGCGATGTCGGAAGCAGTGGACCAATATAGAATCCTGACAGGTTGGAGAGCTAAAGCAGCGCTTCGCGGAATGCGGCTGGCGACGGTTCGATTGCCGGATAATGACCGACGCATAGCGTTTGTCCTGAGAACTGACAAGGAGAGGTGCGTGCATGCCCAGTCTGCTGTAGCGTATGATTTATCTGCGCTGTATAGTGCAAGTTGCCGCGAGACACCATACAGCGCAGCAATGGTGCGCCTTATGGCTGAGTGCCTTATGTTGCCGGATGTGGTGGTTACTGACCGCCTGCATGTGGCTATCATGGCAATGCTCGTCGGTAAGGAGGTATATATGCTTGATAATGATTATGGAAAATTGAGTGGCGTATATGAGGTGTCTCTGAAGGATAATCTGAATGTGCATTTGTTGCCTCCGGGTGAGCCTTGGCCGGAGGAACTGCTACGAGCGTGGAAGAAGCTTAACGCTCCGCTAAAGCGTATTGAGCATTGGTTGATGAGCCCGGGGTACTCCTCCTGTTGGCCTCGCATGAAGAAAAATATTAAACATCTGTTAGGAAAATGAATCAGCTTTTGCTTAGTGTTATTGTCCCCGTCTACAATACCGCGCCATGGCTGGCACGGTGCCTGGATAGCATTTGTGCGCAGAGTTACCGCAATCTGGAGATTTTGTGCGTGAATGATGGCTCTACGGATTATTCTGCCGAAATCCTGGCAGAATACGCAGCAAAAGATGCTCGTATCAAGGTGTTTACCCAAGCGAATGCGGGGCTTTCAGCTGCACGTAACACGGCCTTGGAATACGCCACCGGCGAGTGGGTGACCGGAGTGGACTCGGATGATTACCTCTTCCCTGGAATATATGAGCAAGCTGTGAAATGCTGCCGAGAAGGCGTGGATATGGTGGTTTTCGGTGTGGAGAAAGTGCCGGAAAACGGTGGGGTTATGCCCCAGGGAATTTATTTTAAATTGCCCGAATCGGGGGAATATGAAATGAATCCTTCCTTTGCCATGGGTATCAATGTGTGCTTTTGGAATAAATTTTGGCGCCGCAGCATGCTTGAAGAAAATAAGCTTCGTTTTCCTGTGGGTCTGGTGCATGAGGATGAAGCTCTGTATTATCTCGCGGCTCCCTATATTCGAAATGTTTCGATTTGTCCTTATGTCGGGTATGCTTATCTTCAACGTGAGGGGTCAATCATGAATGATAATACGTTGGATGCACTCAGAAAGCTGAGACGACATATACAAATAATGGAGTATGTGCATGAGGAGTATTGCAGACGAGGTTTAAGGAACGCTTGTGCTGGTGAGTATCTGGTTGTTCTCCTTAAGGGATTGTGTGCATGCTATTATTGTCGTGAGGCAGGAGATGTGAAGGCACAGCTCAAGGCTGAATTGAGTGCTTTGATAAAAAAATGTGATATGCAGAAAGCGGGCTACTACTTTGAGCGCATGCTGCCACCTGAACGAAAGTGTGGCATGGTCATTACAAGATACCCGCGTATTAAACTATACAGTTTCCTTGGTATTCCTGTATGGTTTCGATTGTATTCTCGCAGCGGAGAGAAAATAACAATAAGGGATATTCTCTCCTGGGTAGCAAAAACAGTATCCGCCCCAAAAAGCTGATGCGCTCTTGCCGGATAAATTGGCTCAGATTGTTCTGCTGATTCCGGTTATTTGCCGAGAATAGAGTATTTTTCGAAGTCTATGAGGTCGTCATTCATATCGCGATATATACCTCTTCTCTTGATGGTTGCTGGAGAACCAGCAAGAAGCACATAGGACTCGTCGAAGGATTTGTTCAGCATGCTGTTTGCCGCAAGGACAGAGTGTGGGGCCATGGCTGCTCCGGGACAAACAAGACAGCGAGTGCTTATCCAGGAATCATGTCCGATGATAATGGGTGCTACCCCGGTGCCTGTATACGTCCCATCCATGTTTTTTAGCGGATGGAAACTGGTATCCATCATGAGAACATCCCATCCGATGCGGCAATTGTTCTGTATCTGAATATGGTGGTAGCATACCACTTTAAAACCCTCAATAGATCCAGTTGAGCCTCCTATCTCCAGTCGTCCGTATTTACCAATGGAGAAACTCGAATTCCCGCCAAAGGTGATAGCCCCCTTAAATACGATTTCTCCGCCGTTGTTTTCGTACATGAAACCACCATCCGGGTATCCACCATGCTGGAAATATCCAAGCTTAATCATATGCCGGTGTATGGGGCCTTCTATGCGTACTTTGCCCTTCAGCCTGACGAATTGGGGCTTGTGAAAGCGGATGGGTAACTTCCATGCCTGATGAAACGGAAGATAATGGAAATTGAAATATGCACTATACAGCATATCTCGTATATAGGTAAGGGGAGATTTTCTTTTTAGCATGGTTGTAGTTGCTTGGTCTGGAAGACTGGCGTGACACTGGCGCTTGCTTGAGCCTGATTTGAATAATCAGGCCTGATTCTTATATCATTTGGCACCCGTGTATGTCAAGCTGTTTGAACTTGACTTCACCGACAATTTGGTTTACATATTGAGCTTGCTATGGGGAGTCTTCCGAAATTATCGTACGTCCTTCTTTCTCATAATCGCGAGAAGTATATCAGGGCTGCCATTGAAAGTGCTTTTGCGCAGGAATATGAAGGGGAGCTCGAGTATATATTCTCAGATGATTGCTCGACGGATCGGACCTACGAGATTATTCAGGAATGCGTAGCGGCATATAAGGGAAATCGCAAGGTGATAGTTACCCAGACTCCGCATAATATGCATCTGGCGGGGAATACGAATCATGCGGTGCAGTTTGCTACTGGGGATTATGTCATTCGCGCAGATGATGATGATTTGTCTGCCGTGAATCGTTGTGCGGTTATTGGACGTGTTGTAAGTGAGCATCCTGATTGTAAATGTGTGTTTTCGTTTTTTGAGCCGTTTACAGATGAAAGGGAGGATGCGGTAAGCCGTCTCAGCAGAGAGCCCGCCCCTATGAATGCACCGTGTCGGATTATACCCCAGAGTGCGGTTAAAGAGTCCATAGAGGCATTTGAGACTCATAATTGTTTGCACCAGGCGTGGTCGATAGATGTATACAAAACATTTGGAGAGTTGCCGTTGGAGGGTTATTATATAGATGATGTCATGTGCCATTTTCGGGCGATTGCACAAGGAAGTACGGCTGTTATTCCTGGTGTCCTCGCATATATCCGCCGTGGTAGCGATAATATGAGCACGGGGGCAGTTAATGGTAGACGCGGGTACTCAGCCATAGTGCAGCTTGAGAGGTTCTTGCACAAATACCACAATACGGTCGTCAGCCCATATAAGGAAACCCTGCAGCATCTTGCGATTTATGCAAACAGTCACAGCTCATCGTCATTATGGTATCCAGCATTGGAGAATTATATAAAATCGCTTCTGTATCAGAATGAACAGATGAGTTCGTATTGGAGTTCCTCGACGATGCAGCGTTTGCGTATTCGCAAATGCTTGAATTATAAAGGTGTGTTTTCATTGTTGCGTTGCCTTCCCTTGCCCATATATGCCTTTGTACTTGCCACGTATAGGTGGTTAAAGAATATGATAAACAGGTCGAGATGATGCAAGCTCTGCTTATGGCAGCCTGCTTCAGATCTGAATAGTTTGAATTGCTGCAGAGAAAACCAGGCATTAAGCAAATGCCCGTGTGGCCTGGCTCGAAAGGTCTCGATGAATCAGACGTTGAACCTATTAACAAAGAAAGTTACTTTTTTGTCCGTAAAAAAGATTCAGATAAGCCATCGAGGCTTGCTGAGATGATTGACTCCTTGCGGAATGCGTGATTGCCAGACCGCTTCATGAAACTAGTTAAATAGTTTCTTGAGAAGTTTGCGAGAGTGGATTACGGTAAAACGCAAGACCGCATTGTGGCAGTGCAGGATAAAGCCTGGATAAAATGGTAGCGTGAGGCTGGAGTACTTCTCAATGCTGAGCAGATACTGGTGATATGCCTTGGTGGAGGTCGGCAGGATAACGCTTTCTAATGTCGCGTTGATCCAATGGTGGATGAGGCTGTCCGCCAGACCTTCTGGTAACAGTCGGGAGACTTCTTCTGGTGGAATGGAGTCGAGCCGGTATCGCTGCAATAACATGTCACTTTCCGGGCTGACTTTATGAGTGTGCATGGCGCTTGATTCGTTGTCCCGGTATACATAAACAACGGAATCAGTGCAATATATTTTACCTTGAGCGCGATAAGCCAGCCGGATATTCATGACGGCATCCTCTCCCACTCGCAGTTCCGGGGGAAGGTCGAATATGTAGTCGTTGAATAGGGTGCGCCGGAATAGCTTTGCAAAAGGTCCGACGATAACTCCTTTCATCACTGCGAAATGTTTGCGGTATTCGTCCAGAGAAAGTTCGCCTGCAGGAGGACACGGAGCCCCCGCGTATTTTGCCAGAACAACATCCGTCTCGTCATCGGCTGGCTTGAGCATGGTTGCCAAAGCCTCCGGCAAAAGAGTGTCGTCTCCATCAACAAAGGTGATAAATTTTCCCTGTGCTGCGGCCACTCCGTTTGCTCGTGCCCGGGTAACACCCTGGTTTCTCTGGTGAATGACCTGGATGCGAGAATCCTTGGCGGCATATGCATCGCAAATAGCGCCGCAGTTGTCAGGGCTGCCATCATCGACCAGAATAAGCTCAAAGTTCTTGAACGTCTGAGATAATACACTGTCAATGCATTCTTCTATATACGCTTCGACTTTGTAAATGGGAACAATGACTGAAACTAAAGGTTTCATGATAGAAGTGTATTCTTTGCGTTCAGATGATACTCCAGCGGCGGTATTATAAGCTAAATAGGCAATGATAACAAGCTGTTTTTGGGTAAACAGCAAAATGCATGTATATATGCAGGTGCGATGTGGAAGTTTGGAGTCGCGTTCCTTTGAAATTCGCAGTAGCGGGAAGATGCAGTTATTGCCGTGGAGGGTATCGAAAAGCGCGCGAGTGGGCTTTTTTGTGCTATTGTTGCTTGCTAATAGGGGCCAATGGCGCTAGTATAGCACCATGAAGATATGCAGCGCGCAGAGTATACGGGAGGCGGAGCAGGGGCTTTTCGCGGGGGGAAGCGTGAGCTCACTGGAGCTCATGAATGCGGTGGTGGAGCGCTTGTGGCAGGCGTGCGGTGCGCTGCCGCTCATGCAGGGATTTTCGCCCGCCCGCGTGGTGGTGTATGCCGGGGCCGGGAACAACGCGGGCGATGCCATCGGCATGGCGGCCCGTTTCGGTTGCCCGGTGACACTGCGCTGCGCCGGCTCGCTTTCGGCAGATGCCTCGGCGCAGCTTTGCGGGCGCGAGGAATCCGGTGTACCTGCGCCGCAGGAGGGGCTCCTGGTTATTGATGGCCTGCTGGGTAGCGGGGCGGTGGGGGCGCTGCGCCCGGCGTATGCAGAGCTGGTGCGCGAGCTCAATGCCCTGCGCGCCGCCAGTCCGCGCAGCCTCACCCTGGCTATTGATATCCCCACCGGCCTGGATGCCGCCACCGGCGCCCACGGTGCAGATGTGGTGCTGGCCGATGTGACCGCTGCTATCGGCTGCGTGAAACCCGGCATGCTGGCGGATGGCGCGGAGGATGCCGTGGGGCGCCTGCTCTGCATCCCCCTGCCGGAGGTAGGGGATATCCCCGCGGCAGATACCGCGCGCGTCTCGGATGCTGCGGAGCTCGCTCCCTTCCTGCCGCGGCGGGCGTATTCCTGCTTCAAGAACCGGGCAGGGCGTGTCGCTATAGTGGCCGGCTCGGTGGGTATGGCGGGTGCTGCGCAGATGTGCGCCGAGGCCGCCCTCGCTGCCGGCGCCGGTCTGGTAGTGCTCTATTGCATGCCGCCCGTGTACCCCATTCTGGCGGCTCGAGTGGCGCCGGAAATCATGGTGCGCCCCGTCGGTTCCTACGCCGATATTCATGAACCCGATGCCCAGGCCCTGGTCATTGGCCCTGGCCTGGGGGAAATCCAGCCCGTGGCCGCCGAAAACCTGCGCCGCCTGGCAACAGAGTTTGCAGGCCCTGTGGTGCTCGATGCCGATGGACTAAACACCGCCGCGGCCAACCAGTGGAAACCGCAGCCGAACTGGGTGCTCACACCCCATCCGGGGGAAATGCGCCGCTTGTTCCCGGAGGGTGCGGAAATGAGTCGCCGTGAAACGGTGTCATGCTACCTTGGCAGGCATGATTGCACACTGCTGCTCAAGGGCGCGCGCACCCTCATCGCGCAGGGCAGTGCCTGCTTTTATAACGCCACCGGCGGCCCCTGCATGGCCAATGGAGGGCAGGGAGACGTGCTGGCCGGCGTGATTGGCGGACTGGCCGCGCAAGGCGTGCCACCTATGCGCGCCGCAGCGGTGGGAGCCTGTGTCTGCGGCCTCGCGGCCGAGCGTGCCTGGGCTGCGGCGGGGTATCCCCCGGCAGTGAAAGCCACCCAGGTTATCCGCAATCTGTCCTATTATCTGGCCTGAGTCGGAACGCGCTTGACAAATGGGGGGCGATTGTGAGAAACTTCCCGCGTGCTTGATATCTGTCTCCTGGGAACCGGCGGCACCCTGCCGCTGGTGAATCGCTGGCTCACCTCGCTCATGGTGCGCTACCAGGGACACAGCGTCCTCATCGACTGTGGCGAAGGCACCCAGATAGCCGCCCAGCGCGTAGGCATGAGCCTCAAACCGGTGGACAAAATCCTCATCACCCACCTGCACGCCGACCACATCTCCGGCTTGCCCGGGCTGCTGCTCACCATGGGCAACATGGGACGCACCGAAGATTTATCCATCATCGGCCCGGTGGGCACCGAACGCGTCGTCAGCGCCCTGCGCACCATCGCCCCCAACCTCCCCTTTGAAATCCGCGTCAGCGAACTCGAAACGCCGGAGGAAACCATGTACTTCCTCGATTGCGATATCCACGCCTTCCAGGTGCAGCACGGCGTCCCCTGCTATGGCTACAGCTTCACCCTCCCCCGCAAGGGCAAGTTCGATGCCGCCCGCGCCCGCGAGCTCGGCGTACCCATGGAATTCTGGGGCCGCCTCCAGAAAAAAGGCGAAACCATCGAACACGAAGGAAAAGTCTATACGCCGGATATGGTGCTCGGCCCCGCCCGCCGTGGGCTCAAACTTACCTACTGCACCGATACCCGCCCCGTGCCCGCCATCGCTGCCGCCGCGGCAGACTCCGACCTCTTCATCTGCGAAGGCATGTACGGCGAGGACGACATGCTCCCCAAAGCAAAGGAAACCCGCCACATGCTCTTCAGCGAAGCCGCCCGCCTGGCCGCAGAAGCCGGCGGCGTCAAAGAACTCTGGCTCACCCACTTCAGCCCCAGCTTGCCGAATCCCAAATCCTTCCGCGACGTAGCCCGCGCCATCTTCCCGAACACCCAGATTCCCCGCGACGGCTGGGAAAAGACACTCCGCTTCGAGGAAGAATAAGCAGAAGTAGAAAGAAACAGCCGCCGCTTGAGCTTGCTGGGGCGTCCTGCCACGGCGTAGCAAGCTGCCCGCAGGGCTGACGCGAAGACGGGAGCCCCAGCCTCCCGAATCCCAAAGCCTACCGCGACAACGCCCGCGCCATCTTCCCGAACACCCAGATCCCCCGCGACGGCTGGGAAAAGACACTCCGCTTCGAGGAAGATTGAATTTTTTTACAATTTGTTTGAACGTTTTACCGTCGGGGTGCGTCTACACCTCCGTAAGCCATCCCGCCGCGCGCAAGAATGCGGGTGCTTATCAAGTTTTTTTCATGTAGTTTCAGAGTTGATTAGAGAGAAAAAGCCGGGCTCCCGAAAGGGTGTCCGGTTTTTTCTCCCCCATCACCCTCCCTAAGAGAACTGGTCATTCATCCCCTGGTACAATTCGTGCAGATAATCCTGCCGGATACCAATAATAAGGGTAGTTCCTTTGCCCTCCTGGTAGCGGAATAAATCGAAATAAGGTTCAGCACTTTGCCCTTGTCGCGTGAGCAGATAATAGACATTGCCTCTTATCGTCTGCGTTTCATAGATATTATGCACGCAATGGCGGATGCCCGGTATATGATTAAAATACGTGGGAATTTTCGAGTAATTTTTTCTCACCCATGTTGCCGTTTGTAAAATTTTCCATACGTGGGAATCATCCCAGTCGAGCTCGCTGGGTGGCATCCCAGCCGCCGACTCATACTCAAATGTTACCCGGTTGAACATGGCGCGAGATACCATCAGTCCGGTTAACTCCACTGAAGGCTCCTTTCCCTGTTTAGCCAGGTAATCAGCACACCATTGCAATTTTTTCTCGACTTCTACCTGTTGATGAGGGAAATGAGGCCCCAGGATAATCCCACTCAAACTCCTGATAACCCGGGAATCATAGAATCTGGGTAGCTTATAGCCATCTTCTTGAGCATACTCCACGTGCACATCTTCATCCAGTTTGAAAAGAATGCGGTACTCGCGCTCGTGTTTCCAATCATCGCACTTACGAAAAAAACAATGAGTCTGGAATCGCTGCTTATCTGAAGCCTCTTCGTGAGTTCGTTCCCGGGAATAGAGAATAGGGCGAATCTCCAGCCCGAAGCGGTCGTACCCTCCATCCTCAAGCAAGGCATAATAATCTCCCTGTTCATCGGAGAGAAGCATCACTTCGAAATCAAAAACCAAACATGCCCCACGGCTACGGTCGGCATAATACCCCCACATAGCGGGCGAGTGCGGCGTTGCTGAAAAACACAGATATCCGAATGTCTTTACATGCTCAGATTGCTGGGTTTCTCCCTGAATAACACATTCGGTTACATCATTTGTACGCCATGGACACGAAATGCGTAATCTGCATGTCTCCAGAATTTTGTACAAATCCGACTCATTCACATACATGAATAAGCGTAACACCTGCTTGCTGCGATAGAAATCGCCCTCCCCCATGGTAAACATGTAGGGGTAGGGCGATTCTGTTACCATCTCATGGGGCTCTGTTGCTTTTTTCATGATGGATGTATTTCTCAATTCGGGTTAGGTGAGCAATTGTTGACTTTCTTCAACTCTTATTCTACTCACTCCCTTCTGATATGCAAGCTGAAAATGTTGCAATGTAAGACGAAAATCCGGATTCCAGACTGTTTCCACGTGGCGTTTACCGGGGTGTGGCGGGTTATCTTTGCCTGCTTGGTGAGAATCTTGTCGATTTGTATCGTGTGTGATGCCAATGTCCGACTTATGTCACAGCGAGAGTGGAAAAGATGTTTTTCTTTTGGAAAACGATTGACATTTGATGTTAATTAAAATAATATATCTTGCGCAAAGGGGAAAAAGTAGTCAAATGGAAGTATACGCAAAGGACAAAAAGATGACCAAACTATTGACTAATCCTGTCGCGCTTCAAAAGAAGTATGGGGCTATTTGTGGACCGAAAGTGATGCAGCGCCTGAATGAATTGAGGAGTGCTGCCAATCTGGCCGAGATTGCAAATCTAAAGAGTTTGCAATTTCATGCGCTCAGGGGTGATAGAGCAGGAGAGTGGTCAATAAAGGTACACGCCAACAATAAGATGACATTTATCAGGGCAATAGAGCCACTAGTTTACTTGAAGGATGGATCAATTGACCTATCGGCAGTTACGGCGGTAGAAATAGTAGATCCGTGTGTTGATTATCACTAAATAACTAATTTTCATGTCATGTCTAAAAAAATTATTAACTCACTTCAGCTTTTGGATGTTGCTTTTTGTATTCCCCCAGGTGCAACTCTGGAGGAGGAGATTGATGCCCTGGGTATCACTCAGAAAGATCTGGCCCTTCGTACGGGGCTGACAGTACAGACAATAAACCGTATTATAAAAGGGACTACTCCCATCACTGCAGAGACTGCTCAGAAATTGGCCTATGTGACCAATACATCTGCTTGTTTCTGGTTAGGGCTGGAAATGAATTATCGTGAGGCTCTCAAACAGCAGGCTATGGGTGAAGAAGCGACAATGAACGCTGCGAAGTCGTTTGTGAGAGAATTCCCTTACAAGGAACTTGTTGACAGAGGAGCATGTAATCAAACCAGCAATCCTGCCGAGATGAAAGAGGAATTGCTCCGCTTTTTTGCGGTTTCAGGTGAGTCACAGTACAGAAGTACTTACGAGTCTGTCCTTGAAGGGGCGGCTCGGGTTGGGTTCTCGCAGAAATGGAATTCCGGGGCATTTTCTGCATGGTTACGCTTGGGGGAAATTGCTGCCTCTAAAATAGAAACGCAGACTTTTTCGTATGAGAAACTCAAAAATGCGATACAGGAAGTAAGGACCCATGTTAACGATTCCCCGGATAAAGTATGGGGCAAGATTCAGGCGATATTGTCTGATTCTGGTGTTGCTGCTGTTGTTATTCCGGAATTAAAGGGTACTCATGCTTTCGGATTTTCTCGTTTTATTACCCCAGATAAGGCGATAGTGCAACTCTCGCTCAAGGGTGGACGCGTCGGAACGTTCTGGTTCAATTTATTCCATGAACTTTGCCATTTGCTGAAACATGGAAAGAAGAAAGTTTTTGTGAATTTAAATGAATTGGCGTCCGATAAATATGCTGATTCTAAATGCGACAAGGAAGAAAAGGAGGCTAATAAGTTCAGCCGCGATATACTTATATCACCGGCAGATTGGAAATATTTTATGTGTCGTGGGAATTTCTCGATAGAATCCATCAGGAACTTCGCAGAATACCTTAAGATGCCTATAGATATCATTTTAGGGAGATTGCAGAAGGATAAAATAATACCTTATTGTCAGTTTGTTGGATATCAACAGAAGGTGAATGCTCTCGGGTTCGAACTTCCCCAGACATCTATGGATATCGATTGTTTTTGATTTGAATACATCAACAAGAGGTGATACAAATGAGTTCAGATACCAACACCCTGCATCTCAAAAAGGCCGCAAGTACCAGGAAAAATGAGAGACGTTTGCTTTGCCTCAAGAAGATAGTTGATCGTGATTCAAATCTTACGCCGGAATTCAAACTGTCTGTCAAATTGTACATTGACTGGACTATTCAAGATATTAAGGAACGCAATATTGCTACCTACCACGATCTGATTGATTACCTTAAAGAGCGTGCGGAATTAGCAATCGAGAATAGCGATAACTTAACACCTGAACAGAGGATGAATCGAAGAGCGCTAGTCTACATTCTGGCAGAGCTTGCAAAACGGAGACGTTGCGAAAAGAAACCTTTTTGGACAGGATGCTCACGTTGACATGCACAGAATGGGGCACTCAGGTAAAAGTTACCATACCAACTGCTGGTCTGCATTTTCAGCTGCCAGGAATACACCTGATTCGGGCATGTTGTCGTCTGTGGGGTAGGTGACGGAAATGCGCGAGGGTAAGCCGGGGATGATTTTGGTGCGGAGCATATCCTTTACCTCGCATTCCCAGACAATCAGGACATTCCAACCCTGTTCTTTCAGTGCAGAATAGTTACGACCATTCCATGCTATAGAGGGATGACAAGCGATTTGCCTATGCGTGTTTCTTCCTTGGTTGCTATAGCGGAATTCAGGCCGCAGGCGGCGAGAACGCGGCGAAGGTCAGCCCATGTGTCGCGGTGGAGGAAGGTGGCGTAGGGCTCTTCGGCCAGGAGCTCAAGCTCGGCGGCTTCTGTCCAGTCATCGGTGTTGTAGCTTCTGCCGCTTTCATTGGCAGCGGTGAAGAGGGTGCAGCGGTAGACGATGGCATGAGGCGGGGTATGGAGGGTTATCTTGGCCAGCTTGGTGATAAGCGCATCGATTTCTTCCGCATGGTGGCGTGTGCATGTGTCGGACAGTTCGGCTTGCGGCTGGAGCAGGTAATTCATGAGCGCGTTTTTCGCGGCGAGGAGAATGTGCTCCCAGTACCCCTGCGGGAGTTGTTCATAGTAATTCGGCAGGGGGAGTCGGGCTTGTTCGTTGTGGCAATGCTTCACGCTGAGCCGCCATGCCAGCTCGCGCTCCACCCCCTTGTTCACCAAATCGTCAGCCGTGGCGGTCATGGTTTCGAAATACGGCGATGCGATATCCAAGGCGCACAGGAATGAAAAGCCCTCTCTCGCTTCGGTGCTGAAGGCGCAGCCCGCTGAATCGATGCGGAAGAACAGCCGCACCTCTGCCGAGGCAAGATAGGGCGTGCGCTCCGCCAGTGCAAACAAGGCATCGCTCTCCGTCCGATTAAAAAACTGTTCCACATCGTACTCAAAGCGGATAAGACCAAACGGATCATCGAACCAAATATTGTTTTGAAAAGAAAGGGTGTGTTGGGGCATGCCGAGAGTTTAGCCTGGTGTCGCTGCATCTTCAAGGGTAATTTCTCCGTTTACTCAACATTAAAAATCCCGCCATTGGGAACTTGACTCCTGCTGCTTTGCGTGTTAGTCTGAGCCTTAGTCAGACAGAACCTTATGAATTTACAGATTGCAGACGATTTTCTCCGTTTTTCAAAAGGTATTCACGCAGTAGGGAGCAATGCGCCAACTTCCTATGTGACGGCTATTGAGAAAACCCAAGCCGCCTTGCAGCGGCATCATGTCTTTCTGGCTCCGGGTGAAAGTATATGGGATATACAGGATGAAGCCCGCTTGCAAGAGCTTTATGCCCTCGTTAAACAGGAAAAAATAAAGGGCGAGTCTGGGATTTTCAGAGAGGAAGAAAAAGCGAGTTACTGGAAGAAGAATTATTGCTCTGCTGCTATTGGCGAGTTTGTACGCTTTGTCTCCATAGCGAAACAGTGTACAGAGGCTAGCATACAAGCTCAATCAGCCAAGGATTTCACGGCAAGACTAGAGAAAATTGAGAAAAGTATATGTACTGAGGGAAAGGAGCGCATGAGACCGGCTAAGGTGCGCGTGAATCAATACCTTTTCCGCCGCATGGTGCTGGATAATTACCGGAACCGGTGCTGCATCACTGGCCTGAGCATCCCCGAAGTCTTGCGCGCCAGCCACATCACACCTTGGGCAGAGGATGAAGTGAGTCGCCTCGACCCGCAGAATGGCCTGTGCCTATCTGCCACCTTCGATGCCGCGTTCGACCGCCACCTCATCTCGCTCGATGAAGACCTGCGACTCATCTTCGCACCCTCCCTGCGGGAATACTACACCCAAGATTCCTTCAAGACCATCTTCCTCCCCTACGAAGGCAAACGCATCGAATCCCCCGTCAAGTTCCTGCCCTCCGCCAAATACCTGCAGCAGCATCGGGCTAAGCTGGCGTGATGGAGTGGGATACATGGCATATGCTGCCATGTATGCAGTAATTAGGTCGGAATCATTGGCTTTTTTGATCCGGTTACAACACATCACCGTAGTATAGATGGGAGTTCCATCTATACCCTTGAAATAGCGCTAGTCGCTGGATAGATTAGAAGCCCTTATAGGTACTAAAAGCCAGCAAACACACTGCCATCGTGAAGGAAATATTTTTATCCTCGGTGATGCTATTGAGTTCAGCGTATACGCTATCCTTCGGAATTGTGATTTCGCCTTCTCCGACAGAGCTTGCAATAACCTCAGGAAGGAGCATGCACATTTGGTAAAATGCATCAGGTTGCCCTGTAGCGATTTCATATAACTGGTCTAGACTGACTCTACGAATGCGGCGATGGCTGACTTTGCTACCATCAACCATTGTTCGCCATACGATATTTTGAGATTCCTTAGCAATGGCTTCGACAAGGAAACAGGCGCAATCATCGTCTTTGAGCAGCTGGTTTTGCATCTTGATGTATGTTTTACCAGCCGAAGCAGAGTTCATGGTGTTGTGCTTGTTTTTCATCTCAACGTATACCTTGTGCACAACATCGCCTTCAGGGAGTTTCAGACCATCAGGGATATCGACTACCACGTCCCAACCTGCGGTTGGTACGGTACAGTTGGCGATGTACTTGAAGATGTGCTGATGGAAGTATCCAATATCATTATTATTGGATTTATCACGCTGCCGGAAGATTTCACTTTTGATGACTTCTTCCCATGTTAATTTGTACACCGATTGGTCAAACATCATCTTTATAGGGTCGATGATGTTTTTGTTAAACCGTTCAAGGTCGTAAGGCTCGAGTTTCTTGCCGTACGACTCAATGGTTTTTCGAACGTGTTCTTTGAAATTTGCTTCGCTGATGTATGTTAAAGGCCACATAACGAGTCGAGAGATTTTTTAATTTGAATGCCGATTTCTTTTGCGAGGCTAACGGGAACAGCGTTGCCAACCTGTTTGTATTTTTCTGCTAGTGTACCACAAAACTCCCACTCATCAGGGAATGTTTGGATTCGAGCATTTTCACGATACGAGAACGGACGAACCTCAAGCGGATGACAGCGATCGGTTTGCTTCATACCAGGATTGGTAAGTACAGTTAGAGATGGCTCGTTGAGGCTTATTCTTCTCAAAATGCCAGTTCTGCCACCTTCCATATCCCAACATGTTTTCATATATGCCTTTGCAATGTCCGGATTGATGTCTCTCCAATATCCTCCTGGTGGCACAAGTGCAAATACGGATTCCTTGTAGGAAGAGTATCTCGCACATTCCTGAGCAGATGGGTTTTTATCAAGTTTGATGTCTGCGATGACAGGCTTGTATTTATGAGGTGTGGGGAACTCGAAGGAAACTTTATCTGCAAGGTCATTTCGAATGCCAATGGTGATTAGACGCTCTCTCTTTTGAGGTGCACCATATTCCCATGCATTGAGTACGCGATGCTGTGTTGTATATCCTTCCTGCTCAAAAATGTCGAGGATGGTTTGATAGGTGCGTCCCTTATCGTGAGATAACAGTCCTCTTACATTTTCAAAAAGGAAGAACTTAGGCTGTAGTTTCTGAAGGAAGATGGCGTAGTAGTAGAACATGGTTCCGCGGACGTCATTCAATCCGAGCCTCTTGCCTGCATAGGAGAAGGACTGACAAGGCGCGCCGCCAGATAAAAGGGCAAGCTCTCCTTTTTTTACGCCAAACTCGGCTTCTAAATCTCGTTCTGCAACCTTAGCGACATCTTCCCACAATACAAGCCATTCAGGGCGGTTTGCTTTGAGGGTATCTGCTGCAGCCTTGTTGAACTCGACTAACCCTGCGTGCTCAAACCCGGCTTCTTCTAAACCTAATGCTAGACCTCCAGCGCCAGCGAACAGTTCAATAGACTGGAACATGCTGTTTTTCCTTTTATCTGTTTTCGATGAGCTTGAGTCCGAATAGTTCAAGGTGAACTCGGTTTGGTACTCTGTCTGTTGTGGCAGAATGTTGCGCTTAGTGCTCATTTTTGTGTGGTGTTCTGGGTGTTGGGTGTTGTTGGTATGGAATTAATGAAACTTACAAGATCCTTGTCCAGTGCATGAGTAATCTGGCAAAGGGTCAGGATGGAACAATTTCGGTTGCCTCGCTCGATACTGGAGATGAACTTTCTGTCGACGCCGCAGCGTTCGCTGAGCTCAAGCTGCGTAAGGCCTTTACCTTTGCGTAAAAGTCTGATAGCAATGCCTATTCTTTCCAGAATGTTACCGTCGAGTTGCACAACTTTTATTTTAACGCAATGAGACATTTGAAGCGAGATGATTATGTGTTACGGGTATTATAGTGGACATTTGTGAAATGCCATTGGAGTCGTTGAGGGGCTTGGGTATTATAGTCAACAATAAAACGGAAAATCAGGTTGACATGAACTTATATTTATGAGTATACATAACTGAACACACGATATTTGTATGGCTAGAGAAAGGAACATGTATATATATCCGTACCTTGTCTCTGTGGACGACATGTTTGCCGAAACCGTTAATAAACTGATGTCGGACACGTTGATAAGGATGCAGGACTTGCCAATCGAAAAAAGGACATGGCCAATAAACCCGCAAACAAGTGAATTTGCGCAGTTGGTCGATATTCAAAGAAATGGAAGTTTGTTTTTCTTGGGTTTTAGTCGGTTGAATATGAATGATGGGCCTGCAAAAGGAACCCTTACGGGCAAGCTTGTCCCCTTCGATTTGAAAGAAGATGAGGGGTTTGCTCATCTAGCTGCTGCATTATATGACGCATCTACAGGTGCTTTCGTTGCCGAAAACGTCCGAGGTTCTCTTTCAGCAGAAAGGATGATTCAATATATTGATACTTATATTCAGAGAGAATCGGAACCTGCGCCAAAACTGCGCCCTGTTATACAAGAAGATATTATGGCTAAAATAGCTACAGGGCAAGGGGAGTATCGGAGATTGGAACTGGGGTTATGTCCACAGTATTTTAGCCAAGCTGATTTGGAGAACAATGCGTCATTGGGGGATGTTTTATCGAATCAAGGTATGAGAAATTTTCCTGGAACTCTCTACATAAGTTTTCAAGCAAGAAGAAATGATACGTTGTCTAGTAGTATAAAGTCTATAGTTCATTCTATATGCGGCATATTCCAAGCCAGATCGTACGGGGCTCATGCAATAAAAAAATGCAAGATTGTAAAAAACGATGAGAATACAGGTTCAGGAGAACTGCTAGATTTATTGAATGCAAGAGTGTTCAAAATGGCTCGGGTGAAAGTCGAGGATAAACGGAGTGTGAGTTATGAACCTCGATATCGAGAGTTGAGGATTGCGTATAATGAATGGAAATATAAGTATTTTACATTTAATTAGATATGAGTCTGTTTCAAGAAAGACATTGGCCTGTTGCTGTTGCATTTCTGGTGGCGGCAACACTTTACATTGTGTGTTTCAGTTGGTCGATTGAAATCGATTTTTTGTCTGATAGTGTACTGTCGGCAGGTATTACTGTAGGTGCTTTGTTTGTGGGATTCGATTCATTTCACAAAAGTACAATTATAGGCGTGCAGAGTGCGTTAATGCGAAAAATAGCAGAGACTGGTTATAAAGATGTTTTATTTTCATATATCACTGATTCTTTGTTTATATCGCTAGGTTTTGTAATTTGGTCTGGCATTTTGATTTGCTTGCCAGATGTAATTCCTTGCGAGTTGTCCTGTTCATGGGTGTTTTCAGGGTTATGGATGATGTTTGCGTTTATACGCGTTCACCTGAATTTCAATAAGATATATATGAGTCAGCTTAACCATAATGCCAAAAGTAGGTCAAACACAAGTTCTGAGGAATGACGTTGTGCGTGCAATATCATTAATTGAAGAGCTCGATTGTTACTTGCTCTATATGTATATCGTAATATGAACGGAATGCTAGGACATGATATGGATTTGCTCATGAAAGACAGACCTGCTGAAAATAGAGTTAGTGAGATTTTTTCAACTGTCCCAATTTATTGCTTTGACCCTGCAAATTGTGACTTGTTTCAGACAAGATTTCAAGGGAAACCGATATATGTTTTTGGAAGCCATTCCGCCGCACTTAAAGCTTGGTATGAAGAAACTATGGGATCCCCGTTGACCTTGATATCTTTTGATGAACATACAGATTTAATTAAACCTTTGTGCATATATTGCAATATGGCGTTACGGGGAGATGAAGAAAAACTAGTCATTTATTTGAATGAATTGAAGTCGAGGCTTTCAAAGGAATTGATCGCAGATTTATATGTTCCCGAAATAGGCCCAAAGGGGGAAGAAATCGTTAAGATAACAAATGCTCAGCAGATTACGATTGCTATGTATATGGGGCTCATCGCAAACGCTTATGTGTGTTCGCCCAGTCATTTTGAACCTGAACACCATACAAGACATCCTGTATTAAGATCTCTTTACAATCGTGTCGAATTAATACGTGAGGTGTATCGAGATTCATACAAACCATTTCCATTTGAGAAGTGTGAATATATCGATGAGGCGAGTTGCTTAATTAATAAAGCCCGATCTAACGTTGATGACTATATGTTAGGGCAGATAATGGAAAAAATCGGGAAGATAGACAACGGCTATATCCTAGATATTGATTTGGATTATTTTCGAACACCTTGTTTCCTACAACAACCGCATAAATCGTTTACTCGGTTTTGTCGGCTTATTCGAAATGCAAAAGCTATAACTATAGCAACCGAGAGTAGTTGGGTAAATGAACAAAATAAAAGATACTCAACGTATTTTGAAAAAGTTGAAGAGAATTGCAGATTGTTAGGCTGCGAGAACCCTTTTCTCCCATCGTGGACATCTCAGGATTTACTGAAACATCTTCTAGGCCTTATAGAGTTTGAACTTTCTGGTCAAAGAGAGGCATGCGATGAGTATGATAGCCGTTGGACTAAGATGTTAAAAGCGTGTTCAGGACAACCTCTCGTATAAACAGGTGAGGTGAAAGCGGTTTTAGAAATGATATCTGCCCCTTGGGCGATTAGCCTTCGCTTAGGTTATGGCTTAACTGTCCAATATCAAATCGTTGGAGTGTCACGTCTCCTATAAATCTTCTGCCTTCGGTAAACCTACGCCGAGGCAAGTCACCTAGGAAAGCGTTGTCGCAGCGTTCGCTGCGACGATATCCGCTCGCGATGCGTAAAGTCTAAATTTGCTTGTCGAGAGCGGACTTGGGGTATAGAATAAGCAGCATCATGAAAGGTACATTTACATATTCGAATCCGACGCGGTTGCATTTTGGTGAGGAGGCGCTGGGGAAGCTGGCTGGGGAGCTGGCGGGCTTCGGACCGGTGGTGATGTTTTCGTATGGACAGGCTTCTATCAAGAAGAGCGGGCTGTACGATAAGGTGATGGAGATTCTGCGGGCTGCGGGGAAGACGGTGGTGGAGGATCCGGGGGTGATGCCGAACCCGACGGTGGAGAAGCTGCGCGAGGGCGCGCGGCTGGCACGCGAGAATAAGGTCGACCTTATCCTGGCGGTGGGCGGCGGCTCGGTGTGCGACTATGCCAAGGGCGTTTCCGTGGCGGCGTATTGCGAGGAGGACCCGTGGGAGAAGTATTATGTGCGCATGGAGCCGGTGGATAACGCCATCATTCCCGTGGGCTGTGTGCTGACGATGGCGGGCACGGGCAGCGAGATGAATGGCGGCTCGGTTATCACGAATCACGCGGTGAAACGCAAGATTGGCCGCGTGTTCGGCGATGAGGTGTTCCCGCGTTTCTCGATTCTGGACCCGGTGCTCACGCTCACGCTGCCGCGCTACCAGATGGTGGCGGGCTGCTTCGATGTGATGTCGCATATTCTGGAGCAGTACCTCTCCGGCGCGGATGACAACACGAGCGATTATATGGCGGAGGGGCTCATGCGCTCGCTGGTGCACAGCAGCCGCATTGCCGCCGCGAATCCGCAGGATTACGAGGCGCGCAGCAATATCATGTGGACGGCGACCTGGGCGCTGAATACCCTCATTGCGAAGGGCAAGACCACGGACTGGATGGTGCACATGATGGGGCATTCGATGAGCTCTTACACGGATGCCACGCATGGCATGACCCTGGCGGCGGTCACGCTGCCGTATTTCCGCTATATTCTGCCCTATGGCCTGCCGAAGTTTGTGCGCTTCGCCCGCGTGGTGTGGGGTGTCGACCCCGCCGGTAAGTCGGATGAGGAGGTGGCGCTGGCCGGTCTGGATGCCATGAAGGCCTGGATGCAGGAGATAGGTCTGGTGCTTTCGCTGCGCGAGCTGGGCGCCACGCCCGATATGCTCGACGGCATTGCCGAGGGCACCTTCCTGCTGCGCGGCGGCTACAAGCCCGACCTGACGACCGCTGAAATCCGCAGGATTTTAGAGCAAGCATTCTAAAATTACGAAGTACGAGGTGCGAAGTACGAAGTGTAACATTCCCGCGCGGCCAATCGGCCGCGCGCTTGTTTTAACTAGAGATGGAGAGAGGAATCAGGTGAAAACACCCCTGCGGAGTGAATGAAGAATGAAAACGGGCGCAGCCCGAGTGAAAACGCCCGCCGTGGGGGGCGGCGACCGTGAGATGGGGGGAGATAAATCAGGTGAAAACACTCCTGCGGAGTGAATGAAGAATGAAAACGGGCGCAGCCCGAGTGAAAACGCCCGCCGGAGGCCGGCGGGCGTGAGATTTGTCTGGAGACCTTGTCTCTTACTTATCCG
>JAZOTC010000048.1:0-53123 GCA_045657445.1 Akkermansia sp. | reverse complement strand
TCAAGTACTTCAAGAACACAACACTGGGCATGGTAGGAGTTTTCTCCTCCATGCTCAATGTTTTTCTGCTTTTTACTAATACTTTTCTCCGGCTCTTCTTCTTCCTTGCAGGGCTCATTCCACAATTATTGCAGAAGAGCCGAATAGTCCCACCCTGAATCGCAAGGCTGAGTAATACGCCCGTATCGTATTCCCGGATAAGCTTCAAGGGGGTATTCTGTGGGCGGTTTTATAAAAGGAAAAACAAAAAGTCGCCACTTGCAAGGAGTGGCGACTTTCTTTGGAGGGGCTGAGGATTGGGGGGCTTATTTCAGCGCTTCCAGTTCCCGCAGGGTTTCGGCGATAATGTCGCGAGCCATCTGCAAATCCTGGACATGGGTTCTTCTGCTGCTGCGTGCTACGGTGAAGATTGCCGCCAGGCGGACGTTCATGCTGTCGATGATGGCGGCAGCTTCGGGGGATTCGGTGGCACGGGAACGAAGGAGGTTGATTTTCTCGAATTCCTCGATGCCATCGCGCAGACGCTCGAAGCGGATGGAGGTGCGGTTGCCGGGGTAGACCAGGAAGCAATCACCCGTGGTCCAGGAGCCGAAGTCTGTGTTTTCGAGCGGGTTGCGGGTCCATGAATTATAGGCCCAGCGCAGGAAGCCGTCTAATTGATTAGCGGCGGCAAACAGGCCCAGCCATTCTGCTTCTGCCGGCGCGGAGGTGGTGTATGTGTTCGGCACAATAGGGTGCATGCATACATAGAACGTGGTGATTTTCCCGGCGGCTTTGCGTTCGCGCAGCAGAGAGCCCAGGGCGCTGCCTGCGTGGGTCAGGACGGGGGAAATGTTGTATACCTCGCGCGTCAGTTCCGAGGGCTTATCCACTGCCGAAGCAATGCGGAATGAGGGGGCGTTCTCTTTCACCAGACGCATGGCTTCGCGCACCATGTGGTCGGGGCGTTCATCGATGGCAATGCAGGTTTTTTCTGCCCAGCCCTTGACTTGCATGTGGCTGTGGAAATCACGCAGGAAGGGAGCCCAGACCTGTTCAAAGGAGGGCTGGCCGGGTTCGGCTTTCATTTCTGCCCATGTGCCGGTGGCTTCGTCGAAATACTTGACCTTCAGATGCCAGGGGAGCATGGAATAGCAGCTGATCTGCTCGCGGATGCCGATTTCATCGTGCATGAAGTGAATCCATGCGTCCAAATGGGTGTAGTCGTAGCGCATGACGCCGTCCTTGCCTTTCACCCAGCGAATCATGGAGGGGAACCAATCGTAGGTCTGTGCGTTCCAGGCTTCATCCAGCAGGGTGCAGGTGATGCTTTTCTGCCCGGCTTCTGCGAGGCGCTGCATGAGGGGGCGCATGATGGCAAAATGTGCCTCTGACCACGGCTCTGCATCATGCCAGCGGGCTACGGCCTGCGGGTGTTGCCACAAATCAAGGTGTATTTTCCAGTCTTTGGGGGCGGGCAAGACGGCATCGGCCACTTCCAGTTCCACCTGCTGGACTACCGGTTCACAATTGGGCGCAGAAACCGTGATGGTGCCGGTATAGCGTCCTGGTCTGACATTGTGGGGGATGTTTACCTCGTACCAGATGGCGCGGTGTGACCCGACTGAGTGGTTGCAGGTGCTTTCATTGGCAATAATGTCTGCCGTGATGGTGCCACCCGCTTCTACATAGCGAATCATGCTTGCCGAGGCGGGAATGTTTTCGCCGTCCTGCGACAGGGGAGAGCAGTGCACTGAAAGTTGCGCGGCATTGTACCCGGTCGAGATGGCCAGCTGACCACTGCAACGCTCGCCCCGCCAGCCTTGCAATTTCATTGTTTCGGGCGTTACGTCCTGATGAAAGGGATAGGCAGAGCCCAGCGTGAGCCGCTTATCAGGGGCTGGGGTGATGGCCAGCTTGGTGGCCATGGGCTGGATAATCGGGAGACGCGGCGTGGTCACCTCGTAAATCGGATGCCTTTCCGCTGTATCTATGGCCCATGCCCCTGCGGTAAATGCAGCGCTCAGGCAGAAAAAAGTATGTCTGGAAAAAGTCATGTTGCCTATATACCATATTTACTGGTGCAAATGAACCTCATAGTGTGTCTTTAGATATTTTGAGCTTGTAAAAAATGGACACCATGTCCATAATAGTAGCATGTTCCACAAATATCTTTTCCCTCTTCTTGCAAGCGGCATTGTGGTCGCTTCAGAAAGTTTTGAGACAATTTCTGCCGGTGCTGTTTCTTCGGTGAGCACGGCTTATGGCGAGTTATTGGCGGAACCCGACCATGCCGAAATCTTTCAAGGCGATGCTCGTACCGGGGCCCAGTACCTGCTCATCAAAGGTGGTGCGGAGCGTACCGTGAAGCTCTCTCTCCCCGAACCTTTGAAAGACGTTGCTCAGCTGACATTCTGGGTGCAGCGGTGGACAGCTAACGGCAATTTCCGACTTCAGGTAGTAGCTGTAACGCCTGCTGGCGATGTAGTCGTGCAAGGTAATCAACCCGCTGCCGTGAAAGAATATGCGCATCAGGCACGAGTGATTTTGCCCGCCGGAACAACTGCGGTAAAGCTGGTCTGCTCTAGCGTGGAGGCTGGTGGTGCGTTGGTAGACGACTTGGAGCTGTTTGTAGGAGATATGCGGTTCAGTTCTGCTGAGCTGTGCAATACGGGAGCTCAGCCTATTCTGCTGCGTGCGCCCATCAATCCCATTTTCAGTTACAAGCTGTCAACTGTTGGTGCCGCTAATCCCGTGTCCATTGATGCGTTTAAGCTTAAAATCACTCCGGCAAATGCTGTTTCCAAGGTGACATTGCGCTCCGGCATTTCCGACCGCTCCGTAGACGGCACTATCGGAATGAAGTTCCGCAAGGGGAAAGTGTATGGTGCAGCCACCCCGGCTTCTGATGGCACGGTAGCAGTCAGCACTTCCGAGCCGCTCTCTCCCGGTGAAACGGAATTCTGGGTGGATGTTACTCCCGCGCCCGGCGTAAAAGTTGGCAGTAATATTACTGTTGAGGTTCAGGGATTAACGGTTGGCGGCAAGGACTGCAAGGTTCCCAGCCAGAGCGTCACCCAGAGAGTTGGTTATCTCGTGACTGTCCCGGATGCCAAGGTGGCTACCATTTCCGAGGGTGATAGAGATTGCATCACTTACCGCATCCCCGGCATGATTCGCACCAATAAGGGTACATTGCTGGCATGCTTTGATGCCCGCTACGCTAATCATCTCGACCTGACTGCTGATATTGACGTGGCCGTTGTCCGTTCCGAAGATGGAGGTATGACTTGGAGCGAACCTTATGTGGCAATGGATGCCGGATTCGGTAAAGGAAACGGATGCGGTGACCCCTGCATTCTGCAAGACAGCACTACCGGACGCATCTGGGTACAGGCACTTGCCACTCACTTCGATAAGAATCCCTGTATTTTTAATTCGAGCCAAGGTTTCAACCCCGATACCACCGGGCAATGGGAGATGGTATACAGCGATGACGATGGCAAGACCTGGAGTAAGAACATCAACGTCACTACTCAGATTAAGAATCGCGAATGGAATCTTATTCTGGCTGGCCCCGGTTGCGGTATAACCACAAGCAAGGGCGTTCTCGTATTCCCCGCCCAGATATGGCAGAACGGAGCAAACCCGCGAGGCCGCAGTACAATTTGCTACTCCAAGGATGGAGGCCTGACATGGACGTATGGCACAGGTGTCCCCATGTTCACCTCTGAATGTCAGGTGGTGGAACTTGCCGATGGTGCGTTAATGCTCTCCTGCCGCAACGAGACATTCCAAGGGAAGCGTGCGGTGTATATTACCCGGGACTTCGGTAAGACTTGGCAAGAGCATGAAACTCATAAGAAAGCGCTCAATGACCCCGCTTGCCAAGCTTCCCTGATTACGATGGAAAGCAAGAAGTATGGCCGAATCATGCTTTACTCTCACCCGAATTCCAAGCCGAAGCTGCGCAATCACATGACCATCCATGTCTCTACGGATGAAGGTAAGACATGGAGCGAGGGTTTGGTGTACGATATTCGTGAATGCTGGGGCTATTCCTGCATCGCTCCCATTGATGACGAAACCATCGGTATTATCTACGAGCCCTCGCATGTCAGCGAGACCAATGATTACCACGGCATGGGCTTCCTCCGCATTCCGCTGAGCGAGATTATTCCTCAGACGACAAAATAAACAGGGAATTCCAACACCTTCATTGCCGCCGCTGTCGTGTTGTCAGCGGCGGCTTTCTCATGTGTCTGGAAGAAGCTCGCGGGGGTACATAATCTGGCTGCGGCCTCTGGACCTGTGCCTTTCCTGCCGGGTACAAGCGGACAGGCTGCATTTCCAGATGGAAGTGCAGCCTGTTTTTCTGGGGGAAAGGTGGTTGAGGCGCGAACTTAGAGCTGAGGCTTGGCCGGCTGGCCGTTTTCCTGGCGGTAGTTGAGGCCAAGCGAGTCGAAGTAGGGGAAGTGAGCCTGGAGACGGCGGGTAAAGAGGGCCGAATCCGGGCGGTTCCGGGTGCCGTAGAGCCAGGCGTGCTCGGCCAGGGCACAGATGCGGGGAACGAGCATGAACTCGAGCTTTCGCATGTTGGGGATGCACTCACTCCAGAGGTTGGCCTGCATGCCGATGACCTGGTTGCCAGGAACCGCGGTATCGAAGTTGAGCACGTGGGCGCAGTCGATGTTGTCGAAGCCGGTGAGGCCGGCGTAGAAGGAATCCTCCGGGTTCTTGCCGTAGGGGAAATTGAAGTAGAAGGCGTGAATGGGGCAGAGGATGAGCTGGTGACCGCGGCTGGCGGCGATGCAGGCGTGGTCCATGCCTCGCCAGGCCATGACTACGGCATCCTGCGGCAGCTGCGGTGCGCACATGATTTCATCCCAGCCGACCATGCGGCGGCCATGCTTGCGGAGCACCTGGGCGCAGAAGTGGGTGAAGTGGTCCTGAATCTGGCTTTCGCGGGTGTAGCCGTGCTGCTTCATGAATTCCTGTGCGGCGGGGCTGTTCTTCCACTGGTCGCGGGGTACTTCATCGCCGCCGATGTGGATGTAGGGCGCGCGGGGGAAAAGTTCGCAGACTTCTGCCAGCACATCTTCGATGAACTGGAAGGTGAAGTCATTGGGCGCCATGACATGCGGGAATACGCCCCATCCGGTGACTACCTCGGGGGCAAAATCCGGGCAATCCTGGTTGCCAAGCTGGGGGTAGGCGGTGACTGCGGCGCTGGCGTGGCCGGGAATTTCGATTTCGGGGATGACGGTGATGCCGAGGCTGTGGGCATATTCCACCACTTCGCGGATGTCTTCCTGGCTGTAGTAGAATTCGACAGGCTTGCCATCTTTTTGCTCCTGGTTAATCCAGCAGGCACTTTCCTTGCGTTTGCTGCCAATTTCGGTGAGTCGGGGGTATTTTTTAATCTCGATGCGCCAGCCCTGGTCATCGGTGAGGTGCCAGTGCAGGCGGTTGAGCTTGTAGCGCGCCATTAAATTGATGATGCGCTTCGTGTCGGCCACAGAAATGGGGTGACGGCAGGGGTCGAGCATGATGCCGCGGTGCTGCAGCGCCGGGTGGTCGCTCACTTTCATGGTGGGCAGGGCAGGCTGGCCTGCGCTATCCTGGGTGACCGCCTGGGCCAGGGTCTGCGCTGCGGCGTGGAAATCGGCGTCGGCACTATATACGCCGATGGTGATACCCTGCGGGGTGACTAGCAGCTCGTATGCTCCCTGGTGGGTGTCTGCGGGGGCCTGGAGAAGCTGAATGGTCAGCTCGCCTTCCATTTCCTCCGGTAGAACGGAGAACCCGGCCGCCATGAGGGCGCGGATGGCTGCGCGCCCCATCGGGCTGTGGCTGGTGGCGATATCAACGCGGATGCCGTCGCGCAGCAGGAAGCCGGGGGCATTTCCGGCCTGCTCCAGCTGCCGCGGCTGCGGAATGAGGGCAAGCGATGAGTGAATCGGGGCAGAGGGAACAGCGCCGAGGGGGAGTACAAAAGACGCGAGCGCCAGCGGAAGGAGGCGCAGGAGTGTGGAATAATGCATATGGATGGCGATGGGGATAGAGGGGGCGGATTACGCCTCGAATTTGTCCACGGCTTCAGCCAGGAAGCCAGAGGAAATGAGTTGCTTGGCATCTGTTTCCGGAATGCCGCGCGAGAGGAGGTAGAAGAGCTGCTCTTCATCCATGGGGCCGGAGGCGCTGCCGTGGGAGCAGCGCACCTTATCTGCTAGAATCTCAAGTCCGGGCAGGGAATTGACCGTTGCGTCCTCGCTGAGCAGAAGATTGCGGTTGCTCTGGTAGGCATCGGTGTTGTGCGCACCGGGGGCCACATAGATATTGCCGGCAAAGGTGGCCGTTGCCTCGTCATTGAGTACGTTCTTGTAGAGCAGATTGCTGGTGGCACCGCCCACGTGGTGAATCTGTTTGGTGTGCTGGTCCAGCACGGCGGAGGTATCCAGCTTGTTGGCCGAGTAGAGCTGGATATCTGCCCCCGGAGTGTAGATTTCGGCCACAGTTTCCTCGCGCGCCCATGCCAGCCCTTCGAAGCTGGTGAGATGCCGCACCTTGCCGCCCATATTCTGGATGTTGTTGATGAGCATGCAGCGGCCGCCGCCATCGGTGGCGGCACTGGCTTTAACTTTCAGTTCTGCGCCCTCGGCCACCTGAATGTTGCAGGTGGCGAAGATATGCCCGCATTCCAGGCATCCGTAAAAGATTTCCACCTCGGCCTTGACCCCGGGAGCCACCATGATGAAAGTGGCTGGCGCGAGGGTGCAGCGGGTTTCGTAGTTCAGCAGGATGGGTGCCTTGGTGTCCTCCTCGATATAGAGGGCGTAGCCTGTGCCGAAGTGCTGGAGATGCAGGCCGAGCAGCGCATCGGAGCCGATGGTGGGCATCAGCATCTCGGTCTGGCGCAGGTCTTCGTCCTCCGCGCTGATGGGGACAGCGCAGCCCTGGTCGTTGTGCACCCGGGCTTCGCCGCAGGGCTCGATGCGGGCATCCAGACTCCTGGCAAAGTCCTTGGCATACTTGTGCGGGCGGCCGAAGCGCCAGTCCTCGTTGAGGCGGTTGGGGAACTCTGCCCGGGCAAAGCGTTCCTCGCTTTCCTTGAGGGCGGCGGCCAGCCTGGCCTCGGCCTCGGCTTTGGCAAAGGCTTCTTCGATGCTCATGCTATCGGGGAAATCCATAGTATTGTGCAGTGCAGGGTGGGGTTAGCCGATGGAATCTTCCATTTCCAGGTCAATCAGGCGGCGGAGTTCTACGGAATATTCCATGGGGAATTCCTTGACGAGGTCGTTGATAAAGCCATTCACGGCCAGGCTCATGGCCTGGGCGCGGGTGAGGCCGCGCTGCTGGAGGTAGAAGAGCATTTCTTCATCGACCTGGGAGACGGAGGCCTCGTGCTGCACGGCGCTGGCGTTGCCGTTCACCGTGATGGCGGGGTAGGTATCGGTGCGGCTGGCGGGGTTGATGAGCAGGGCATCGCATTCGGTGTTGTTCTTGCAGCCCTTCATGCCTTTGAGCACTTTTACCTCGCCGCGGTAGCTGGCGCGCCCTTCGCCTATGGAGATGGACTTGGCCACGATGTTGGAGGTGGTTTCCGGGGCGGCGTGAATCATGCGCGCGCCGGTGTCCTGCAGCTGGCCGCTGTGTGCCAGCGAGATGCTCACCACCTCGCCGCGGGCGCGGCGTCCCTGGAGCACCACGGCAGGGTATTTCATGGTGAGGCCGGAGCCCAGGTTGCAGTCAATCCAGCGGATTTCGGCATCCTCCATGGCGAGCCCGCGCTGGATAACGAGGTTGTAGACATTGGTAGACCAGTTCTGCACGGTGACATACTGGATTTTGGCGCCTTTGAGTGCCACCAGCTCCACCACGCCGGAGTGCAGGGTGGCGCTGTCGTACTGCGGGGCGGTGCATCCTTCCATGTACATGAGCTCGGCGCCTTCATCGGCAATGATGAGGGTGCGCTCGAACTGCCCCATGCTCTCGGAGTTGATGCGGAAGTAGGCCTGCAGCGGCTGGGTGAGTTTCACGCCCTTGGGCACGTAGATGAACGACCCGCCAGAGAAGGCCGCGTGATTCAGGGCGGAGAATTTGTTGTCGCCCACGGGGATGACCTTGCCGAACCAGGGGCGGAAGATATGCTCGTATTCCTTGAGCCCCTCTGTGGAGTTCACGAAGATGACACCCTGCTTGGTGAGCTCCTCGCGCATGTTGGTGTAGGCGGTTTCGGAGTCGTACTGGGCATCCACACCGGCCAGGAAGGCGCGTTCCTGCTCCGGCACGCCCAGACGCTCGAAGGTGCGCTTCATGTCGTCCGGCACTTCGTCCCAGCTGCGGCTGGGGGTGGCGCCGTGCGAGAGATAGTAGCGGAAGTTCTCGAAATCAACATTCTTGATGCCCTCCGGTGCCCAGTGCGTGGGCATGGGCATTTCGTTGAATTTCCGCAGGGCGTCTTTGCGGAACTGGCGCAGCCAGCCCGGCTCGCCCTTGGCATCGCAGATGTAGTCGATAGTTTCCTCGGTGAGCCCGTAGCCTGCATCAAATTTGTGATTCTCCGGCATGGAGAATGCGCCGCGGGTATCCATCTGGAAGGTGGATTCGTCCATCTCAGGCCTCCGGTGTTTTCAGGAAATCAAAGCCGCGTTCCTCAATCTGCTCCACGAGCTCGAAGCCGGCGGTGCGCACAATCTGCCCCTTGTAGAGTACGTGTACCACATCCGGACGAATGTAGTCGAGCAGTCGCTTGTAGTGCGTGATGACCAGGAAACTGCGGAACGGCGCACGCATGGCGTTCACGCCCTCGGAGACAATGCGCAGGGCATCCACATCCAGCCCGCTGTCGGTTTCGTCCAGAATGGCGTAGCTGGGGTTGAGCATCATCATCTGCAGAATATCGTTGCGCTTCTTTTCACCGCCGGAGAAGCCCTCGTTCACGGCGCGGGCGGTGAATTTCGGGTCCATGCCCAGCTGCTTCATCTTGCCACGCAGTTCCTTGTAGAAGGACACGGCGTCTATTTCCTCGCCCTTGGGCAGGCGGGCCTGCAGCGCGGCGCGCATGAAGTTGGCATTGCTGACGCCCGGTACCTCCGCCGGGTACTGGAAGGCCAGGAAAAGCCCGGCGCGGCTGCGTTCATCCACACTCATGGCAAACAAATCCTGCCCGTCGAGCTCGGCGCTGCCGGCGGTCACTTCGTAGTCCGGGTGGCCGCAGAGTACCTTGGAGAGGGTGGATTTGCCGGAACCATTGGGCCCCATGATGGCGTGTACTTCGCCCTTGGGAATCTCCAGGTTGATGCCGTTGAGAATCGGCGCGCCATCCTTCACGCGCGCATGCAGATTTTTGATGACCAGGCTCATTGCGGCGGGGATTATACAGGAATATTGCCGTGTAGGCAAGCGTCCATGCGTGTCACGCACGTTCCTTCCGGCAAATCGAACACATCTTCCGGGCGCAACCCCTCCTTGAACTGCACGTCTAACACGCGATTGTTCGTGTCGTCCAGCAGGTGGACGTGCGGCTCCAGATTCGGGCAGAAACGCGAGGGGCCGTTGTCAAAATTCAGGTGGTTGATGATGCCGGCTTCGGCCATGGTTTCCAGACAGTTGTACACTGTGGCCAGCGAGATGCCCGGCATGTGTGCCTTGGTTCGCTCGTATATCATGGCAGCGGTCGGATGGTCGTGCGAGGCCAGAATGGTTTCCAGCACGGCGCGGCGCTGCTGGGTCATGCGCACGCCTGCCTTGCGCACCAGACTGGTGGCCATGCTGCGGGTAGAACTTGTTTTAGTAGTTGCCATATGTTTTGTTGCCTGCATTGTATCGAATTATTCCAAAGTAGGCAAGAATAATTCTTGATTGCTGACATATTGGCGTATTTTACAATGGAGAATCGAGCTCAATTCCAAAGATGGATGCGAGCTTGCCGGTATCCAGCTCAGCGGGGGCTTCCGGCTTGGCAAGCAGGGATTGCGGCTCGATGCCGCGCAGGGTGAACAGCAGGGACGGATTGACATCAATGAGGCAGCCGACGGCGTAGATGGCGGCTGCGGCGTGGGGGCAGGGCTCTGCCCAATCCGCGCAGGTGCAGTGCATGTGCCAATCTGCCGGGGTGGGCAGCAGGCCGGTTTCCGGGTGGCAGAGTTGCTGGAGTACGGGGGCGCTTAGTTTTCCTTCCAGCAGGGCGAGCAGGGAGTCAATGTGGCTGCCACAGGCGGCAGCCAGTCTCTCCTGTTGCTCAGAATCAAGGGGGGCGAGACGAAGGCTGACTTCGTAGAGCTCATCTGCGCTGATGATGGCGCTGATGGTGCAGGGGGCGATGCGGATATCGAGCACGCAGCCATGGCGTAGCAGGGTGCGCCCTGGCGCCAGGCACATGCCGCCGGATTCGCAGTGGGCCAGTTGCTTCATCCAGGCGCTGCCCCAGAAGTTGGCTGCGAGTTTGCGGGTGGTGTTGACGACCGGGTGCAGCTCCTCGCCTTCGGCCTGCAGCCTGGCCAGGCGCTGCTGTGCCAGTTTTTGCAAATCGGCGGTCTTGAGGCGGGGTGATGAGTCGTCGCACATAGGGTGGGTACAAGAAACCGGGGTTCCCGCAGAGGAACCCCGGTTGCATGAGAATGGGTTTACTTGGTAACGCTCTTGAAGTAGTCGAGCGTGGTCTTGAGGCCTTCCTCGAGGGTGTACTTGGGAGTCCAGCCGGCATTGCGCAGCTTATCGGCGCAGGAGCGGGAGTGCTTCACATCGCCGGGGCGCTCGGGCAGGTGTACCACTTTGGAGGTGGAGCCGGCAGCATCGATGATGATGTTGGCCAGGTCATTGATGGTAATCTGACCACCGTAGCCCACGTTGTACACGCCGGTAACCTCCGGGTGTTCGGCCACGTAGGTGAGACCGCCCACGATGTCCTTCACATAGATGAAGTCGCGGGTCTGCTCGCCATCACCATAAACGGTGATGTCTTCGCCCTTGATGGCCTTTTCCATGAAAATCGGCACGGCAGCGGCATAGGCGCCCTTGGGATCCTGGCGCGGACCGAATACATTGAAGAAGCGGCAGCAGCCCGTGTTCACCTGGCCGGTGGTGCGGAACATTTCCATGTAGTACTCGCCATCGAGCTTGGTGATGCCGTAGGGGCTCTTGGGCTCGGGGTACATGGTTTCTACCTTGGGAACGATGGGGTTGTCACCGTAGATAGCGGCAGAGGATGCAAGTACCACCTTCTTCACACCAGCCTTGCTGGCTTCTTCCAGCACGGTCAGCAGGCCGTTCACGTTCAGATCCACCGTCTCGCGGGGCTTCTGCATGGATTCTGGCACGGAAACCATGGCAGCCATGTGGAAGATGTAGTCTACGCCTTCTACGGCCTTGGCCACCAGCTCGCGGTCGGTGATGGAGCCTTCGATGAAAGTCACCTTGAGGCCATCGAGGTTTTTCTTGTAGCCGGTGCGCAGGTTGTCCAGCACGCGGATTTCTTCTGCGATACCCTGATAATGCTCAGCAATGTGAGACCCGATAAAGCCGGCGCCGCCGGTAATGAGTACTTTCATGGTTGTGAAATGGATGTTCTGAGGCGTATTCTAGCAACTAATGGGAAAAAATCAAGAAGTAGTTGTGGCTTGCCTGATGGATTCGGCTCATTCTTGAGTTGAAAGTAATTCCCGGAAATCGTCCGCCAGTTTCCTCATGAAGTAAATGGCACCCGGAGTAGCAGGGTGATTATCATCTCTGTACAGTACTTCGCCATCGGCATAGGATACATAATTACCCTCGGCGTTGGCTGTTTTATCGAAGCGGAGTACACGGCACAGACCTTCGCTTTCCACCTCAAAAAGCATCTGGCGGTTCTCTTGATGGCGTTTGAAGTAGCGCTCCTTGGTGCAGATGAAGGGAAGAATCTTGTCTTCCGGATTGCGATCGTGGCGGATACACCATTTGCCGTAGGTCCGGGGATTTGTCTCGAAATCCGGAATCTGATCGACGAATATGACTGATTTGCCAATGATTTGCATGTTGCGGCAGAATTCGCGGAGTGATTCTGTCTGGGCCTTGAGGGAGGAATCGGTTACCTTCTTGTCCCAGTCGATTTTATTGAGTTGGCAGCGTTGATACCAGCGATGAACGATAACAATGTATTTCAGCTGCGGTTGTGCAGAAAGCCAGTTGATGAGAGCCTGCATTTTCTTGCGGGTGCAGTAGTATGTAGGATCTGTCTGAACTTCGTAGTTCCAGAAGGGCGAAATGATGGTAGGTAGATAGATGCCTGCTCTCCCTTGCTCGCGGCAGACCACATCGAAGCCAGGGAACATGCTGCCAGCGTGGCTGTCTCCCATCATGACGAAATCGGGCGTTTTTGTGGTGTCACCCAGGAAGAAAAGCGGTGATTTCGGCAATCCCTTCGGTTGGTGCGTATCACACATGGTGAACCACCCAGACCAGAAGTTCAGCTGCCCTGCATCGTAGTCACGCAGTAGCTCCGGGTTGTCTGCGAGTTTCCAGTCATTGTACGGTTTGATTATCTGTTCTTCACGTTCATCGGCAATCCAGTCGCTGATAAAGGTGGTCTTCTTGGCGAGTACACAGAGCAGCATGGTTGCTACATACAGGGAAAGCCATGCCTTCCAGGTGAACCGTCTGGTTTCAACATAGCGCCAGCAAAGCCACCCCAGTACGGCTGTAATGCCCAGCATGGCTGCGTATTCCCCTATGGTCGGGGGAACAACAATCCAGCTCTTGTAGAAGGCAAAGACCGGCATGTGGACAAGGTAAAGCGAGAATGATACAGCACCGATACCGAGCAGTAGCTTGTTGCTCAACAGGAACTCCAACTTGCTTCCACCGGCGTACCCGATGATAAGCATGGTTCCCAGAACGACGACGATTTCCGCACGGGGCTGATAGAATGCGGTGCTGATGCACGCCAGACCGATGAGGAGCAGGAGGCTCTTGGCCCACTTGTTCCGTATCTGGGGAAGCAGGGTGATAAGCCCACCTGCGAGCACCTCCCACAGGCGGGGGAGTGTTTCGTAGTGTGTTGGCGCTCCAACACCTTCGGATAGGGTGAGCCCAGTGCAGGAAACCAGCAGGCTTTGAAGCTCGGCTCTGAATTTCCAGCCGAGTGAGAGAATGCCGATGACAGCGAGCGTGATGATGATGGATTTCCGGGACGCCCGCTTGCAGACAAGTGTACCAAGTGCGAAGAACAAGTATACCTGCAGGGTGACACCTATGTACCAGGTGTGAAGCAGGGGGTTCAGGGCGGCGGTTGTGTCAAAATAATCCGCAACTACTTTATTGAGGTGGTTATTGGCCATGCCGAACAGAGCATAGCGCCCCAGGCGCCCCGTGGCTTCCAGCATGGTTTTATCCAGGAAGTAGATGCTCGCGAGTACCGTTATCAGTACAACCACGCTGAGAGCAGGCAAAATGCGTTCCGCCTTTTTCAACGCAAAATGGCCCGCGCTTTTCAGCGTGCCATCCATTTTGCCCGCCCCGAGAAAGAGAAAATACCCCGTGATGACCAGGAAAATGTCTACGCCATAGTAACAATTAGGAAAAACGGACGGACAGAGGTGAAACAGGATAACCAGCAGAATGGCAATGCCTCGTAAACCGCCGATGTGTGAGAGAAATTGTTTGGAGCCCATGGGTGCTAGGTGTTGTGTAAAATCTTTTGTTAACGTGTAGCGAAAACGAAACATCCTTGATTATTGGCATTTTTTTCGCTGATAGAGTATGACACTCTATCCTTGAGTCCAGTCTATCGTTTTCGGAAGACGATGTCCAGCGAAAAGTTAGAAACGCATATGGTTGGCGGAAGAGTCCTTTTTTGGGGAGCTGGGGGTCGTCCGGCTTTTTTTTCCTTGCGGTGGCGGTGTGGATTTGTTAAAATCCGTAAAATATAGAGGTCATTAATTTCGTATTTATGAATACCATGAAAGCAAAATATCTGCTGCCCATGCTGGCACTGAGTGTGGCTGCGGCCCATGCCGGTGAGCGAGAAACATTCGATTTTGGCTGGAAATTCAAGTATTTCGGTTCTGGTGACCCTGCCGAGGCCGGGACTCCGGCGTATGCCGATTCTCACCAGGGTACGCATCCTGCCTCGCATGCGGTGGATGGCAATCTGATGACCCGGTGGTGCGCTAAGGACCAGTTCGATGGCTACCAGCTGACCGTGGACACCGGGTTTGATGACCCGGTGAAGATGGCCGTCGTGTACTGGGAGCTCCGCAATAATCTGACGGTGGATGTGGAGATTGATTATGCCGATGGCTCGAAGGTGACCCGCACGTACAAGGTTGGGCATCAGGCTGCCACATTTATCGATGTAGGTGGAAAATCGGTGAAGTCCATCAAGTTGACAGTGACAGATACGGATAAACACCATTGGGCCAGTATCCGTGAGGTGATGTTCACCGGCGTGAATGATGAGCCCTTGCAGGTGAAGAAGGGGCTGCCCGCAACGGCACATGCCGCGGTGAACGCAGACGAAAGCGGCTATAAGAATGTGCAGTTGCCGCACGACTGGGCTATTGAGAGCCCCTTCCTGATGAAGGAGCCGAACGAAACCGGCAAGCTGCCGTGGAATGGCTGGGGCTGGTATCGCAAGCATTTTGCCGTGCCCGCCGATTTCAGTGCAGAAAAAGACCGCTATTATCTGGATTTTGATGGCGTGATGGCGAATCCGCAGGTCTATGTGAACGGCCAGCTGGCTGGTCAGTGGGCCTACGGTTATAATTCGTTCCGTGTAGATATCACGCCTTATCTGAAAGCGGGGCAGGACAACATGGTTGCCGTGATGGCCAGCAATCTGCCGCTTTCCACCCGCTGGTATCCCGGCGCTGGTATTTATCGCCATGTGTGGCTGGAAAAGACCGGCCCCGTGCATCTGGCCCAGTGGCCTACCTACATCACCACACCGGAGATTACGCCTGAATATGCCGTGGTGAAGGTGCAGACTACTGTGACCAATACCAGCCATAAAGAAGCTGAAATCACGGTAATGCAGAAGGTGAACGGCGCACAGGCTGTTCCTGCCAGTATTACGCTGGAACCCGGCACCACCGGAACGGTGGAGCAGGAACTTCGCCTGCCGTCTCCCATGCTCTGGAGCTGCGAAACGCCGAATCTGTACACCATGCAGACAACGGTGCTGCAGGGGAACAGCGTGGTGGATTCCAAGGAAACGAACTTTGGTGTCCGCAACATTGAATGGAAGAAAGACGGTTTCTATCTGAATGGCAAGAAAGTGAATCTCAAGGGTGTGTGCGAACACCACGACCTGGGGGCTCTCGGTTCTGCGTTCCATGCTCGTGGCTACGAGCGCAAGATTGAGATTCTGAAGGAGATGGGCTGCAATTCCATCCGCATGACCCACAATCCGCCTGCGCCCGAAGTGCTCGACCTCTGCGACAAGCACGGGGTGCTGGTCATTGACGAGTTGTTTGACATCTGGCGTCAGCAGAAGTATGACAAATCGAATGGCTACCATCTCTACTGGCCGGAATGGTGGCAGAAGGATGTGCACAACTTCCTGAAGCGCGATCGCAATCATCCCTGCGTTATTGCTTGGAGCGGTGGCAATGAAATCCCTGAGCAGGGGAACAACGATAAGAAGGAACATCTCAGCAACCTGAAGTTGGCATCCGACTTGCGCGATGAAGTGCGCAAGTACGATACCACCCGCCCGTACACCGTAGGCTGCAATGACTTGCGCGCCTGGAAGAACGGCTTCTCTGAAACGATGGATGTATATGGCTTCAACTACAAGCCGCATCTTTATGCCGAGTTCCGCAAGGCTCACACCACGCAGCCCTACATTGCATCTGAAACCTGCAGCTGCGTTTCCACGCGCGATACGTATTTCTTCCCCATGCAGTGGGATGTGCACAGCGGCGCCCGTGGATTCCAGGTGAGCAGCTATGCGCTTTCCTCCACCGGCTGGGGTTCCTGCCCGGATATTGAGATGCACGCCCATACCAAGGCTCCTGACCTGGCGGGTGAGTATGTATGGACCGGTTTCGACTACATTGGTGAACCCACCCCCTACAACCAGGACGCCTCCAACGCCGGCAACTACATCGGCGCCAGTGAGGAAGAGAAAAAGGCTGCCATGGAGCAGCTTAAGGCTATGGGCAACAAGGCTCCCAGCCGCAGCTCCTACTTCGGCCTGATTGACCTGGCCGGCTTCCCGAAGGATATCTACTACCTCTACCAGAGCCAGTGGAATCCGGAGAAGAAGATGGCCCACATCCTGCCGCACTGGAACTGGGCGGGTCGCGAAGGGCAGAAGACTCCGGTGATGGTGTTCACCAGCGGCGATGAGGCCGAACTCTTTGTGAATGGCAAGAGCCAGGGCGTGCGCCGCCGTGGTGAGGGTCCCACCTTCACCCAGAAGGATAAGAGCCTGGTGGTGAGCAAGAACCAGTACCGCTTCACCTGGGAAGACGTGGTATACGAACCCGGCACTGTGGAAGTGGTGGTGAAGAAGAATGGCCAGCCCTGGGCCACTGCTAAGCGTGTGACCACCGGTGAATCTGCCGCCGTGGTGGCCAAGGTGGACCGCAGCACCATTCTGGGCGATGCCCGCGATATTGCCCACGTGGAGCTGGCGCTTGCCGATGCTCAGGGCAATGTGGTGCCCACCGATAGCCGCAAGGTGAGCTTCAGCATTGAAGGCCCCGCCGTGCTGGCCGGCTTCTGCAATGGTAACCCCATTGACCACACCAGCCTTCAGAACCCGAACCAGAAGTTCTTCAACGGCCGCATTCTGGCCGTGGTGCGTGGCAAGCGTGGTGAAAGTGGCACGGCCACCGTCACCGTGAAGGCCGAAGGCCTCCCGGAAATCAAGGTGCCGGTGCAGATAACTGCCCCCACCTCCGAGCAGCTGAAGAAGTAAAAGACGTCTCAGTATTTGCCCGCAAGCCGGTTCCGATTCAGGAGCCGGCTTGTTTGTTCACGCAGCGCAGCCCGAAATACAGACCGGAGAGGGCGAGCAGGGTATAGAGGGAGGCAAGGCATAAATCCGGCATGGGGAGGCGCAGGCTCAGTCCTGCCGCCCAGGCCAGCAGGCCACCGCCGATGAAGCCCACGCCCTGTGCCAGACCGGAGAGGGCAATGGTGCCGGCTTCGTCCGGTTCGGTGGTGGCAATGAGGGTCATGCCGAGGGCAAAGATGCTGCCCATGCCGAAACCCAGCAGCATGGCAAAGAGAATCCACAAATCAAGCGGCGCTACCAGCAGTCCCCAGCAGGCGGCAATGGCGGCCAGGGTGGCGATAAACATGAGCCTCCCCATGCCGCCTAGCCAGCGGGTGAGCACCCCGGCGGCCAGGGCAAAGGGAATCTGGCAAATGGTGGCCAGCCCCGGCACAAATCCGGCGGCGTCCGGGTGCATGCCGCGCTGGCGGAGAATGGTGGTGAGCCACACAATGAGCAGCCAGGCGCTTGCCACGCGGAAAAGGTAGTACAGCGTGACCATGATGGCCGGACGCTTGCGCAGCAGTGGCAGGATGGGGGCTTTCAGGGTGCGCTGCTGCGTGTGCATATGCCGGCTGTGCAGCATGAGTTCACCCCAGAGCACCGCTGCCAGCAGCAGCGCCAGCCCCCAGAAAACCAGTCCGTGCTGCCAGCCGCCAAGCCAGTGCGCTACCGGTGTGGAGGCGCCGGTACCCACTGCTGTTCCCAGACTTACGCAGGCGGTATAGGCGCTCATGAGGGTGGGCAGGTGCGCTTTTTCTACCTGCTTGACGACACCCAGGATGATGGAGCCCGCTATGCCCAGCCCCAGGCCGATGATGACGGTGCCGCCGAAGAGCCCGGGGATGCCGCCATAGCTGCGCCATATGACTCCTCCCACTGCTACCAGCATGGCGTAGATGATGAGGAAGCCCGGGCGTACCCACGCCACCAGCCTCGCGCCCAGTGGTGCGGCGATGCCCAGCGCCATGACGGGCAGCAGACCGAACAGCCCGCTGCTGCTGATGCCCAGCCCCAGATCGCGCATGAGCGAAACCAGCAGCGGGTCCGCGGCCGAGAAGGCCATGCGCAGATTGATGCTGACCAGCAGAAAGATGATGATGAAATGCAGGTTGCTGTGGGGAGCGGCTTTCGGGTTCACGGTAATCTTTTTTTACCGCGAGGTGACTTTTTTTGCAAACTATATAACTACCAGTTATATGGGAAAAGATGCAATATATACGCGCGTAGCGAAATTTAGACTGGAAAAGGGGGAGAAATTGTGCTAAGGTCGCCGCGCTATGTTATCAGATCGTACCAAGGCAGGTATTCAGCGTGCGCCGCATCGCAGTTTGATGCGTGCCACAGGCATGACGGATGAGGACATCAAAAAGCCGTTCATTGCTATTTGCAACTCTTTCAACGAAGTGATTCCCGGTCACGTGCACCTCAATAAGGTGGCCGAGCTTATCAAGGATGAAGTGCGCAAGGCCGGTGGCACTCCCATTGAGTTCAATCTCATTGGCGTGTGCGATGGTATTGCCATGGCGCACCAGGGCATGAAGTTCTCGCTGGCCAGCCGCGAGCTGATTGCCGACAGTGTGGAGACCATGCTGTCTGCTCATGCTTTTGACGCCTGCATCTGCATCCCGAACTGCGATAAGATTGTGCCCGGCATGGTGATGGGGGCGCTGCGTTGCAACATTCCGACCATTTTCTGCAGCGGTGGCCCCATGGCCGTAGGCAAGGGCCGCAATGGCGAGGACCTGGACCTCAATAGCGTGTTTGAGGCTGTGGCTGCCTGCACCGCCGGCAAGATTACCGAGGACGAACTGCACTATGTGGAATGCCACGCCTGCCCGGGCGCCGGCTCCTGCAGCGGCATGTTCACGGCTAATTCCATGAACTGCCTGTGCGAGGTGCTGGGCCTGGCTCTGCCGGGCAACGGCACGCTGCTGGCTCTTTCCGAGGAGCGCAAGGAATTCTGGCGCGCCGCAGCCCGCCGCGCCGTGGAGATGGCAAAGCAGGGTGGCCCGCTGCCCCGCGACCTCATCACCGAGGCTGCCATCGACAACGTGTTCACCTGCGACATGGCCATGGGCGGTTCCTCCAACACCGTGCTGCACACGCTGGCCTTTGCCGCGGAAGCCGGTTTTGAATACGACCTGAAGCGTATCGACGAGATTTCCAAGCGCACCCCGAATATCTGCAAGGTAGCCCCCAGCTCCCGCTACCACATGCACGATGTGCTGCGCGCCGGTGGTATCATGACCATCCTGGCAGAAATCAACAAGATTCCCGGAGCGCTCAATACCAACGTGCCCACCGTGAGCGGCAAGACGCTGGGTGAGCAGATTGAGGGCCTTTCCACCCAGGACCCCGCCGTTATCCGCACGCTGGACAATGCCTACTCCAAGGATGGCGGTCTGGCGGTGCTTTTCGGCAACCTGGCAGAGCAGGGCGCTATCGTGAAGAAGGCCGGTGTGCTGCCTGAGATGATGGTACACCGCGGGCCTGCCGTTATTTTTGAGAGTCAGGAGGAAGCCTGCGCCGGCATTCTTGCCGATAAGGTGAAGCCTGGTGATGTGGTCGTTATCCGCAACGAGGGACCCAAGGGCGGTCCCGGCATGCAGGAGATGCTTGCCCCCACCAGCTACATCATGGGCAAGGGCCTGGGCAACTGCGTGGCTCTCATTACCGATGGCCGATTCTCCGGCGCCACGCATGGTGCCTGCATCGGTCACGTGTCTCCCGAGGCGGCCGAAGGCGGTCTTATCGGGCTCCTGAAGGATGGCGACATCATCTCCATCGATATCCCCGCCCGCACCATGCAGGTGGAGCTCAGCGATGAGGAAATTGCCGCCCGCCGCGCTGTGTGGCAGCCCACCATGCAGGAAATTCCCAGCAAATGGCTCAAGCGTTACCGCAAGCTGGCCACCAACGCCAGCAAGGGCGCTGTCCTTGCCTGATTGATACCACCCACTATTAAAAATCATGAGTGATACCAAACAAAACTTCATCGTCAAGTACTTCTCTGAATTCGGAGTACTTCGCGAGTGTGGCAAGAACTTCTGGCTCACGAACTTCATTCAGTTCTTCGATGGCCTGTCGTACTTCACGCTCATCATCGTGTTCTCCCTGTTCCTGAACAAGTACTGCGGTTTCCGCGATGCGGACGCCCCGTACTGGGTGGGCATGTATACGCTCTTCATTTCGCTGTTCGTGTTCGCCGTGGGTTGCATCTGCGACATCATCGGCCTGCGCCGCACCTACCTCATCGGCTTTGCTCTGCTTATCGGCGGGCGTCTGATTCTGGGCATGGGTACGGATTTCGGCACCGAGGTGCTGCAGCTCAGCCAGGATAACTCCCGCTATTTCGTGATGGCCGGCATCGGTATCATGTCTTTCGGTACGGCGTTCATGAGCCCCTGCATCACGACCTCCATCCGCCGCTTCACCACGCTGCGCTCCCGTCCGACCGGGTTCAATTTCTACTACCTGTTCATGAATGTGGGTGCGCTGCTGGCTGGTTTTGCCATTGTGGACCCGCTGCTCAAGTGGCAGGGCGATATTGATGGCCTGCTGTGGGTTATCAACTTTGGTACGGCCTGCAACTGCATCGCCTTCGTCTTCACCCGCTTCATTGATGAAGATTTCTTCGCTGTGCCGGAGGAACGCATCGTCAAGACCGCCAAGTCTGCCCAGCGTCCGCTGCAGCTGATTGGCCAGGTGGCCCGTGAGCGTGCTTTCCAGAAGCTCATCGTGTTCCTGGTGCTCACCCTGGGTGTGCGTCTGGTGTTCACGCTGCAGTTCCTGGTCATGCCGCAGTACTACCTGCGCACCATCGGCGACGATTTCAAGCTCGGCTTCATGAACTCGCTGAATCCCTTTGTGATTATTTCGGGCCTCATTCTCATCATCCCGATTCTCAACAAGTTCTCCACGGTGAAGCTCATGATTACCGGTATGAGCATCTCTGCCTGCTCGCTGCTGCTCATGGCAGTACCGCCGCAGACCTACTTCATCATCCCCGGTATTGAGACTATCGGCCAGGCCTACTTTGTGGCTATTTTCCTGCAGATTCTCATCTTTGCCTTTGGTGAGTTGCTGTTCAGCCCGCGTTTCTCCGAGTATGTGGCACGTGTAGCTCCCAAGGACAAGGTGGCTTCCTACATGTCGCTTTCCGCACTGCCCATGTTCATTGCCAAGCCGATCAACGGTGTGGTGGGTGGTCTGCTGGTTTCCTACCTCTGCTTCGACGGTATTGCCGCCAAGATGGACACCGGCCACATCGGCTTCTGGGATTCCCCTGAGTTCATGTGGACGATTTACCTCATCATGGCGCTCATTTCCCCGCTGGCCATCATCCTGACCAAGGATAGCTTCGTTTCCGACAATCCCGAAGAAACCACCGCCAAGGACGCATCTGTTGACGAGGTGGAGAAGGACGAGGAAGAAAACACCGTAACCGCTAACGCCTGATTTTTATACACCATGTCTGAACAAAATGAACACAAGACAGAGTGGCTTCCCATCATCAAGGATATGTGCATCCTGGTGTGCATCATGGGTGCCCTGGGCTATGCCTGCAACCTGGCCATGAAGCCCTTTGAATCCGTGCAGGTGACTGACTCGCTCGTTTCCCTCATCCGCAAGGGTGGCGTGCAGAACGGCAAGGATGAGATCTTCCTCAAGGAATTTGCCGAGGGCTGCAAGAAAAAGGATTTCGTGAACACCCCGGACAGCACCGGCCGCACTCCGCTGATGTGGGCTGTGTACACGAACTTCAACAACCCGGAGCTTTCCCTCGCTAAGGATGCCGACCGCGCCTACTATGTGCAGGAGCTCCTCAATGCCCCCGGTGTGAACATTCACGCCAAGGACCAGGACGGCTTCACCGCCCTCCACTGGGCTGCCTGGAGCGGTATGCCGCACTCTGCTGCCATGCTCATCAAGGCAGGGCTGGATATCAACGAGAAGGAAAATAATGGCTACACTCCGCTCATGCTGGCCGCCATGCGTGGCGATGATGCCGTGGTGAAGTGCCTGCTGCAGCTCGGCGCCAATCCCGCCGCTGTGAATGCGGATGGCAAGTCGGCCACCCAGCTCGCCGACGAGAAGGGCGCCGCTTACGATAAGCGCCAGTCCAAGGTGTACACGCTCATCTATTCCGAGGAGCGTTCCAAGGCCTATCACACCACTCAGCAGATGCTGAAGGCTGGTGTTCCGGCAGCCTCCATTGACCAGGTGCTCGCCGAGACAAAGGCGCTGGTGAAAGCCGCCAAGGAAGACTCTGCTCCCCCTGCTGATGAGGAGTAAAGCCTGCGCCAGAATTATCTGATAACTGCTGGAGGGGAGTTCGTTGGAACTCCCCTCCGTTCGTATGTTTTATTCGCTTGTAGACTCAGAATGAAAGTAAGTATCTGATAATCAAGAGTGTTTTTTTTGACAAGCTGATTTTTTTCTGATAGGATAAGCGGCATGAAAGAAGTGAGGAATAATGTGCTGCTTTGTCTGGGGACTCTGGCTGTGATGTCGGTGTTCCTTTATCTGGGTTTCTCCGGCGGCTGGAATTTCAAGCTGGGGCTGTGGGGGGTGATTTCGTTCGGTACAGCGGCATTTTTTGCCTGGGAGGCGTATGATAAGGCCACGGTGATTCTGCGCAGCAAAAAAGAGCGTGAGCAATGGAATGTGGCGGCGCAGGTCGAGCTGGAGCTGCCTTTTGCGGAGCTGGAGACGCGATTTCAGAAGCTGGCCGGGAGTGGTGAGGCGGTGGTGGAGCCTGATTACCTTTCGTGGAATACCGGGGCGTTTGCCGATATCCGTATCAGCAAAGTGGATGAGTCAGACTGGCTGGCGCTGTTCTGGCTGCGTTCAGATTGGCACTATACCGATACGCAGCTGACGCGCATCTGCAAGAAAGAAAAGCTGGAGCTTCCGCCCTCGTTCCGGAAAATGAGGGCGCATGGGCTTGCTGTTTATCAGAAAGGGACTCTGTCCCTGTATCCCGCCCCGCACCTGGGCGCATTTGAAGATGCGTTCATGGATAACATCTTTTTGCGCTCCCGCGATGAGTTTGATGCCTGGCTGAAGGATTACCTGGACGAGGGCTGAATGCGATGAAGGAATGGCGCAATAACCTGGTTTGTGTACTGGCCGGTGTACTGGCCGTGCTGGCTGGCTTGTGGGGCGTGGCTGGTGATTATTCCCGGATGCTGGTGCTTCTGGGGGCTGTGGTGGTTCTGTTGCATTTACCGTTTGCTGTCCGTGCATGGTTGCGACTTCGTTCCACCCGCAGGGAATTGGCAAAGCTGGGTACGCCGGCGCGCCTGGAGCTGCAGATGCCTTACCATGAGCTTGCGGCGCGATTCCTGACTATGGCGGCTGCTCATGAGGGGGTGTTCGTGGCACCGGGGTATCTGACATGGGCGTCTCCGGAGCATGGAGAACTCCGCATTACCAGAGAAGAGGAATCCGACTGGAAAGCCCTTTACTGGGTAGACGGCCATGCAACGCATGGCCTTGCTCTGTATCACCAGGGGACGCTGGCTGTTTATCCTGCGTCTGCACAGGCCTTGTTTGAGGATGCCTTTCTGAAAAGCATTCTCCTGCCCACCCGGGAGGCGTTCACGGCATGGCTTTCTGCCCGCGATTCTGCCAGTAGAAAATGATGGCTGCGAGGATGCCGCCCAGGGTATCCTGCACCATGTCTTTGTGGGCGTCCCATTCATCGCCCTGCGAGCCGAGGAAGGCCTGGCCGGCATCGCCGCCGTCAATTTCGGCGTAAATCCATTCCACCAGTTCCCAGAAGCCGGCGATGGCCAGAATGAAAACCACGCTGAACACCGCGGCGGTTCTGACTCCATTTACCAGGCGTGTGCGCCAGAGCAGCTCGGCAATGGCGATGCCGCCCATACCCACCACAAAGTGAGCCACGCGGTCGTAGTGGTTGCGCTCAAAGCCGAACAGCCTGGTGATGAAATCGAAGGGGACGAGTTCAAAGGTGTAGTGTGCCCCGACAACCTGCATATAGCACCAGAAGGCAAGAATGCAGTAGGCCGTGTTGGAAAACCGGAACTTGCGGCAGGTGGCGACCAGTACCCCCACCAGCAGCAGCGCTATGGACATTTCGGTCCACCATACCTGGGTGTCGTGGGGATTGATAGCTGACCAGCAGCTCAGCACTAGAAAGATGATGAGCAGCAGCAGGGGAACCTTTGTTTCGGGGTTAGTCTTCATTGTCGATATTGTAGTCGGATTCGTTCAGGCCTTCCTCCAGCAGAATATCCTCCTGCTGTACCGGGGAATGCAGGGCGATGAATTCCTTGATTTTTTCGTATTTTTCCGGCGATACCACATAGTCCGTCACACCCAGGTCGAGGTCGGTGAGGAGGGTGCCGTGGGTATCCTTCTCGATATGGTAGTAGTATTGTTTTTCGCCGTTGCGGCAGATGCCGAGTATGGGCTGGGTAAACTGGTAGGTGCTGATGACATCCGTCGAGTCGAAAAACGCCCTGGGTGAAACCGGAAGCTGGTGCTCGTTGGCAGGCGTGGCGACATCTGCCATGAGTGCTTCAAAGGCTGAGATAGCCTCCATATCGCACACCATAAGGCTTTCGCCGCGGTCGAAGGGGTCGAGTATCAGCTGGTTCTGCTGGGTGCAGCAGCAGAGCAGAAGCGGGAGGAGGTAGGGGAGAAGTTTCATGAAAGAGAGAAAATCAGAGCGTGAGTGCCAGCAGGAAAAGCCCCATGTGCAGAGAGGAAAGCCCCAGCAGCATGTTCATTTTCTTATCTGCGGGCATGGTGTTGAGCTTCAGCAGGATAAAACCACCCAGAATGATGGCTGCCAGCCAGACGAGGTTCCAGCTGAACCCTGGCAGGAAAAAGGCAGTCTGTTTCAGCGTGATATAGGGGGCGAGCAGGAAAGCCATGGCGAGGCCCCGGGCGCGTTTGTCGCCCCAGCGCACCGCGAGGGTTCGTTTGCCGGTGGTGGCGTCCTCGTTGCGGTCGCGGATGTTGTTCACCTCGATGAGCAGGCAGGAGAGCAGGCCGCATTGCACGCCCAGCACCACGGCGCAGAAATAGATATCCCGGAAACCCGGCTGCCAGCCAATCTGCACAAAAACGGTGCCCACCACGGCCACCAGACCAAAGAAAAGCAGCACAAACAGCTCACCCAGACCATGGTAGGCCAGGGGCCAGGGGCCTCCCGTGTAGCCATAGGCAAAAAAGAGACTGGGAATGCCGATGAGCAGCACCGGCCAGCCTTGCGCCAGGATGAGGGGCAGTCCAAACGCTGCTGCCGCTGCCAGGAAGAAAGCTCCCCAGAGCTTGACGGCGGTGGGGCTCATATCCCCGCTGGCGGTGATGCGGCGGGGACCCTGGCGGTTTTCGGTATCGGCGTTCTTCGTGGCGTCGATGGCGTCGTTAAAGAAATTGCAGGCAATCTGGATGCAGGCGCAGCTCAGCGCGGTAAAGGCGGCAAGCCACCAATCGAGCCGGATGCCGCTTTCGGGGAAGTGCTGTTGGAATTTCCAGACAATGAGGCAGCCAGCCCACACGGCAACAAAACCGGCGGGGAGGGTCTTGGGGCGTGCTGCCAGAATAATGGAGCGGAGTTTGTTCATGCGGAGAGGTGATTATTTGCGTGGAAAGTGGCGGCGGCCTCCGGCGGCGGCGCGGAAGGGCTCGAAGAGTTGATCGAGCCCGCTGTTCTTGATAAGGAGGGTTTGTTCCATCAGCCGCCCGAGTTTGCCTTTCGGCCAGCCGCGCTGCCAGAACCAATCGAGGTATTCGGTGGGCAGATCCATGAGCGGGCATCCCTCCGGCGGGTAATTTTTGGGGCCGTACATACCGTAGGGCATGTGCATGGCAGCAATGTCTGCCAGCAGCTGCCGCAGGTCATCTGCCGTGGGTATGGGGGCCGCTTCCATCAGCGCTCAATGCTCCAGTCTATGCTTTCACCGGCATACATGGGGATTACCTGCTGACCGTAGCTGCGGTAGCTGGCGGGTACTTCCATGGGCGTATCCTGCAGGGTAACTGTTTTCTGCACGGGCTGCAGGCCATACCACTGGCAGGCGTTATCGCTCACAAAGGCCTGGAGCTTATCCAGCGCGCCGTGTGCGGCAAAGATTTCGGCCAGCTTGGGCAGGGCGACCGGTCCGGTGAAGACGCCGGCGGCGCAACCGCAGGCTTCTTTCTTGCAGCGCGGGTGCGGGGCGGAATCGGAGCCGAACATGAGGCGCGGGTGTCCCTCCAGCGCGGCGCGGAGCAGGGCATCGCGGTCTTCGGGACGCTTGGCTATGGGTTTGCAGAAGAGATGCGGGCGCAGCGCACCGCCAGCGACATCGTCCAGCGTGATGATAAGGTGCTGGAGGGTGACAGTGGCGCAGATGTTGGGGAATTCATCGAGCAGGCGGACGGCTTCGGCGGTGGTGATATGCTCCATGCTGAGTTTCAGCTTGGGATATTTAGTGGCGAGGTGGCGGTATACGGCCAGGAATTCCTGCTCGCGGTCCATCACAAAGCCGTGGCTTTCGCCGTGCACCAGCAGGGGAATTTCCAGTTCTTCCATGAGACGGAGTGTCTTATCTGCCTGTGCCATGTCGGACACGCCGCCCTCGCTGTTGGTGGTGATGCCGGCGGGGTAGAGCTTGAAGCCGAAGAACCCGGGCGTTTCTTTGGCGGCGATGAGTTCTTTTTCACCCAGCGGGGTGAAGAAAAGAGTCATGTAACGCGTGAAGGCGGCGCCATCCAGCGCTGCGGCAATGCGTGCATCGTACGCCTGCATGGCCGCAGGTGTGGTGACCGGCGGTACCAGATTGGGCATGATGACTGCTCCTGCAAAATCGGCAGAGAGCGGGGCGGTGAGTTTCAGCATATCCCCATCGCGCAGATGCAGGTGCATATCCAGCGGCGAATTCAGCGTTATCTTCATGCGCGGTATTCTACCACAACGGCACCCTGTTTTCAAGCGTGAGATTAGAGCGCAGGGGAAAGAAGTCGGCAGCAGTTTGCCAGCAGGCGTACCATCCACGGGGCTTTGTACCAGCGGGCCGGGGTGAGCGGCACGGCCTCTGCCATGTCCTGCTCCAGCATGGCGGCTACCTGGGCGGTTGCTGAGGTGTCCTCCATGAGCAGCGTGAGCTCAAAGTTCAGCCGCAGGGAGCGCTCGTCCAGATTGGCCGTGCCTATACTGCATGTGCCGGTGTCCATGACGCATACCTTCTCGTGCAGAAAACCCGGAGTATAGGCCAGCATGCGTACCCCGCAGGAAAGCATGTCGGGGATGAAGGTGAGCATGGCCAGTTCTGCTGCCCGGTTATCGCCATGCTGCGGAATGAGAATGCGGACATCTATCCCCCGCATGGCTGCGGCACACAGGGCTTCTTTTACTGCTTCGGTTGGTACGAAATACGGGCTTGCCAGCCAGAGCCGCTGCTGTGCCATGGCTGCCAGTTCCAGCAGGATGAGCTGCCAGGTGTTCATGGGGACATCATCCGGCCCGCTGGGTACCAGCTGGCAGTGCTGGTCCGGGGATTGGGGCTCCGGGCTGCAACCTCTGATTTCGGGAGTCGAGCCGGTGGCGCGCTGCCAGTCGTCCAGAAAGCTGAGCTGGCACTGGCTCACCACTGGGCCGCGCAGGCATACAAAGGTATCCCGCCAGTAGGGGCGATGCGGACTCTGCGTGTATTCCAACCCGATATTGAGACTCCCCAGGTAGGCGAGCGAACCATCGATGATGACGAGCTTGCGGTGGTTGCGGTAGTTGAGCCGCAGCATGGAGCTCCACCAGAAGCGCCGCCCATTGAATGAGGCTATCTGCACGCCGGCTTTTTTCAGACTATGCAGATAACCGGTAGGGAGCTTGTGTGAGCCCACTTCATCGTAGATGACAAATACCTGGACGCCGGCGCGAGCGCGCTCCACGAGCGCATCTCGCAGGGTTTTACCCACCAGGTCGTTGCGGATGATGAAGAACTCCAGCAGAATGGAGTGGCGGGCCTCGCGGACAGACTGGAGCAAATCGTGGTAGGTATTGTTACCATCCTTGAGCAGGGTGACGCTGTTGCCAGAGCAGGGGGCGTAGCCCGTGCAGTTGGTGAGAGTTCGGGAAATCCGGCTTTGCGGGGGTTGCCAGGCCTGGTGCAGCTTAAGAAATTTCTGAATGGCCTCTCGCCCCTTGCGCACCGAGGTGTGGCGCCGGATGCGCGCTGCCCCCAGGAGCAGATACAGCGGAACGACCAGCCCTGGTATCAGCAGCAGCCCGAGCATCCAGGCAATGGTGCCTTGTGGAGAATGCCGCCGGAACAATGCATGGATGGCCAGAATGATACCCCCTGTATGCAGCGCAAATGCCAGACCGGCAACCATGTAGGAATAAAGGGACTCCTGCTGCATGGCCAGACTGTAGGAATACACCGGCATGTTAATTCTTCTGCGGTTCCGGGGTCAGGCTGGCGTCCTCTCCTTTGAGCTTTTTGCTGAGGCCGATTTCCCATTGCGGGTCGAGCAGGTCGCCGTATATGTTGATATCGATGAGGAACTTGGAAAGAATGGTGATGGGGGAGATGAGTACCGTGGGAACACTGGAAATCCGGGGCCACAAATCGCCCTTGAGCGTGAGGTTGTTCAGGTCAATATCGAGCTGGGTTTCGACATTGAGATTGTAGCCCTTGGCCTTCATATCTCGCGTGATGAGATGACCATCTCTGATGTCGAAACGAGAGAATGCGCTGTCGATGCCGTAGCGCAGGAAGTGGTTGGCAAAGGGGAGTCCGTAGCTGGATTCCTGCACGGAGCCGACGGTGCTGCTGCCGGTATCGAAGAGGAAGTTCACCAGCTTGTCTGCCCAGGTGGGTTCGGCGGGAACCGGATTGTTGGTAACTGAGCGCTGAAGTTTGGAAAGATGCCCCGGCATGTCAGAAAGCAGGGATTCCACCGGGCGGAACAGGCTAAGCTGCATGAGGTCGCCATCCTTGAGTGAAACTTCGCCGTAGGCAATGACGTCTTCCAATTCCGGCTTAGTCGCCTGGAAACGGATGTTGCCGCTGCAGCAGGCCGGGGTTGTGCTGGCGCCGTACGAGCTTACAATATCCTGGAGATTCAGATTATGTGCCTCGACATAGCCATCGAGCGAGGTGTGCTCACCAGAGAAACCGATGCGGAGGGCGGCATTCATCACGCCACCCCAGCACTGGGCGTTCATCTGGTCGAGGTATACATCTGTATCGCTGATATTGATGAACCCGCTGAAATGCTCGAAGGGTATGGTTGTGCCCAGGAAGCGGAAGCCGGCTCCGCTGGCTCCATAGGTGCGGATAAGCCCGCGCATGGGAACATCGCAATTCCTGGAAAGCGGGAAAATGCAGTAGTCTGTGGCAATGTCGACCGGGTCTTTCAGAATGATATCCTCCAGAAAATGTTGGATAGGAGCATAGTACATGCCGATGGAATAGGCCGGGTAGCAGTTTCCTTTCAGATTGTGAAGGCTGATGGTATTGTTTTCAATGTTGAAGCGCACCGCCTCACCGGAAATGCTGCTGGTAAGGGCTCCTTTCTTGAATCCATTGCGTTTCAGCCAAGGCCTGTTGTCGTACAGCAGATACGGGTTTTCGAGATTGATGCGCAGGCGCTCGGGAAGAGCGTTGCCGTTTTCATCGGTGCAATCAAGCTGCACAATGACCTCGACATCGCACCGGGCTTCCTTTACCAGGGTATAGGGATTGGGGCTTAAATCCGAGCGCAGGTATTCCTCGCCTGTTTCATTGCCCTTGGAATCGTATTTATCCCGGATCGCACCCAGCAGGAATTCCAGATTCTGGAGCTGGGCCTTGCAGTTTGCGCGCAGGTAGAAGCCCTTGTCGTAGCGCAAGGTTGCGTCTATGTCGGTGATGTTGTGTTTGGTAACTCCGGGGGTGCAGCGGAAATCGCGCATAATCCAGTGCGCTCCCGGGTTGTCAATCAGGGCATTCACCACATCCACCGTGATGGTGTTGGTGCCGGTGATATGGCAATCCCGCAGAGGATTTCCGTTTACATGAACCTGCAGCTCTCCGGTTTGGTGAATGGCCCGCACATCGGCCTCATAGTTCATGGTGCCATCCTCTGCGGTGGAGAAATCGCCCTTGATTTGCAGCTCCAACGGAATTTCCATGCCCTTGTGGACATGCACTTCGCTGCAAACGCGTACAAACTCCGGGATGTGGAGGTCGTAGTGCGTCTTGACGAGTCTGTAGGTTCTGGTATCGAGCAGGGCATCGCCCTGCAGGGTGATAATCCGGGGAAGCTTGATTTCTTGGATTGGTTCGCCTCCCATGAGAGGAGCTGCAGATGCTACAGGAAGGCTGGCATTGATATTATTCAGCAGGAGATAATGCTCCTGTTCCAGCGAGGCTGAGCAACTCAATGCCAGTTGTTCATTGCCAATCCTGCTGGTGAGGGTGAGTCTGCATTCATCATCTGCGGTCTGGAGCACATCTACCTGTGTGCCGGTCATGCAGAAATCTCCATTGCGGCGGAACTCTGCCACGGAAAGATTCAGTTCGGCATCTTTCTGCATGTTCTTCCACCCATCGGTGTACTTCAGCCCCTCGGGAACAATCAGATCCATCGAGATTCCCTTGGCGCAGTCCTGCGCATGAACCGCTTTTTCTGCCTGGAGTTTTGCGATGATTTTGTTGGAATGCAAGGCGTTGAGGCCTCCTTGCCAGTTGGTGTGGAAATCGGCAAACTCCGTCGTTGCGTGCAGTTTTTCGACTTCTTTATCCTGCCATTTGGCTGCAGCCAGATTGAGGGTTGCGTGAACCTGGCTGATTGTGAGCGCGTGGAAACCCTGCGTTGTCTGGATTTGTTGCAGCTTAATGTCGTAGAGAAGCTCACGGGTGTGCATATCCCATGCCTCAGAGCTGGCATTTTCTGCGAGTCCAGTCACATCGACACCGCCGATGCGTATCAACTCCTTCCCCAGCTCAATGTCATCAACCTGGATGGAGAGCGAGGTGTTGTTGACGTCGCAATCATCCCACCGGATGTGCGGTGTATTGAATTGAATCCGGGCATTTTTCAGCGAGGGAATCAGGTCTTCCAGCCGGGTTTTTCCTGGCTGGAAAATGGTGGATGCGACCTCGCAGCTGGCCCTTAATTTGAGATTCTCTTCAAATTGCAGTTCGTCCGGCAGGGAAAGCTCAGGAGCATGGGCGATGTCCCGGACGAGGGCGAGGAGCGTTTCGTCAGACAGGTCGATATCCACCTTGGCTGTGCCAATCCCGTTTTCTGCCTGAGCCGAGGCGCGCAGATGCCCCTCCGGCAGTTCCAGCAACAGATTGTCAACATTGAAGCTGCCATCGCGAACGAAGAAGGTGAGTAGCAGGTGGTTGATATGGGTGTTGCCGATATCAACGCCCTTATGCTCTATCTTGCCTCGAAGGGTGATGCGGTTGAGCGCGAAGTCCTCCGTGAATGCCGCACTTCCGCTTAATTCGATAAGCGGGGTGGTATCCGCCTGTGATTTGATTTTCTTGAGAATCGGTGCGCTGGCGTCTCCCAGATAGGAATCTACCAGGTTGAACAGCGGGGCAGAGCTGTGAGTGTTGAATTCGAGCTCCCGGGTAGTGAGGTCATACGCCGCCTGGAGCGAGACGGTGGAGTCCGGGTCGACGGTATGCAGCTTGAGTGTGCTGATGGTGAGGGTGTCATTCTCAAATGTAGCCTCAATCGTGGTATCCCGCGTGTGGAGATAATCCATGTCGAAGCTCGGAATCCATGCATCCAATTGGGTTTTCCACTTCTTCCCACCCAGAATCTTGATGTCCAGGGTGGGGTGCAAATCCTGCGTCCAATTCTGTGCGGCGAGAAGCGCCTGGGTTTGCTGTAATGTCGGGCGAAGGTCGTTCAGCTGTTGTCCTATTTCACTGATATCAACGAGTTGGCCTTTCTTCTCCTGCTCTGGTGCTTCCGCTTCCAGGGAAATTTCGTCTAGAGCGAATGCAAGCTTAGTGTCCAGTTTAATCTTGTTGAAATAGGTGAGAACCCGGACGTTGATGCCCTTGGCCTTTGCCAGAAAATCAGCATCGATATCGATGTGGTCAAGGCTTACGCGTTCCTGCTCGCCTGACCCTGTAGGCACCTCGATGAAGCCGCCCTTGACTCGCAGATTCTGCGGTGTCCAGTCTCCGTTCAGAAGCCGGGGCAGACTGAAGACCAGCTGGGCTTTGCGCAGGCGGAGTGTGGCAGCCGGGGCGTCTGGTTGGGGAATCTCCAGGCTGAGACGCTCTGCCTTGATTGCCAGACCCGCGCGCGGAATCAGCTGGATTTTTTCGATGCGAAGCGGAATGCCGGCTTTTGCAGCCTCTGCCTCAATACGCCGGACAGCACAGCCGGGAATACCGACTGTGCTGAGCCAGATAATTACCCCCACTACCACCAGCAACAGCACCAGACATATGTGGGGTAAGAAATTACCAACTCGTCTGATGGGGAGTTTGCCGGACATAGGGAAGCAGGGTGGGGGGGGACAGTGTTATATTTCCGGGTCGAATTCGCCCTCCGGCAGCGGTGGCGCCTTGGGCAGATTCATTTCGATGTCGTCCAGAAGATTGACCAGGTCAACGCCTCGCTGGGCTGAGTTATCGTGCTTGAAGGTGAGCTTCGGGGTGTTGCGCAGCACCACCCGCTTGCTCACGGCGCGTTGAATTTCCCCGCGCTTGCGATTCAGCTTATCGATAACCTGGGCGGGGGCCATGCGGCCCACCACGCCAACCCACACGCGGCCTTCCTTGAGGTCTTCTGTAATCTCGACATCCAGAATCGAGACGATGGTGCCGGACCACTCGTACTCCTTCTGAATGAAGGTGCCGATTTCCCGCTTCATCAGCTCGTTCACTTTGTCAAGACGCCGTGTAGCCATGATTCCTTACAATGTCTGTTTGATTTTCTCCAGGGAGTAGCATTCGATGATGTCACCCTCTTCGTAGTCGTTGTAGTCTGCCAGGCGGATACCGCACTCCAGACCAGCCTTGACCTCTTCCACTTCGTCCTGGAAGCGGCGCAGGGTGGACATCTTGCCGTCGAACACCACCTGACCATCGCGCAGCACGCGGGCTTCGGCAGTGCGGAGCATCTTGCCGTCGGAGACATAGGAACCGGCGGCCTTGCCCTTGTTGAGCTTGAATACCTGCTTGATTTCGGCATGACCCAGCACCGTTTCGCGGGTTTCGGGCTCCAGCAGACCCAGCATGGCATCCTTCACCTGGTCGATAAGTTCGTACACGATGGAGAAAATCTTCACCTGCACGCCCTCTCGCTTCACGGCCTTCACGGCGTTGCTTTCCACCTTCACGTTGAAGCCCAGAATAACGGCATCGGAGGAGGAGGCAAGCAGAACGTCGCTCTCGGAGATGGGACCCGCAGCAGCGCCAATGAACTGGCACTCCACCTTTTCGCTCTCGATATCCATGATGGCCTTCTTGATGGCCTCCACAGAACCCTGCACGTCGCCCTTCAGATAGAGCTTGAGCACGGCCTTCTGGGAACCATCGCCCATCATGGCCAGAATGTCCTCCATGCGGGAGCGGCGCGGAGCGGTGAGACGCTGCTGGCGCAGTTCCTCCAGGCGTTCATCTGAAAGCTTGCGTGCGGCGCGTTCGTTTTCCATCTCCACGAGTTCATCGCCCACATTCGGCGTTTCGAGGAAACCGGAAACCTCTGCAGGCATACCGGGAGTAGCCTTCTTGATGCGCTGGCCCTTGTCGTCGAGCATGGTCTTGACCTTGCCGGAATAAGGACCGCAGATGAAAGGCATACCGACCTTGAGCGTACCGCTTTGTACGATGACGGTGGCCGAGCTGCCCTTGCCCTGTTCCATGCGGGCTTCGATGATGGAAGCGCGGCAATTGGCCTTCGGGTTGGCTTTGAGCTCCAGCACTTCGGCCTGCAGGCAGAGCAGGTCGAGCAGGTCATCGATGCCGGCACCGGTGTGAGCCGAAACATCCACGCACTCAATCTCACCGCCAAAGTCTGTGGGCATCAGGTCATTTTCCATGAGCTGCGTGCGCACGCGTACCGGGTCGGCGGCGGGCAAGTCACACTTGTTGACGGCCACAATAATCGTCTTGCCGGCAGCCTTGGCGTGCATGATGGCTTCCTTGGTCTGCGGCATGATACCATCGTTGGCGGCTACCACGAGCACCACAATGTCGGTCACGTCGGCACCGCGGGCGCGCATTTCGGTGAAAATGGCGTGGCCGGGGGTGTCGATGAAGGTGAGGGTGTTGCCCGCGTGCTCCACGGTGTAGGCGCCGATGTGCTGGGTGATGCCACCGGCTTCACCGGCGGTCACCTTGGTGCGGCGGATGTAGTCGAGCAGGGAGGTCTTGCCGTGGTCCACATGACCCATCACGGTGATGATGGGGGTGCGCACCTTGAGGGCATCCTCCGGTTCTTCCTCAACGGCTACAGCCTCGGGCTCCTTGATTTCCTCGACCGGGGCCTTCACGCCGGCACCCTTTTCGCGGCGCACGCGTTCGTAGGTAAAGCCGTGCTTCTCGCAGAGGGCTGCCACCTGGTCGCTGTCGAGTGTGGTTCCGGGGTTGGCAAATACACCCATGGGAAGAAGCTCGGCAATAAGCTTGAACGGCTTCATGCCCATGAGCGTGGCGAGGTCAGCCACGGAGATGGGGGCCTTGATGTTCATCACCTTGCCGGCCTCTGCTTCTGCAGCAGCCGGGGCAGGTGCGGGCTCGGGCTTCGGAGCCGGTGCAGGGGCAGGAGCCGGTGCCGGGGCAGGGGTCGGAGCCGGAGTGGCAGGGGCTTCCTGCGGCTTGCGGGCCTGTTTGCGGGGAGCCAGCAAGTCCAGAGCTTCCTTCTTGGGTGCGGGAGCCTTGGCAGCGGGCTTTTTGGCGGCAGGAGCAGGAGCGGCAGCAGGAGCTGCTTTCTTCTTTCTGGTGCCGCCGATGAGGTCAAGCACGGGGCCTTTGTTGTTATCGTCCTTGGTTGCCATTGTGGGGTAAAGTCTGGTTGGTTTGGTTGGTTATTCAGCCGTTGGCCTGAGCTTTGCTCATGATGTCGCGAGCTTCTTCTTCCGAGATGCCGAGCGCTTCTACAAGGCTCTCTTCATCGGCGTACTGGGCGATGCCCTCCACCGTGGTGAAACCGGCAGCCACCATGGCAGCGGCCATGCTGTTGGAAATGCCCAGCACGGTAGCCAGCTCGCTGGCGCCTTCGTTGGCCAGGCTCTTGGCCTGAGCCTTCTCATCGTATGCTTCCACGCGTACATCCCAGCGCTCATCCGGGGTGGAGATGAGGCGAGCGGTCAGGCGCACGTTCTGGCCCTTGCGACCCTTGGCCTTGGCTGCGGCCTTGTCGTCTTCCACCACCACGGTCACAACATGGGCGGTCTTGTCTACATTGACCTTGATGGGCTCAATGGGAGCCAGAGATTCGGTCACCATGGCGGCCTTGTCCTCGGTGTATTCCAGGATATCCACCTTTTCGCGGTTGAGTTCGTTTACCACGTTCTTGACGCGGGCACCACGCATGCCGACGCAGGCGCCGATGGGGTCCACGTTCGGGTCGTTGCTGCGCACAACCATCTTGGTGCGGTAGCCGGCCTCGCGAACAATGGTGAGAATTTCCACGGTGTGCTCGGCAATCTCCAGTACCTCGTTTTCGAAAAGACGGCGCACCAGGTTGGGGTGGCTGCGGGAGAGGATGAGTTCCTGACCGCGCACGCCATCGCGCACCTCGACCACGTAGAAACGCATCTTGTCGCCGCTGTTGTATTCCTCGCCGGGGATGCGCTGGCGCAGGGGAACTATACCTTCGAATTTCTCCACCTCCACAATCACATCGCCCTTGTCATAGCGCTTCACGGTGCCGGTGATGACTTCGCCTGCGCGGTCGCGGAAAGCTTCTGCGAGCATTTCCTGCTCGGCCTTGCGAATGCGCTGCTGCATGGTCTGGCGGGCGGTCTGCACAGCAATGCGGCCGAAGTCCTTGGGGGTGATGTTCACGCTGATGGTATCGCCCGGCAGGTAGGTCTTGCCCTTCTTGGCACCGGCGGCCTGGGCCACGGAAAGCTTGACTTCGTTGAAGGCATCCACCAGGTCCTCGTCTTCCACCACAGTCATTTCGGCCTTGATTTTGACCGTGCCCTTCTGCGGGTTCACAACAGCGCGCAGGTTGTTGATGCGGTCGGCGCCGGCTACCATTTTGGAATAGGCGGTAATGAAGGAATCCTCAAGAGCCTGGATGACGCGTTCGCGGGTCAGTTCTTTTTCGCGGACGTAGAAATCAATCAGGGCGGAGATGTCTGTAGTGGCCATGTTGTTTGTGCTTGTTTGCTGGTGGTTGATTGTGAACCGTGTACAAAAAAAGAGCGGGTCTCAGACCCGCCCCAATCTCGTAACGGACCGGAACTTGTACGCGCGCATTATATGAACTATGGCGCCGGGTGTCAAGAATTTTCGCACGCAATGTCACAAGCTCTGCGATTTTGAAAAACTTGACATGCGTATGAAATTACGCTATGGTAGCGCGCGTTATGGCAGGTCTTATCATAGCGCCCAAGGCGCGCATTTTTCATGGTCACGACTGGGTGTATGGCACCGAGGTGCGCACGGTGTTCGGCAACCCCAAACCTGGTGATGTAGTGTTGCTCAAGGACCAGCGCGACCATTACCTGGGCTCTGCCATGTATAATCCGCATTCGCAGATTGTGGCGCGCCGTTTCTCCCGCCGCAAGCAGGACCTCGATCGCGATTTCTTTGCCCGCCGCATTTCGCAGGCTGCTATGCTGCGCGAGCGCTGGCTGCCGGGCGAGCAGATGATGCGCCTGGTGTGGAGCGAGAGCGATGGCCTGCCCGGGCTGATAGTAGACCGCTATGTGGATGTGCTGGTGGTGCAGACGCTCACCATGGCCATGTACCAGCGTCTGGGGCTCATCAAGGATATTCTGAGCGATTTGTTCCAGCCGCGCAGCATTATTGTGCGCAATGATTCGCCCATGCTCGTGGCCGAGGGAATTGAGCAGGAAACCTACATTGCCCTGGGCGAGGAACCTGCTCCTTTTGTGGCAGAAGGCCGCGGCATCAAGTTCATGGTGGATTTGGCCACGGGGCAGAAGACCGGCCTCTACCTCGACCAGCTTCAGAATTACCAGGAGGTTGCCCGTCTGGCCCGCGGTCGTCGCGTGCTCGATTGCTTCTGCAACCAGGGTGGCTTTGCACTCGCCTGTGCCAAAGCCGGTGCTGCCAGCGTGACTGCGGTGGATATTTCTGAGGAAGCCATCGCATCGGTCCGTAAGAATGCAGAGCTGAATGGTGTGCAGATTGAGGCCGTGGCAGAAAATGCCTTTGATTTCCTGAAGCGCGAGAGCGATAAGGTGCGCAACGGTGCCGACCCCAAGTGGGACTTAATCATTCTTGACCCGCCCAGCTTTACGCGCAACAAGAAGAGCCTGAATGGCGCTCTGCGCGGTTACAAGGAAATTCACCTGCGCGCCATGCAGATGCTGCCGGTGGGGGGCGTGCTTTCCACCTTCAGCTGCTCGCATCACATCAGCTCCTCCTTGTTCAAACAGACCATTTGCGAGGCTGCTGTGGACGGCCACTGCACGCTGCGCCAGACCCACACGCATGGGCAGAGCCCGGACCACCCCATTCTCCTGAATATCCCTGAAACGGAATACCTCAAGGGCTTCAGCTTTGAGATGGTGCCCGGCCGCTGAGGAAAATCCTTGCAAATGTCGCTCAATGTGGTAATCTAAGGGGCGAATGACACGGTATCAATCATGGCTTCTTGCATATTGCCTCGCGGCGGGGTGGCTGCCGCTGGTGGCTCAGGAGGCTGTGACTGGAGGAACGGCAACGCCGGAGGCGCCTCCTGCTGAGCAAAAGGAGCAACCCGTGCGGGTGGCCGTGCTGGGGTATGAGCAGTTTTCTGCAGCGGAAGGCATGCCGGGTATCACTTCCACCACCTTTGCCGCCCAGATGGCTTATCTGAAGGAGCAGGGGCTCACACCGGTTTCGCTGCAGCAGTTCATTGATTGGCACAAGGGAAATATCCAGCTTCCTGGTAACAGTGTACTCATCACGCTGGAGGAAGCCAATGCCGAAACATATTCGGTGGCCCTGCCTGTGCTCAGGCAATTCGGCTTTCCCTTTGTTGTATTTGCCGATGGGCGCAGTTTTCAGGATGCTGCGGGGTATCTCTCCGTGCGCAACCTTCAGGAGATGCGCGGTGCCGGCGCAGTGGTCGGCAGCCGCAGCATGACCCGCCCGCTTTCCTGCGACTGGGTGTATGCCGATGAATCCGGCCCGGAAGCTGCCGCTAAATTAGCCGAGCGCGAGCTGGGTGTCTCAGCTCAGCGAATTACCGCTTGTTTTGGCAGTTGCGAGGCATTTTCGTATCCGCGAGGCTACGCGAATGCCAATATGGTGGAAAATCTCGCCATATACGGGTACAAAGTTGCCTTTGGTCGCAAAGCGGGCAAGGTGACACCCCAGAGCCCATCGTATCTGCTCAACCGCTACATGGTGCGTGAGATGAACGATTTTGCCCGGGCCGTCAATTTTGGCGCACCGGAGGAAGATGCGGCCATCCTGCAGCAGGTGCGTGCCGTGGCGGCCAGCCACGAGCCCATCACCCTGCCGGCTGCTGTACGCTCCCCGGAGAGTGCAGCTGCTCGTTTCCCGGCATTTGCAGAAAACCCCGCGGTGGGCGATGCGGTGCAGCCGCCGCTGCCCCCGGTGGTGGATGTCATGAACGATGACTTCGATAACCACATTGCCGGTGCTGTAGCCCCCATTCCTGCGCCTGTGGTGGATGAGACACCTGTGGCAGACCTGGTTGCCCCGGCGCTGGAGCCTCGGCCTGTCAGCGACATACCTGCCGCGGGAACTCTGATTCCGCGCACGCTGGGGGGCGATTGGGTGACACGGGAGTTTCCGCGTCCGGTGGTGCCGCGCGAGCAGACCCGCGTGGCGGTGCTCTGCTATCACGATTTCAGCAACACGCGCCCGGTGAGCGAAATGTGCCTGCGTACAGCCGAGTTCTGCCAGCAGATGCAGTATATCAAGGATGCCGGGCTGACCGTCATCACCATGCAGGATTTCCGGGAGTGGTTGCTTGGCGACCGCCGCCTGCCGGAGCGCTGCGTGCTCATCACCATAGACGATGGCTGGCGCAGTGTATACACGGAAGCCTTCCCGGTGCTGAAAGCCTATGGCTATCCCTTCACGCTGTATCTCTACACCGATTTCATCGGCGAAAAAGGCCTGGCGATGACGCGCGAGATGGTGCGCGAAATGATGAGCTGCGGCGCCACCATCGGCAGTCACTCGGCCTCGCATCTCTACCCGAGCAAATGGAAAAGCCTGCCTCCTGAATCTCCGGAATATGCAGATCAGCTGAAGCGCGAAATCTCGGATTCCGTGGCCGCCCTTCAGCAGATGTTCGGGAATTGCAGCACGTATTGTTACCCGGGTGGTTATTACACCCCCCAGATGCTGGACTACATGCGGGCAAATGGTGTTGATATGGCCTTTACCGTTGTAGAACGCAAGGTCACCACGCTGGAGGACCCGCTGCAGGTGCACCGCTATGTGGTTTTCGGTACAGACCCCCGCATTTTCCGCCGCGCCGTGAATTTTGATGATGTGGCTGGCGTGAAGACCACGGCTCAGGGAATTACTGAGGCTCGTGACCGCGCCAGGGCATTTTTCCCCAAGGCGTTTGAAAACGTAGGTGCTATCGAGTCGCCCCCTGAACCGGTAGAAACGCCGGAACCGTCGGCTTTTGCCGAGCCGGAGCAGGAACACCTGCCTGCGGCAGAGCCGAAACCAGCAGAGTCGTCTCCTGTGCTGGATGATATTCCGGCTCCGGAGTATACGGATATCAAGATGTGATTGGTATTCCGCGGGCGCTTGTTCCCACGCCTATCGTAGCGCCCATTTCTCAGTCGCTGTTTCTGGCGAGACTTGAAACAAAGGAAAAGTGTGCAAAGAAAAATCCCGCAAGTGCTTGACTTGCGGGATTTTTAACGGACAGGGAGGGATTCGAACCCTCGGTACGCTTTTGACGTACACACGATTTCCAATCGTGCTCTTTCGACCACTCAGACACCTGCCCATGCTTGGCATGAACCCTTGGTGAAGGGGTGCGGCGGAAATATACACGAAAAATCGAGAGCTTGCAAGCTAATTCTTGCAAAAATGGTGATTTTTTGTGTTATTGGAGTTTTTGGGTGACCTTGAAGTGAAGTTTTGCGACATCCTGGAGGCGGTCGCGACCGTGGGTAGCAACGAAATGCTGGGCCGCGCGGGTGACATGGGGGGCACAGCCCAGAGGCATGGGACACTGGCTGGCGGCGGCGGTCTGCTGCATCCACTGTACGAACCTGTCGCGTGCGAGAATGGAGGCTGCGGCCACGGCTACATCGCTTTCGGCCTTGGTGCGCTGCTCCAGCTGCACCGGGATGTGGCGCTGGCCGAGGGCGCGTTTGAGTACCCATTCGTTGGCGAACTGATCGCTGAGGGCGCGGGGGCAGGAAGGCACTTTTTCGTGCAGGGCGGCGATGACGCGGGCGTGTCCCCAGGCCAGCAGGCGGTTCAGATTGCCCATTTCTGCGTAGAGTTCGTTATAGCGGCGGGGGCCTATGCAGATGATTTCGTATACCACGCCGGCGGTTTTCTTGATTTTTTCAGCAATGGCGTGAATCTTCTTATCGTCGGGTATGGATTTGCTGTCCTTGCAGCCGAGGCGTACCAGCTCGGCGGCGCAGCGTTCATCGGTATAAACACCGGCCACAACCAGCGGGCCGAAGTAGTCGCCCTTGCCGCTTTCATCCACGCCGAAATGCGGGGTGGTATCTACCAGGGCGGGCAGGGTGGTGCTCAGCGCGGGGGCGGATTTCGCCTCCGGCTGGAGTTGCAGGGTGTTTTTCAGAAAATCCTCTGCTCCACGCCCCTGGATGAGCAGCTTTCCCTTCTTGGGGTAATAGGCCACGTTGACGCTCTCGCTCTCGTAGCAGAAATCGGCGTAATCCCGCGTGGTTATGCGGAAATCTGGAGCTGACTCTAACTTCTTTCGGAGGGTGTCTGCTTCGGGTTTGGTGAGCTGGATACTGAATTGGTTGGCCATGTCTGGCTCTAGAATGGGGGGAATTTGCCGGGGCGTCAATCCAAAATGCGGGAAAATCGGGATAAAATCGTTCAGGTGACGCAGAAAATGCGCTTTTTTATCACTTTAGGCGAGACAAAATGGTTTTTTTGGTCTACAATGTGCCCGGCTTTTCAACAAAGCATTTTTTATTATGGCAAATACGATTACTAAGAGAGAGCTTGTTAACAAGGTATGCGCTGAGCTGGACAACGGTTTCACGCAGAACGAGGTGCTTGACATCATCCAGAAGACAATCGAACTGATTACCGATGCTCTGGGTAAGGGTGATCGCGTTGTGCTGCGCAACTTCGGCACGTTCACTGTGAAGGAAGTGAAGCCCAAGGTTGGCCGCAACCCCAAAGACCCCGCCAAGAACGTTCCGATTCCCGCCCGCTCGGTGGTGAAGTTCAAGGTTGGTAAGAACCTGAAGGAAGCTGCCGCTAAGGTTTCCTAAGTTTTTTTTGCACACATGTGTGCTAGCGAATGAGGACGCATCTATTCATCATAGACGCGTCCTTGTTCTATGATAGAAATACCGCAGAATTAACTGATTTTTCAATAAAAATGAAACTGAGAATTGCCGTACAATCCAAGGGCCGTCTGAATGAGGATACCATGGCTATTCTGGCCGAAGCCGGAATCAAGGTGAGTTCCTCGAAGCGCACGTTGCTGGTCAGTGCCCGTAAGTTTCCTATGGAGGTGCTCTACCTGCGCGATGACGATATTCCCGAGACGGTGACTGACGGTGTGGCGGATATTGGCGTGGTGGGTCTCAACGAGTACCTGGAGCGCCAGGGCGATGCCGATATCGTGAAGAAACTGGGATTTGGTGGCTGCCGTCTGAGCATTGCCATTCCCAAGGAACACGAGTACACCGGCCCGCAGTGGCTGCAGGGGCGCCGCATCGCTACTTCCTATCCTGTGATTCTTCGCCGCTGGCTGGAGGAGCAGGGGGTGCAGGCTCATATTCACGTGATTACTGGTTCTGTGGAGATTTCCACCGGTATCGGCCTGGCAGATGCCATTTTCGATATTGTGAGCAGTGGCGCCACCCTGGTGAGCAACAACCTGCGCGAGGTGGAAGTGGTGCTGGAGAGTGAGGCTGTGCTGATTGCCAACAAGAATCTGAGTGCAGAGAAGCGCGAGATTCTGGATAAGCTGCTTTTCCGCATGGATGCGGTGATGACTGCGGCCGATAAGCGCTATGTGCTCATGAATGCTCCCAAGGATTGCGTGGAGCAGATTGTGGCCGTGCTGCCGGGCGTGAAGAGCCCCACCATCATGCCTCTGGCCCAGGAGGGCTGGTGCAGCATTCACACCGTGCTGGATGAATCCTGCTTCTGGGATATCATCGGCCGTCTCAAGGAAGCCGGCGCACAGGGTATTCTGGTGCTGCCTATCGAAAAAATGATTCTGTAATCGCTAAATTATATCCTATCCCCATGACCATCATAACGGAACCGAATCGCGAGCAGTGGGCGGAGCTGGTGCGCCGCCCGGCCTTCGATGTCACGCAACTCTTTGATGTGGTGCGCCCCATCATGGACGCCGTGCATACGCATGGCGACCAGGCATTGCATGAATACGGGCACCGTTTTGATGGCGTGGAGCTGGATTCTCTGGCCGTTTCCGAGGCAGAGGTGGCCGAGGCGGTGGCCGCCGTGCCGCAGGAACTCAAGGAAGCTATTGAGCTGGCCTATTGCAATATCTACGATTTCCACGAGCTGCAGCTTAATACCCAGGCCCCGGTGAAGCTGGAAACGGCACCTGGTGTGGTATGCGAGCAGCGCACGCTGCCTATTCAGCGTGTGGGTTTGTACGTACCGGGTGGCCAGGCTCCGCTTTTCTCCACGGTGCTCATGCTGGCAGTGCCGGCAGCCGTGGCCGGGTGCGAGGAGGTGGTGCTCTGCACGCCTCCCGGAAAGGATGGCAGGGTGAATCCGGCCATTCTCTTTGCCGCAGAGCTTTGCGGTGTGAAGCGCATCTTCAAGGTGGGCGGCGCCCAGGCTATAGCGGCCATGACCTACGGCACTGCCTCGGTGCCGAAGGTGGACAAGATTTTCGGCCCTGGCAATGCCTATGTGACCGCCGCCAAGCAACTGGCTTCGCTCTGTGGCGTGGCCATTGATATGCCCGCAGGGCCGAGCGAGGTGGAGGTGCTGGCCGATGCAAGCTGTGTGCCTGCCTTTGTGGCGGCCGATCTGCTGAGCCAGGCCGAGCATGGCCCGGACAGCCAGGCTATGCTGGTGACGACGGAGGCCTCCGTGGCTCAGGCTGTGGCTGCTGAGGTGGAAAAGCAGCTTGCTGAACTGCCCCGCAAGGAGATTGCTGCCAAGTCCATTGCCAACAGCCGCATCATTGTGCTGGCTGATAAGCAGGACTGCATCGATTTCACCAATGCCTACGGCCCGGAGCACCTGATCATCGCCATGGAGGATGCCGCCACCGTGGCGCAGGAAACCACCCATGCGGGTTCCATTTTCCTGGGAAATTACAGCTGCGAAAGCGCGGGCGACTATGCCAGCGGCACCAACCACACTCTGCCCACCATGGGATGTGTGCGGGCTTACAGCAGCTTGTGTATTGACAGCTTCCAGCGCAAAATGACCCTCCAGACCCTCTCTGCCGAGGGCATTCGCAGCATTGGCCGCACGGTGGAGCTCATGGCCCAGGCCGAGCAGCTTGATGCCCATGCCCGCGCCATGACCCTGCGTCTGCAGCAGGTGGCCGCACTTCCGCAGGAGCCTGCGGACACTGGCATTGCCCGCCTGGTGCGTCCGAATATCCTGAAACTGAAGCCCTACAGCTCCGCACGCGATGAGTATGCCGGCAAGGCGGCGCATGTGTTCCTGGATGCCAACGAATGCCCGCACAATGCGCCGAATAACCGCTACCCCGACCCGCTGCAGTGGGAGCTGAAGGAAAAAATCTCGGCCTACAAGGGCGTGGCCCCTGAGCGTATCTTCCTGGGCAACGGCAGCGATGAGGCTATTGATTTGATTTTCCGCACCTTCTGCACCCCCGGAGTGGATGAGGTGGCTGCTATTGCTCCCTCCTACGGCATGTATGAGGTATGCGCCGATATTAACAACGTGCGCTACAATGCCATTCCGCTGGAAGAGGGCTATCGCTTCGATGCCGAGGCTTTCCTCCAGTCCATTTACTCACCCTGCACCAAGGTGGTATTCATCTGCAGCCCGAATAACCCCACGGGCAACCTGCTGCCGCTGAGCGAAATCCGCAAGGTGCTTGATATCTTCCCCGGCATTGTGGTGGTGGATGAGGCCTATATTGATTTTGCCCCGGCTGGTTCCTCTGCCAGTGCCTTGCTGGAGGAATATCCGCGTCTCATCGTGCTCAACACCTTCTCCAAGGCCTGGGCATCCGCCGGTATCCGCCTGGGAATGGCGCTGGCCCACCCGGAAATCATCGCGCTGTTCAACAAGGTGAAGTACCCCTACAATGTGAACATTCTCACCCAGCGGGCCGCCATGGAACGCCTGGAGCACATGGATGAAATCCGCGCCTGGGTGGATGAGGCTCTGGCCGAGCGCACCCGCATGATGCAGGCTGTGGCGGCTCTTCCTATTTGCGAGGAGGTGTATCCCAGCGATGCCAATTTCTTCCTGGCGCGCGTGACTGATGCCTGTGCCATTTACGATGCGCTGGTGGAGCAGGGGATTATCGTGCGAAACCGCCACCGCATCATGATGTGCCGGAACTGCCTGCGCATCACCATCGGCACCCCCGCAGAGAACGACGAACTGCTGGCTGCCCTCAAAAAGTTCTGAGCCATGAAGAAAAAAGCCCTTTTCATTGACCGCGACGGCACGATTATTCAGGAGCCGGCAGATGAGCAGATAGATGCTTTCGAGAAGCTGGTTTTCGTGCCTGGTGCTTTCCGCGCCCTGAGCACTATCCGGGAACTGACCGATTACGAATTCGTCATGGTGAGCAACCAGGACGGTCTCGGCACCGATTCCTTTCCGGAAGATACCTTCTGGCCGGTGCACAACTTCATTCTTGATACGCTGAAAGGCGAGGGCGTGGAGTTCGATGACATCCTCATTGACCGCCATTTCCCGCAGGATAACGCCCTCACCCGCAAACCCGGCACGGGCATGCTCACTGCCTACATGGATGGTTCCTATGACCTGGAGAACTGCTATGTGATTGGCGACCGTGCCACGGATGTGCAACTGGCGCAGAATCTGGGCTGCAAGGCGCTCCAGATTGGCACCGATGGCATGGACTGGAAGAAGATAACCGAGATTCTGGTGGCTGGCGAGCGCAGTGCCGAGGTGCAGCGCACCACTCGCGAGACGGATATTTATGTGAAGCTGGAGCTGGACCGCCCCGGCTTCTGCGAGGTGAGTACCGGGCTGGGTTTCTTTGACCACATGCTGGCGCAGCTGGCGCACCATGGCGGCATGGGCGTGACCATTCGCGTGAAAGGTGACCTCTATGTGGACGAGCACCACACCATCGAGGACACCGGGCTTGCGCTGGGAGAATGCCTGCGCAAGGCCATCGGCAATAAGCTGGGCATTTCCCGCTACGGTTATTGCCTGCCCATGGATGATTGCCTGTGCCAGGCTGCTCTGGATTTCGGCGGGCGTCCCTGGTTGCAGTGGGAGGCCGAATATAAGCGCGAGCGCATAGGCGATATGCCCACGGAGATGTTCTACCACTTCTTCAAGAGTTTGAGCGATGCTGCGCTCATGAACCTCAGCATCAAGGCGGAGGGTGAGAATGAACACCACAAGATAGAGGGAACATTCAAGGCGCTGGCGCGTGCTATTCGCGTGGCCGTGCAGCGCGATGTGCGCCACCTGGTGCTCCCCTCCAGTAAAGGAACGCTCTGATTTATGAAAGTAGCCGTTGTCAGATACAATGCGGGTAACATCCGCTCGGTCATCAATGCTCTTCACCGCATTGGCGTGGAGCCGGTGGTAACGGATGACCCTGCCGAGCTGGCTGCTGCCGACCGCGTCATCTTCCCGGGGCAGGGCGAGGCCGCCAATACCATGGCTTATCTGCGCGAAAGCGGCCTTGATGCCGTGATTCGCAACCTGAAACAGCCGGTGCTGGGCATTTGCATCGGCCAGCAGTTGCTTTGCGCGCATTCCGAGGAGGGCGATACGCTTTGCCTGGGGGTGTTTGACAGCCCGGTGGTGCGTTTCCCCGCCAGTAGTGAGGAAGGCCGCGTCAAAATCCCCCAGATTGGCTGGAATACCATTGAGTCGCTGAAAACACCGTTGTTTGATGGGCTCAAAGATGGCGATTTTGTGTATTTTGTGCATAGTTTCTACGTGCCGGACTGCGCAGAGGCCATTGCCCGCACCACCTATGGCGGCGTCTGCTACGCCAGCGCCCTGCAGCGCGGTAATTTCTATGCCACCCAGTTTCACCCGGAGAAAAGTGGCGATGTAGGCCTGCGTATTCTCCATAATTTCATTCACCTCTGCCATGATTGAGCTGATTCCTGCCATTGATATCATCGGCGGCCAGTGTGTGCGCCTGACCAAGGGCGACTATGCCGCCAAGAAGACCTATGATGCCCACCCCGAGGATGTGGCGCGCCGATTCTACGATATGGGGGTGCGGCGTCTGCACGTGGTTGACCTCGATGGCGCCAAGGCCGACCACATCGTGAACCTTGCCACGCTGGAGAAAATCACCGCTCTGGGCATGACGGTGGATTTCGGCGGTGGTATCAAGCAGGAAAGCGACCTCCAGAAGGCGTTTGACCACGGTGCCGCGATGGTGACGGTGGGCAGCCTGGCTGCCACAGACCCGCAGCGCCTGCTGCAGTGGGCAGAGAAATACGGTCCCGACCGCTTCATTGTGGGGGCAGATGCGTTGAATGGCCGCGTGATGATTAAGGGCTGGCGCGAGGATGGCGGCATGAGCCTGGATGAGTTTGTGAGCTTCTACATGGGCCATGGTATCACCCGCGTTCTCTGCACCGATATTTCGCGCGATGGTACCCTGGGTGGCCCGAATACGGCGCTCTACCAGGAAATCATGTCGAAACACCCCGGCTGCCGGCTGATTGCCAGCGGTGGTGTGAGCTGCACCGAGGACATCCGCGCTCTCGATGCCGCCGGCATTCCCTCTGTAGTTTTCGGCAAGGCCTACTACGAAGGCCGAATCAATCTTCCTGAACTTCTGAATTCCTGATTATATGCTGGCAAAACGTATTATTCCCTGTCTGGATGTCAAGGACGGCCGCACCGTCAAAGGTATCAACTTTGTGAACCTGCGCGATGCAGGCGACCCCGTGGAGCTGGGCAAGGCCTACAGCGAGCAGGGGGCAGATGAACTTGTGTTTCTCGACATTGCCGCCACGCACGAAGGCCGCAAGACTTTTACCGATATGGTTTCCCGTGTGGCGGCTGCCATTTCCATTCCCTTTACGGTGGGTGGTGGTATTCATGAGCTGGCCGATGTGGCGCGTCTCCTGGAAGCCGGGGCTGACAAGGTGAGCCTCAATTCCGCGGCCATCCGCAACCCGCAGCTGGTGAATGAGATTGCTTCCCACTTCGGTTCGCAGGTCTGCGTGGCGGCCATTGATGCCCGCTGCGATGCCGATGGCTGGTACTGCTATGTGAACGGCGGTCGCATCCGTGTGGAGCGCACGTTGTTCGACTGGGCCCGCGAGGTGGCAGACCGTGGCGCCGGCGAAATCCTCTTTACCAGCATGGATCACGACGGCGTGAAACAGGGCTTCCCGAACGAAGCTCTCGCCCGCCTTTCTGATGAACTGAGTATTCCGGTTATCGCCAGCGGTGGCGCCGGCGCCAAGGAACACTTTGCCGATGCTTTCCGCCTGGGCCATGCCGATGCTGCCCTGGCTGCCAGCGTGTTCCACTTTGGCGAAATCAAGATTCCCGAGCTTAAGCAGTACCTTCACAACGAGGGTATCTGCGTGCGTCTGTGAGCCGGATAATCACTTGACCTTCATATACTCCTCCGGTTCAACCCCGGAGGAGGTTTTCTTTCGATGATGATTCAGTTACAAGTATTGAGCGAAGCGCAACTGCCCGCTTTCAAGCGCGATATGCAGGAGGCATTCCAGAAAGGCGCAGAGGCGGAATATGGCGCTATCAGCGAAACCATTCTCCCGGAAAGTCACATTGATGCGTCCCTGAATAAGCCCACCAGCGTGGCATATGCGGCCATGGCGGCAGGGCAGATGCTGGGCGGTGCCATTGTGCAGATTGATGCCGCCACTCGTCATCATCATCTGGATTTCCTTTATGTGAAGCATGGCACGCAGAGCAAGGGAGTGGGCCTGTCTATCTGGAATGCCATAGAGCGCCTGTATCCGGATGCCCTGGTGTGGGAGACGGGAACGCCGTATTTCGAAAAGCGCAATATTCATTTCTATGTGAATAAATGCGGCTTCCACATCGTGGAATTTTTCAATGCGAAACACCCGGAGCCTTCGCTGCCCGATATGCCGGATTGCTCGGATATCCCCGGATTTGAGCATGGATTCTTCCGATTCGTAAAAAACGTGAGGAGTTGACCTGAAAAGGTGTGGCATTTTATGGAACATGTGATATACTCAGCCCGCAACCGCTAAATTCCGCATATGACCATTGACTTTGACAAGTGCGGCGGCCTGGTGCCCGCCATCATTCAGGACTCTGCCACCGGCAAGGTGCTCATGCTGGGCTACATGAATGCCGAATCTTTTGCAAAGACCCAGGAGACCGGGCGCGTGTGCTTCTATAGCCGCAGCCGCCAGTGCTTGTGGACCAAGGGCGAAACCAGCGGGAATTATCTTGATGTGGTGAGCATCAAGGTGGATTGCGACAATGATACGCTGCTCATTCAGGCGACGCCGCACGGCCCTGTGTGCCACACCGGCACCGATACCTGCTGGGGCGAGGTGAATGAATCCAGCCCGCTGCTCTTCCTGACTGAGCTGCAGGATTTCATCAACAAGCGCCATGAGGAAATGCCGGAGGGCTCCTATACCACCAGCCTGTTCCGCGATGGTGTGAACCGCATGGCTCAGAAGGTGGGTGAGGAAGCCCTGGAGGCTTGCATTGAAGCCTGCAATGGTACGAATGAACGCCTTATTTACGAGGCATCCGATATGTTCTACCACCTTATTGTGCTGTTGACCTCCAAGGGCCTGCGCATTGAGCAGGTGATTGAGGAACTGGCCTCCCGCCACAAGCCGGGTTGGAAAAAGCACTGATAGATTTTAATTCAAAACGCCCCGGTTTGATGCCGGGGCGTTTTGTGTTCTTCGGTGGCGGAAAATTGCTCGGTGTAGAGGCAGATAGTTCCTCCTCAGCGTTGGCGGTAGGAAGTCGGATCAGGCACCCCGGCCGCAGCAAAGGATTCCCTGCGCTCGCGGCAGGTGGCACACTGGCCACAGTGTTGTTCGCCGCCGCAATAGCAGGAATAGGTGTGTGAGAAGTCAACGCCGAGTTCCGCGCCTATGGCGGTTATCTCGGCCTTGGTGTTGGCGATGAAGGGTCGCAGAATCTGCAGCCGGGCATAGGTGCCGTGGCTGATGGCGGCAGACATGGCTGCCATGAATTCCTCCCGGCAGTCGGGGTAAAGCGCGTGGTCTCCCCCGTGGGCGGCAATGACGAGCCCTTCTGCGCCTTTGCTTTCGGCTATGCCGGCGGCTATGGAGAGAAAGATGCCGTTGCGGAAGGGAACCACGGTCTGTTTGAGATTCTCCTCTGCGTAGTCGGCGGTGGGTATGGCATCGGCGCCGCTGAGCAGGGCGCTTTCGAGGTGCGCCGAGATGGAGCGGAGGTCAATCTCATGGTAGGGCACGCCGCAGTGCTCTGCCTGCCAGCGGGCGCAGGCCAGCTCGCGGACGGCGTGGTTGCTGCCGTAGTCAAAAGAAAGGGCGCAGACCACCTGGTGGTGGCGCAGCGCCCAGTGTAAGGCGGTGGTGGAATCCAGCCCGCCAGAGAGGAGAACTGCTACTTTCATGCAGGGCGGTTCTCGGGGTTGTGCTCAGCTTCGCAGGTGAGCTGAATGCCACCGCGGGCACCGAAGCGCCCGGTGACCTTCATCCAGGCGGGCTCAACGGCGGCCACCAGATCATCCAGAATGCGGTTTACCACCTGTTCATTGAAGGCCGCATAGTTGCGGAATGAAACGAGGTAGTATTTCAGACTCTTGGTTTCCACCACTTTTTCTGCCGGGCAGTATGTGATGGTGAGGTGGCAGCTGTCCGGCTGGCCGGTCACGGGGCAAAGCGAGGAAAACTCGTGCGTATCCAGCGTGACCACGTAGCGGCGCTGCGGGCTGCGATTCGGGAAGGCCTCCAGTTTGGCCTCCTCCGGGGTGCGGAAGAATTCGCTGTGTTTGCCGAGCAGGGAAAGGTCTTTGTTGTCCATAATTTTATCAGGCTTTGGTGAGTTTGTAACCGTCCTTACCGTCCTTCATGGCCCAGCCGAGCTCGGCAAGCTTGCCGCGCAGGGCATCGGCGGTTGCCCAGTCCTTGGCCAGGCGGGCTGCCCATCGTTCATCGGCAATGGCCTTGATGTCCTCCGGTACTTCGATATCCGCATCCGGGTCCGGCAGCTGAAGCCCCAGGGCTTCCATGATGAAGCGGAATGCCTTCCACACTTTTTCAGCTTCGGCGGCTTCCATTTCTGCCGGCTTGATGCCCTTGATGGCGCTGAAGACATGGCCAAGAGCCTCCGGCCCATTCAGGTCGTCTTCCAGACTATCCCAGGCGGGTTGGAAGGCGCCCAGAGCAGGGGCTTTCTTCACGAGATCGCGGTAGGTGGGTTCCTTGGCAGCGCTGGCTTTGGCCAATTCCTTATCGAAGCGGCCGAGCTTGTTGAGGGCGCTGGTGGCGTCCTTCATGCCGGTGAGGGTGAAATTGAGCGGGCGGCGGTAGTAGGCACCGGCCAGCACATAGCGCAGGGCAGCGGGGGTGTAGCCCATTTCCTGGAGCTGGTCGAGGGTGTACATGTTGCCCAGGCTCTTGCTCATCTTGGCACCATCCACCAGCAGGTGGGTCACGTGGAACCAATGGCGGGCAAAGTGGCCACCGCAGGCGCAGCGGCTCTGCGCAATTTCGTTTTCGTGGTGCGGGAACACCAGATCAACGCCGCCGGAGTGCAGATCAAAGGTATCGCCAAGGTATTTGTGGCTCATGGCCGAGCATTCCAAGTGCCAGCCGGGGCGCCCTTCGCCCCAGGGGGAGGGCCAGAAGTTCGGGCCGTCTTCCGGGCGGCGGGCTTTCCAGAGCACAAAGTCAGCCACGCTGTCTTTTTCATACTCATCCGTATCGGCGCGGGTCTGAGCCGTCTTGCCGAGGTCGAGTTCCTGGCGGTCGAGGTGAGCCAGCTGACCGTAGTCAGCGTAGGAAGAAATGCGGAAATAGACGGAGCCGTCCTCGCTCTGGTAGGCGTGGCCTTTGTCCATGAGGTTCTGGACGATATCGAGCTGCTCCTTGATGTGGCCCACGGCGCTGGGTTCCACATGCGGGGCGAGGCAGTTGAGCGCCTTGCAGTCATCGTGGAACTTGGCGGTCCACTTGGCGGTGTACTCATTCAGGGGCATGCCCTGTGCCTGAGAGTTGCGGATGGTCTTGTCATCTACGTCTGTAAGGTTGCGCACGTGCTTGGTGCGCAGACCACCCAGCTCCACCACACGGCGGAATACGTCCTGCACCACGAAGGTGCGGAAATTGCCGATGTGGGCAGCGGCGTACACGGTGGGGCCGCAACAGTAGAAGCGCAGCTGCTTGCCGTCTTCCGCCTGCACGGGCTTCATAGCCCCCGACTGTGTATCGTGTAGATGTAACATAACGCGCGGAATTATGCCTGTATTCCGCGCGCGTGTCAAGCCTGCGGGACGTCAGCTTGCGGCGGCGATTCCTTTACAGGCGGGTCATACGCCTGCACCTTGTAGCAGCGCCGCAGCAGTATGCGCCGCTGACGGCGCACATCAGCAGGCTTGAACCACACCTCGAACACTACACCGAAATACTGATGCTGCTGACCGGTGCGAATGATGAAAAGCGGTGAGGAGGGCGGGAAAATACCAGCCAGTTCATCGCCGGCGGCATGGTGCACCCACTCGGGCACAGAGCCGGGCAAATCGTGACGGAAAAGCTCATTGGTATTATCTGAATAGCGGGCCGGGCAGCTGAGCAGACGCAGAGTCTGATTTGTATTCAAATCCCTGATGTAGACAAGGATAACCCCAGGCTCACCGGGGTTGGCGTAAATTTCCCCCTGGTAGGCACCTTCCTGAGCCAGCGGTTCACACAGGCGCATTTCCGGCGTGGTACCCGGGTAGGATTCACGCCCCTGCAGCATGCGTTTCACCGTTTCCTGGGTCGGTGAATCCGCGAGTGGTTTCATGCGCTCATCCGTGGCCACGATTGCGGCATTGGGCGCCTGGTATGCGGTTTCCCGGTGTGCACTGCCTCGCCAGGCCAGCAGGAGATAGTGATTGCGCCCCAGGTCCACGGCAATATCCGGCAGCTGCGAGCTTCCGGGTTTAACCTCGGGCATCATCCCGCCCGGCTTCACTATCTCATACCCCTGCGGCAGAGGGTCACCCTCGACCAGGCGGCGGAAACATACGTGCACCAGTCCCGGCGCACCGGATGTTGAAGGCGGCACCATAATCAGATGACCGGGTTTGGAATAGAATGTATCATCCCCGGCTTCTCCCGTCCAGCGGGGAGAGCAGTCCAGATAGTGCTGGAAGAGCTTTTCATGCTGCTCCTCCAGCAAACGGAGATTAGGAGTCTCTGCCACGGTTTCCACCTGCTGTCCCTCGGGCTGAATGGGAATAACCAGGGAAGCTGGACCGTTCAGCTGGTCACGGGCAGGGAAGAGTGTATCATCCATCTGTATGGGCAGTTCATCATCATGGTCACGAGGCGGCTGTACATCGGCCGCCAGCGCAAGCAGGACAAAACACCCCACCGCGACACCCCACACCGCCGCCCACTTGAATAACTGGGCAAAGGCCCTCGTGTTGCTCAGTCGGAACATGTGGGTGATTACCGACA
>JAZOTC010000047.1:0-36613 GCA_045657445.1 Akkermansia sp. | reverse complement strand
CGGCGTGACGAATGGTTAGAAATATGATAAAATCGCGCGCGCATCCAGCATACAGGCGATGACAACAACAGACTTTCTAGTAATCGGCAGCGGTGTGGCGGGACTGAGTTTTGCCCTGCGCGCCGCCGAATATGGCAAGGTGACCATTCTCTGCAAGAGCGATCCCCTGGTTTCGAGCTCGGCCAAGGCCCAGGGCGGCATTGCCGCGGTGATTGATAAGGACGACACCTTTGAGGAACACGTGGCCGACACGCTGGACGCCGGCGCCGGGCTGTGCGATGAGAAGGCGGTGCGCACCATCGTGGAAGAAGCTCCGGCTGCCATTGCAGAGCTGCTCAACTGGGGCGTGGATTTCGATACCGAGAAGGATGGCGAGTTTGACCTGGGACGCGAGGGCGGCCACGGCAAGCGCCGCATTCTGCATTCCAAGGATACCACCGGGCTGGAAATCAGCACCAAATTGCTGCGCTGTGTGCAGCAGCACCCGAATATCACCCTGCTCGACCACCGCATCGCCATTGACCTCATCACCACGGCCAAGCTCGGCTGCGTGACCGAGGACCGCGTGCTGGGCGCCTATGTGCTCGACCCGGCCACCGGCGAGGTAGAGATTTTCCGCAGCGACCGCGTGATGCTGGCCACCGGCGGCACCGGGCGCGTGTACATGTACACCACCAATCCCTCCACCGCCACGGGCGATGGCGTAGCCATGGCCTGGCGCGCAGGTGCCAATGTCTCGAACCTGGAATTCGTGCAGTTCCACCCCACCACTTTCTACAACCCCAAGAGCAGCGACCGCGACGGTCTCACCTTCCTCATCTCCGAAGCCGTGCGCGGCGAAGGCGGCGTACTCCGCGGGCCGGATGGCCGGGAATTCATGCAGAAGTATGATGCCCGCAAGAGCCTGGCCCCGCGCGATATTGTGGCACGCGCCATCAACCACGAGATTCTGCGCACCGGTCATCCCTGCATGTACCTGGACATGACCCACAAGCCCAAGGGGTTCATGGCCGAGCGTTTCCCCTACATTTACGAAACCTGCAAGAGCTACGGCGTGGATGCCGAGGTGGATTTCATACCGGTGGTGCCCAGCGCGCACTACCAGTGCGGCGGCGTGCAGACCGATACGGACGGGCAGACCTCGCTGCGTGGCTTGTTCTGCGCGGGGGAAACAGGTTGCACCGGGCTGCACGGGGCGAACCGTCTGGCCAGTAACTCACTGCTGGAGTGCGTGGTAATCTCCAAACGCGCGCTGAGCCGCATGCTGCGCACCCTGCCGCTGGCGCACAAGATGGAGGAATACCCGATTCCCGAGTGGAAGCACGGCGAGCGCGTGCCGCAAGATGACCTGGCCATTCTCTACCACTGCTGGGATGAAGTGCGCCGCACCATGATGGATTACGTGAGCATAGTGCGCACCAACCACCGCCTGCAGCGCGCTGCCACCCGTCTGCGCAACATTAACCGCGAAATCAACGAATACTACTGGGGCTACCGCGTCACCCCGGAGATTCTGGACCTGCGCAACCTGGCGCTCACCGCATCGCTCATTGTGGACTGCGCCATACGCCGCCAGGAATCGCGCGGGCTGCACTTCACCCTGGATGCGCCGGACAAGCTGCCGACCGCCCGCCCGAGCGTGCTTCACAACTGGTAAAATACCCGGAAATGCAACGTTTTCTGCTCACGCTTCTGCTGGCTTCGCTGGTGGTGAATACACCGACCAGTGCGCAGCGTGTCAGAAAGAGCATGAGCGGGTCCGAGCTGTTCCAGGCCAAAGAGAAAAGCCAGAGCACCCGGCCGGCCAAGCGCCGCATGACCACCGAAGCGCTGCGGCAGGCCGCCATCAAGGCAGGGCCTATGCGCCCGGAGTTTGACCAGAGCCACCGCCGCAATTTCCCCGACCCGAAGAAGTACGGCAACCGTCCCAGCCCGGGGGCCTACCCCTGGCATTTCGACATCACCGCCACCTATTTCTACATTGGCGAACAGGCTACCAAAAACAACCCGGTGCCCAACACCGCCAGCAGCTGGGACAGCGCCTGGGATGACAACTACGGCGGCTTCGATGACCCGAACCCGGCCAATCGCTGCCCCCGCACCTTTGCTCCGCTGGGGTTCACCCCGAAGCTGAACCCATTTTACGTGGCTCTGCCCTACAACGATGTGGATAAGGGAGGCCCGAAGCCCGAAGCCGCCAAGGTCATTCCCTGGTACCGGCATTTCAAGGGAGGTAAGTACGAATCGGTCTGCCGCGGCACCTGGGTGCAAATCTATTACAACGGGCGCTACTGCTTTGCCCAGTGGGAGGATTGCGGTCCTTTCTGCACCGATGACTGGAAATACGTGTTTCTGGGGGCACGCCCGAAAAACCACGCCAACAAGGCAGCGGGTATTGATATTTCCCCCGCAGTGCGCGACTACCTGGGCATCAAGGGCGGCATGGCTACCGTGCACTGGCGTTTTGTGGATTTTCACCGGGTACCGGGGGGGCCCTGGGCCCGCTTCGGCAAGGATAATCCCTTTGTGAACCCGGAACTCAAGCGCGCCATCTTCAAATACCAGCGCAAACACAACATCATCACCTCCAACCGCTAATCCGCATGTTCAGCAATCTCATCTTCGACTGGTCCGGCACGCTGTGCGATGACCTTGCGCTCACCCTGGAAGCCACTAACTATGTGCTGGCGCAATATGACCGCCCCGCGCTTACCCGCGAACAGTTCCGGGATGAATTCCAGCTTCCCTACCCGGATTACTACGCCCGCAAAACCCCGGAAGCCAGGCTGGTTGACCTGGAGAAATACTACCGCCACGCCTTTGACCACGCCGTCACCCAGGTAACCCTCATCCCCCACGCCAAGGAATTCCTGGATTTCTGCGCCAGCCGGGGAATTCGCTGCTTTATCCTGACCAGCATGGACCCGCGCGCGTTCGATGAGCAGGCCCGCCACCTGGGGCTCAAGGATTATTTTGAGCACATTCACTCCGGCGTGCGCAACAAGGAGGAATATATTTACAACCTGCTCAAACAGCATAACCTGAACCCGGCAGATACCGCGTTCATCGGCGATATGCAGCACGATATCAACGCAGCCCACAGCGCAGGTCTCATCGGCATCGGCGTGCTTACCGGCTATAACAATGCCGCCCAGCTCGCCGTTTCCAACCCGGATGTCACCGTGCCCCACCTGGGGGCCCTGCAGAGCCTGATGGAACGCTGCAGCACGCGCACCACTCACGCCGCAGCCGATACCATTCACATCAACGGGCTGGAATTCACCTGCCATATCGGCGTACCGGCAGAGGAGCGCGCCACCGCACAGCGTCTGGTGGCCAACATATGCCTTACTCCCCCCGCAGCCTTTGCGGAAATGGAGGAGGACATTGCCCGCACGATTGATTACGATGCGCTGAGCCGCCACCTGATGGCACTGGCCCAGGAAGCTCCCACGGTGTTGCTGGAAACGCTGTGCCACCGCATGGCCTCAGCCTGCGTGAAGGACTTTGGCGCCGTTACCGCCACAGTGGAGCTGCACAAATACATTCTGCCCTTCACAGCCTCGGTTTCCGTGCGCTGCACGGTGTAGATCAAGACTGCAGAACCACGTTCCTTCCAGAGGAAAAATGTGGCGCAAATGTCACCATTTGCGGCTTGCGGGCATACCCTGTTTAATGGTAAGATAGACCCACGAAAATTTTCAAATATATGAGATACAGCCGAACAATTTCTATCATGCTGGCACTAAGCGGCATAGCTTCTGCGCAGATGCCAGGTGGAGCGGCACCCTTTGTACAGGCGGAGAAAGTTACCGCCGGGCACGACCGCGTGGTGCGCAAAAGCATAGGCCGCACAGAGGCGGTGCGCCATGTCACCATACGCGCTGCCGTGGAGGGGCGTCTGAACGAGGTTCTGTTCCAGGAGGGCGCGATTGTCAAAGAGGGTGATCTGCTGATGCGCATTGACCCGCTGCGCTATGAAGCCGCGGTCAAACAGGCAGAGGCTACCCTGGCCCAGCTCGAAGCCCAGCTTGTCTACGCCAATAGCCGCTACAACCGTTTCTCCACCCTGGCAGCCCAGCAGGCGGCCTCTCGCGAGGACATGGAAACGGCCAAGGCTCATGTGCAGGAACTCCAGGCTAAGAAAATCGGCGCCGAAGCCGAGCTGGTGCGAGCCCGCAAGGATTTGCAGGACTGCTGCATCTATGCCGAAATCAGCGGTCGCATCGGGCGTCTCCGGAAAGGCATGGGTAACTACATTACCCGTGGCGAGGCTATCACCACCATCACCCAGATGGACCCGATTTACGTGCGTTTCCCGCTGAGCCAGAACGATGTGAACGGCATTTTCAACGGTCCCAAGGAAATCGGCCATGTGGCGAATGTGCAACTCACCACGGCCAATGGACGCCAATACGAAGGCACTGGGCGTATCGCCATTGTGGACAACCAGCTTACCGCCAGCACGGACTCCTACACCCTGTGGGCAGAGTTTGACAACCCGGAGCACAAGCTGACTCACAGCGGCATTGGCGCGCTGACCATTGCGCTGAACAACACGCGCGAGGTATGCGTCGTGCCGCTCACGGCTGTTCACTACGATTCCGATGGAGCGTTCGTCTATACCATTGATGCCGAAAACACGGTGACGCGCCGCAACGTTTCGACCGGCCCGGTACAAGGGCGACTGCAATCGATTTACCATGGCTTGCAAGTGGGTGAGGTAGTCATCAGCGATGGCTCCCACAAGACCCGCCCGGGGGCCAAGGTGCGCCCGGTCTTTTCCGATGCCACCATCAACGAACCCGGCTCTGCCCACGGTGGTGAGCTTTCACCGCTGGAGGTGGGCGCTGCCCAGGCCACGGAAATGGCAGACCCCACGGTGCTGAGCATTGAGACGGCCCGCCTGGAATCAGTGAATGTGGTAGAACTCCGCCCGCTGGTGCAGGGTCTTGTGCAGGAAACCAGTTTCAAGGAAGGCGAGCGTGTCAACCAGGGGGACTGCCTGTTCCAGATTGACACCACGCGCTACCAGGCGGTCGTGGTTGCCAGCAATGCTGCCATTGCCCAGCTGGATATCAAGATTGCAGATGCCCAGAGCAAATATGACCGCCAGGAAAACCTGCTTGCGGTGAACGCCAGCAGCAAGGACGACCTGGAAAACGCCCGGGCTACGCTGCAGCAGCTCCAGGCCGAACGCGAAGCGGCGCTGGCCCGCCTGGCCGTGGCCGAGGATGATCTGAAGCGCTGCCAGGTGACCGCCCCCATCAGCGGTCGCGCGGGTCGCGTGCTTATCTCCAAGGGTAACTATGTGACCGACATCAACTCGCCGCTGGTGAGGGTGGTGCAGCTCAGCCCCATTTACGCCCGATTCCCGCTCAGCGAGAAGGATATTCTTTCCGTCTACGGCAGCGCAGACAAGCTGGCTGAGCAAGCCGAGCTGACCCTGGTGACGGCCACTGGCGAAGAACTGCCGGATAAAGGCCGGGTGGCTTTCTGCGACAACGAAATCCAGACCGGAACCGGCACCCAGAATGTGTGGGCTGTGTTTGAGAATGCCAATCACACCCTGTCGCCCGGCGGTGTGGTGAGTGTCCGCGTGACCCGCAAGGCGGAGCACAAGGTACTCGGCATTCCCCAGGAAGCCGTGCTGACGGATTCCCGGGGGCGCTATGTGTACGTCATCAGGCATGGGCGCGCGGTAGAACGCCGCGTGCTCTGCGGCAGCACTACGGAGGATGGCCGCGTAGCCATATTTGCGGGGCTGCGCGCAGGTGAGCAGGTTATCACCACCCACCTGGCAGACATGGAAGAGAACACCCCGGTACAAGCCAAGTAACACTTAGATTTTTCCTTACCCACTATGTTTTCTGCATTCTTTGTACACCGCCCCAAGTTTGCGTTTGTTATCTCCATTCTGATGATGCTGGGAGGCCTGCTCTGCCTGAGCAAGATGCCCGTATCTGAATACCCGGAGGTATCGCCGCCCACGATTTCTGTGCGCATGACCTATGCCGGCGCCAGTGCCGAGGAAGTGGCCCAGGTTGTAGCCGCCCCGGTGGAAGAACAGCTCATCGGCATGGATGACCTGGAGTATTTCTATTCCTCCTGCGGCAATGACGGTTCCTTCAGCCTGACGCTCATTTTCCGCTCCGGCACGAATGACGACATGGCCATGGTGAATGTTTCCAACGCTATCAAGCGCGTGGAATCCAAGCTGCCCAGCGAAATCAAGCAGACCGGCTACAACGTGAACAAGCGCAGCGGCGATATGCTCTGCTTCATCAACTTCATGTGCGATGAGAACAAGATGAGCATTCTGGAACTCTCTAACTGGCTGCGCATGAACGCCAAGGATAAAATCTGCCAGGTGGATGGCGTATCCAGTGCCGATATCATCCCGAGCCGCAACTACTCGATGCGCGTGTGGATGAACACCACCCGCATGAGCGCCATGAACATCACCCCCGCCGATGTGAGCGAGGCTATCAAGGCGCAGAACGTGCAGGCCGCCGCCGGTTCCGTGGGTGCAGAAGACATCCAGTCCTACGCCACCTTCAAGGTGACTGCCACCGGCCGCCTTAAAACCGCAGAGGAATTCGGCAACATTATTGTGAAACGCGGGCTGGATGGCCACGTAACCAAGCTCAAGGACATTGCCACCGTTGAGCTGGGTGCCGAGCGCAATACCGGCTACAGCCGCCTGAACGGCAAGGACAACGTGGGCATGATTATTCACCAGAATAACGAGGCAAATGCCCTGGCCACCGTGGCAAAGGTGCAGGAATGCATGCGCGAGATTGAGAAGAACTTCCCGGACGGCATGGAATGGCGCATGGGCTACGACCCGACCCAGGCCATTGATGCCACCATGGACGAAATCATCGAGACGCTAGTGGTGGCTCTGCTGCTGGTGGTGCTGGTAACCTACTTCTTCCTGCAGGACTGGCGCGCCACGCTGATTCCGGCCATTGCCATTCCGGTATCGCTGCTGGGTGCGTTCATGATTATGTACCCGCTGGGGTACTCCATCAACGTGCTCACCATGTTCGGCCTTATTCTGGTAATCGGCTCGCTGGTGGACGATGCCATTGTGGTGGTGGAAAACGTGATGCGCATCATCCAGGAGGAAAACCTCTCCCCCAGAGAAGCCACGCTCAAGAGCATGAAGCAGATTACCGGCGCCATCATTGCCACCACTCTCGTAACGCTGGCCGTGTACGTACCCATTGCCTTCTACGGCGGCATGGTGGGCGTGATTTACACCCAGTTCTCGGTGACCATGTGCGTGGCGCTCTGCATCTCCACCATTAATGCACTTACCCTCTCCCCCGCCCTGTGCGCGCTGATTCTGCGCCCGGCAGGAGCCAAGCCCAACAAGCTGACCGCGTTCGTCTTCTGGCCGTTCAACTGGATTCTGGAAACCAGCCGCCGCATCTACCTGTGGGGGGCTGGCATTCTGGTGCGCCACGCCTGGCTGACGGTGCTCTGCCTGCTGCTGGTACTGGGTGGCAACTATGTGTACTTTGCCGGGGCACCGAAGGCATGGCACCAGCTGATGGGCACCGAAGGCAAGGTGGCTACGGCCAACAGCCTGAACCCCATGAGCCTGCTGGCACCGCCCGCCATGAATAATTCCTTTATCCCCACGGAGGATAAGGCCAGCCTATTCGTGATGGTGACCATGGAAGGCACCGCCACCGCCAAACAGCGCACCGATAAGGTGATGCGCCAGATTGAGAAGCGCGTTATCGGGATGCCCGGCGTGGACATGGTGACGGCCCAGAGCGGTTACAGCTTTGCCAGTGGCTCGGGTGAGCACACGGGTATGATGATTGTGCTGCTGACGCACTGGAGCGAGCGCACCACCCCGGATATGCACGCCAGCGCCATTGCCGAGCGCATCAACGAAGCCTGCGCCGATATTCCCCAGGCCAGCATCATGGCGGGTACCCCGCCCGCTATCCGCGGTCTGGGTATTGCTGGTGGTGTTTCGGCGGTGTTGCAGGTATCCGGCGATGCCACCCCGCAGGACCTGGGCAACGCCGTCAAGGAACTCCAGGAACGCCTGATGGCGCGCCGCGACCTCGTGGCCCGCACCCGCAGCGAATACGATGCCGAAACCCCGCAGATTCACCTCGAAATCAACCGCGACAAGGCACAATCGCTCAACATTCCGGTAGACACCATTTTCCGCACACTGCAGAGCGTGATGTCTTCCTCGTATGTCAACGATTTCACCCTGAATGGCTTTAACTTCAAGGTGCAGATTCAGGGCAGCACGGCCGACCGCCGCACGGCAGATGATATCCTGAACCAGATGGTGCGCAACGAGCGCGGTGAAATGGTGCCGCTCTCCGCCGTGTGCAGCCTGTCCTACCGCATGGGGCCGGGGCGCTACAACCGCTTCAACCAGTACATGAGCGCCGATATTTCGGTAACGCCGGCCATGGGCATCGGCTCCGGCCAGATTATGAAGCTCATTGAGGATAGCGTGGCCGAAATGAACCAGGCCGAAAAAGCCTCGGGGCGTAACCTGCTCTGGGAGGTAAGCTGGAAAGACCTCTCGTACCAGGAGCGCCAGAACGATGGCAAGATCGGCGCGCTGATTGCCATGGCCATGGTATTCGCCTACCTCTTCCTGGTGGCTCAGTACGAAAGCTGGACTACCCCGGTGCCGGTGATGCTTTCTGTGAGCGTGGCCACCATGGGTGCCCTCATGGGGGCCCAGCTCTTCGGGCTTACCATGTCCATCTATGTGCAGCTGGGACTGCTCATGCTCATTGGTCTGGCGGCCAAGAACGCCATTCTCATGGTGGAATTCAGCAAGGAAAACCACGAAAGTGGCGTACCGGTGAAACAGGCAGCGCTGAATGGCGCCCGCATGCGCTACCGCGCAGTGCTCATGACGGCTGTTTCCTTCCTCTTTGGTGTATTCCCGCTGGTGGTAGCCACCGGCTCCGGTGCAGCAAGCCGTATCGAAATCGGCGTGACCACCTTCTTCGGTATGCTGCTCGCCACGGTATTCGGCATCTTCATGGTGCCGGGGCTCTACTCTGTGTTTGCCCGCATGCGCAACTGGACAATGAGTGCGGTACACCGGGAAAAACTTCCCTGATTGATTTCATATCCGCTAAAAAATGCTGCAATCCTGCCGATTGCAGCATTTTTTTCATATTTAACATTCAAGCGGCTTGACCTATGAATCATAAAGTCATATAATAGCTCGCGTATGAAGCACCTTACTCCTTTCCTTATCGCCGGGGCACTTCTCTGCGCCTGCCAACAGACCCCGCGTAACACCATGCAGATAGATGTTCCTATCTTCACGGGCACTGCCAAGGACGGCAAAGCCTGCTGCGTGCGCACATGTGACGATAAAGCCTATTTCGAAAAAGTAACGCTTACCGGGCCTGAAGCTCGGGAGTGGGACGTATTCGACCGCGCGGATGCTGTCATCAAGTACAACCAGATGCCCATGAAGGACAAGGAAATGCTGTTTGACACCGTGGCCCGAGTCTACGCCTCCCTGCCGGAAAACCACAAGCTGAGCAGCGAGGAAATCAACCTGGGTATCTGGAATGAGCTGACCCAGAAGGGTGTGGACCTGAGCTTCGGCAAGGACCCGGCTGACTGGCATCCCTACGAGATGTACATTCACCCGATTGTCATCACCGAAATGACCAACTTCTTCATCAAAGCCAAGGATGGCAGCATCACCGACGAAGAGCTTAACCTGTGGCAGAAGGCCGGTCGCAATGTGATTAACGCCCGCCCGGATAACCTGTGCATGGCTGCTCTGGTAGCCCGCCGCGAAGACCTGGCTGCTGCCGGCATCGTCATGACGGAAACCGGCGATGGTTACTACAAGGCCGAAACCAAGAAGGTGGACTGGGCTAAATACCGCGCAGAACACCACCAGAACTAATATCCTTCATACCCCTTTTACCAAAAAATCTCCGGTCATGCCTGATGACCGGGGATTTTCTGTATCAAACGTTCCGGGAGGGTTTGCGGCGGCCGTGGCTCTCGTCATTCCACTCTGCCGTTTCGTATTTGGTGCGGCAAAGTTCCTCGAGCTCTGACTGGAAGCCAGGGTACGGCTCGGTGCCCTCAACCACCTGCACCACAGGCGCCAGAGCCTGTGCCAGCTTCGTTTCCCAGCCGGGTGCAGGCTCACACTGCTGAATGAGCCCCTGGTGCAGCACAGCGCCTTTGAAGCGCCGCTGCCCGGCACCGGCCAACTTCTGGCCAGAGGCATCGACAATATCACTTTTCACCGGGCTTGCCCAGCAGGCGCGTCCACCATCCGGGGCATCCTCGGTGAGCAGTGTACACTGCACCCCGCTCTGCTGCAGGGCTACCGCCAGAGCCCCATGAATCCAAATATAAAGCTGGTCTGCGGGGGGATACATAATCCCTTCCTGGCCGGGAAGCGTTACCGTATAGGTATACCCGAGCCGGTGGTCTACAATGCCGCCACCCGTCCAGCGGCGGATGTATTCCTGCGCGCCCGGGAAAATAGAGGCAGCCTCGGTGGCCGTATCGAAATACCCGAAGCTCACGGCAGGCAGCGCCCAGCCATATATGCGCAGCCACGCTTCTCCCCGGCGGGAAAGCAATTCATCGGCCGCCATATTCTGATACCCGGTCCGCGGAACCGGATCAACCCAGAGAGTGATAGACTTGGGAAGAACATCGCGCTGGAGGGACTGCATCTGCATAACGCCTGAATCAGAGGGGTTGGGGCAGCGCAACCAGACGCGAATACGAGCGGGTGTACTGGGCAAAGAAATCAGCTATGCGCTTGGGGGCTCGCCGGCGTCCCTGGCGAATCTGCTCTACCATAGCCACGCCTTCCTCGGTCAGCACGCTGATGGAGACCATGGCCGAATCAATGCGTGCGTTCTGGTAGGTGGCAGCCCCTGCCACGATGCGGTCACCATACACGGCAATCTTATTCGTCTTCTTGTTGGAGGAAATAACCGGCACGCTCACCGTTTCATACGAAACCTTACCATCCTTGGCATCGGCCTCTCCCGCAGCATAGCGGATGTTGAACGTGATGTTCATTTCCAGGATATTTTCGCAGAGGAAATTATCCTCATCGTTATCCTGGAACACGGCGTAAGCGGATTCCAGATTCGTTTTGCCCAGCAGCTGCTCAAATGTAGGGCGAGGCTGCACGACCTGGCGATAGAGCGAGAAGAGCGGATACACGCCTCGCTCGTTCGGGTCCACGCCGGGCAGATTGAGAATCTGGTCACGGTACATCAGGCGATACCCAACGGCATTGACATCGCCCTGGGTGTCGCGGTTGTGCGCACGAGCCTCGCGATAATTGCGGCGCAGCGCCGTGCTGGAACTCACCGAGGGGTTGCGGTCCGGAGCACAGGTAAAGAACACACACTGTGCCGAGCGGGGAATCTCCAGTCCCTTGGGCACATTGTCCATTGTTTCGTCACCCTTGGCGAAAAGCCACTGGTACTTGTTGTCATAGCCGCGCATCTGGAAGGACTCGAAATCGCGGCTGATGGTCTGCAAGGCAGCACGAGAGCGGGCAGAGGTACTCACATCCTCGCTCACAGCGCGCCACATATCCACGCTCTGATTCGTCAGCTGCATGATGACCAGCACCAGCATGGCGGTAATGGCCATGGCGGTCATCAGTTCGATGAGTGTAAAACCCCGGAAATGTCTTCTTGTGGAAAGTTTCATGGTAAATCAGCGACGGAATGAGAGATTGGCAGAGAAAAGAGGCTGACCGAGCTGCTCCCAGGTCTTGTTCTTATAGCGCGCCGGATTCGGCGGGAACATCTGGTAAAATTCAGCACGGCAGAAGATGACGCCACCCCAGGCATCGCGCGCACCCGGCTTGGAGACATAGGCCCCGGGGGTAGCTGCGCCCTTGATACGCCCCGGTGACGACATCATGGTAAATTTGCCATCCTTATCCTCCACCAGCTGGGTAAGCTTCACCAGGAATACGGGCCCCACGGCATCGCGGATATCATCACGATGCAACTTATCATCCATGGGGCAGGCAATGGTGACGAGCTGCATGTTCTTACCCGGCACCCCTTTACCAGCAGGCACAGCGGGGAATGAGCCATCCTCCCGCGGATTCTTGGACAAATCGGCGCGATAGGAGAAAATAACGATAGATTTACTGGGACGGATTGATTTCTTCAACCAGTAAAAGCCCTTTTCAAAGGTGGTTTGGTAGTGATTCTCGCTTGCCGATTTTGCATTCTGAGCCAATTCATCGCCACGCAGGGTGTTGATTTCAGCACGCAGAATGCCAGTGATGCGTTCCGATTCCTGGCGAGTGATAGCCTTGCGCACCATGCCACGGGCAGGAACAAATACCGTCAGGAATATCGACAGCATCACGCCGACCAGCGCAACGGCCAGCAGAGTTTCCATCAGCGTAAAACCACGCAGAGAGGAAATGCTTACTTTCTTCTTCATATTGCAAAAATGGGTGATAATCTCTTCTTAGTGGGAGTTCTGGAATACCTGTTCCTCCGTGCGCAGCAGGCTGACATCCCCGCTGGGCCAGAGACAGATTCCCTTGGCCCCGGCCGGGCGGATTTCCTTACCCTCTCTGACGACATCGCTCGGCGATACACCATCTGCAGCATTGCGCCCCCCGCCCAGACGCCCATTGATGAGCACCAGACGCTGCGGACAGGTGAGGTTCAGCGGGTCAGCGGTGGGGGAAACAAAACGGCCTCGTTCATCGAACTCAACATAGTAAATCTGCACACGGCCGCGCCCGGGAAGCGTCGTAACCTCCTGGCCAATCATGGTTTCCACGCCACCGTCCTCGCGGGGCAGCGGTTTGCTGAATGTAGGAGTAAAGTACACTCCCGGCGGCAGAAGCACCCCGGGACTCGGCATCACCCACTTACCTTCAGTCACCACATTAGTGCCGTCATTTCCGCTGTTCTTGGTATCCTTGCGGAACATCTGCACCCCCATGTAGCGGAGGTGTATGCTGTCAGATGAAGTATCTTTCGGGTCTGCCACGACGAACACACGCGTGTATGTGTCATTTCCCAGAGCCGTCGCGCGAGCCTCTGTCACCAGAGATTCCAGCAAATCAACGCCGGATTCGATACCACGGCCCTTGCCGGCATCTCTGAGCACGCCCGCAGCCATGGTCATGACAATACCCAGAATAGCAATCACCACGAGGAGTTCTACCAGAGTGAACCCTCTTTTCATCCAATGGACAGTTTTCTTCATACTCATTGCAAATGCTGCGCGCAAAATTCCGTCACTATTCATAGCAGTTTTCGGGCGCTTCTTCAATCTTTTTTTACTGATGCCAGTCTTTTCTGCAATGTTTTTCGATTTGGTGTTGACCTTTTTGCAAAAATAGGGTACACGAAACTCGCCATGACCATTCTGGAAGCCCTCATCCTCGGCCTCGTTGAAGGCCTGACCGAATACCTGCCCGTCAGCTCCACCGGACATTTGATTATTGCGCAGTATTTGCTGGAGATGAAGGAATCCGCCGCGCTGGATGCCTACTCCGTCTGCATTCAGGTTGGCGCCATCATGGCAGTTGTCAACTTGTATTTCAGCCGCATACGCGAAATGTGGCATGGTTTATTCGGCAAGAATCCGACGGGGCGCAAGCTGATTTACAATCTTCTGCTCGGGTTCCTGCCGGCCATGGTCATCGGGTTCTTTCTGGCGGGACCGATTAAGGATTACCTGTTCAACGCAGAGACAGTGCTGGTATCCTGGGCAGTGGGCGGTATCGTTATCCTTCTGTATGTACGCCGGGGCATGAAAGCCGGCAAGGGGCGCCGCCACAATGGCACCGCTCTGGAGGACATGGACTGGAAAGCTGCCCTGACGGTAGGCTTCATGCAGTGCATCGCCATGTGCCCCGGCACCAGCCGCAGCCTCATGACAATGCTGGGCGGTCTCATCGCCGGGCTCAGCATGGCAGCGGCGGTTGAGTTCAGCTTCCTGCTGGGTCTTATCACCCTGAGTGCCGCCACGGCGTACGATTTCATGAAGCACGGCAGCAACATGGTGGCAGAGCTTGGCTGGGGCCCCATGATAGCAGGCACAGTCATGTCGTGGATAAGTGCCCTTGTTGCCGTTAAATGGATGGTGGGCTACCTGCAGAAGCACGGTCTTTCGCTCTTCGGCTGGTATCGCATCGGGGCGGCGCTGGTCATGCTGGTGCTGATTCTGAACGGCCTGCAGGTCTGATAATGACCCAGCACGCCACACTTTCTGCTTTTCATTTGGGCGCAATCGTGTAGAATGAATGCACTGACAAGTGCATGAAACCGCTCCGATTCATACTCAACTGGCTTCTCGACAGCATCTTTTCCCTATTCAGCCCGGCGTGGCGCCGCAATGGGCGCGAGGCTGCAATCGCCTTGCAGCGCTACATCAATTATAACCGCCACAAGCTGGATGCGGAGGTTATCGCAACCTGCGAATCCCTGCGCAAGGAATTATCAGAAGCTCTGCTGAACTGGCAGCGTGAAGACTGCGACCGCCTGGTGAAGCAGGTGGAAATAAAATGCCAGATAATGCCAGGCTTCAAACGGGGCGCACTGGTAGAAAGCATCGAGTCGTTTTTCGTCATCATGGTCGTATTCCTGGGGCTGCGCACCTATTATGTGCAACCCTTCCGCATCCCGACCGGCTCGATGCAGCCCAGTCTGAACGGCATCATCGTGCATCCGGTAGAAGAGGTTCCGGGATACGCCAGGCGGGCCTGGGATATGCTCACCCTGGGAAGTTCGTACGTGGAAGCCACAGCTGAAAACGCCAAGACGCTGGTCGACATCGAAGACCACCCCAAATACCTGCTCTTCACGGAGACCACCCTCAGTTTCAGCGATGGCAGCAAGGTCAACATCCCCTCTGCCAAAGGGGCAGTCATGCAATACCTGAAAGAACAAGGCAAGCTGACCGAAACGCCATTCGGCATTCGTCTGGGTAGTTACCGCCCCGGCGAAACTATCATCCGCGCCCGGGTTGATGCGGGCGATATGATTCTGGTCAACCGCGTTGCCTACCATTTCCGCCAGCCGGAACGTGGAGAAACCTTTGTATTCGACACCCGCGGCATCAACACCTCCATGCAGACACCCTCTGCCGTGCGCATGAGCGACCAGCAGGCCGGCACGCACTATATCAAGCGCCTGTGCGGCCTGCCTGGGGACACGCTGCAGGTAGCCGAACCCTTCCTGCTGGTAAATGGGGAAGCCGCCAAGGAACCCACCATCGCCCGAGTTGCTGCCGGAAGGCCCCCCTTCAATGCAGGGGGATACCAGCAGCTTTCGCACCGCAACCAGCCGATGGCCTACATGACCGACCTGGGCCCCGTGCATCTTCAGAACACCAGCAACCCGGCTATGCGGGAATATGCTGCACTGGGAGACAATACAACAAACTCCCTCGATTCCCGATACTGGGGTCCCGTACGCCAGTACAACATCATTGGCCCGGCCTGTTTCACCCTCTGGCCCTTCACGACACACTGGGGCAATATAGAATAAATCTCTCACCCTCGTCTCTCTCTGCTTATGACTGATGCCGACACCATCACAAAGAACGCCAAGTCAAACCTGGCATTCACCCTCGTGGATTTACCGGAGGAACGCCGCCAGAACATGGCGCGACTCTACGCGTTCTGCCGTATCGTAGATGATATCGTGGATGAACCCGGCATGAGCCCGGAGGAACGCCACGCTGCTCTGGACCGCTGGTCCGACATCATCACCCGCAAGGAAACGCCCCACCCCGGCATCGAAGAAGAGGTGCAGAAACTCGTAGTCGAGCTTGCGCTTGATACCAAGCCGCTCATGGAGCTTATTGCCGGCTGCCGCAGTGATATCGCCCCGCAGCAACCCCGGACAAGAGAAGGCCTGCTGCACTATGCATACCAGGTGGCAGCCTGCGTCGGCATATCCAGCGCCGCCGTCATGGGGGCCTCCCCCGCAGCCAACAACTACGCCATGGCGCTGGGCTACGCCCTGCAGCTGGTCAACATCCTGCGCGACATTGCAGAAGATTGCCGGGAGCATGGGCGCGTGTATCTGCCGGCAGAGGATATGGCGCTATTCGGCGTCACCGTGGACGATTTATACAACCAGCGGTACAACTACCGCGTGCGGCAGCTGCTGGCATATGAAGCCGCCCTGGCCGAAAAATACTTCTGCGAAGCAGAGGAATTATACCAGCAGCTTTCGGTAGAAGACCGCAACTGTCTGATACCGGCACAGGCCATGAGCCTGATTTACCACACCGTGCTGGAGAAAATGCGAGATGACGAATACCGCGTTTTTGAGCGCCGGTACAGCGTCAACAACTTCCGCAAACTCTGGTTCCTGTTGCGCGCCCGATTCAGTTCGTTTGAATTCCCCAGCGTGGCAGAGTGGGGCTTCCTCTACGGAGAAAAAAAGCAGCCCTGACGGCTGCTTTTTTCTTGCTTTCCCAACAGGGCGGAGATAGAATACACGCAGTACATTATGACCGACACTTCCCTTACCTACCACGAGTTTGATGACTGCCTCTGGATTCGCTGCACAAGCCGCGGAAGCTTTGTCAACAGCCCTGCGCTTAAGAATGTTGCAGAAAAATACATATCACGGGGTGGTAAGGTCATCGTGGTAGATATGGAAATCTGCCCGGGGGTGGATTCCACCTTCATGGGCACCCTGGCAGGGCTTGCCCGCAAGGCAATGGCTGCCGGTGGCGTCATCCAGATAGCCACACCGACCCAGCGCACACGCGCCGCTATGGAAAGTCTGGGGCTCGACATGCTGGTAGAAATGGATCCCTCCGGGGCCTCGTGGCAGGCAGAGCTGGACGTGCGCCGCGCCCAGCTGGGCCAGGACAACGGCAAGGAAGCCACCGCAGACAAGATGAGCGAGCTGGAAAGAACCCGCCACGTGCTGGAGGCGCACAACACACTGCGCGCCATGAACCACAAGAACAACGAGGCCTTCGGCTATGTCTGCGAGACGCTTGAGGAAGACCTCATGCGCCACGAGGCGGAGCTGGAGGACTAGTTCTTCCCCCGCCTATTCCTCACCGCCATGAACAGCCCCCGCCAACTGCTCGCAGAACGCTACCGGGAGCTGCTGGCGGAAATATACCAGGGCTGCGCAGAATGCTGCATGCAGCTTCCTCTTGAATTACAGCTTCAGGAGTGGTGGGCAGCGGGGCTCTTGCCCGGAAAGGGGGAAACGCAGGGGAGGCAGCCCCTCAGCATCCTGGATAAGGGGCGCTGGAATCGCTGCCCGGGGCCTGATTTCACCCATGCTGAAATTGAGCTGAACGGAGTACGCCTGCGGGGAGATATCGAACTGGATTCCCGGGCCCAGGATTGGGAAGCTCACGGGCACGGCGCCAATCCGGCATTCGACAACGTCATTCTGCAGATTGTCTTTACGCCACCACCACCGGGTTGGTACACACGCACCAGCCAGCACCGGGAGGTTCCCATCTTCTATATTCCCCCGGAATCATGGCAGGCAGCCGCCACTGGCGCAGCCGAACATCACGATGACACCCTGCCCCGCTGCCGCCAGCCCCTGGCAGAGATGAACGCCTCCGCAGTTCAGCGCCTGCTACAGGCCGCCGCTGCCCACAGACTGGAACTGAAACGCAAGCGCTTCTACCAGCGGGCCAGGGATGCAGGAGAATCCCAGGCTTGGTACGAAGCCTGGGCCACCACCCTGGGCTACAGCGCCAATAAAGACGCGATGCGCCAGCTTGCCATGCGTGCCCCCATCAACACCCTGGGAAAACAGGCTGAGGCCATACTCCTGGGCACAGCAGGCTTCCTGCTGCCGGTACTGCCCGAGCAGGCATCGAGCGATGCGCGGGCCTATCACCGCGATGTATGGGATGCCTGGTGGCTGCTGCGAGAGCAATATGAACTGGCACCGGAGCGCAGGCTCAAATGGAGCAAAGGCCCGGCCCGCCCACTCAATCACCCCCAGCGGCGGGTAGCGGCACTGGCGGTAAGCGCGCAGAAATGGCACCGCCTCCAGCCCCTCATGCGCGCGGAATCCGCAAAGGAGCTGCAGCATGCGCTCACCTCGCTTTCGCATCCCTTCTGGGACACGCACTACACCCTGGCTGCTGCCAGCATGGAGCGGAAAACCGCCCTCATCGGGGAGCAGCGGGTGCAGGATTTCCTCATCAACCACGTGTATGCGTATGATGAAAGCCCCACTTCCTGGGAAAGCTACCTGGCCTGCACGGGCGGCCCCCTGCCACCGGAAATCAGGCGCACCGCCCAGTTGTTATTCGGCAGCCGGGCAGATCTGCAACACGAATTGAAGAAAGCATATGCCCAGCAGGCACTACTGCAGATTGATGCCGATTTCTGCGCCAGTAATATCTGTCTGGACTGCGCCTTCCCGGTGCAGCTCTGCCAGTGGGCTCATTAACAAAAAAGGCTCCTTGCGGAGCCTTTTTGAAAACTCATTTCATATCACCGCGTGAGCTGTCGGCAAGCCTTCACAGTGTTGGCCATCAGCATAGCGATGGTCATGGGGCCCACACCACCCGGAACCGGCGTGATATATGAGCATTTGTCCTTCACTGATTCGAAATCCACATCACCCACAATCCGGTATCCCCGGGGACGAGTGGCATCAGCAATGCGGTTAATGCCCACATCCAGCACCACGGCGCCCTCCTTCACGTAATCAGCCGTCACCATTTCCGGGCGGCCCACAGCTGCCACGATGATATCTGCCGTGCGGCAAAGCGCAGGCAAATCGCGCGTGCGGGAATGGGCAATCGTCACCGTTGCATTGGCCTTCTTCGCCACCAGCAGGTTCGCCATCGGCTTGCCCACAATCATGCTGCGTCCAATCACTACGGCATGCTTGCCGGCGGTTTCGATACCATAGGCCTTCAGCAGCTCCATGCAGCCCAGAGGGGTGCACGGCACAAAGCCCTCCTCATCTTCCAGAACGAGCTTAGCCACATTGGCCGGGTGAAAACCATCCACATCCTTGCGGGGGTCTATATTGAGGATGACAGCCTCCTCATCAATATGCGCGGGGGGCGGACTCTGAACCAGAATACCGTGAATGCGGTCATCGGCATTCAGCTTGTGAATCAACTCCACCAATTCCTCCTGGGTGGTTTCGGCGGGCAATGCCCATTTCTGGGAATACAGTCCCAGCTCAGCGCAGGCCTTCACCTTGGAACCCACATATACCTGGGAGGCAGGGTCTTCCCCCACCAGCACCACCGCCAGTCCCGGCGTCTTTCCACTGGCTTTGAGCTCCTCTATCTCCTGCTGCAATGACTCGCGCACGCGCGCAGCAACTTCTTTACCATCAATCAAGACCGGTGTCATAAATCTCTTATTCCTTCACAAGGGGGGCAAAATCCGGGCGTTCAGCAGCCAGAAGCGAATCCAACTTCTCCATATACTCCTTCTGGGTTTCATCATCCAGATTTCCGGGAACAAACAACGGCTCTCTGGCCGTTACCGTAAGCTTAGAGAACGGCTTGGGTATCACAAAGCCATCCCATGCCTTCTTTAATCTCCAGCCATTGGGAATATCGATGCACATGGGAAGAATCGGCAGCCCGGATACAGAAGCCAGGCGAATCACCCCCGGGTGACATTTGTATATCGGTCCCTTGGGGCCATCGGGCGTGATGCACATGCAGCATCCCGCCTCCAGCTCGCGCAGCATATCGCGGAACCCGGCAACCCCACGACGGTGGCTGGAACCGCGCACCGCCCGCATACCATAATGCTCTGCCACGGTAGCCAGCAAAGCGCCATCCTTGCTGGCACTGGTCAGCAAACTCATGGGGACCGTTCCCTTAATCAGGTAGCGGTATACATAACACGGCGCAAATGTCCGGTTATGCCACAAAGCGATAATACACTGTTTCTTTCCGAGATAATCTGCGGCCTTTCCCAGAGTCACCACCCGCATACGCAACGTAAGACACAGCCCGGAAATCAGCAGCCATACCAAGTGCCCGAGTGGGCGAGTCCACCATTTCGAACGTTTCTCTAAATTTTTACTGCTCACGGTATTCGTAGTGGTTTAATTGGGCATCAGAATGGAGTAGCCGTATCAAACAAGGATTCCGTTGTTTCAAACGGGTTAGCGGGAAGCGTCTGCTGCGGTGCCGGCTGCTCAAACGGATTCTGCTCAGCAGGAGCAGGCTGCTGGCCGGATTTCACCTGCTCGGTCAGCTGCTCCAGATTCAGCTCATTAAAGGGAATACGCTCCGGACGATCCCGACGAGCGATTACAGCACGAGCCTCAATCTCCGCCATATCGTCCGCGGGCAGTCTGCCGTTTCCACTCAGGCGGGTACGCAACACGGCCCAATCACCGCTCTGCTGGAATATGGGGTCAGGGCGACCATCGGGATACTCTGCACGAGCCAGCAGCATGGGAATACCATATTCCAGCTCACCGGAAACCTCATTATTATTGCTGAGCGTTATCTTACCGCGCAGGGTGGCAAGGTCGCGTTCCACCACACCGTCATCCGGCAACACCAGAGACATGGCGTCATCGTGTGCATCTATGCACACATAGCCGCGAGGAACAGAAAGAGGATTATACAGGCGGCGCTTCGCCGGGTCAATATGCTCCGTAATGGCCTGCAAGGCCGGGAACGAGCTCAGGCATATATTCTTAAGATGAAACTCGCCATTGAACTCGGGTTCATCCTGCCCGTCATTGAAGCAGATGGTTGCCTTATCGCTCAACTTACCTTGGGAAACGGCCACCGTACGCGCAGTGAAGATGTCCTCAAAGCGGCCACGGGTAAAATCCGCCAGGCTCATGTTATCCGCCTCCACGGCAAAGGGGCCACACATGGACGCACCTGCCGCAATCCGGCCACCAAAGCGGATTGAGGTGCGACGCTGCTCCGCCACATCGCTGGAGCTATCCGTCGTCCCCTGCAACGAGAAATCATCAATGCCCGTGCTTGATACATGCAGCTTGGCATCCCGCACATTCACGTTCTTCCAGCCCTTGATATGCAGGACACCCGAATTCAGAATCACCACGCTCGAAGCACGGGATACATGCGGATAATACATGTACGCCTGCGCATTCTTCAACATAAGCGGGCTTTCCTGCCCATCGCTGAATTGCACAGTAAAATCCTGGCAGCTGATGCGCCGGAAATCCCACATGGACTTCCCATTCTGACTGGGCATCTGCATCTGCGCGCCCTTGCGCAGCACAATCAGCGCCCGGTCAATCTTCAACTCTTCAGCTCTGAATGTCTCCGTGAAGAAACCACCCAGTTCGAGTTTTGTCTCCATACCCGCAAGCTCCACACGCTCAATCATGCAGGACTCCGGAAATTCGGCTACGAGGCTGGTCAGATGAAATGAGGTACCCTCCATGCCCGCGCCCTCCACTTTCACAGAAGATGCATTCCAGAGCTGCTGGAGGCGGGTCTGACTTTCAGCAAGATACGAGCTGCTTGACATAGCAGCCATGCGGTACGACATGTAGGCGACCATCGCCACCAGCGCGACGAAAATGACGGCCAGAGCCCTCAGGAAGCGTTTACGGCTCGCTCTGTTCTTATCGCGAGCCGAAAGCATCACCTTGCGTTTCTTGGTAACGCGCACGACCTTCGTGCCATCGGCACGCACCACCACCTCACGGCGGCGTTCCTTGGAAGGCTTTTCCTCGTTGAGTTGTTTAATAATGTGCCGAACCTGCGTCAGCTCCTCCTCTTCATCGGCGTATTTATCGTCCTTATCGGTCATGTCGTATGTCTTATTCCTTTATAAATCAGTCACATTCTGAATATTGCTGCCAGTGCTGATAACCTTACCCGTGGGGTCTACAATATCGGCTTTAATAAACACCATATAGGCAGTCCGCCTTACCTCAGAACCCTCTGAACGGAACAGGCGCCCCACAATGGGCAAATCCCCCATTACCGGCAATTTATCCTCATATTTCACCGTGCGGGATTCCTTTAAGCCACCCAGCACCACCACAGCGCCATTGGCCACAGTCAGCTTCGTATTCTCCAGATAGCGCTTGAAGATAGGCATCAGGATGTTGTTTTCCGTCAGAAGCACCTGTTCAGCAGCTACAACCCTGCCATCCTCCCTATGCACAACGGCACTTGTAATCTTGTTGCCCCAGTTGATAAACCCTTCAAACTCGTTTGTGGTGAGCGTCAGTGCAAGCGTCACATTCTCCCCTTCATCATCAACAGAAGCCTCATGAATCTGGAGCACCGTACCTACGCCACCCACCGTATCATCGACCATGCCAAACCGCACAAAGGATTCAGGGTGAGCAGGCGTTGCAATCGGAGAACCAATATTAGCACCGGAGGTCTGGGGAGCAGAGTATGACTCCGGGTAGAACATTTCCCGGACATTGGCGTACACGACCTGTTCGTCTCGGCCAGGCGTGAACAGAATTCTGGGATTGTTCATCACATCCACCCCTTTTTTCTGATCTGCACCGCGCATCACCATGGTAACATCCGCAAAGTTCCAGACCCCGCGAACAGCAAAAATGCCCGGTGCCTTTCTGGTGCGGAAATCCGATGCATGGAACCCAGCGGCTGTTCCTGAACTAATCAGGTTCTCGATATTATCTGCCGAAAGCACCAGTTTACCCGAGCGAAGTCCATCGGTAGATGACAGGCCGGTCTGCAGGTTCATCTTGGTCTCAATAGCAGGCATGCCACCCGTAAGCGCCTCCGCGCCAGACACAAACATATGCTCGGGATGCAAAGCTGCGCTGAAAAGCCATTCAAAACCCATTTCCTTCAAATCATCCTCTGCCACCTCCATGGCGATAACGCTCAAGGAAACGGCGCGCTGCGTCGAAAGCGGAACAGATACCAGTTCCTCAATTTCCTTATGGTTATACAGAGTGTTGCGCACCGTGAGTTTACGTTCCCGGGCGACATAGTGCGCATGCGCCCCTTTGGGGAACGAAATTCCCATTTGCTTGAGCGCAGTCACCGGGTTCACTCGCTTGACCGCAGAGCTGCGATACGACGAGAAGTCGCCATCGTCCTCGTCAGCATCATCGGCCGACATATCAAAGAAGTGCGGCGGCACACTGTACACACGCTCAACAATGGGGCCGTCATCACGCCCGGAAAGCATGAACTGAATCCCCATATCGGAAATATAGTGGGTAACGCCCAGCTGACTATCAATATAGTTCAACACATCCAACACCGGTATATTGGAAAGGCGCAGGTTGACCCGGGCCGCTTTCACCCGCTCATCGACAGGAGTGCCGAAGTCCATGAGCACATTGATGGGGCGGGATGCGCGGATTCCCGATGCCTCAAAATTGGCAATATAGGACTTAAGTTGTTCCTCAATCTCCTCGTAGGATGCCTGCTCCAGAACCAGATTGGGGATAATCATCTCCTTGAGAGCAGCGGCCACACTGGCCTCCACATTCAGTGTCTGGGTCTCCACACTTCCATCATCTGTAACTGCTATCTCAGAAACAGCATGCTCTTCCGGCACCCTTTCTTCCCAAGCCTTGTCCACATCAGACAACAGCAAGGCACGCAGCGAATCATGCGCAACCTCATAGTATGACATCTTGCGCTTTGTTACCATTTCCTTACCGCGGCGTGCAGCCGTGTTGTAAGGGTCGATACGCAGCACAGAATTAAAGGTTTCATCTGCCTTGTCAAAATTGCCCAGTTCATAGTACCCGAATGCCAGGGTAAGCAAGCGGTTCACCTCCTCCACGTTGCCGACATGCTGGGGAGTAAGTGCCGGATTGGTGCGCACCGGGTCAAGCGTCTTTTTCATCTCGGCAACGGCAAACGCGTGTCCGGGAACCACCTGCTGTGCTTCCTCCAGAAACTCCAGAGCCTCATCGCGGCGGCCCACCTTGCGGTAATCCATAGCCTTGGCCACCAGGGCATCGGCCAGGCTTTCCTTGATGAACTTCACCTGCTTCTCGGTGGAGGGCACCTCCGGCATGCGCTTGAGCGCAGCTTTGTACAAATCCACAGCCACACCATACCGGCCCTCGGTGTATGCCTGCCTGGCCTCCTGAATCTTCTGCACCGCATCACGCACCGCCATTTTACGGTGGGCTGCTTCCGTGGCTGAAATAGAAGCAGTTCCGGCGTCCTGCGCCACCGCATGCGGCGCAAGAGTCATTGCCATTGATGAGATTAGGGAAAAGAGAACCGAGCGAGATGTAAAGCCGTTCATAGCAAGTGAGATTATCTTACCAGACCAGGCGCAGGAAGTCACTCTAAAAGTGTGCTATTACCTATTTTTCCAGAAAAAAGGCGGCTCCCCGGACCAGGGAGCCGCCGCAAAACGAGCCATTCAGCCTCTTCAGCCTTCAGTAGAATCCGGCAGATAGCCCTTAATCTTGCTGATACGCGTAGGATGACGAAGCTTGCGCAGCGCCTTCGCCTCAATCTGGCGGTTACGCTAGCGGGTCACGTTGAACTGGCGTCCCACTTCTTCCAGCGTGCGGGGGTTGCCGTCCTTGAGACCGAAACGCTGCTCGATGACAGCGCGCTCGCGGGCATTGAGCGTGTTGAGCACATCGCCGATCTTGTCGCGCAGTGAATTGTAGGAAGCGCCATCCATGGGATTTTCCGCGCTCTTATCCTCCAGGAAATCACCGAAGGAGGTATCATCCGAATCACCCACCGGCTGCTGCATGGAGATAGGCTGCTGAGCCATCTTGAGCACGCTGCGCACCTTCTCCACCGACATGATGGCACCCTTGTTGGGTTCCTCTGCCAGAGCGGCAGCAATTTCCTCGGGCGTAGGTTCGCGGCCGAAATCCTGCACCAGCTTCTTCTGCACACGCATGAGCTTGTTAATCGTCTCAATCATGTGCACAGGAATGCGGATGGTGCGGGCCTGGTCAGCAATGGAGCGGGTAATCGCCTGGCGAATCCACCATGTGGCATAGGTAGAGAACTTGTAACCACGGCGATACTCAAACTTCTCCACAGCCTTCATGAGCCCCATGTTGCCCTCCTGAATCAGGTCCAGGAACGCAAGACCGCGGTTCGTGTATTTCTTCGCAATGGAAATCACCAGACGCAGGTTAGCCTCAATCATTTCCCGCTTGGCGGATTCGGCCTCCTTCATGCTCTGGCTCATCTGCTTGTAATTCTCCAGGAACTGCGGAATCGGCATCCAGAGTTCCATTTCGAATTCCTTGAGCGCATCGCGGTACTGCGGGTTCTCCGGGTCAGCCTCGCGCTGGCGCAGCACCTTCTTGATACGCTGGCGCAGCTCACGAAGTTCCTTCACAAAGTCCTCGTACACCTTCCCCTTGAACGAGAAACCGGCATACAAATCCGAAAGCGTCTCCAGCTTATCCTCAAACTCCTTCTGAGCCGCCGACACGGATTTCTTGCGCTTGCGGGCCGAGCACAGGCGGGCATAGCAGGCCTGCACCTCAGCGTGGCGGGTCATCACCTTGGTCACGAGCGGGGGCAGCTCCTTCAGGTACTTATCGCGGCGGTCGATATTCTTGTCTACCACCACGCGGTCAAAGCGTTCCTCATTGTGCTGCACCTTGTCAGCCGTATCGCAGTAGTAGATAGCCACCACACCGAAGCGGTGCAGGCAACGCTGCAAATCCTCCTCAGCCTGGTCAATCTTGCGGGAGATTTCCACCTCCTTCTGGCGGGAGAGCAAATCCTTAAGACCCATCTGCTTCAGGTACATGCGCACCGGGTCATCCAGGATATCCAGCTTGGCCTCCATCTTTTCGGCCTCATCCTCCTCACCGGTTTCCGACAAGCGCTGGCGCTCGCCGTAGGTATCCACATCCGAGGCATCGATAATATCGAACTGCATGCCACGCAGGCGCTCCATGATTTCCTCATAATCGGAGGGATCAATCACATCGTGCGGCAGCACATCATTGATATCATCATAGGTCAGGTAGCCCTGCTCCTGGGCCTGGCGAATCAACTCCTTGATTTTCTCCTGCACCACCGGGCTGTTTACCAGGCGGCCATCCTTGGAGGTAAGCTCATCGGCCGAGAGCGGCTTCACGGCATATTCCTCCTCATCGCGCACTTCCACACCCACCAGGTGCAGACGCTCAAAGAGGCGAGCCTGGTCATTATCCTCGGCTTCATCCGGCGGCAGCGAGTTTTCAATATCCTCTGACGTCACATAGCCATTGTTCTTCTTGGCAATAGCCAGCAGGGATTTGAATGCCGTCTTCAGCGTGGCATCATCGGCGAAAAATTCATTCATTTCAGCAGCCGTAAGCTGCGGGGTGAAATGCTTGCTCTTGCGCTCGCGGGACTTGGATTCCTTCGACTTGGACTTCGTCTCCTTAGCCGTTTCGGCAGGTGCTTCTTCCTGCACCGGGGCTTCCTCCGGAGCGGGCGCCAGCCCCATCATCACCTCGAACATATCGGGACCCTTGGGAGCAGGTTCCTCCTGCGGCGCTTCCATCTCCACAGCCGGCTCAACCGGTTTTACCGCCGGCTTCTTCTCCGCCTTGGGTGCGGGTTTGGTTGCTTTTTTGGCAGCAGGTGCCACCTTCTCCTCTACCTTCGCAGGCTTAACAGCTTTTTCCTTTGCCGCCGGCGCCTTCTTGGCAGGCGCTTTCTTGGCTGCGGGTTTTGCTGCCGGCTTTGCCTTGGCAGGAGCTTTTGCAGAATCTTTCTTGGGAGTTGACATAATTGTAGATTAGACTGTGGGCATACTCCACCCTTTACAGATTTTGTCAAGCGTCTGACAAAATCTGCGAGCATTGTATAGGCATTTTTCGCCCTGTCAACCCCACTTAGCTTATTATGACGCAAATTACGTTATTATTTCAGCTCAACGGGCCATATTCGGCTTCTAATTCAGCCGTTTTGCGTTCAATCTCCTCGCTGAGCTCCTCCCAGCGGGTATAGAGGGCCTCGGATTCACGCTCCAGCTGCTGGTATTCCTGGGTAAGCTCCATCAGCTTCTGGTTATCGCTCATATTGGCGGGGTTTTCCAGCTCAGAAGAGATAACCTCCTTACGCTCATCCTTGGTAGCGATATCCATCTCCACCTGTTCCAGCTCCTGCTGCAGGGGTTTCAGCACCTTATTGCGCTGCTGGCGGGCCATCTCGCGAGCGCGGCGGGCATCCTTGCGATTTCCGGACTGCACCTGGGCAGCAGGCGCGGCCGCAGCCGTCTGCTGAGCCATTTCCTTAGCGCGGCGTTCCTCAGCCTCCACCGTTTCCAGATAGGCGCTCACATTGCCATAGAACAGGCGGGGCGCATACCCCAGGCGGAACTCCAGCACCTTGTTCACGATGGGGTCCAGGAACTGCCGGTTGTGCGACACGATGCAGTACGAACCGGGATATTCCAGCAGAGCGCGCTGCAACACCTCCTGGCTCTGAAAATCCAGGTGGTTGGTCGGTTCGTCCATAATCAGGAAATTCGCCGGTTTCAACAGCATGCACACCAGCGCCACACGCGAACGCTCGCCACCGGAAAGCACCCCGATTTTCTTGAAAACATCATCCCCGCGGAAAAGGAAGCAACCCAGGATATTGCGCACCATGGGGCGGGTCTCGCGGCTGGCGGCAGCCTCCACACACTCCAGCACCGTCTGCTCGTTGTTCAGCACATCCGCATGCGTCTGGGAGAAAAATGCCACCTGCGTATGGTGCCCAAAGGAAAATTCGCCGGAATCCGGCGCTTCTGTGCCGGAAATCAGGCGGGTAAAGGTCGATTTACCACTGCCATTCACGCCCACAATCGCGATGCGGTCGCCTTTGGCCATAGTAAAATCATACCCATTCAGCAGAGTGATAGGGCCGTAGGCCTTGCTGGCCTTTTCCAGCTTGACCACCGTATGACCACCGGGCGGAGGCGGCGGAAAGTGAAAACTCATCACCGCATCATCGTCCTCCACCTCAATAAGCTCTACCTTTTCCAGCTGTTTGATGCGGCTCTGCACCTGCGTGGCCTTGGTAGCCTTGGCGCGGAAACGGTCGATGAATTCCTGCGTTTTGGCAATTTCTCGCTGCTGAGCCTTGGCCTGGCGCAGCAACACTTCCTTACGCAATTTGCTTTCCTTCAGGTAGAAGGAGAAATTGCCGGCATATTCCTCTGCGCGGCCGTGGTGGAACGCAATCGTGCGGGTCACCAGACTATCCAGCAGCGCGACATCGTGGCTGATAATGCAGATAGCCCCGCGGTATGTGCGCAGACTCTGCTCCAGCCAGCGCTGGCTCTGCAAATCCAGGTGATTGGTTGGTTCGTCCAGCAGCAGCACCTCCGGCTCCTGCAGCAGCAGCTTCGCCAGCGCAATGCGCATCTGCCAGCCGCCGGAAAACTCCCCGCAATCACGCGTAAAATCCTTATCCGCAAACCCAAGGCCGCGCAGAATCGACTCGGTACGCGGGCGCAGACGCGTGGCATCGCGGTCCAGCAGAATGAGCTCCAGCCGTCCGATTTCCTCCAGCGTATCCTTATACTCCGGAGTGGCAGAATCCATCTTCTGCAAATCGGCCGAAAGTTCATCCACCACCTGCTGCAGCTCCACGATATTGCCCACACTGCCCAGCACCTCATCCAGCAGCGGCGAGCCGGAAATATGAATACCATCCTGCGGCAGGTATCCCACCTGGGTATGCTTCGGCAGCATCACCTTGCCGCGGTCGGGCTCCAGCGCCCCCACAATACACTTCATGAGGGTGGATTTACCCGCTCCGTTCTGCCCGGCAAAGGCAATGCGGTCGCCCTGTTCCACCACAAAGGAAAGCGAATCGAACAGCACGCGCGGGCCGAATTCGATATGCAAATCCTGTACAGCAAAAACCATGGTGGCGGGCTAAAGAAACGCAGGCACTCGCCCTGGCGGAGAGTGCCTGCGCAAGATAAAGAGCATTTACTTCTTGAGCATGCTGTTCCAGCGCTCAATGTTGCGGGCCTGTTCCTCGAAGAGGTCGGCGCAGTCATCGTGAATCTCGATGGCAACAATCTTATCGCCCTGGCGCACAGCATTCACCACATCCTGGTCAGCAGCGGAAAGCACCTCGCCAAAAATGGTGTGCTTGCCATTCAGCCATTCAGTGGGAACATGTGTGATGAAGAACTGAGAACCATTCGTTCCCTGCCCCGTCCAGGTGCGGCCGGCATTCGCCATGGCCAGCAGACCGGGCTTGGTGAACTTCAGGTCGGGGCGGCATTCATCATCAAACTTATAGCCGGGGCCGCCGCAGCCGGTGCCCTCAGGGTCGCCACCCTGAATCATGAAATCTGCAATCACACGGTGGAAAGTCAGACCATTATAGAAACCCTTGCTGGCCAGATTCAGGAAACTGGCGGCAGTCATGGGAGTCTTGGAGGCGAACACTGTCAGGTTAATATCGCCCTTGCTGGTCTTCATCGTGATTTTCTTATCAGTAGCCATGCGCCGCACCATACCACCCAGCAGCATAAAAATCAAGGGTAAAAACGCCACCATGCCGCACTTTCGCACGCGGCGCAGGCTTGCAACGCGCGCGGATATATGATACAATGAAGCCATGCCGAGGATTGCCCTGATTCAACAGGAGGCTGTAGCCGACCCTGCCGAAAACAAGAAACGCCAGATGCAGGCCATCCGCGAAGCCGCGGCTGGTGGCGCGCAGATTGTCTGCACACAGGAAATGTGCACCACCCTGTATTTCTGCCGCACGCAGGACTGCGAACTCTTCAACACCGCCGACCCCATTCCCGGTGAGTGGACAGATGAACTCTGCGCCCTCGCCAAGGAACTGGGCGTGGTCATCGTGGCGGCCGGATTCGAAAAACGAGCCACCGGGCTCTACCACAACACCGCCTGGGTCATCGATGCCGATGGCAGCTTCCTGGGCATGTACCGCAAGATGCACATTCCGCAGGACCCGGGCTTCGAGGAGAAATTCTACTTTACCCCCGGCGACTTGGGCTACAAATGCTTTGAGACGCGCTTCGGGCGCATCGGCGTGCTCATCTGCTGGGACCAGTGGTATCCGGAAGCCGCGCGTCTCACCGCCATGGAGGGGGCAGAGATTCTGTTCTACCCCACCGCCATCGGCTGGATTCCCGGGGAGGAAGAACTCTACACCGCCCAGCATTGCGCCTGGGAAACCGTGCAGCGCGGCCACGCCGTGGCCAACGGCTGCTATGTATGCGCGGTGAACCGCTGCGGGGTAGAGGGCGAAACCACCTTCTGGGGGCAGAGCTTTGTGGCCGACTACTGCGGCCAGATAGTGGCCAAGGCCCCGGTGCAGGAGCGCACCATTCTCTATGCCGATGTTGATTTAGCCGCCCTCGAAGCACACCGCCGCATCTGGCCCTTCTTCCGCGACCGCCGCATCGACTCCTACAGCGGCATCACCCGCCGCTGGGGTAAATAACGCATGAGCACCGCCGCACAGGAACCGAAGCAGCAACCGGTCAATGCCATCATTGTGGGCATGGGCGGGCGGGCCTCCATCTATGCCAGCGTGGCGCTCACCAACCCGGAGATGCTCCGCATCGTCGGCGTGGTCGATATCAACCCGGAGCGGGCCAGGCAGGCTCAGCTCATGTTCGATCTGCCGGAGGAGCACTGCTTTGCCACCGTGGAGGAACTGGTGAGCGTGCCCCGCTTTGCCGATGCCGCCATCAACTGCACCATGGACCGCCTGCATGTGGAAACCTCCCTGCCCCTGCTGCGCCACGGCTACGACCTGCTGCTCGAAAAGCCCTATGCCCTGAATGACGAGGAAGGCCAGCTGATTATCGACTGCGCGCGCGCGCACGGCAGCAAGGTCATGGTGTGCCACATTCTGCGTTACACGCCATTCTACCGTTCCCTGCGCCGGGTGCTGGCGCTGGGCACCATTGGCGAAGTCATCAACATCCACATGGTCAACCAGGTGGGCTACCAGCACGAATCCATCTCCTTTGTGCGCGGCAAATACGCCCGCGAGGAAATCTGTGGCTCCGGCATGTTGCTTTCCAAATGCAGCCATGACCTGGACATCATGTCCTGGCTCATGGGAGACAACACCCCCGTTACCATCTCCAGCGTGGGCAACGTGCTCCAGTTCAGGGAAGAAAAAGCCCCCGAGGGCGCCGGCACGCACTGCCTGAACAACTGCCCGCTGGAGCGCGACTGTCCCTATTCTGCACGCCGGCTCTATATTGAACACCCCATGCGCTGGGCCAACAACGTGTGGCACGATACGCACTGCAACCCGGCCACCGATGCGGAAAAAGAGCAGATTCTCCGCCAGCCGGACAATCCCTTCAGCCGCTGCGTCTACCGCTGCAATATCAACATCGTGGACCACCAGTCCGTGCTCATCGCCTTCCGCAACGGCGCCACCGGCACCTTCACCATGAACGGCGGCGCCAGCACCCCCCGCCGCATGATTCATATCACCGGCACCCGGGGCGAAGTGTACGGCGATTTTGAACGCGAGCGCTTCCACGTGCGCCAGATTGTGCCGGAAGCCCCGGGCGGCTACACCGAGCGCACGCTCGATATGTCCGACTTCCAGCAGGGCGATGCTCACGGCGGCGGCGACCGCAGCATCGTGCTCGATTTCGTATCCCTGCTGCGCGGGGAATCCACCTCGCCCGGTTGCCCCACACTGGAGGACAGCATCGTGGGCCACCGCATGGTATTCCTGGCCGAAAAATCGCGTCTGGCCGGCGGTGCCGTGCAGCAATTCTGATTTTCCTCCCCGTTCATGAGCGAACAGCCCACACGCTTCCGCTACCCGGATCTGCCCATCTCCCGCCACCGCGAGGAGATTGCCGCCGCGCTGCGCCAGCACCAGGTCATCGTCGTGGTGGGTGAAACCGGCTCCGGCAAAACCACCCAGCTGCCGAAAATTGCCCTGGAGGTAGCCGGCAGACGCCGCGGCAAGCTGGGGTGCACCCAGCCGCGCCGCCTGGCCGCCGTGGCAGTAGCGCGCCGCATAGCCGAAGAAGTGGGTTGCGAGCTGGGTGGCTACGTAGGCTACCAGGTGCGATTCGACGACCGCACCGGGGCGGATACGCAGCTCAAGCTCATGACCGATGGCATTCTGCTGGCCGAAACCCAGGACGACCGGGATTTGCGGCAGTACCACACCATCATTCTGGATGAAGCGCACGAGCGCAGCCTCAACATTGACTTTCTGCTGGGCTACATGAAGCTGCTGCTGGCGCGGCGGCCGGAGCTCAAGCTCATCATCTCCTCCGCCACCATGGATGCCGGGGCATTCTCCGAATTCTTCGGTGGCGCGCCGGTCATCAACGTAGAGGGTCGCACCTACCACGTGGACATGCACTACATGCCCCCGCGCCACAGCGAAGAGGAACTGCCCGACCACGTGTGCCGCGCTGTGCAGTGGCTTTCGGAGTACGACGCCAAGGGGGATGTGCTGGTCTTCCTGCCCGGCGAGCGCGAAATCCGCGATTGCGCCGCCGAGCTGGAGCGCATGGACCTGCCGCACACCGATATTCTCCCGCTCTTTGCGCGTCTGGGGCTGGGCGAGCAGCAGCGCATCTTTCACCCGGCCAGGGGGCGCCGCCGCATCGTGCTGGCCACCAACGTGGCCGAAACCTCCCTCACCATCCCCGGTATCATCTATGTAATCGACAGCGGGTTGGCGCGCATCTCGCGCTACCTGCCGGGGCGGCAGATTCAGCGCTTGCAAATAGAGCCCATTTCCCAGGCCAGTGCCCGCCAGCGCGCGGGGCGCTGTGGCCGCGTGACCGAGGGTGTGTGCATCCGCCTGTATTCCGAAACGGATTTCGAGAATCGCGATGCCTTCACCGACCCGGAAATCAAGCGCAGTGCCCTGGCCGGAGTCATCCTGCGCATGGCCGATCTGAAACTGCCACCGCTAGGCGAATTCCCGCTGCCGGACCCGCCCAGCCCGCGCCTGGTGAACGAGGGCTACAAGACCCTGCGCGAAATCGGCGCCATTGACCGCCAGAAGCATCTCACCAGCACTGGCCGCAGCCTGGCGCGTCTGCCGCTCGACCCGCGCCTGGGGCGCATGCTGCTGGAAGCAGAGCGCGAAAAAGCGCTGGCAGAAGTGCTGGTCATTGTGGCCGGGCTCAGCATCATGGACCCGCGCGAGCGCCCGGCCGATTTTGCCACCCAGGCCGACCAGGCGCACGCCCAGTGGAAGAACGAGGAAAGCGATTTCCTCTCCATGCTCACCCTCTGGCGCGCCACGCTCGATTTCAAGGAACGCAACAACCTGCGCCGCAACCAGCTCCGCAAGTGGTGCTCGAAAAACTATGTCAATTTCCTGCGCATGGTCGAGTGGCACAACCTGGTGCAGGACCTGGGCTCAGCCCTGCAGGACACCATGCGCTGGCGCATCCCCGCCCTGCCCGAGGAAGCGAAGCAGGCCACGCCGGAGATGATTCATCGCGCCCTGCTGGCCGGCGCCCCGCTGCAAATCGGCTTCTGGAGGCCGGAGGACAAGGTATACCGCGGGGCCGGCGGGCGCGATTTCTCGATTTTCCCGGGTTCCGGGCTCTTCAAGCGCAAAAAGCGTGCGGAATGGCTCATGGGCGCCGAGCTGGTAGAAACCACGCGCCTCTACATGCGCCGAGCCGCCGTGCTCGACCCGGTATGGGTGGAGAAGATTGCCCCGCAGCTCTGCGCGCACCACGCCTACGATGCCACCTGGGATAAAGCCAGCGGCCAGGTCTTTGCCAAAGAACGCGTCACCTGCGGCGGGCTCACCATCATCGATGGTCGCCGCGTGAGCTACGCCCGCTACAACCCCGCCGCCGCCCGCGAAATCATGATTCGGGACGGCATCATGGCGGGCGAAATGAAATCCCCCGCTCCCTACCTGAAACACCTTGCCGACATGCGCGAGCGCGTGCGCACCGTGGAATCGAAGCTTCGCCGCCGCGACCTCATCTGGTGCAGCGAAGGGGTGTTCCGCTTCTTTGATTCCGTGATTCCGGCCGATATCTGCTCCGAGCAGGCCCTTCGCCGCTGGCGCGACAAGATGGAACCACGCCACCCGAAACTGCTCTGTGTGCCCTATGAGGACTGCGTCTACCCCGGCGAGGATGAGGTGCGAGCCGACCTCTACCCGGATGAACTCGACCACGCCGGGCAGAAATACGAGGTATTCTACAACCACGCCCCCGGCGAGGCCGATGACGGCGTGACCCTGGGTGTCCACATCGACCAGCTGGCCGATTTCCCGGACTGGTTACCGCAATGGGGTGTTCCCGCCCACCTGGCCGACCGCGCGGAAATCCTGCTGCGCACCCTGCCCAAGGATGTGCGCATGTTCCTCATGCCCATCAGCAGCGCGGCAGATGATTTTGCAGAAGACTGGTTCGACCGCGAGCCAGACCGCCCGCTCCCGCAGGCCATTGCCGAATTCGCCATGCGCCGCAGTAATAAATTCTGCAATGCCTCGCAGGTGGACATGGCAAAACTCCCGCCGGAGTTCATCACCAAAATCTGGGTCTGCGATGATAAGGGCAATGAACTCGCCCTCGGAACGCATGCCGATATTCTGCGCGAAAAACTGGCGCAGTACCAGGAAAAGCGCTTTGCTAAAAAGGCAGCCCGCTCGTTCTCCGCCACGCCCATGACCCGCTGGGACTGCGGCGACCTGCCCGCCACCGTGGAGGTGGGCAACGGCACGGGCTACCCCGCCCTGCGCGAGGACGGCGACCAGGTGAAGCTGCAGGTGTTCCCCAGCGCGGAGGAAGCCGCCCTGCACCACCGCCGCGCCGTGCGCCGCCTCGCCCTCATCAGACACGGCGATTTCCTGAACAGCATCCGTAAGAAGATGCCCATCAAGAGCATGGAGGCCAAACTGGCGCTCTCCACCGTGGGGCAGGTTCCGAAAAACAACCTGCACGACACCATCTACGCCGCCATGGATGCCGCGCTGGTCTCCCCCCTTCCCCGCACCGCTGCGGAATTTGACACCGCCTGCCTGCGCATGCGCGAAACGGTGTACGACCGCATCGCCGGCTCGCTTTCCAAGCTCTGGGAACAACTTGCTGCCACCGATGCCGCCGTGCGCCAGTATTGTCTGGTAGCCGGGCGCGACCGCTTCGGCGCCCAGATTGCCGGGGATGTGCAGCGCGAATGGGCCTGGCTCACCCGCCCCTGGTTCCTCTCCTCTGCCGAGCCCGCCCAACTGGCAGACTATTCGCGCTTCCTGCGCGGCTTGCAGGAACGCATCAAGCGCATCGCCCAGCAACCCGCCGCCAAGGAACTGGAGCGCATCGCCGCCCTCAATGCCGCCGTGGCATCCCGCTTCTTTGCCGAATACGACCGCCACGCCGATTCCCCCGTCTGGCTGGCCTATGGCTTCATGGTGGCCGAGTTCCGGCTCTCCCTCTTTGCCCCTGCTCTCGCCGCCAAAGGCCGCGCCTCTGCCAAGAAGCTGGAGGCCGCAGCCAACTTGCTGTGAACAACCTGCATCATTTCATCGCTTAAAGAAAGGCTCGGGTTCCCGGGCATTAAGTTGTTCCTCCAGGTGTTTCAGGCGTTTTTTTGCCCGCTTGTTCCAGAAGCGGCAGAACTCAATCCAACTTGCCGGAATGATGGTCGAATAAATGAGAAAGGCAACGGCATCAGAAGTAAAGCCACCCTGGCAAACAGGGAGAATGACAAGCCCCAGCACCAGCGCCACCACTAACCATATCCACATAAAAACGGGCTGGGTGGACAGGAACTCAACCCTGGGATTGCGGGGCTCGAGGTATTCTGGCAGAAAGGTGAGGCGATTCCCGATACAGAGCGTCGATGGCACTGATAGACGCCGCCAGTTATCAGCAACAGGGTCTACGCTGCTTTTGGCATGATGCAGTCTGTCACACAGCCACCAGCAGCTGCATACCAGGATGCACAGTTGCTCTTCCTTGCTGCGTTGGAGAAACACCTCCTCATCTGCATCTTGCATCAGCTCAAATGACATGTTGTCCGCAAAATAAACCGGGCTGTCCATCGGCCGCAGTACAGAAGCCAGCGCGTAATCGCGGCCGAGCAGCAGCGCATACTTGCTGCTGGAGTAAGCTTTTGCATTTCCCCGGGATTCTCCCTGGCGGTATGCCCACAGGAAGCGACGGTCCGTATCATCCTCTGCAACTTGCAGAATCATCTTCCCGGCGCAATTGCTCATTTCAAGACTGGGCAGTTTTGTGTGATCATACCGCCCGTGTTTTGTTCCGTTGATAAGGAAATCACCTGCAGTGCCCGTCAGATACTTGCCATGGGAGCAGAGACTGATGCTATCCTCACCCATCGTGATGAGAAGTTTCGCCCGCTGGGTACTGTTATCGTACTCAAGGGTGGCAATCACCTGGCGATTTGTGCCCAGAATGCGCCCCTGGAACTTCTCCTTTGTCGTCACAAAGCCGAAATCGCCTTTTTTGTCGATGTGGATATTCATCATTCTATAACCGCAGCACTTACAGCCAGCGCCAATATAACAAGGCACCCCCGTCTTTTCAAGAAAAGACTTCCAGAATAGCCAGTTAAGTGATTATTTATCTTGCTGTACCCAGCAACGCTGGGTTCAATTTCGACCGCCGCAGGCGGATTTCGATACTCCGCAGGAGTAATTTCGATTGCCGAAGGCAAATTTCACTGCCCGCCTTTAAGCGGGCAATGTA
>JAZOTC010000046.1:0-12044 GCA_045657445.1 Akkermansia sp. | reverse complement strand
ACAACATGTAGTCAGCGTATTCCGGCTTCATTTCGATGCCGGTGACCACGTAGCCTCTGCGTGCCATGGCCGATGCTATTGCACCCATGGCGGTGCCACAAATTCCGAGAAAGTGAACGTGTTTCATATAGTTCCTGTGCGCTTGCATTTTACCACTATGGAATAGATGTCGGCCGCTCCCTGACCTGATCCCGGGCCGCCTATATGCAAAACAATTCTTTTTCATGCTGTGGCAGGGCAAATAGCTCGTCCTCCTGAACCTTGCTACCTGATGAGAGAAGAGGAATTCCCTCTGTTGGAGTTCTGCGGGCTTACACGTTGTTTTATTACAAGAACTCCTTATTTTGGTAGGTAACGAGAATCTTTTTTAATGCCGCACACCCGATGGTAGTTGTGGTAAAGAAAAGCCAGAGCTGGAGGAACTCCTGGCTCTGGCTTTTTGAGTGACAGATTTAAAGCATCAGCGATTATTGCTCCGGGGCTGGTTGTTGCAGTGCTTTTTCTATCTGGGGTTTCAGGATTTCAAACAAGCGTATGGAACCATCGCTGCTCAGATGTGTACCATCATACATTAGGAATGTGTTGTTCTGGTACGAAATAAATGGCTTGTCCTGGGGGAGAATTGCACAGGAATCAAGAAGGGTACACAAGCCTTCATCTGCAAGTTTCTGCAGCAAGGAATTCACAGGCGCGTTAATTTTATCTACCTCCTGGCGTGTACAGGTCAGAGGTGCCATATCCATGGCCCCCTTGCCTTTGCGAGTTGCTATGCGCACATGCCGGGTCGGACTGGCGCACGTAATTTCCGGTCCTGTCCCTATGATGATGACGTGACGCTTCATGTCGTGAATGCGTTTGACGAAATCGCGGAGCGATTGATACCAGAGCTCATCGGTCATGGGTTCTATACTTTGATCCCAGTGTTTAAATGATTTATAAATATGGCGGGCTCTCCAGTATTGCGAAATGAACACGTGGGTAATGCAGGGGTTTGCCTCTATCCATTTCATGAGAGCTTCCCCCTTCTTTTGATCAAAGTAATATGAGGATGTTACGTGATATTCATAGTCCCAGAATGGAATGATTGTAGAGCAAAGGAACGCTCCCGGCTGGTTTAGATCGGCGCATGTTTTGTTGAGACCGAAGTACGACGCCTGCGCAAAACTATCACCTATAAGCAGAATTTTGGGTGTTTGAGAAGCTGGCCCCATTTGCAGGAGTAGAGCTTCCGTCTTAGGTAACTTTCGCGAGGTGTTTGCTAACTCCACAAAACTGTCGTTCTTCTGCAGGTTTTTCTGGTCAAAGGCGTTTGCAAGTGTACCCGGAGCACATTGCTGCCATTCGTTATAGGGGGTTACCTGGATGGAGTTAATCTCGGGTCGGAGGTAGTCCTTGAAACCATCAAGCTCCTTGCCTATCACGCACAGCCCCATGGTAATTGCCCACAATGCCAAGGTGTAGAAGATGTTTATCTTACGCTTCTCAATGAGGTACCAGAAGCCCCAGCCGATGACGAGGGCCAGCACTGTTACGGAGGCGTAATCTCCCCATCCTGATATGCCTTGGTACCATATGTGGAAGAAGGCGATGATGGGCATGTGGACGAGATACAGAGAGAATGATATGGCTCCAATCCAGAGCAGGGGCTTGTTGTCCAATACTGGCAGGAAAATACTCTCCGGAAGATACCGGATAATGAGCATGGTGCCGAGTACAACGAAGGGCGCACCATAGTCTGCGAGTTCATGATTTGCCAGTGCCGGAAGCAGCGCGGCTGCAAGTCCCAGAACGGAAAGTATGGTATAGATTGTTTTGTTATTATGAAAGGAAGGAAGTATGAGAATGGCACCACCTGCCAGAAGTGTCCAGATTCGGGGAATGGTAAGGTAGTGGGAAACTGCCATATGTTGTTCCCAGACGGGCAGTCCCAGAGCTTGCAGTATATTGTGGAACTGGAATGAGTATGCGTAGCAGAACGACGCAATGCCGATTATCCAGAGCAGGCAGAGTGTCAGTTTCCTGGGAATGAAGCGATACACGACGCATCCTATGGCAAATAGAACGTACAGATGGATGGTGACCGAAAGATACCACATGTGCAGCATCGGTTTCGTTAGCGCTTCTGCCGCAAAGTAGTCATTCTGATGGCGGTTCAGGTAGGCATTCGCGAAACCAAATAACGTATATCGCCCGGTGCGCGCGGTGTCCACCAAATCTTCACAATCCTGGAAGTACATGGCTGCAAGGAATGCCGCCAGCACCAGAATAATCATTGGAGGAAATATGCGGAGCAGTTTCTTTGTGACGAAGGTCTTTATATCCAACTGATTCCCATTTCTTGCGAACGAGAGAAAAAGCAGATAACCGGTAATGACCAGGAACATGTCTACCCCATAGAACCCATGTGGAAAATAGGCGGAGTTGAGGTGGAAAAGGAAGATGAGAACAATGGCCAGGCCTCGTAATCCTGCGATGTGGTTGTAGAATGGTTTAGTTGTCATTTGAAAGCTTGTTGTTTTAATGAGAAAGCCCCTCCGCACGCGAGGTGGTGCGGAGGGTAACTGGAGAGTTAGTTGCTTCCATTCGCGGAAGTATTGCCTGTTGATTTCAGGAGCGGTTCGAGCTGCGGACGGAGGAACCGGAATATTTCCGTTGAGCCGTCACTGCTGAGGTGGTCATCGTCGAACATCAGGAACTTGCCATTCTGGTAGCTGACGAAGGGTTTGTCCTCTGGTAAGTAGGGCAGAACATTCGCTACGGTGCAGAGGCCTTCCTGCTGCAATTTGTCAAGGATAGGAAGAATGTCCTTGTTTAATTCCAGAATGTGCTCCTTCGTACAGCTGATGGGGCTCATGTCCACTGTATCCAGGTTGTTCCGGCGGGTGGCAAGGCGAATGAGACGAGTCGGCGAGCGCAGCGGAATTTCCGGTCCCGGACCAATCAGGATGATCTGCTTATTCATATCCTTGATACGCTTGAGGAATGTCTTGAGTGCATTGTAGTAGACTTCCGGTGTCATGGGCTCAACCTTCTTGTCCCAGTGGGTGAAGGGCGCGCTAACCATGCGATAGCGCCAATGCTGCGCAAGAACAACGTGGGTAAGACAGGGGTGCGCTTCCAGCCACTGCATCAGAGCCTCGGCTTTAGCTTCCGTGAAGAAATAGCCGCTGTTGGCGTAAATGTGATAATCCCAGAGAGGAATGATAGTTGTGGACATCATGACACCGGGCAGGTTCATTTCATGGCACAGCCTGTTCATGCCAAAATAGGCTGCCTGGGCATGACTGTCGCCTATCAGGACAACGGAGGGAGTGGCAGATTCCGGCCCCATCTGCAGCAGCGGACTCTGCGTCTTCGGTCGGCGCAGTGTTGTGTTGGCGAGGTTGAATATGTCCTCGTTGTATTTCAGATTATCGGTATCGAGTTTATCAGTCAGAATCGACGGATTGCAAATTTTCCAGTCATCGCAGGGGGTAATCCGGATGTTGTTGATTTCCGGTCTCAGATAGTCTCTGAATCCTTTCGTGCTCTTGCCCTGGACACAGATAAACATGCCAATTCCCCACAGAACGAGTGTGAGAATGATGGGGAAACGGCGCTTCTCAATGAGGAACCAGAACAGGTATCCCAGCCCAAAGGAAAGCAGCACGATGATGATATACGGCATCCAGCCGGTAAGCGTTTGATACCAGATGTGGTAGAAAGCAATCACGGGCATGTGTACCAGATAGAGCGAGAAGGAAATGCCGCCAACCCACATGAGCAGCTTGTTGCTCAGCACGGGCATAAGGCTGCTGGCCGGCATATAGCGTATGATAAGCATGGTGCCCAGCACAACCACTGGTGCGCCATATTGTGCCAGGGCCCCGGGACTGAGCGCCGGCACCAGCACTGCGGCCAGTGCAGCCAGCGTGAGCAGGGTAGCCTTTGTCTTATTCTCGGTCTGGGGCAACATGAGAATGGCGCCACCAGCAAGCAGCTCCCAAACGCGGGGCAGGGTGCGGTAGTGGGAAACGGCCATCTCCTGGTTCCATGTGGGCAGACCAACGGCTTGCAGTATCTGCTGAAGCTGGTAGGAGTAGCCATATATGAATGAGGCGATGCCTGCAATCCACAGTAGAATCAGAGTGAGTTTTTTGGGAATGTATTTATAAATGACGCACCCGACTGCGAACATAATGTATAGATGAATGGTAACAGAAAGATACCACATGTGCAGGAACGGGTTTTCCAGTGCTTCCGAAGCAAAGTAGTCATTCTGAGTACGACGCAGGAAGTCATTCACATAGCAGAATAAGGTGTAGCGCCCGGTTCGTGAGGTGTCAATGAGATCCTCGCAGTCCTGAAAGTACATGGCCGCCACCAGAATGCACAGCACTGTTACAACCATGGGGGGGAAGATGCGGAAGAGTTTCTTGGTGGCAAATTCCTTGACATTCAGGTTGTATTCCTGGCGGGAGAGAGAAAGGAATAATAAGTAACCGGAAATAACCAGGAATATGTCTACTCCATAGAATCCATGGGGGAAGTATCCGGAATTGAGGTGGAAGAGGATGACCAAGATGATGGCCAGACCCCTCAGCCCGCCGATGTGGGTATAAAATGGTTTAGTGGACATGATGGTAGAATCTTTGTGTATTCTATAGTTCGTTGAGTATAATGTAAAGTAAAATAACGAGAGGAATGGAAATTTGGAACCCTTTCAGATCTGCAGGTGGATATATTCACGCGTACCCTCTAATGCTGTAGAAGATACAAGGTTAGCGTATGGATACAGTTAATAATAAAACTAGAACCGACATGCTGAATTAATGCGGGCATTCCGGTGTTGTGTCATTTTTTTTGTTAAACAGTTCATGTATCTGCGGTTTGAGTAACTGGAAGAACTTTACAGAGCCTTGACCACTGAGGTGGTGGGCGTCAGTCATCAGAAACTGGCTGTTCTGATATGCCACGAAAGGTTCGTTCTCAGGTATCAATTGTATTGTTTTAAGAAGGGTGCAGAGTCCTTCTTTTTCGAGCTGTTCCAACATGGGCATGACCTCCTTTGTTCTCTCTGCAAGTTGTGCCCGTGAGCAGCTCAATGTTTCGAGATTCATGTCTGTGTTCCGCCTTCTTGCCTGCTGGCGGATGAAACGGCTGGGGTTCGGATTCTTGATTTCCGGCGCCGGACCAATCAGTACTACATGCTTGCCTAATGTCTTAACGCGGTTGATGAATTCCCGCAGGGAGGCAGAATAGAGTTCCATGGTCATGGGCTCCTTGGTTGAGTCCCAGTGAATGAAATGTTCGTCAATGAGGGGGTGGTAACGCCAGTATTGACCAATAAAGACATGGGTGATGCTCGGGGTGGCTGCCAGCCATTTAATGAACGCCTCTGCCTTTTTCTGGTTATAGAAATAGGTGCTGTTGAGGTAATAGTCCATATCCCAGTTGGGCAGAATGATGGAGGAGAGACAGACTCCTGGAATGTTAAGTTCGTGGCACAGTTGATTCATGCCTGCATATGCGGCCTGGGCGTGGCTGTCGCCGATGAGAAGAATGCGTGGTTCCTGGGATTCTGGTCCCAGCTGCATCAGCAGAGTAGAAGGATTGCGTGGCTTCTTCCTGGTTGTGTACGTAAGGTGGAGTACGCCGCTATTGTATACCAGCGCTTCCTTGTCCAGGTGGTTGTTGAGAACATCATCCTTGCAGAATTGCCAGTCGTCATATGGAGCAATCCGGATCTTGTTGATTTCTGGATAGACGTAATCCTTGAAGCCTTCTTTTTCCTTGGCGAGTATGCAGAATCCCAGTGAAATGCCCCAAAGGGCAATGGTGCCCCACAGATTGATGCGCCGCTTCTCGATCAGGAACCAGAAGGCGTATGCCAGTACAAGTGAAAGGAGTGTGATGATGGCGTAGTCATGCCACCCGTTAATGCCTTGATACCAGCTGTTAAAATAGGAAATAACAGGCATGTGAACCAGGTAGAATGAGAACGAGATGCCGCCAACCCAGATCAGTAGCCTGTTAGAAAGAACTGGCATCAGACGGCTCTCTGGCATGTATCGGATAATGAGCATGGTGCCAAGTACAACCAGCGGAGCACCGTAATCTGCAACCCCAGAGGTGATGATTGCAGGCAGAATGGTTGCGGCGAGTCCGGCCGCTGTCAGAAGTGTGGCTTTCAACTTATTGCAGGTGAGCGGAAGCAGAAGAATTGCGCCGCCTGCGAGCGGTTCCCATATGCGGGGCATGGTGTGGTAATGAGAAACCGGAGTAAGTTGCTCCCATGCAGGGAGATTCATGGCCTGCAGAAGATTGTGTATCTGGTATGAATAGCCATAGCAGAAAGAACCGATGCCTGCTATCCAGAGCAGGTACCAGGAAAGCTTTCTGGGTAAAAATCTATATGCAATGCAGCCTGCCGCAAAGATGACATACAGCTGTATTGTAACCCCGAGATACCACATGTGCAGCAAAGGGTTGTTCAGAGCGTCGGTAGCAAAGTAGTCGGTCTGGCTTTTGCTCAGGATGCTATTTGCAAAGCCAAGAACGGTGTATCGTCCTATTTTTGAGAGATTGACTATTTCATCACTATCCAGAATGGCCAGACTTGCAATTATCGTCAGAAGAACCGCCAGCGTCATGGGCGGAAAAAGCCGAAGCAGTTTTTTGACGGCAAAGTCCTTTAACGAAAGCTGATTCCCATTTCTGTTAAATGAGAGAAAAAGCAGGTAACCGGATATCACCAGGAAAATGTCTACACCGTAGTAACCATGCGGAAACGATGCTGTGCAAAGATGGAAGAGAAATACCAGTATGATGGCGATGCCTCGAAGACCTGCGATGTGGTTGTAGAAAGGCTTAGTGGACATGTGGGAGAATTGTATGCTTGTCTGAGTTTTCTGGGGGAGGGATAAAGTGCAGAGAAATAATCTGGTTGCTAGATGAAATTAAAATGCTGGTTGATGCGGACCGTGACTCTTGAATAAAGAGAGCGATAATACTATTTAAGTTAGTTGTCTATTTATGGTTTTGGGGCTTTTTCTGTTTCAGGAATGCTTCCAGCTGGGGTTTCAGGTGAGAGAAGAGCATGATGGAGCCCTCATGGGTGAAATGATCATCATCCTTCATCAGGAATACTCCATTCTGATAGGCACAGAAGGGGGTGTCCGGTTTGAGTATGGACATGCCATCGAGTACACTGCAAAGCCCTTCCTGCTGGATTCCGGATACTAACGCCAGCGGTTCCTTGTTGATTTCGTTAGAATACTCAAGAGTGCTGGTGATGGGGGCAAGGTCAAAAGGCTGTTCGCCTCGCCTGGTGCAAAGACGTATGTGTCGTGTAGGACTGTTAATGGGAAGTTCCGGGCAGGGCCCCAGAAGAATAACATGCTTATCGAGCTCGTTCACTTTTTGCACAAACGTGCGCAAGGATTGGTATAACAAGTCGAATGTCAGCGCTTCCCGGGTTTTATCCCAGTGTACGAATGCGTTCTTTCGCTCCAGTCTCAATCGCCAGTGTTGCGCTATGACAACGTGGGTGATGCTGGGGTTCGCCTTGAGCCAGGCCAGAAGCGCTTCAGCACGTGCCTGGTTGAAGCAGTAGTTGCTGCTTCCTGGCAATTCCTTATCCCAGAATGGGGTAATGATAGCGCCCATATATGCTCCGGGGATATTCAATTCCTTGCATACATGATTTAAGCCGAAATAAGCAGATTGGGCGTGACTGTCGCCGATGAGGACTATAGATGGTGTTTCGGACTCGGGCCCCATAGGCATAAGCGGGGTTTCCATTGTCGGGAGGGCGGCGGTTGTAGCACCAATCGTGAAAATCCCCTTGCTGAACACCAGTTCTTTTGTGTCCATTCCGTTTGCCAGTACATTCGGACCGCACACCTTCCAGTCGTTAAAGGGCGTTATCTGGATTTTGTTAATATCAGCCCGAAGATAATCCTTGTATCCTTGGGTCGATTTGCCAAGAACGGAGAACCCCATGGCGAGAGCCCACATGATCAATGTTGTGGACAGTTTGAAATGCCGTTTTTCCACCAGATGCCAGAAGAGGTATGCGAGGATAAACGAAAGGACGATGATGATGGCATAGGCGGACACAGAGGATAGATTCATGTACCACGTGCGATAGAAGGCAATGATGGGCATGTGTACCAGGTAAAGGGAGAACGAGATGCCGCCTATCCAGAGCAGGGGGGCATTGCTTAGAATAGGCATGAGGCTGCTTTCTGGCATGTAGCGGATGATGAGCATCGTACCTATCACAACTGCTGGTACACCGTAGTCTGCCCATGAGTGAGGTGCAAGAGCTGGTGCTATTGCGGCGAATAGCCCGATTATGGTCAGGATATTGGATTTTACCTTTCCTGGCGCATTCGGAAGTGTGAGGATAAGACCGCCTGCGAGAATCTCCCATATGCGGGGGAAAGTGTTGTAGTGAGAGATGGGAAAATCCTGTCCCCAGCCCGGAATGGAGAGACTTTGAAGTATTCCTTGAAGTTGGTAGGAATAGCTGTAGATAAATGAGCTGATGCCGATTATCCACACGATAATCAGGCTTAGTTTTCTGGGAATGAAGCGATTCAGGAAGCATCCTGCAGCAAACAGAAGATAGAGATGCACTGTAACTGCCAGATACCACATGTGGAGGAAGGGGTTCTCAACAGCATCTGCCGCAAAGTAGTTTTCCTGTGTTTTCCGGAGGAATCCGTTAATGGTGCAGAAGAGCGTGTGCCTGCTGTTTCGGGCTGCATTCATGATGTCCTCCCAGTCATGCAGCAGGAGACTGACCAGCAAAACCGCCAATACAAGGATAATCATTGGCGGGAAGATACGGAGTAGCTTCTTGGTGGCAAATTCCTTTAAATCAAGATGGTTCCCTTGACGCGTATATGAGAGAAAAAGCAGGTAGCCGGAGATGACGAGAAAAATATCAACACCGTAGTAACCATGAGGAAAGAGCGCAATGTTCAGATGAAAGAGGATAACCAGAATGATTGCGATGCCTCGGAGCCCGGCGATATGGTTGTAAAAAGGCTTAGCGGACATGTTGGTATGTAAGGTTATACCAGCAGTATAGCCCAGATTGGATTGGTAAGTAAAGAGAATAATTGCTAATGTTGTAAAGTGTCGTAAAATTGTTCTGTGTCGTGTATGGGGAGGGAGCCCCAAATGGGGTACAAACGAGAAATAGGCCTATTGTGACGCGAATTCTGGAAAAATGACGCACTATATAATTGAAGCGCGCGCGTACGCGCGTATAATGGGCGGCACTTATGAGTGATAACGTAACGCCCCCGGAGGATGCTGAAAAGCTTTCGACCGGGGCTCAGCAGGAGTACGGCGCCGCCCAGATTGATAAGCTGGAGGGCCTTGAAGCCGTGCGTAAGCGTCCGGGTATGTACATTGGCGACCCGGATGAACGTGGTTTGCATCACTGTGTGTTTGAAGTGCTCGATAACTCTATTGACGAGCACCTGGCCGGGTATTGCAGCAAAATCATCATCCAGATTCACGAAGGCGGCACCATTTCCGTGATTGACAACGGCCGTGGTATCCCGGTGGATATTCACCCGAAGTTCGGGATTCCTGCCGTGGAGCTGGTGCTCACCAATCTGCATGCTGGTGGTAAGTTCGGCCAGGGCGCATACAAGTACTCCGGCGGTCTGCACGGTGTGGGTGCCAAGTGCGTGAACGCGCTTTCCGACTTCTTCAAGGCCGAGGTGCGCCGCGACGGCAAGCGCCACGTCATCACTTTCGAGCGTGGTAAGACCACCGAGAAACTGCATGTGGTCGGTTCCTGCCCGGACAGCCAGACCGGTACGGCTATCACCTTCCTGCCCGACCCGACCATTTTCACCGATACGGTGGAGTTCAAGTTCGACCTGCTGGCCCGCCGCCTGCGCGAGCTCGCTTTCCTGAATCCCGGCCTTGTCATCGAACTGGTGGACGAGCGCAGCGGCCAGGAACGCACCGAGACTTTCTACTATGCGGACGGTATTCGCGAGTTCGTGAAGCAGCTGGGCGAGAACAAGACGCTCATCACAGCCGAACCCATCGCCATGAGTGGCGTGCGCCACATTGAGGTGGAGTACGATGGCAAGACCATGGAGGACGATGTGATTGTGGATGTGGTGATGCAGTACAACGATAGCGACCGCTACCAGATTCAGTGCTACGCCAACTCCATTTTCAATGCCGACGGCGGTACGCACCTTTCCGGTTTCCGCAGCTCTCTGACCCGCGCTATCAACAACTACGCCAAGAGCAACAACCTGCTCAAGGATAAGGACCCCAGCCTGAATGGCGACGACGTGCGCGAAGGTCTGGTGGCCGTTATCAGCGTGAAGATGCCCAACCCGCGCTTCTCTTCCCAGACCAAGGACAAGCTCGTGAACACCGAAATCGAAGGTGTGGTGAGCAGCGTGGTCTACGAGGAACTCAAGGAATACTTTGAGGAGAACCCGCAGGTGGCCAGGACCATCATCGACCGCTGCCTCATTGCCTCCCGCGCCCGCGAAGCCGCCCGCAAGGCCCGCGAAAGCGTGCGCAAGAGCGCCATGACCGTGGGCGGTGGTCTGCCCGGAAAGCTGGCGGACTGCTCCTGCCGCGACCCGAAGCTCAGCGAATTGTTCATTGTGGAGGGTGACTCCGCAGGTGGTTCTGCCAAGATGGGCCGCGACCGCCGCACGCAGGCTATTCTGCCGCTGCGCGGTAAGATTCTCAACGTAGAGAAAGCCCGTCTGGATAAAGCCCTGGGCAGCGAAACGATTCAGAACATCATCACCGCCATTGGTGCCGGCATCGGCGATGGCGAGGGTGAGGGCTCTTTCGACCTGAACAAGGTGCGTTATCACAAGATTATTCTCATGGCTGATGCCGACGTGGACGGCTCCCACATCTGCACGCTGCTGCTCACCCTGTTCTGCCGCCACATGCCCCAGCTGGTGCGCGCCGGGTATCTCTACATTGCCCAGCCGCCGCTGTACCGCGTGATTCACCGCAAGGTGGAGCAGTACGTGCAGGACGAAGTGGCGCTCAACCGCAAGCTCATTTCCCTGGGCGCGGGCGATGTCACCCTGCGCACGCCGGACAAGAGCAAGGAATTCGACGCCGATTCCCTCATGGCCATTCTGGAAACCCTCATCAACCTGCAGAAGTACGAGGGCAGCGTGGCCCAGCACGGCGGCGACTTCAAGGATCTGCTGCGCCACCGCGCCGACAATGGCTCCTTCCCCCAGTACCTGGTCAAGGTGCGCTGCGGTAATGATGAAGAGGTGCAGTACTTCGCCGATATGGACAGCCTTTCCGCTTTCTCTGAGGAGAACCGCGACCTCTTCCTCTTCGGCGAACCCAGCGAGGAAGAACTGGCTGCCAACCCGCTTCCGGTGCGCGAAGGCCCCAGCCGCCGCGCCCTGCTGCACGAGCTGCACGAAGCCAAAGCCATCACCCGCGTGCTGGCACGTCTGGAAGAGCTGGGAATTCAGCCCGACCACCTGCTGAGCGACGATGCCCCGGTGTTCGAACTGGTGGAAAACTCCCGCAACACGGTCACCTCCATCTTCTTTGTGGGTGATATTCTGGCCAAGGTGCTGGAGATTGGCGGACGCAGCGTCACCATCACCCGATTCAAGGGTCTGGGTGAAATGGACGCCAAGGACCTCTACGCCACCACCATGGACCCGGAGAAGCGCGAGCTGCTCCGCGTGCGCCTGGATGACGACAACGCCGTGCAGGCAGACAAGATGTTCACCATCCTCATGGGTGACCTGGTGGAACCCCGCCGCCGCTTCATTGAGGACAACGCCCTCAATGTCCGCAACCTCGACGTGTAAAACCCTTAACCTTTCATTCTGATTATGAGCGAAACAAGAATTCGTCCCGTCGATGTGGCAGAGGAGGTCTCCCGCAGCTTCCTGGATTACTCCATGTCGGTGATTATCTCCCGCGCCCTGCCGGATGTGCGCGACGGTCTCAAGCCCTCTCAGCGCCGTGTGCTCTACGCCATGCACGAGCTCGGTCTCGTACCCAGCAAGGGCACTATC
>JAZOTC010000045.1:0-21524 GCA_045657445.1 Akkermansia sp. | reverse complement strand
AGCCATGGCGCCTTCGCGCACATAGCCCGCAATCTCCTTCATGCGGTCGTTGCCCTCGTCGGCCTTCTTCATGTCGAAGAAGAACTTAGCGGCAAATGCCAGCGCGACGACGGATGCAAACGGCACTATCCAGAATAATATATCAGGGGTCATGTTCGTTTGTTTTGTTTGTTAAAATGGCTTTTCTGCAGGCACAAAAAAGCGCGGTAGTCTACACTAAATGTACTGCTTTGGCAATCCGAATTTCGCGTGTATGCCAAAAAAATCGCGTTAGGTGGGTATGAAATTGATTTTTTCTTGACCCCGCTCTAGCTTGTGTGTATGCTGCAAGGCAACGGCACGGCGCCGATTGATTTTACTATGAAAGCAGTACTTCTTTTTCCCGGTCAGGGTGCCCAGAAGGTGGGCATGGGCAAGGATTTTTATGATGCTTACCCCGCAGCTCGCGAGATGATGGACGCAGCGGATGCTGCGCTGGGTTACCCGCTTACCAAGGTGATGTTTGAGGGCCCGGATGATGAGCTGACCCGCACCTGCAACTGCCAGCCGGCTCTGTATCTGCATGGTCTGGCCATTTACAAGGTGCTCAGCTCTCTGGTGGACATTGAACCGGTAGCGGCTGCTGGTCTTTCCCTGGGCGAGTTCACGGCTCATGCGGCCGCTGGTACGTTCAGCATGGAGGATGGCCTCAAGCTGGTGCAGAAGCGTGGCGCTCTCATGGAGGAAGCCTGCCAGGCTGCCCCCAGCACCATGGCGGCCATGATTGGCGGTAGCGATGAAGCTGTGGCTAATCTCGCCGCTGAGTGCGATATTGACGTGGCAAACTACAACTGCCCCGGCCAGACTGTGGTTTCCGGCTCTGTGGAGGGTGTTGATAAGGCGGTGGCTGGTGCCAAGGCTGCCGGTATCAAGATTGCCAAGAAGCTGAATGTGGCCGGTGCGTACCACAGCCGTTTCATGAAGAGTGCGCAGGCAGCGCTGCGCCCCGAGCTGGAGGCTACTCCCATGACCACCCCCGCCGTGCCGGTATACTGCAACTATGAAGCCCGCCCTGTGACCAGTGCCGCGGATGTGCGCGCCATGCTCGGCGAGCAGGTCTGCGGTTCGGTGCGCTGGGCTGCCTGCATGCAGGACCTCATCGAGAAGGGCGAGCGCCTCTTCATCGAAATGGGCCCGGGCAATACCCTGGCCGGTATGATGGGCCGCATCTGCAAGGAGGCCAAGGTGATTTCCATCCAGGATGTTGCTTCGCTCGAGGCCGCTGTGGCGGAGCTCAAGGCGATGTAAGATTGCTTTTGGCTGAATGTTTCCGGCTCTGCGACTGCTCTGGCGGTCGCAGAGCTTTTTTATTACGCGTGCGTGGCTTGACTTGGCGCTGCTCCGGGTGTAAACAGGTGATATGTACACCAGCTTCTTTGATGTGTTTTCCATCGGTATCGGTCCTTCCAGCTCGCACACCATGGGGCCCATGCGGGCGGCGGCGCGTTTTGCGCGCGAGCTGGCAGAGCGCGGCGTGCTGGAGCAGGTGGTGCAGGTGAAGGTGTGGTTGTACGGTTCGCTGGCGCTTACCGGGGTGGGGCATGGTACTCCCGGGGCGGTGGTGTATGGCCTGCTGGGGCTGGATGCGGAGCATATGGAGATGTCGGCCACGCCGGCGATTGCCACGCTGGCCACGGAGGGTAAGTTGCTCCTGAATGGTACGCACCCGATTTCATTCAGCGCCATGCAGGATGTGGTGCTGGAGAAGGAGATTACCCTGCCGGAGCATGCGAATGGTATGCGCTTTGTGGCGCTGGGGCAGGGCGGGGAGAATCTTTCCAATGAGGTGTATTTTTCTATTGGTGGCGGTGCTATCCGCCGGAGTGATGAGATGGATGCGCTGCCGGAGGAGCCGCTGCCGGTGCCGTATCCTTTTGATTCCTGCGCAGAGTTGCTGCACCACTGCAAGAGCGAGAATATGACCATGGCGGCAGTGGTGCGCTGCAATGAAATGGCGCTGCCCACGGGTATGGAGCTGCGCTCCCGTATCCGCAAGATTTACAATACCATGGATAAGGCGATTGATCGTGGTGTCAAGACCATGGGGGTCTTGCCCGGCGGGTTGAAGCTGCCGCGCCGCGCTCCGCGTATCTACCGCCGCCTGGCAGAGATGTTCCGCGTGAATACGGAGGATGCGCTCACGATTATTGACTGGATTAATCTGTGGGCTTTTGCGGTGTCTGAGGAGAATGCGGCTGGTGGCCGCGTGGTGACCGCCCCCACCATGGGTAGCGCGGGTGTGCTGCCTGCTGTTCTGCGTTATTATGAACGCTTTGGGCGCAAGGATGCCACCGTGGGGCGCGAGCATGGTATTGAGATTTTCCTGCTCACGGCCTCGGCTATCTGCTCGCTCTACCGCGCCAAGGCTTCCATTTCCGGTGCCGAGGTCGGCTGCCAGGGTGAGGTGGGCGTGGCGTGTTCCATGGCTGCAGCCGGGCTTACCGCCGCTATGGGGGGGACTAATGAACAGGTGGCCAATGCGGCAGAAATTGCTATGGAGCATAATCTGGGGCTTACCTGTGACCCGGTTTGTGGCCTGGTGCAGGTGCCCTGCATTGAGCGCAACGCCATCGGCGCGGTGAAGGCGGTGAATGCTGCACGCCTGGCGCTGCGGGGGGATGGCACGCACTTCGTAAGCCTGGATAGTGTGATTGCCACCATGAACGAACCCGGCCGCGCTCTGGCGGCCGGGTACAGGGAAACGGCTCTGGCGGGTCTGGCGACTAATGCGCTGACCTGCTAGCACTTCTTAATATTCATCCTGCGCTGCAACGGCTGTGTACAGCTTGTTCAGCACGGCGTCGTAGACGCGGGCTTCTTCCTCGTCCAGAATGCTGCGCAGCTTTTCGTTGGCTTTCTGCTGGGCTTCCTCTACGGCGGCTACGGTGGTCTGGAAGCTTCTGGCAATGGTAATCAGCACGGTGCGTCGGTCGGTGGTGCTCTGGTTGCGCTCCACCATGCCTTGGCTGATGAGGCTGTCTATCATGTGCGAGGCGGCTGAGGGCGACATGTTGGAACGCGCGGCCAGCGTGCTCATGGATATACCCTCCGGGTGCACCAGCGTGTAGCGGCGAATCTTGGCCAGCACGGAGCACTGGCGCACGCTCAGCTTCATTACCTTGTTGCGCAATACCTCATTCATGGCCACAAAACCGGCGCGGTTGATGTAGTCGGTGATGATGCGCATCTTGTCTATCTGCTGTATATCCTCGTGCGTTCCGGACATGCTGCCATTCTACTCTTTAGATGCTTCCTTGTCAATGAAAACTCTTTATTGAAAAGATAAAAGCTTGAAAAGATAAAATAAAAGTCTTGACTCTGGTGGTGGAGCTTGTTACACTGCGTGCGTCTCGCTATGGCTACACACCGTTACATCACTCGTTACAATGGACAGAAGGGGAGTCGCAATACTTTCTGCGGCTGGCGGCTTTGCATGACCCGGCAGAAGGAGGTATTTGTACGGTATTTTACGGACCGCGAATATGAGACGAGCGAGAAATCGCTGGCGGCAGCGCTGGAAATGCGGGATGAGATGCTGGAAAAGCTGGCCGCGGGTTGCGATTTTGCCGTGGTCAGCCGCGAGTATAAGAAGGAGAAATCCTGAGTACTCAGAGGCGCGGGGAGGAATAATTCTGCGCTGCATATCCCTTTTTTTCTGGCAAAATGGTGCTGGTTAAGATAAAAATAGGGGAGACGAACGCTTAGTGTATGAAGGAGATGAATCCCCAATCCCCCAGAAAGAGCGCAAGGGCGCGTATCGATTGGTCGGCCTGGCTGGCAGAGTACGGTTCGCAGCTGTTGCTGTATGCGCGCCAGCAATGCCGCAGTGAGGCCGATGCCGAAGATGTGTTACAGGAGGCGCTGGTGCAGCTGGTTCATGCGGTGGAGGGTGGTTCATTTACCGGAGAACAGGACCAGTGGCGCGCGTATGCCTACACCGCTATCCGCCACCTGGCCATGGATCGCGGCCGCCGCGAGCAGGTGCGCCGCAACTATGCCACCGCTCAGCAGGAGACGCTGAGCGAAGGAGTGGAGGAGACACCATGGCTGAGTAGCGCGGCGGATGATGAGTATCTGCGCGAGCGACTGGAATCCCTGCTGCGTCAGTTGCCGGCAGAGTTTGCTGAGGTGGTGGTGCTCCATATCTGGGGCGAGCACACGTTCCAGCAGATTGCCGACATGACGGGCAATAAATTAGCCACCATCACCTCCCGCTATCGTTATGCGTTGCAGACGCTGCGCAAGGAGCTGGAGGCAAATCCTATAGAACGCTGAGCCATGGAAAAGATTTCGACAGATATTGATGCCGCCACCACCAAGCCTGCCGCTATGCCTGCGGGCTTGCAGAGCCGCCTGCTGGCGGCCATGCAGCAGGCAGCGGATGAGGAGCACGAGTGCCGGGAGGTGGAGCAGTTGCTGCTGCGTTTGAAGCCTGCGGCCATGCCCGCCCGGCTGGTGGGACAGCTGGGGGTGCAGATGTATGTGGAGGCGCAGCAGCAGCAGGTGGGCGTGGCGTCCCGCCGGTATGGCTGGTGGCGCGGCGGGGCTGTGGCAGGCATTGCCGCGGCGCTGATGGCGGCTGTAGGTATTCCGCTGCTGGTTCCGGGGAATGCGGTGGCTGAGGCTGATGGTCAGGGGCTGGTGAGCCGGAACGTGATTGATGCCCGCGGGGCAGGGCGTGTGGAATGGCGCCATGGTGCAGCGCCGGTGCGCCGCTACGAGGTGATTTACGAGGATACCTTTATGCTGGAGGATGATGGTGATACAACCACGATTATCCAGGTGCCCAATAGAACGGAAGTGGAAATAGAGGAGGAGTATTTGTGATGAAGGGCGTGTTGCAGGTTTTGCTGATGGGGGCTCTTCTGCCGGCGCTGGCGGCGGAGTTGCCGCAGGCGATGTTTGGCGTGGTGCCGGAGTCTGTCGTGGTCTCGGGGCGGGATGGCCTGCAGGTGCGGGCGATGCATCCTGCCAGCCCGGCTCGCACTGCTGGTATGCAGGTGGGCGATGTGATTTTTTCTCTGAATGGGCAGGCTGTCCGCACGCGTGAGGAGATGCGCGCCATTTTGCGCGGGTTGAAGCCTGGCGATGTGTTGCAGGTGGAGCTGCTGCAAGGGGAAACTGTGCGCACGATGGCGGTGAAACTGGTGGAGCGGCCTGCGAAAAAGACCGGAGCCGCAGCCAGCCCGGATGCTGCGGTGGGGGGCGACAGAGCACTGCGTCCGCTGGTGGTGGCACCGGAAATCCGCCAGGCGATGCGAGGTCACCGGCGCGCAGTGGTGGCGCAGCTGGCTTCGTTGCCCGGCGGGCTTGAGCCCATGGCGGTTTCGGACCATTTGCAGGCGATTCGCCACCTGGCGCGCGATGCGAACCCGCAGGGGCGGGGCTGGATGCTGGGTGAGGCGGGCGAGGTTTCGCTTCAGTTCAAGGATGAGGCGGGGCTTCTGGTGCTGCACGGTGCCAGCAATAAGCTGGAGCTGACGGTGTATGATAAGGCTGCCAGGGTAATTCATCAGCTGCCGCTGAATACGCCCGAGGAACGCGCCGCGGTGCCGCAGGAGGTTATTGAGCGTTTGCGGCGCCTGCGTTGAGCAGCTGCTTGATGAGTTGCAGGGTAATCTGCCCGCTTTCATGCAGGGAGCGGGGGCAGATACGGCTCATGTTGTCGCGCGTGGTGTGCCACCAGTTGCTGCCGGAAAAGGCGGCAATGAGGTTCAGACTGTCTACCCCGGCTTCGATGTAGGGAACGTGGTCATCCAGATAACCGCCGGGCCAGACGGTCCAGTTCATTTCATTGAAGCCCAGTGTTCTGACTGCGGTGGCGTACTGGGCATACATGAAGTCCGAGGTGTCCAGCGAGGGGATGGCGATAGTCTTGTTGCGACCGCCTACCATATCAAGGTTAATCTGCCAGCGGGGCAGGGTGTTGCCGCGGCGGATGACATCGAACCTGGAGCCGTAGAGCCCGTCTGTTTCGCTCATGTGGCGGGCAAAGGCCTCCTCGCCATCCAGGAAGATGAGTTCAACGCGTTCATCGTGGAGCACGCGGGCAAGTTCCAGCAGCACGGCAGCTCCGCTGGCCCCGTCATCTGCGCTTTCGAACTGCGGCGAGATGTTGATTTTGGTATCAATGTGGCAGCTGAGGAGCAGGGGGGCTGCCGTGCTGCCGCGGAAGGCGCGCAGGTTGGTCATGCGGACGCCGTTGGGCGCGGAGAAGGTGTTGCGCTCGGTGCTCCACCCGGCTGCTTTCAGGTGTTTTTCGAGGTATTGCAGCTGCTGTTCGTAGGCGGGGGAGGCGCTGTAGCGCGGCCCGAGCTTGCAGATGGCGGCGCAGTGGTTGTAGGCGTTCTGCCCGCTGAAACCGGGGGTGGTGACCCACTCTGCCACGGCGGCTGACGGCGAAGGCTCTGCCGGTGCAGGAGCGGCAGCTTTATCATCGCAGCTGCAGAGCAGCAGCACCAGCGGCAGGAGACGGCGCATCAGATGCTTTCGGAGATGCCGAAAATCTGGAGAATGCGCACCAGATCCTCGCGGCCTGCGTAGGGGATTTCGATAACGCCGTTGTTCTTGCCTTTCATGGCAATGTTGACCTTGGTGCCGAAGTCCTGCGAGAGCTGGGAGCAGACGCGGGCATAGGCCGGGGGCAGAACCGGCTCCTCCTTGGCGGGAGCGGGAGCGGGGTTGAGCATGTTTCGCACCAGCTGTTCGGTCTGGCGCACGGTGAGGGTGCCGCGGGCGACGCGATGTGCCGCGAGGGTCTGCTTATCGGCATTCTTGAGCTGCAGGAGAACTTTGGCGTGGCCTACGGTAATCTGCTGCTGGGTAAGGAGTTCGCGCACCTCGGGGGCAAGCTCGAGCAGGCGCACCATGTTGGCCACCACGGCGCGGGATTTGCCCACGTGCTGCGCGATGGTTTCCTGCTTCATGCCGAATTTTTCCTGAAGCAGGCGGTACTGCTCTGCTTCTTCCAGCGGGGTGAGGTCGGCACGCTGCAGGTTTTCGATGAGGGCGAGTTCGGCCACCTCCTGGTCGGAGGCTTCATGCACCACAACCTTTACGGTGGTGTGCCCCAGGCTGGAGACGGCGCGGAGACGGCGCTCACCGGCAATGAGTTCGAACATGCCATTGACCTTGCGGACCACAAGCGGCTGGAGAAGTCCGCTTTCCTTGATGGAGGCGGCAAGTTCGGCTATCAGTTCATCATCAAAATGGCGGCGCGGCTGGAAGGGGGAGGCCTTGATGTCCTTCACATTGGCAACGATAACGCGGTCGGTATCTGCCACTACATTAGCAGGGGCGGTGCTTGTCTCCTGCTTTTTCATGATGAGGGCGCCGAGCCCTTTTCCTAATGCTTGCCTGGCCATAATGTGTGTGCGCGATTCTACCGTATCCTAACGTGAAATGCAATCCATAATTTTTCATGCTGACAAGGATTCGGGGTGTTGCGTGTCATGGATGCTTGGTGAAACAGTATCAGCGAATAAGAAACCAGGCAGAACCCCGCTGGGTTCTGCCTGGTGGCGTGGGAAATGTTGATGCCTGCGGAATCAGCGGCGGCGCTTGTTCTTAGGCGTTTCCTTGGCTTTGGGTGCCATGTTGATCTGGAAGGCTTTTTCCGGAGCGTTGGCCCAGGAGGTGCAGCTCATGATGCCGGTCAACTTGCCATCCTTGCTGAGCTGGAGTGAAAGCATGCCGTCCTTGGCATCGTACACCTCGGCGGTGGGCTGGTCGGGGTCGTACTGGCCATCATAGATGGTGATGTCGACCTGGGTTGTGCCGTCTTCCTTGGGGGTGAGGTCGCAGCGCCCGGCGATATCGAGGCTGGCTTCCGGCAGCTTGGTGTCGTAGATGGTGCCGACGAACTGCACGGCGTTCTCAAACTGTTTGGCCTGCTCGATGTGCAGGGAAATTTCGCCGAATCGCTTGTCGCGGGTCCATTCGCCGGCGAAGAGTTTATCATCTGCCAGAGCCTGCACAAAGCCCTGGATGCATTCCTGGCGGGCGGCTTCCTGAGCAGCTGCCTGTTCGGTCATGCGGCGGGCTTCTTCCTCGGCCTGGGCCTGGTGCTGGGTGAGGGTGGCGCGGGCCTGTTCCTCGCGGCCCTTGATGTAGGGCTCGGCCATCTGGTTGAATGCCGCTACCTTCTCGCGGATGCTGGCCTTGCGGGCTTCCTCAAACTCCGGGGTGAGGATGGGGGCATCCTGGGGCAGGGCGCTCTGGGCGGTGTAATCGTTGAGCGCCAGCAGGGCTGCATTGTCTACCACGATATTGCTGAACTGCCAGGCGTTGTCCACATACAGGGCGGTGAAGGTGGCGCTGGCCTCTACTTCATCCCCGGCGTTGACAACCTTGCGGTATACCGGAGCCTCTGCCAGTTCCTTCATCTCATTCATGGCAGCCTGCAGGTTTTCGGGCAGGGGCTTGGCCTGGCGGTCGGCATCCGTAATCAGGTTGGAAGTGGCTCCCACCTGGAACAGGTAGGCGGATTCCGGCTTCATGGAAGCATTGGCGGCTTCGTTTACGGCTTCGCGTTCCTTGTTGAAAGCGGCGGGGGCTGCTTCCTTGGCGTAGAGGTCTTCCTTGATGGAAAGCTTGATGGTGGCACCCATGCTGACGCTGTTGTCTGTGTTCTTGGTGGGGGTGCCGCAGGTAAGCATGCCGGCATCGGCTATTTCGCAGCCGCTGAGCTGCTCCATGAGCATGCGCGTGATGTCATCGTTGGACGGCTCGGTGGGAGCTGCGGGCGTGGTTTCTTCTACTGTGGCGGTCGTTTGTTCGGCAGGCTTTTCCTCGCCGCTCACCATTTGTTTGATTTCATCATAGCAGGAGGTGAGCAGGGTGGCGGAGGCGGTCAGCGCGATTGTTTGGATAAGCAGTCTCTTCATGGCGATGCTCGGACGTAAAAGTTGCCGCTATATTGCACTATTTGAGTGGCGATGTCAAGCTGTCGGCGTGTTATGCGGCGGTGTGTGCCGCAAAAATCTCCCGGATAATCAGGGATTGTCCCGAAAATGATTGCCAGCGGGGGGATTATCTGCTAGAGTTGTAGAAACTCATGAGTGCATCAGAAGATGAGAAAGTGTGGGATGTGATGAAGCCTGTGCTCAAGCAGTACATGCTGCCGCGGTGGTATCTGATTGCCGGCGGCGTGGTGGCTGGTATAATTGCTGCAGCAACTGCGGGTTTCGGGTTCCCGTTCATGACCCAGTATGTGTTCCCTGTGGTTTTCGGTACGGTGGAGCCGCCGGCCCTGCTGAAGGAATGGGTAGAGCGCTTCCTGGCGCCGCAGGATATGAACGCGGCCGTCATGTGGATTGCAGCCGGGATGATACCGCTCGTCATGACGATTCGCGGTTTTGCCACCTATCTCAATACGTACCTGCTGACGCGAGCTGGTACGGAAGGGTTGCTTGAATTGCGGGTAGATGTGTTTTCGCGCCTGCAGTGGTTGTCGTTTTCGTACCATGACCGCCGTACGCGTGGTGATTTGATGACGGCCATCATCCAGTACACGGCCATGGCTCAGCAGGGTATGGTGACCATATTCAATGAGCTGGTGATTCAGCCGCTTACACTGGTTTCGGCAGGTGCGTATCTGGTATATGCGGCCTGTTCCAATGATGAAAGCGCCATTCTGCTGGGAAATCTGATTATCTCCTGCGCCTGTGTGCCGATAGTCCGCGGCGTGGGGAAGCGCATGGCCAAGCACATGGGACGCGCTCTGAAGGATATGAACATCATCACGACGGTGGTGGAGGAGACTTTCTCTGCTCAGCGTGAGGTGCGCGCATTCAATCTGGAGTCGCACCGCGAGGGCCTGTTGCGCGATTGTATCCGCCGGTTTAATTCCATCATCATCCGCATGAATGCCTGGAAGTGCAGCGTGACCCCCTCTGTGGAGATTGTCTCTGCTCTCGCTCTGGCGTATTCGCTGTACCGCGGGTGCAGCGATGGGCTCACGCTGGAGCAGTTCTCTGCTATCGCATTTGCATTCTACTTCTGCTATGAGCCTATTAAGCACCTGGGCAACGTAGCGAACCAGTGCCAGATTATGGCCGTGGGTATCAAGGGCATTAACGAGATTCTGCATGCGGTGGACGAAACTCCGGAACCGGCAGAACCCGCAGTACTGCCCATGCCCGTGGCCGGGACGGTCGATTTTGAAAACGTAAGTTTCCAGTATAATGAGGAAAAGGTCGTGCTGAAGGATGTGACGGTGCATGTGCCTGCTGGTCAGGTGGTGGCGCTGGTGGGCCCCAGCGGTTCCGGTAAGACGACCTTTATTAATCTCATCTGCCGCTTTTACGATGTGAACAGCGGCTGCGTGAAGCTGGATGGTGTCGATGTGCGCCAGATAACCCGGGCTGACCGCACGAAGAGTATAGGCCTTGTATCCCAGTTTGCTGCACTTTTCCGCGGTTCCATATTCGAGAATATCAGCGTGGGACGCCCGGGGGCTTCCCGGGATGAAGTGCTGGTAGCTGCCCGCCGGGCCAGGGTGGACGAATTTACCGAGGGAACTCCCGAGGGAATTGACCGCATGCTGGGTGAGGGCGGCGCCGGCTTGTCCGGTGGCCAGCGACAGCGCGTTTCCATTGCCCGCGCCTTCTTGAAAAATGCACCGGTGTTGATTCTGGATGAGGCGACCTCGGCCCTGGATATGAAGAGCGAGGCAGCCATTCAGGCAGAGCTGGAGGAACTGGCCAAGGGACATACAACCTTTGTCATTGCCCACCGTTTCAGTACCATTCGCATGGCGCAGCGCATTCTGGTGTTTGAGGAAGGCCGCATCATAGCCGATGGCACACACGCCGAATTGTACGAGAACTGCATGCTGTACCGTCATCTCTATGACGAACAGGTGCGGCAGGCAGCGGAAGAACAGGAAAAGGAGGTAGAGGCATGAAGACAATTACTTATTTTCTGAAGCGGTTCATGCTGCCGCATCTCAGCATGTTTGTGCTGGTATTGGTCACGGGTATGGTGGCTGCTGCCGCCAGCGGTGCGGGTGTGCCGTTCATGGTGAAGTATGTGTTCCCCGTTGTGTTCAGGGGAGATGCGGCCGCAACTCCTGAATTGTTGGAAAAATGCCCTTCATTGGCAGAATTATCACCCGATACATTGCTTCTGCTGGCGTGTTTTTCCATGCCTGCTGTTTTTGTGGTGCGAGGCGTGGCCATGTGGTGCAATGCGGTGCTGGTGAATATTCTGGGTATCCGCATTCTGGAGACGCTGCGCATGCAGGTGTTCTGCCGGGTGCAGGAACTCCCCATAGCTTTCATGGAGAGCCGCCAGAAGGGCGATGTCATCAGCCGCATTCTGGCAGATACCACCAGCGTTCAGAATATTCTGACCACCGTTTCCAATGATCTGGTGAAGCAGCCTATAACGGCCCTCTGTGCCGTGGGCGCCTTTATCTTCCTGCTGGTGACTTCTGGGCAGGGGGTGCTGTTCTTTGTGAACCTGGTGTTCATTGCACTGGCGGCCTGGCCTATTATCCTGTTTGGTAAGCGCATTTCTCAGAAATCGCAGCGTGCGCAGCAGGGATTGGGCGAGCTCAATACGGCGGTTCAGCAGAATCTGGAAAACCAGCGCGAGGTGCGCGCCTATGCCATGGAGAATCGCGAGATTGAGGAATTCCGCAATACCTCCCGCCGTCTCCGCACCAATCTGGTCAAGCTGGTGAAGTACCAGAAAGCGCTGATTCCGGTTATGGAGATTGTGACCGCGCTGGCGCTGGCCTTCCTGCTGGTGCGTGGGCGCATGTGTGGCCTGACCCTCACCGATTTCATGGCTATTGCGACTTCCCTGTTCTTCACCTTCGATTCTATGAAGCGAGCCGGTACGGCATGGAATCGTTTCAATGAAGCCCAGGGGGCGTTGAAACGCCTTTCGGAGGTGCTGCTGGAGCCGAACACGATTCCGCTGCCTGAGAATCCTCAGAAACTGGAGGGCCGGGCTAAGGGCGAGATTGCGTTCCGTAATGTCAGCTTTGGATACGACCCGGAGAAGCTGGTGCTGCGCGATGTGAATCTGGTTATTCCGGCGGGGCAGATAGTGGGTCTGGTGGGGCCAAGTGGTTCGGGCAAGACAACCTTTGCCTCGCTGATTCCCCGCTTCTATGAGGCAACCAAGGGGGCGGTGACGGTGGATGGCATTGATGTGCGGGATATGATGCCGCATGATTTGCGCGAACAGCTTGCCCTGGTGGGGCAGCAGGCTCTGCTGTTTGCCGGGACGATACGCGAAAATATCCGCCTGGGGCGCATGGATGCCACGGATGAGGAGATTGCTGCTGCGGCCGAATCGGCGGCTGTGTCAAAATTCCTGGAGAGCCAGCCCAAGGGGATTGATACGGAATTGGGGCAGGGTGGTGCCGGCCTTTCTGGTGGTCAGCGCCAGCGTGTGGCTATTGCCCGCGCCTTTGTGAAGGACGCCCCCATCCTGATTCTGGACGAGGCCACGGCATCGCTGGATGCAGAGAGCGAGCGGGAGATTCAGGAAGAGCTGGATAAGCTGGCGCAGGGGCGCACCACGCTCATTGTGGCGCACCGCTTCAGCACGATTCGCAACGCGCACCGCATTCTGGTATTTGACTACGGCCGTATTGTGGGCGATGGTACGCACGAGGAGTTGTATGCTACCTGCCCGCTGTATAAGGAACTATACGATCGCCAGGGCATCGAATAATGCCTGAAAAAAAGCCTGCGGATGTTTCCGCAGGCTCTTTTTGTAGCTTAATTGGCTGCACCGGCAATGAGCTGCAGCACCTTGGCTGTGACTCGCTGCCGGAACTGGCGGCGGGGTATACCGGGCAGCACCAGTGTTTCGGTGTGCACCGGGCGGGCGGCTCCACGGCGCGCAATTGCCAGGCACACGGTGCCTGCGGGCGGTTCGCCCTCGGGAGCTGTGGGACCCGCATTGCCGGAGACCGCCACGGCGATATCGGCGCCGCTCTGGCGCATGGCGGCCTGTGCCATGGCTGCTACCACGGGTTCGCTCACGACGGTGTGAGCCTCGATAAGTTCGGCAGGTACAGCCAGGAGTCGCTCCTTAGCCTCATTGCAATAAGTCACCCAGCCGTAGCGGAATACGGCAGAAGCACCGGGCACTTCGGTGAGGGCGGCGGCAATCATGCCGCCGGTGCAGCTCTCGGCCGTGGTCACGGTGAGTCCTGCGGCTTTCAGATTCTCCACCGCAGCAAAGGCCAGTAAATCAATTTCCGGAGTCATCGTGGTTCAGTCTTCGTCTGGTACCTGGACTGCTACGGTGGCAAAGGCGGCCATGCCCTCGCGGCGTCCCAGTGCACCCAGTTTTTCGTTGGTGGTGGCTTTCACGCCCACGCGGCGGGAGGCGACTCCCAGAATGGGCGCCAGCGTTTCTTTCATCTGCTGCACAAAGGGCATGATTTTCGGGGCTTCGGCGATTAACGCGCAGTCCACATTCACCACGCGCCCCCCTTGGGCCTGCAGCAGCTCTACGGCTTTTTCCACAATGCGCAGCGAGCAGATGTTCTTGCAGCTGTCATCGCCCGGGGGGAACCAGTAGCCGATGTCCGGCTCGCCGATAGCGCCCAGAATGGCATCTGCCAGCGCGTGGCAGAGCACATCGGCATCGCTATGCCCGGCAAGCCCCTTGGTGGGGTGCACCTGAACACCGCCCAGCCAGAGCGGACGCTCCGTCTCCGAAAAGCGGTGAATATCGTATCCGAGTCCTACAAGTGTAATCATGAGTCTGAGGGAAAAGTTAATGGGCATCCAGCCAGTTTGGGGCGGTGTTGGCCTCTACCTCCAGCGGCACGCCGTGGGGCAGGGCCATGGCGGCGCGCATGGCTTCGGTAATCTGCGGGATAAGCTCGTGCTCGTCCTCGTGCAGGTCAATGAGCAGTTCGTCGTGAATCTGCATGATGAGGCGGCTGCGGCGGCCTTTCAGCAGCTCGGCCACGCGCACCATGGCTATTTTAATCATGTCTGCTGCGGTGCCCTGAATCGGGGTGTTGATGGCCGTGCGCTCAGCGGCGGCGCGCAGGTTGAAATTGGCGCTGGCCAGATCCGGCAGCTTGCGGCGGCGGCCGCAGAGAGTTTCGGCGTAGCCACGCTCGCGGGCATCGGCTACCAGATTGTCCATGCATTCCTTCACGCCCGGGAATTGGGCAAAATAGCTTTCGATGAGCCCGGCAGCCTCACCGCGCGAGCAGTCCAGCCGCTGCGAAAGCCCGAATGCGGAAATGCCGTAGATGATACCGAAGTTCACCGTCTTGGCCTTGCGGCGCATATCGGCTGTCACTTCCTCGTGCGGTACGCCATAGATGCGGGCGGCGGTTTCGGCATGGATATCGCGGCCGGAGGTAAAGGCGCTGATCATGCCCGGGTCGCCGGAGAGAGCGGCCATGAGGCGCAGTTCCACCTGCGAGTAGTCGGCAGAAAGAATACTGTGGTGCGCATCTCGCGCCACGAAGGCGCGGCGGATGAGTTTGCCTGCCTCCGAGCGCACCGGGATGTTCTGCAGATTCGGATTCTGCGAGGCAAGGCGGCCGGTGGCGGTCACCATTTGCAACAGAGTGGAGTGAATGCGGCCATCCTTTGGCGAAATGAAGCGGGGCAGGGCGTCCAGATACGTGCCTTTCAGTTTGGAAAGCTCGCGGTATTCCAGAATATCAGCCACCAGCGGGGAGAGCGGCACCAGCTTGCGCAGCGTTTCCTCATCGGTCACATATTGGCCGGTGCGTGTCTTTTTGGGCTTGGCAAGCAGCTTCATGTCGTCAAACAGAAGCTCGCCGAGCTGCTTGGGGGAGTTCAGGTTGATGGGGCGCCCCACCTGTTCATCAATGCGGGCGCGGATGCCGTCAATCTGGATGCCCAGTTCATCAGAACTTTTTTGCAACAATTCCGGTTCCACGCGCATGCCCTCTTCCTCGATGCCGGCCAGCACCGGCACCAGGGGGAATTCGATGCTGCGCATCAGTTCATCCTGCCCGGCTTCCACGAGCTGCGGTTGCAGCGCGTGGTACAGGCGCAGGGTCACATCCGCATCCTCGGCGGCGTATTCGGCCATGGTTTCCACCGGTACAGCGGCAGTGTTCATGTCCTTCCCCTTGCCTGCAATATCTTCCAGATGAATGGTTTTATATTGCAGCAGGGCCTCGGCCATCTCGTCCATGCCGTGGCGCAGTTCCGGGTATAGCGCACTGTGCGCCAGCATGCAATCAAAGAACGGCTCGTTTATCACCAGCCCTGCCTGGTGCAGCACCTGAATGTCAAACTTGGCATTCAGCCCGATTTTTTCGGCATTTCCGGCAAAGGCGGGGGCAAAGCAATCCAGCCAGCCGTCCTCAGCTGCAGGAATGTAGTAGGCCTCGTGCGGCTCAAGGGCCACGGAGAAGCCCAGCAGGCTGTCCGTGAGCGGGTCGAGCCCGGTGGTTTCGGTATCGAAGGCCCAGCGGGGGGCCTGTTGCATGCGGGCGGCCAGGGCTGCGCGCGCCTCGGGGGTGTTGACCAGGTGGTACTGGTGCGGAGTGGTGCCGATATCTGCCAGCTGGGGCAGGGTGAAGAGGTCGAGCTGCATTTCACCCTCTGCCGGTTCGGCGGGAGCGGCAGCAGCGGCAAACAGCTCGCCCATATCGGCATCGCTCGGCTGGGTGCCGCACAGTTTGCGCGCCAGTTCCTTGAATTCGAGCTTCTTGAGGATATCTGCCAGGGCCTTGGTGTCAAAATCCTGAATCCTGCAGTCCTCCAGTTTCAATTCCACCGGCACATCGCGGCGAATGGTCACCAGCTCATAGGAAAGACGGGCGGCTTCGGCATTCTGTTCAATCTTTTCGCGCATCTTGCCCTTGATTTCGGCACTGCGGGTGAGCATGCTCTCAATGCTGCCGAACTGGGAAATGAGTTTTTTGGCGGAAACGGCTCCCACGCCCGGCACGCCGGGAATGTTGTCGGAGGCATCGCCCATGAGGGCGAGTATGTCGATAATCTGGCGCGGGTTTTCGATACCCCATTCCTCCAGAAATTCCTCCACCCCCACCGTTTCGAAATCGCTCCCCTTCTTGCCGGGGCGCCAGAACGAGCAAGTGGGCGAAAGCAACTGCCCCAGGTCCTTATCCTTGGAAACCATGTAGGCGTGCATGTCGCCCGCTTCGTCGCTCATGCGGGTGATGGTGCCGATGAGGTCATCTGCCTCATATCCGGGCATGCGCAGGGTCTTGATACGCATGGCCGCCAGTATCTCGACAATCCAGGGAATGGAATCGCGCAGCTCCTGGGGCATGGCCTGGCGGTTGGCCTTGTATTCGGGAAAGCGCTCGTGGCGGAAGGTGGGGCCACTGGGGTCCAGACAGGCGACAATATGCGTGGGCTTTTCCTTTTCGATGAGATGCACCACCGTGTTGATGAAGCCGAACATGGCCGAGGTGTTCAGCCCGGTGGAGTTGCGCATCGGGTTGTTGATAAAGGCGTAGAACGCGCGGTAGATCAGCGCCATGCCGTCCAGTATGCAGAGTGTAGCCATCAGGTGGCTAATGTAGCATAGATGCTCCGCTTTGTGCAAGGGAAATGCGGGACAGTATAGCAGGAAAAGAACTTGTCATGTAACGCGTTCTGCTATACGATACCCGGCATGCCTGTATCGCCTGAAAAATTGCAGAAACTCCAGGAAATGATGGAGCGCCTCGGGGTGCATAAGAATGATTTGGAGGAGAAATTTGTGCGCGGTAGCGGCAAGGGTGGGCAGAAGGTCAATAAGACGAATAACTGCGTTTATCTGACCCACGTGCCCAGCGGCATTGTCATCCGCTGCCATTGTGAGCGCGAGCGCGAAATCAACCGCTATCTGGCGCGGCGTACACTCTGCGAGGAGCTGGACCACCGGCTCAACGGTGCCCCCAGCCCCCGGCAGCTGGAATTGAAGCGTGCCCGCAAACGCGGCGGACAGCCCCGGTCATGCAGCATCACCCAGCGCAAGATGGAGGATTAAACCTCGCTTGATTCAACTTGCGAGGGTTTGTTGTTCCGTTCCTGAATGATAGCGGCGAGGAGGTAGAGAATCCAGGCCCCGGTAAGCTGGATGGGCAGGATAATGGACAGGACAAAGGGAATGCTGAGGGCGCTCGTGTAGAGGTAGGGCACGATGGTGACCATCGGAAAGGCCAGCGCTATGCCGAACCACTTGGCGGCTGCCCACTTCTGGTTTAATCGGAAATCCGGGAAGAGCAGCAGAAAGCCCAGCGGAACCAGAAGTAAGAATGCCACACCCCCGATGCCGGCCAGAACCACATACCAATCCGGCGGCAGCGGTGGGTCGTAATCCGGAACTTCGAAGGGGGCGCTGAACAAGGAGCGTCCTGCGAGCTGGCTTGTGGCCTTATACCGCAGCGCCAGCAGAGTGCGCCCGTCTTTCAGGCTGGCCACTGTAAAATCTCGCGTGTCGTAGCCCCAATCGGAGAGATGCCAATTTACCAGCACCTTGGGGTGGGCGGTATAGAGGGGGCGCGTAGTGTCCAGTTGCTCCTGCCAGGTGGCGGGCAGGGGTGTTGCGATTTTGCGCCCGGTTTTCAGGTTGTGGTATTTTACCAGTTTGTCCAGATGCTCAGTGTTGTCCCGGAAGGTAAAGATGACACCGCGGAAATCATCTGTCTCGCTTTCCCATGGGGCGGCATCCAGCTCGGTCATGTTCATGCTGCCGCCAAGCCAGGCGTCCAGTTTGCGCCAGTGTTGCTTCGGGGTGAGCTCTATCTCCGGGATGGGCAGGAAGTAGAGCGCTGCGATTCCCAGGAGCATCAGGGCGTAGCACAGGTAAAAGATGAGGCGGAGTCTGCTCATGGTGTGAAACTTATGTTATGGGGTGTTCAAACTGGGGATGTTTCCGTTGAGAACGTTGCGCATGGCGCGGAGCGTTTCATATTCTGCCTGTTGCTGTGGCGGCAGGGATTGGATGCCACCCTGGGTGTTCTCCATGGCATTTATCCGGAGTTCGATATCCTTGAGAAACTCCTCCCTGGTGGTTCCCGCGTCCTTAATGGCTTTTTCAATGTCTATCTGCTCGCGAAGATGGTCGAGATTCTTTTTGTTCAGCTTGCTGGATACCTCCAGAATCTCTTGCTTTATCAGGGCGCCATTGAAATTATGCTTCAGGTTTAATATGATGCCCCATATCATCAGCCCTGCGAAGATTAACCCCACAACCCAGATTATCAGCTTGGCGAGCTTCATCAGCGGATTCTCTGGGTTTGCGGTGTATTTGCGTCTGTTGTTCAGGTCTGCCATGGTCAGACGGTTCTTCCACCACGGACGAATGAGAACGCGATAGAGGAGCCGGCACAAGCCCCGGAGCAGGTAGATGCCAAGTATGATACCTGCGCACCAGATACCTATGACCATGTAATGGGTATAGTCGGTTTTCATGGAGAGAGAATGAGGGGACTGTATGTCAGCAAGGAAGAGGGTAACACATTGCCCATCTTAGGTAAAGGCTTTTTGTGCAGGAAGGGGGGTTGCCAATAGGGGGCTTTTGTGGTAGACTGCCGGGCGACATGAAGTTTCTCATCACAGCTGGTCCCACACGCGAGGCGCTCGACCCCGTCCGGTATCTCACGAATCGTTCCTCCGGGCGCATGGGCTATGCGCTGGCGGGGGCTGCCCGCCACGAGGGGCACGAGGTGATTCTCATCTCCGGTCCCACCACGCTGGATGTGCCTGCCGGGGTGGATTTCATACCGGTGGAAAGCGCCCAGCAGATGTATGATGCGGTGCGCGATATGGTGAAATATGCCGATGTGGCCATTCTCTGCGCCGCCGTGGCCGATTACCGCCCGGTGGTGGTGCAGGAGCAGAAAATGAAGAAAAGTGGCGAACGCCTGGTGATTGAGCTGGAAAAAACACCGGATATTCTGGGCAGCATGCGCGATGTCTTCGGCTTTGCCGGTACTCTGGTCGGTTTTGCAGCCGAGACGCAGAATGTGGAGGCCTACGCGCAGGATAAATTGCAGCGCAAGAAGTGCGATATGATTGTGGCAAATGATGTTTCCCGCCGCGATATCGGCTTTGATTCCCGCGAGAATGAGGTGGCATTGGTCTACCCCGACCATGTGGAGTATCTGGAAAAGGATACCAAGGAGCATATTGCCCTGCATATCATTGAACACGCAACGCTGATTCGCCACGCATGAAAGTGACCATGGAAATGCTGGGCTGGGGCCCGGATTACGCAGAGGCTCTGGCGGCGCTGGGGCACCCGGAGTGGTATCCGGCCCGCATTATCCGCGAAACCAAGATTAATTTCACCGTGATTGCCAAGGGCAAGGGCGACCACGAGGTGGTGCTCTCCGGCAAGGTGTGGCACGATGCCGTTTCCGATGCCGACCTGCCCACCGTGGGCGACTGGGTGGCGGTGGACCCCGGGCAGGGGAAGGATTTGCCGGTCATCCGCGCCATGCTGCCGCGCCGCAACCGCTTTTCGCGCAAGGCTCCCGGCCGCAGCTGTGCGGAGCAGGTCATCGGGGCGAATGTGGACATGGTCGTGGTGATTACCGATGCGGAGAGCGATTATAACCCGCGCCGCATTGAACGCTACCTCACCCTCATCCGCAAGAGCGGGGCAGAGCCGGTGGTGCTGGTGAACAAGGCCGATACCGCCCCGGAGGCCGATATGCAGCGCGCGGTGGAGGAAATCCGCTCGCTGGGCTGCGCCGAGGTGTACCCCATCGTGGCTCGCTGGCGCAAGGGCTACCCGCAGTATCTCCGCCGTGTGCCCAAGGGCCGTACCATCACCGTAGTGGGGTCCTCCGGTGTGGGTAAAAGCACTTTTGTAAACAGCCTGCTGGGTGATGAATGGCTGGAGACCGGCCACGTGAACGAGGTGACCGGCAAGGGCCGCCACACCACCGTGGCGCGTGAACTGGTGATTCTTGCCGGCGGCGGCGTGCTTATCGACAACCCCGGCATGCGCGAGATTCACATGTGGACTGATGCCGCTACCCTCCGCGCCCAGTTTGCTGATTTAACCGAGCTGGAGAGCCAGTGCCGCTTTGCGGACTGCTCCCACCGCAAGGACGCCGGCTGCGCTATCCGCGCGGCTCTGGAGGCGGGCACGCTCACCCAGGAACGCTATGAGCATTTCCTGAATCTGGATGCCGAGATTGCTGAGCTGGAGCGCCGCAACGAGAAGCGCCAGATGACCTTGGAGCGCGTGAACCGCCGCGAAAAACGCCATCTTCTCCGCAATCGCGAAGACCGCGAGGACCACCGCCGCAACATGAATCCCCACCGCCGCCAGTATTATCGCGACGAGTAAACAAAAGCGGCCTTCGTCCTGCTGAACCCGGCAGGCTGGAATCAATCCTCGCTTGTCATTCTGCGCACCGTTTCACGGGCGTCCTTCGCCGCAATGAGCCACTGGCGCACGCCTTCCTTGTCCTGGGTTTCCAGCAGGTCGATGAGGTGGTGCAGGTCGTTCACACAATCATGCAGAGCGGCGCGCACGGCTACATCGTTTTCCCAGAGGATATCGGCCCACATGTTGGCGCCGCCGGAGCACACGCGGGTGGTGTCGCGGAAGCCGCTGGCAGCAAGGCGCTGCAGGTCTTCCATGGGTTCCTGGCCCAGGGTGGCGCCGCGGGCACAGAGGGCGGCGAGAATGTGCGGGCAGTGGGAGATGCGGGCCACGGTGCGGTCGTGGTTCACCGGTTCCATCACATAGGTGCTGGTGCCCAGGGCTTCCCAGAAGGCGGCCAGCTGCCGGACTTTGGCCTCCGCTGCGCCGTGGGGATTGGTAAGGGCTACGGTAGCGCCTTTGATGAGGTCGGCGCTGGCGTTTTCGATACCCTGGGTTTCTGCCCCCGCCATGGGGTGCGAGCCGATGAAGCAGCGGCCACGGCTGGTGAGCATGGCGCCGGTGGTACGGTGCACATAGGCTTTCACGGAGCCGATGTCGGTGATGATGGCATCCTTGGAAACGGCCGAGAGAATGTAGCGCGAGAGTTCCTCAAAGGCGCCGATGGGGGTGGCGAGAATGATGAGTTCTGCACCGCGCACGGCTTCGCGGGCATCGGTATAGGTGTGCTGGGTGATGCCGTGCTCGCGCGCGAAATCGAGCGGTTGCTGGCGGCGCGCCCAGATGCGCAGTTCGCAGCCGGGCAGGTGCTGCTGCACGGCCATGGCTATGGAGCCACCGAGCAGCCCGGGCCCCAGGATGCAGACAGTCTGGAAAGGAAGGGTACTCATGCGTTACGGCACGTAGAAGTGGAAGTTGGTGCCACGCACTTTGAGTTCCTTGCCGCTGGGGTAGGGGTTGCCGTTCTTGTCCACCACGCGGATGGTCTTGCTGGGGTTGAGCGGGTTATACACGCGGGTGGGGTCGCCCGGCACGCGGGTGGCCACAGGAATGGGGCCGGTGTTGGTAATCTGGCTCATGTCCACCGGCTTGGTTTCCGTGGTAGTGGGCAGGGGGCGCAGTGCCGGTACCTCTGCCTTCGGTGCGGGGTTTGTTTCCAC
>JAZOTC010000044.1:0-7764 GCA_045657445.1 Akkermansia sp. | reverse complement strand
TGGGGTGGTTGCCCCAGGTGTCGTGGTAATCGTAGCTGAGGCGGGCGCCGCGCAGGCGGAATCCCACGTAGGGATTAGGGCGGTAGCCGATGCTCATGCCGAGTCCCTGGGTGCCCCCGCTGGCGGCGATGCTGAAACCAGGATGCCCGACGATAGGGGGCGGCTCTGCTGAGTGGATGATTTCCGGGGTGCCTGCCAGCAGGGCGGGGGTGAGCAGGAGAAGCGAAAGAAGAAGAGAGCGGCGCATGGAGAGCAGGGGGCGGTTCGGATAAGGAAACGAGTCTTCTTATCTAACAAAAATGCCCTGATGCGTCAATGGAAAATTGTGTAATATGTTAATTATAAACTGTATAACAAAGTATGCGTTATTATGGCGCAGGGGGACTGCGGCGCATTTGCGGGGTGGCATCGGGAAGATGCTGGCGGTGAGGAGTCTGGGGGCGGGGTGTTCAGTCCTTGTTGTCCGGGGTGGAGCGGCTGCCGCGTATTATCTTGCGCAGCAGGAGCCAGGGCAGCCCCAGGACGATGGTCCAGGGCCAGGGGTCGATGACTAGCGCCAGGGGTATGATGAGGGCATGTTCCTCTGCGCCGAGGAGGCATGCTGCGCCTGCGAAGCAAAGGGTGGCGAGCAGGGGGATGAAAGAGGCGTATTTCCTGCCGCGCAGGTTGTTGATGAGGATGCACCAGTTGGCGATGCCGATGATGCTGCCCAGGAGCACCAGCACGGTGACCATGCCCCAGCGGGTGAGTCCGGGTATGCCGCAAAGGCATTCCAGCCCAAACAGGATGGCCGCGCAGGCCAGGATGATGACAAGCAGCGGCATGTTTTTATCGGGCGGCGTATTCGCGCGCCAGGCGCACATAGTCCCGGGCGTGGTCTATATTGGCCTGTTCGGTTTCCGGCGGGAGTTGTTTCACGACCTTGGCGGGTGAGCCCAGCACAAGGCTGTGCGGGGGGATGATGGTGCCCTTGGTGACCAGGGCGTGTGCTCCTACAATGGAGCCATGCCCGATGACGGCGCCATCCAGCACGACGGCGCCCATGCCGATGAGGCAGGCGTCTTCCACGGTGCAGGCGTGCAGGGTGACGCTGTGCCCCACGGTGACATATTTGCCGAGCTTGCAGCCCAGTTCGTAATCGACATGCAGGCAGCAGTTGTCCTGCACATTGCTGCCATCGCCGATTTCGATGGGGGAGACATCGCCGCGAATGGTGGTGTTGTACCACACGTTGGAATCGGGGTGCAGGGTGACACGGCCGATGATATCGGCACTGGCTGCCACAAAGGCCGGGGCGTTCAGCTGCGGGGTATTCCCGCCAAAGGATTCAATAGCCATGGTGATTCAGGAAAAAAGGAATCACCGGCAAAGCGCCTGACCTTGCCGGTGATGATGAGTAAGATAATGGAAGAAAAATGAAATCAGGCACGGGGCTTCACCACGGCAATCTTGCCGGAGCGGGTCACCATGTCCACATCGTAATCGCTCAGCAGGTCGAGGAAGCGGTTGAGGCGGAATTCGCCACCGGAAATCTCGATGGTGAGCATCTCGCGCGTGGCGTCGATGACCTGGGCGCGGAACATGTCGCAAAGCTGCAGGATTTCGGTCTTGTGCTCACCGAAGCGCACGCGCACAAGCACAATTTCGCGGTAGAAGGTGGGCTCGTTGCGGAAATCGATGACCTCTACCACATTCACCAGTTTGCTGAGCTGCTTGATAACCTGGTCCAGCTTTTCATTATCTTCCTTCACATCGATGGTCATGCGGGAGAACTTGGGATCCTCGCAGGGGGCCACGTTGAGGGAATGAATGTTATAGCCGCGACCGGAGAACAGACCTGCTACGCGGGAAAGCACACCAAACTTGTTTTCCACGAGCACGGAGATGGTATTAATCGGTTTGTCAGTCGGCATAATGTGTAGGGGTGAAATCGTGATAAAGAATACCTGATTCATCGGGGCGCGTCAAGCAGTAACTTATCCTGCTGCCGCAGTATTCAGCCGGGAAATTCGCTGAACCCGGTATCGCTGGGGGCAATTTCGACCGCCGGAGGCAAATTTCGCTGGTGCAGTATACAATGTGATGCTCACCATTCGCAAAAATCCGCGGGCGGAATGCAATTTAAATTGCCACGAACGGCAGGCTGATGTAGAATAAGGCCATGAGACGCGCCCCTATACCCGGATTAGTGCTGGCAGATGGCTGGCTGGCCCCTTTTGAACACGCTATCAAGGGGCGCATGCGATTATTCGACTCGCAGCTGGAGCGTATCTGCCGCCGTCATGGTTCTCTCATGGATTTTGCCGGCGCGTACAAGCGCATGGGCTTTCATCGCGATGCTGCCACGGGGGAATGGGTATACCGGGAATGGGCGCCTGGTGCCCGCCAGCTTTATCTCATTGGTGATTTCAACTTCTGGAACCGCGGGGCAAACCCGATGCAGCGCGGCGCCGATGGTGTGTGGGAAATCCGCTTGCCGGCCGATGCTCTGAAACACGGGCAGCATGTCAAGGTGCATGTGGTGGGCGCAGACAACGAGCACAAGGATCGCATGCCTGCCTGGATTCGTTACACGGCGCAGGATGCTGCGACTTTCGACTACAGCGGTGTCATCTGGGAGCCGGAGGAACCCTACCGCTGGAGGCATACCCGCTGGAATCCTGCCAATGTGAAGACGCCGTTCATTTACGAGACACACGTGGGCATGGCGGGCGAGGAACTGCGCATCCACAGCTACCGCGAGTTTGCAGACAATGTGCTGCCTCGCATCGCGAAGCTGGGCTACAATGTGGTGCAGATCATGGCCATTCAGGAGCACCCGTACTATGGTTCGTTCGGCTATCACGTCTCCTCATTCTTTGCGCCCTGCAACCGCTTCGGCACGCCGGAGGATTTGAAATACCTCATCGATACGGCGCATGGTCTGGGTATTGCCGTGCTGCTGGATGTGGTACATTCGCATGCCGTGAAGAACATGGCCGAGGGGCTTAATAATTTTGATGGCTCGGGTGGCCAGTATTTCTGCGCGGGCGAGCGCGACAGCATGCACCCGGATTGGGATAGCTGCCTTTTCGATTACGGCAAGGAAGAGGTGCTGCAGTTCCTGCTGAGCAATCTGCGCTGGTGGCTGGATGAGTTCCACTTCGACGGTTTCCGCTTCGATGGCGTGACCAGCATGCTGTATCTGCACCACGGCCACGAGCCCTTTACCGACCTGGGGTGCTATTTCAACACGCAGGTGAACCTGAATGCGGTGATTTACCTGCAGCTGGCAGCCACGCTGGTGCAGCAGGCCCGCCCCGGTGCTTTCGCCATTGCCGAGGATATGAGCGGTATGCCCGGCCTCTGCCGCCCGGTGGATGAGGGCGGTTTCGGCTTCACCCACCGTCTGGCCATGGGGCTGCCGGATTATTGGATCAAGCTGCTCAAGGAAAAGAAGGACGAGGACTGGAGCGTGGGCGATATCTGGTATACCCTCATCAACCGCCGCTATGGCGAGGCCAATATCGCATATGCCGAAAGCCACGACCAGGCGCTGGTGGGCGACAAGACCATTGCGTTCCGCCTCATGGATGCCGAAATGTATACCCACATGAGCTGCGAGCTTCCCAGCGTCATTATCGACCGCGGTATGGCGCTGCACAAGATGATACGCCTGGCCACGCTGGCCGCAGGCGGTGAGGGCTGGCTCAACTTCATGGGCAATGAATTCGGCCACCCGGAGTGGATTGATTTCCCCCGCGAGGGCAATGGCAATTCGTACCAGTACTGCCGCCGCCAGTGGAGTCTGGTGGATAACAAATTGCTGCGCTACCGCTTCCTGAACGAGTTTGACCGCGCCATGGTGGAACTGGCCCAGCGGCGTGACCTGCTGGCCGCCGCACCTGCTCGCCCGCTGAACATGGACGAGGAGAACCAGGTGATGGCCTTTGAGCGCGCCGGGCTTGTGTTTGTGTTCAACTGGAGCGGCACCCGCGCCATTCCCGACTACCAGCTGCCCGCCCCGAAGGCTGGTGAGTGGTCGGTGGTGCTGGATTCGGATGATGCCCGCTTCGGTGGCTTTGCCCGCCAGGACCACAGCGTGCACCACTTCACCGATAAGAACCAGAAGCTTTCCCTCTACCTGCTGCCTCGCACGGTGATGGTGCTGGCACCCGCATTTCAGGGTGGAAGGCCGTATTAATCCATGCTGGAGTTTATTATAGAGTTCATTACGCAGCTTCTTGCCGAGCTGTTTTTGCGGCACTGGGTGTGGGGCATTGTCCTTGTGGTGCTGGTGTTGGTCATCATCCTCTGTTGTATAAAATGAGCCGGAATACCATTTCTCCCTGGTTTCTGAGCGTGTGCATGGCGGTGCTCACGCTTGTCTGCCTGTGTATCACCCTCTGGCAGGGCGGGCGGTTGCTGGCCGGGCTCACTACCTGGGATGCAAGCGGGCTGAAACTGATTCTGGCGCAGCTGGGGGTGCTGTTCTTTGGCGGGTTTGCCTATGCCGCGTGGAAACAGCATCGCGATGAACCTGCTGATTCCGGAGCGGGGGCGGCGCTGTGGCTTCTGCTGTTTCTGGAGCTGCCGGTGCTGCTGGGCTGGGGCGCGTGGAGCACGTATACTGAAAGCCGGGCATTTGTCGATTCCGGCATCGCGGTCACGGGGCGTATTGTTGACCACGATTTCAAACGCGTCAGCTCCGGGCGTGGACGCGGCAGAGCTAAGCTCATCCTGATATATGAGTATCGCACCGCAGAGGGGCAGGTGCTCCGGGGGCGTCAGGCGGATGAGACATGGTCGTTTGTGCCGTTCAGAAAACGCGGCTATATAGAGCCGGAAAACCGCGTGGGCGCAGAGATACCCGTGCTATATATGCCGGATGCCCCCGAGCGCAGCACGCTGAACCGCTTTGGCGAGCTTTGGTCAATGCCCATCGCTTTGGCTGGCGGTGCGGTGGTGACTGCGTGCATTCTCATCTTCTCTGTTGTCCGCCTTATCCGCGGCAAGCGCCCGAAATACCGACGCAGAAAACGCTGGAGACGGTGAAATATAGGCGTTGGCAATCAGCCCCTTGCCCCGGGCTGCTTACCGGGACTCGTTTTCAAGGCGTTTCAATGCCGCACGAGCTTGCTGAATGGCTTCCTGACCCATGAATCGCGCATACGCAGTATCCGGCAGCACAATCTGTGGTGCCAGTCGCCCTTCACCATCACGTTTCTTCAGCCATTCCAGCTCACTGGCTTCCTGGCTTTCGGACCAGACCGATTCCAGATCCAGCTTCAAATCCCCGAGGCACAGGAAAGTCTGCGCAAAGGGAGGTGCGGGCGGTGAAAGAAACTCCGGTTCGTAAACGGAAGGACGCCCTTGCCCCAGCAGGGCTTTCAGCTCGGCAACGGCCTCTTCCGGCATGGCAAAAGTGGCCAGCACGGCGTTATCCGAAAAACGAATCACGACTACACTGGCCGTACAGGTATGCGCAACAGCACTTTGCACCATGGTGGTGCGCTCAACTGCCTGCTGTGTCGGCGCGGGCATGCAGCCTGCCAGCAGCAGGGTGATGAGCGGGAAAATCATGGGGCGGTTCATACGTTATCAGCTTGCTGCGGTTCAGGGGCAGTTTCGGCAGATTCCTCTGCCGGTGCTTCGGGCTTTTTGCGGGGCTTCTTTTCCTTCTTGACGTTGAATTTATTGGCGGCGGCCTGGAAGCCCTCGCGAATCATCATCACCGTGGCTTCCTCGGCCTTGGCGAGGCATTCCTCCAGCAGGGGGCGTTCATCCGGTGCGAATTTGCCCAGCACATGCCCTACCATTTCTTTCTGCCCCGGCGCGCCGATGCCCACGCGCAGGCGCGGGAATTTCTCGCCGCCCAGGTGGGCAATGAGGGATTTCATGCCATTGTGGCCACCTGCAGAACCGCTGGAGCGCAGGCGCATCGTGCCCACAGGGAAGGAGATATCATCGTAGATGACCAGCACCTGCTCCGGCTCAAACTTGTAATAGCGCATGATGGGCCCCACGCATTCGCCGCTGCAGTTCATGAAGGTCTGCGGCTTGATGAGCAGCACGCCGGGGCCTGCGGCCAGCTCGCCCTTGCGCGCTTTGTCGAGCTTCCATTCGGCGCCGAAACGGCGCGCCAGGCGATCCAGCACCATGAAGCCCACATTGTGCCGGGTCTCAGCATAATCGCGGCCTGGGTTTCCCAGGCCGACGATGGTACGAAAGGGGAAATCTGCGCTCATGGGCTTATACCTGGGCAGCGGCCAGAGCCTCCAGCGAGATATTGCGGTTCACGGCGTTGAGGTAGGCGCGGGCAGAAGCCTCAATCACGTCTGTGGCGGCCCCCTTGCCGGAAACCGGCTTGCCGCAATCGCAGGCGCCGAACTGCACCTTAACCGTCACTTCACCCAGGGCATCCTGACCGATGGAAGTGGCGCGCACGTTGTAATCCACCAGCTCGCCCTTGCTCTTGGTGATGCGGTCAATGGCCTTGAAGCAGGCATTCACCGGACCGTTACCAATGGCGCAGTCGGTGTACATCTTGCCGTCTTTTTCCAGCTGCACCGTGGCGGTGGGGCGGGCGGCAGAACCGGCGATGAACTGGATGTCCACCATCTTCCAGGTGCCGTCGCAGGTGTCCAGCGAATCGTTCACCAGGGAAGCCAGGTCATCATCGTACACAAACTTCTTGCTGTCGCCCACCTTCTTGAAACGCTCGAATACGTGGGTGATTTCGCTGTCGGAAAGATTGTAGCCCAGCTTCTCCAGGCGCGCTTTCACTGCGGCGCGGCCGGAATGCTTGGTGAGCGGAAGCTCGGTTTCGCCCCAGCCCACCTCGGCGGGGTCGATAACCTCGTAGGTTTCGCGCTTGGCCAGAATGCCGTGCTGGTGAATGCCGGAGCTGTGCGCAAAGGCGTTTTCACCCACAATGGCCTTGGAACGCTGCACGGAAAGGCCGCTCATGCTGGCCACAACGCGGCTGGTCTTGACGATTTCGCGGGTTTCGAGGTTGTGCGGCTTTTCGCCGGCGGCAAAGCCAAAGGCTTCCGGGCGGGTGGAAAGGGCCATGGCCACTTCTTCAATGGCGGCGTTGCCGGCGCGTTCGCCGATGCCGTTGATGGTGCCTTCCACCTGGCGGGCACCAGCGGTGACGGCTGCCAGAGAGTTGGCAACGGCAAGGCCGATGTCATTGTGGCAGTGTACGGAAATGACCGCCTTGTCGATATTCTTCACATGCTTGACTACATAGTCAATCATCTCGATGTATTCCTGCGGGGTGGTGAATCCCACGGTGTCCGGCAGGTTCACGGTGGTAGCACCGGCATCGATGACGGCTTCCACCACCTGGGCCAGGTAATCGTGCTCCGTGCGGCTTGCGTCCTCGGCGGAGAATTCAACATCATTGACGAGGCTCTTGGCAAGTTTCACACCGGCCACGGCCATCTCGATGATTTCTTCCTTGCTCTTTTTCAGCTTGAACTCGCGGTGCAGCGGGCTGGTGGCCAGGAAAGTGTGAATGCGGCCGCGGTCACCCGCAGGGGCAACGGCAGCGGCTGCGCGGCGAATGTCGTTCTCCACGCAGCGGGCAAGTCCTGCAATGCGGCATTTCTTCACCGTGTTGGCAATGGTGAACACGGCTTCAAAGTCGCCATCCGATATGCAGGGGAAACCCGCTTCGATGATGTCCACGCCTAGCTTTTCGAGCTGACGCGCTACCTCCAGCTTCTGCCGGAGATTCATCGAAGCTCCCGGGCACTGCTCACCATCGCGAAGCGTGGT
>JAZOTC010000043.1:0-26881 GCA_045657445.1 Akkermansia sp. | reverse complement strand
AAGCCCGGTCACCACAGTGCGCCGAAACCCGGTCATTCCGCAGCGCCAAAGCCCGGTCACCACAGTGCGCCGAAACCCGGTCCTTCCGCAGCACCGAAACCCGGTCCTTCCGCAGCGCCGAAGCCCGGTCACCACAGTGCGCCGAAGCCCGGTTCTGCTGCACCAAAACCTTCTGCGCCGAAACCTCAGAGCGGGCGCCCCGGGGGTCCGAATCGTCGCTAAAACTTGGTTAAACCAATGATTTTCAACTCCGCAGAAATGATATGGGTCATTCTGCGGAGTTTTTTCAAAGAGATAGCTTTTCATCTGAGTTAATTTGTGCTTTAATAAGGACAGGTCATGAGTATAGGGGACGGAAGAGAAGGAAAAGTCCGCGCAGGAATGGTGAAAGGCAAGCTTGGCGGTAAGCTTGCGGGGATGAGTTTGCCCCGGCAGATTGTCACCATTGCTCTCTGGCCCTTACTTGAACAAGTGCTGAGCTTTATCTGCGCGTCCACCTCTCTGGTGCTGGCCACCGGCATGGGAGAAAATGAGCACATGACCACTCAGATAGCATCCGGCATCGGCATCACTGGCTACATACTCTGGCTGGGATTCCTGATGCAAGGGGCTGTGGGCATGGGAGCCACCGCCATTGTGAGCCGCATGACCGGCGCCCGCAAGTATGCCGATGCGAACTACGCAGCGAACCAGGCTGCGGTGCTGGGGCTGCTGGCGGGTATTCTTTCGGCCCTGCTGATGTACGGCACGGCAGATTTTCTGGTTTCAGAGGTACTGAGTCTGAGCGAATTTGCGCGCGAGGTAGCCCTGCGCTACATGTACACCGGGTGCTGGGTGGCCATATTCTCCGGCGTGGTGTTTGCGCTGAATGCGGCGCTGCGCGGCTCGGGCGACACGCGCACCCCGTTCATCATCATGCTGGTGGTGGATGGGCTCAATATCCTTTTCAGCCTGTTCCTGGTGCAGGTCTGCGGCATGTTTGTGGAAGGTCTGGCGCTGGGTATGATAGGCGGCATGGCAGCAGCGGCCACCGTGCTGCTGGGCATTCTGTTCAAGCGCACCCTGCGCATGCGGCATGAGCTGCACGAGCAGCCGCTGGATGACTACTGCGCCGCGCAGGGGCCCACCTATGCACCGCCGCTGTACCTGGACCGCAAAAGCCTGCGTATTGACTGGGGCATGATGTACCGCATCCTCTGCATCGGCGTGCCGCAGGCTATTGAAGTAGGCGGAATCTGGGTGATTCAGATTTTTGTGCTCCGCATCATTTCCTCGCTGGGCGATGCCGCCGTGGGGGCGCACAACATTGCCATCCGCATCGAATCGCTGAGCTTCCTGCCCGGCTTCGCCATCGGCATGGCGGGAGCCACCCTGGTGGGGCAGTATCTGGGGGCACGCAGTGTGCGCCTGGCGCTGGAAACCGCGCGCAAATGCGTTCTGTACAGCGTATTGTTCATGGGTTGCATGGGTGTGGTCTTTGCCCTGTGGCCGGATATTTTCGTGGACATCTTTGCAGCGGGGTCGCCGGAGCTCAGCGCCGTAACCCGGCCGGTGGTACAGGCATTCCTGATTATCGAGCCCTTCTACGCCGCCATGCTTATCTGCAAGATGTGTCTGCGCGGCGCGGGCGACACCCGGCGCGTGATGTGGGTATCGTACGGCTGCATGGGCTTTTTCCGCGTGCTCTGCCTGCTGGTGTGGAACTGGCTGTGGCCGGAGACGCTTTCGCTGGTGGGCATCTGGCTGCTGATAGCCTGTGATATGCTGGTGGAATACCTGATTCTGCGCAAGATGCTCTTCGGGCTGCGCTGGGCACGCAAGAAAGTTTGATACCATGAAGCAAGAATGGCTCATTCAGGACTCCGGGAACCGCAGGCTGGCCCTCTTCATGCTGGGCTGGGGTGCCACGCCCAATGCGGTGCATCAGCTTTCCTTCCCTGCGGGGTATGATGTGCTCTGCTGCTACGACCACCGCCAGCTCTGCCCGCTGAAAGCCGCTGATTTTGCCCGCTACGAGCGCATCTACCTCTTTGCCTGGTCATTCGGGGTGTGGGTGGCCGAGCAGAGCTGCCAGGAACTGCCGCTGCACCGGGCGATTGCCATCAATGGCACCCCCTACCCCGCCAGCCCGCAATATGGGTTGCGGCTCAAAGTGCTGCAGCGCACCATCCGTTCAGTCGCGGCCTCGGGCGGCAATCCGTTCAAGGACGAAACAGCCCCGGAGCGCTACGCCCCCGCCGGTCCCTTTGCCGAGCCCAGCGCCCAGCAGCAGGTGGATGAGCTGGATTTTCTGGCAGACGCCTGCCAGACGCTGCCCGAGCAGCCCCACCTCAGCTGGAATCGCGCCTACATTGCCACTAAGGACGAAATTTTCCCGCCCGCCCGCATGCGCGCCTGGTGGGGCGAACTGGGGGTGGATTTCGAGAGCTTCCACTTCCCGTTCTATCATGCGGAAATAGTGCGGGAGGAATTGATTTTATAAATTTCGCTATTTAAGAACACAGCATCATCGTTTCACAAAAAAAGCCGCTGTCCATGTTCAGGCAGCGGCTTTTGATTACATTTGTGAGGAAGAAAGTCACTTACGACGGCGACGTGTTACCAAACCACATACAGCAAGCATGCTCAGCACCGCAGTAGAAGGTTCGGGGACAGTGGAGGCAAACTCAGCCTCAACGACATATGCACAAGCTCCCATCCCAAAATTCATATCCACATCCTCCCTCATTTCTATCTCTATATTTGAAGACACTGGAGTTATGTACTCGCCGTTCTTTGTTACGAAACATTCAATTCCGGGGTTCATGTGAACATTCCACAGCTCCATAAAGGAACCCTCAAACACCGTAAATACATATTTGCCGCCCTGAGAAATAATCGCATCATCCAGCACGATAGTGAGTTTCTCTACCTTCAACGCACCACCGTTGTTCAGAGTAACAGGGCCATCGTTAATGATAATATTCGACACGGTTACATCTATACCGCTTCCAATGTCCATACGCGCCCCGCTAACGGCAACATCGAAAGAGTCAATCTCGCAAGAGCTCTGCACGTTAATCGTATCAAACTCAGGGGTGATTACAATGGGTGCGGCGGTTGAATCATTGATAACTAACTCATCAGCCTGTGCCATGGTTACACAGGATGCCAGCATAATAGCAAAGAACTTAGAAATTTTCATAATAGTTACGGTGGTTAACAGAGACGAAAGCCTGCAGGACTTCATCTCATCAAGGAAGGAGCATATCGCTTTTTGAATGCGATGTCCAGCATGAAATGCGTTGTTTTTGAAAATTAAATTGTTTATAGAGATTGTCACTCGTAGAAACAAATAGATTCTGCTACCTTGTTTATTATCTAATAAGTTGGTTATCAATAGCAAGTAATACATCGCATTCAAAATCCGGAGAGATACCCCCTCGTTCGTGAGTACAGCTTCCCAGAAAAACAGCTCACCACTCCCAGCAGAGTCGAGCGTTACGAAAACAAAACGCCGTCAATATCCGGTCTTGAGCCGCCGGGGTGGCTGTGTTAGAATAGCGGCATGATAAGTGAGAAAGCGGTGGTTCAGGAGCTGGCTGCGCTGATGCTGGCGCACGGGGTGACAAGGGCGGTGCTGTGTCCTGGCAGCCGCAATTCGCCCATTGTGGCCACACTGGCAGACCTGCCGGGAGTGGAATGCCGCAGCGTGACCGATGAACGCAGCGCCGGTTTTGTGGCGCTGGGCTGGGCGCAGCAGGCGCAGGCGCCGGTGGCCGTGATCGTGACCTCCGGCAGTGCGGTGCTGAACCTGCACCCGGCGGTGGCGGAAGCTTTTTATCGCAAAACACCGCTGCTCGTCATCTCGGCCGACCGCCCGGCAGCCTGGATTGGGCAGAACGATGGGCAGACCCTGCCCCAGCCCGGTGTATTCAACCAGCTGGTGCGCTACTCTGCCCAGGTGCCGGAGGACGATGCCTGGCACGCCAACCGCATCATCAACCAAGCCCTGCTGGAGCTGCGCCACCGCAGCGGTGGCCCGGTGCATCTGAACCTGCCGCTCACCGAGCCGTTTTTCGGCATGGTGGAGGCAGAGCTGCCGCCGGTGCGCGTGATTCAGCGCACCGAAGCCGCCCGCATGAATGCGGATGAAGAAGAAGCGCTGCTGGAGGAAGCCGCCGCGCTGCCGCGCCGCCTGATTCTGCTGGGGCAGCAGGAGATGCCGAGCCCCCTGCTGGCGAAACTGGCGGCAGAAAAACAATTTGCCGTGGTGGGTGAACACATTGCCAATGCACCCTTTGCCGATTGCTGTCGCCCGGATACCCTGCTGGGAGCAAATCCGGCAGCCGACTGGAGCCCGGACCTGCTCATCACCTGCGGGGGCGACGTGATTTCCAAACGACTGAAAAAGCTGCTGCGCACCCACCCGCCCAAAGCGCACTGGCATATCTCTGCCGATGGCGAAGTGGTGGATTCATTCTGCGCGCTCACGCGTGTGCTGGAAGGTGACGCCGATGAATTCTGGGATTTGCTGGAAGCCTTTGCCGAGGAGGGAGATGAGGCATACCGCACCCGCTGGCAGGCGGAACCGGCAGCCCTGCCGGAGCATGCTTTCAGTGGTATGAAGTTCGTGGGCGAGCTGCTGGAAAATCTTCCCGAAGGGAGCGTGCTGCACCTGGGCAACAGCTCAGCCGTGCGCTATGCGCAGCTTTTCCCCCTGCCTGCAGGTGTCCGGAAGGTACTCTGCAACCGTGGTGTAAACGGCATAGAAGGCAGCGTTTCCACCGCCGCCGGTTATGCCATGGCTGAGCCAGAGCGGCAGCATTACCTCATCATCGGAGACCTGAGCATTTTCTACGATTTGAACGGTCTGCTGCAAGCACAGCAATGCCCGAACCTGCGTATTCTCCTGCTCAACAACCAGGAGGGCGGCATTTTCGGCACACTGCCCGGCATGCCGGACAGCGCCGCCATCCGTGCTCCGCATAGGGAAAGCATCATCGGCTGGTGCGGCTCCAACTTTACATGGAAGCAGGTCATTGATACAGATTGGTGGCCGCCGGCACTGGAAGCGCTGCTTTCTCCCGACCCGCAGCCGGTGCTGGTAGAGGTTTACACCGAAACCGAGCTCGACGCCGCCATTTTAAAAGATTTTTACAAGAATAATTGATTATGAAACGCGAGTGGACTCCTATCAAGGAATATAAGGACATCATTTTTGAGCAGTACAACGGCATTGCCCGTATCACCATCAACCGCGAACGCTACCGTAACGCTTTCACCCCGCTCACCACTGCGGAAATGAGCGATGCGCTGCGCCTCTGCCGCGAAATGCAGGAGATTTCCGTGGTGGTCCTCACCGGCGCGGGTGACACCGCCTTCTGCGCCGGGGGCGATATGAATGTCAAAGGCCGCGGCGGCTATGTGGACACCGAGGGCATTCCCCGCCTCTCTGTGCTGGATGTGCAGAAGCAGATTCGCTCGCTGCCCAAGCCGGTGATTGCTGCGGTAAATGGCTTTGCCATTGGCGGCGGGCATGTACTGCATGTGGTGTGCGACCTCTCCATTGCCTCGGAAAATGCGATTTTCGGTCAGACAGGACCGCGCGTCGGCAGTTTTGATGCCGGATTCGGTTCATCGTACATGGCGCGCTGCATCGGCCAGAAAAAGACGCGCGAAATCTGGTTCCTCTGCCGCAAGTACAACGCGCAGGAAGCGCTGGAAATGGGGCTGGTGAACAAGGTGGTCCCCCTGGAACAACTGGAGGACGAATACGTGCAGTGGGCCGAGGAAATGATGCAGCACTCCCCGATTGCGCTGCGACTTATCAAAGCCGGTCTCAACGCCGAGCTGGATGGTCAGGCAGGCATTCAGGAACTGGCGGGCGATGCCACCATGCTTTTCTACATGTGCGATGAAGCCCACGAAGGCTCCCGCGCCTTCCTGGAAAAGCGCAAGCCGGATTACTCGAAATACCCGAAACTGCCCTGATGCAGCCCCCCGATGCAGCACCGATTCTGCATTTCCCGCAGCCGTTGCGCCTGCGGTGGCACAAGCGTGTGCTGCATTTCAAGAAGCCAGCGGCCACCTCGCGCGGCGCGCTGACCGAGCGCCACACCTTCATCATCACCGCCAATGACTGCGGGCAAGGCGAATGCTGCACGATGCCCGGCCTGCTGCCCGAGCCCACCGCCGGTGAACTGGACTACTGGTGCCGCCGGGTGGAGCAGAACCAGGGGCTGGCGGGTATAGCGGCGCCCTCCCCCATTCAATTCGGCCTGGAATGCGCGCTGCTGGCAGCCCTGCACCCCGGCAAACCGCGCTGGGATACGCCCTTTTCGCGCGGAGAAGCAGGGATACCGATTCACCACCTCATCTGGATGGACAGCGCCGATGCCATGCTGGCTGCCATGCAGGCGGGCATCGACCGCGGATTCACCTGTCTGAAAATGAAAGTGGGGGCGCTCCCCTTCGCGCAGGAACTGGAACTGTTGCAGGAAGCCCACGCAGCCTTTCCGCAGGCGGAACTGCGCGTGGATGCCAACGGCGCTTTCCACCCCCGGGAAGCCATGCAGAAGCTGAAGGCGCTGGCAGCAGCCGGGGTAAGCTGCATTGAACAGCCCATTCGTCCCGGTCAATGGGACGCCCTTGCTCAGCTCTGCCGCCACAGTCCACTGCCCATTGCGCTGGATGAGGATTTGATTGGCAACCACCCGCAGGAACTCCTGGATGCCATCCACCCCCAGGCTATCGTCATCAAGCCCAGTCTGCACGGCGGGCTGCTGGCCGCCCAGAACTGGGCGCAGCAGGCAGAGCAACGCGGCATCCGCTGGTGGGTGAACTCTGCCCTGGAAAGCCAGGTAGGGCTGACCGCCCTGGCCGAGTGGTGCGCCAGCACCGCCCCCGGCTGCATGCAGGGGCTCGGCACCGGAAAACTCTTTACGGACGATGATGTCCCGCGCGTTCAGCTGGTGGGTAACCAGCTCTATTTGCGGGATATCTGATAGAAATATTGAACACGGCACGTATCTATGGTGTCGACTTAGTTAATCATGAGCAGAATAACACTCCTTACAACGGTCATGGCTCTGGCCATGAGCACGCCTGTGCTCCAGGCAGATATCTCCTTCGGCATGCCGGGATTCGCCGCTGCCGGTATGAATGGCAACTGCGATATGATGGCCTCCAATACGGTGCTTGCCACATTTGTGGGCCTGCGCGACCTCACCGTGCAGAGCGTTGACCAGGCTGCCCCCGCCACCGTGCAGGTGGCCGTGTTCCAGGTGACGGACAGCCTGTCCTACCACCGCATGAACCGCTTTGCGGACGGGCGCCTGCAGCCCGGCATGCAGTTCACCATTGCCATGAACAAGGAACTGCCCGGCCAGCCTGCCGAATATGTGGATGTTATTGCCACCATGCAGCCCGGCGAGAGTGTCGTGATGCGCGTAGACCACCTCTACCTGATGCACGAGCAGGCTGGCGAATCCATCCGCGTCTGCGCCCGCATGGCCCGCCGCAACACGCAGGTTCCCGCCGCCCCGGTTGCCACTCCCCAGACTCCTTCTGATACCCCCGCCCCGCTGCCGATTCCCGGTGCAGCGCCGCAGCGGAATGGCGTGCAGTTCCAGATGAGCAGCAGCAGCTTCTCCATGACCACCGATGCCAACGGCCAGATGCAGACCGTGCAGACAAGCCGCGAATACGACCCGGCCACGGGGCAGATCAAGACCCGCATGACCATCAACGGAGTGGAGGTTGACCCCGAAACCCGCCAGCCGCTGGCACAGCCGACAGCATCTGCCACCCCCGCCCCGGCTCCGGTCAGCGAGGAACAGGCCAAGCAGGAGGCTGCCGAGGATGAGGAGAATGACACCATCGTGGAGCACAACAACAATCCCGTGGTGCAGCCCGGCGATAAGGAACCGGTGCTCCCGGAGCTGGTGCCCGCCACCCAGACACCGGGCAACACGCCCGCTGCGCCGGCCACCGGCCAGCTCGACGAAGCAGATAATTTCTAACGCCCCCACGAAAGCCCGCCTCACCCGGCGGGCTTTCCTTTTTCCGGGAAGCGATTTCACCAGCCGCCGATAGCGAGCGAGATAATAGACTTGCAAGGGCAGGTCTATTTTGCTACACTTCGGCGCGCACTTAAACACCATGGTCACGACAGTATACCCCTACGGCGAAGATTTTCCGATTCTGAAGATTGAAACGCAGCTCTGCACGGCAGAAATTTCCCTGTACGGCGGGCATGTGCTCAGCTGGGCTCCCGCTGGTCACAAACCGGTTATCTACATGAGCCCCAAGGCTGTGTTCAAAAAAGGCAAGGCCCTGCGCGGCGGCATTCCGCTGTGCTGGCCGTGGTTCGGCAAGAACACGGAGGACGCCTCGCAGCCGGCACACGGTGTAGCGCGCATTTCCACCTGGCAGGTGGGGCGCTGCGATGAGGGCGAGGACGGCCGCGTGAACCTGCTGCTGGCGCTGCCGCCGGCACACGATATGCTGCCGAGTGCCGCTCTGGCCATGGAGATTGGCAATGAACTGACCATGAGTCTGATTACCCTGGATGTGCCGCGCGCCATGCCCTATTCCGCCGCCATGCACACCTATTTTGCCGTGAGCGATTACGAACAGGTAGCCGTGACCGGCCTGGAGGAACTTGCTTTCACGGAATTTGCCGATGATGCCATTCCCCACCCGGAAGACCCGCTCATCCCCCTGGGGCACATTGACCGCATTTACCACCCGGTGCCGGAGAACGCCGAAATCACCATTCACGACCCCGCCTGGGAGCGCAGCATCCGCATTTGCCGCGCAGGCAGCGGCTCGGCCGTGGTGTGGAACCCCGGTGCAGCACTGGCCGCCGGCATGGGCGACCTGGGCGAGGGCAACGAACGCGGCTTCCTGGCCGTGGAAACCACGGTAGTACCCGCCGAAAACATCGTGCTGCGCTGCGGCGAAACCCACGAGCTCACCACCCGCATTCAGGTGTTCGGCGTCAACTAAGGCCATGCGAAAAGCCCTGAAAGCGCTGCTATTCATCCTCAAGACGGGGAGCTTTGTGCTCCTGTCGGTGCTCATCATCATTCTGGCGGCAGAGGTATACACCAACAGCGTGGCCAATGACCGCTGCCACGCCCAGGCTGCCGATTGCCGCCAGGGAGATGTGGGCCTGGTGCTGGGATGCAGCAAGAAACTGAGCCGCAACCGCGCCAATTTCTATTTCACCGGCCGCATGCAGGCCGCCGCCGAGCTCTGGAAAGCAGGGAAACTGCGCTGCATCATCGTTTCCGGTGATAACCGCGAGAAATACTACAACGAACCGCGCGATATGAAGGAAGCGCTGGTGAAACTGGGGGTGCCGGCAGAAAAAGTCGTGTGCGATTACGCCGGGCTGCGCACTTTCGATTCCGTGGTGCGCGCCAAACGCATCTTCGGCGCAGAAAAAATCACCATTATCAGCCAATCATACCATGTGAAGCGAGCCGTAGCCACGGCACGCGGGCTCGGCATTGATGCCGAGGGGTTCAACGCCCCCCTGATTCCCATTAACCGCCCGACCTGGCTGCGCCAGTTCCTGCGCGAGCGCGCCGCCCGCGTGGCCATGGTGTTTGATTTGCTCATCGGCACCGAACCGCGCCACATGGGCAAGCAGATTCCCCTTCCCCAATAACGCACCACCCCCCGCTCTACCATGTTTTCTCTCATATCCTGCTCTGCCATGGCCGGTGTGGCCGAATGGGTCTGCTGCCCCGGCGAACTGAATGCCCCGCTTTACCGCGCGCTGGCCGATTGTCCGGTAGTTCACCGCTGGAGCGTGGCCGATGACCGCTCCGCCGCCTTCTTTGCGCTGGGGCGCGTGCAGGCAACCGGGCGTCCCGTGGCAGTGGTTGCCGGCAGTGGTTCCTCTGCCGCCGCCATGACCCCGGCCGTCATCGACGCCTATTACCACCGCCGCCCGCTGGTGGTCATCACCATGGACAGCCAGAGCAGCAGTGGCGGCACCGGCGCCCCGCATTGCGTAGAACAGGAAGCGCTTTTCGGCATGTATGCCCCCACGGTGGAAATGAACCTGCCCTGCCCGGTTTCGGATTTACCCAATCTGGTAGAGGAACTCAGCGAGGGATTTCCGCTGCACCTGCATGTGCGTCTGGATGCCGCAGCCGAGCCACCCTATTCGGATTTCAGCACGATTGAGATAAACGATGCACCGCCCGCACCGCGCTTCCGCGGCTCGCTGGTCGCGGTTTCGCAGATGCTGCGCTTCCGCTCCATGGAAGGGCTGGTGCTCCTCATCGGCGCGCTCGACCCGGACGAACACGAACCGGTGCTCTGGCTGGCCAGAACGCTGCGGGTACCGGTGCTGGCAGAAGCCAGCAGTGGCCTGCGCGAGGAACTGGATGCCTACCTGCTGCACGAAGGGGATGAACTGCTCATGCAGTACCCGCCGCGCCACGTACTGCGCGTGGGAGAAGTCCCCACCGGGCCGTTCTGGAAAGCGCTCGAAAACCTGCCGCAGACCGAGGTGTATTCCATGACCCGCACCGGATTCTCCGGGCTGAACCGCAAGAGCAATGTGGTGGAAGGCGAACTGGAGCAGATTATGAAGGCGCTGGGCGATGTCCCCCACGTGGGCGATACCGGGCGCCTGCTCAACCGCAGCCGCCGCATCGGCAACCGCATGGAGGAACTGCTGCTGGGCTACCCGGAATCTGCCGAAGCCATGGTGCGCGCTTTCTCCCAGCATGCCTGCCTGGCAGATGTCGTCTGCGTGGGCAGCGCCACCTCGGTGCGCCTCTGGAACCGCTACGCCCAGAACCAGGTAAGCACCCGCTACCTGCGCGATCTGCACAGCACCGGGGCAGATGGCGTGCTGAGCACCTTCCTGGGCAATGCGGCCGATGCCTCCATGGCCTGCTGCCTGGTGGGCGACCTCACCCTGCTGCGTGATATCAACGCCACGGCAATCATTCCCCAGCTCACTCCCGGGCTGCGCATTATTGCCGTGCTCAACAACGATGGTGCCGCCGCCTCGCTTCATGAAACCGCGGGCGACCCGGAGCTGGAACGCCTGCTGGTGCAGCCCCAGCCCTTCCGCATGGAGGAAATTGCGCGGCTCTGGGGGGCTGAGTACTACGCCATCCGCAGTGATGCCGATTTCGAGATTCTCAGCACCCTGGACAGCAATAATCTGGTGCTGCTCGAACTCATCCCCGATGGCAGCATCTGCGGGTAATGCCACTCCCGCCCTGCCGGCTGTGCCGCGCTGTCCACGCCGGGGCGGAGCGCACGGAGTGTACATTTAGCGTCAATTTCATGCCGGCAAGTGACAATTTAACACTTTAGGATTGACTCTCACGGCATATCGCATACAATATCTCGCGTTATGAAGAAACCCGTAACTGTGACCGTGACCGGCGCCGCCGGCAACATTTCCTATTCCCTTCTGTTCCGCATTGCAGCTGGTGAGATGCTGGGTGCTGATCAGCCCGTGATTCTGAAACTTCTTGAAATCACCCCCTGTCTGGAGAAGCTCCAGGGTGTGGTGATGGAACTCGAGGACTGCGCTTTCCCGCTGGTGAAGGAAATCGTGGCCACCGATGACCCCGCTGTGGCTTTCAAGGATGCCGACTGGTGCATGCTGGTGGGTTCCGTGCCCCGCAAGGCCGGTATGGAGCGCAAGGACCTGCTCTCCATCAATGGCAAGGTATTCGTGGGCCAGGGCAAGGCTATTGCCGAAAACGCAGCCCCCGGCTGCCGCGTGTTCGTGGTGGGCAACCCCTGCAACACCAACTGCCTCATCGCCCTGCACAATGCTACCGGTCTGCCCAAGGAAAACTTCTTCGCCATGACCCAGCTCGATGAATACCGCGCCAAGAGCCAGCTGGCTGCCAAGGCCGGTGTGCACGTGACCGAGGTGACCAACATGACCATCTGGGGCAACCACTCCGCCACCCAGTACCCGGACTTCACCAACGCCAAGATTGGTGGTAAGCCCGTGACCGAGGTCATCACCGACATCGAATGGCTCAAGACCGACTTCATCAAGACCGTGCAGCAGCGCGGCGCCGCCATCATCCAGGCCCGCGGCCTTTCCTCCGCTGCCTCTGCAGCCAACGCCGCCCTGATGACTGTGAAGAACCTGACCACCCCCACCGCCGAGGGCGACTGGTTCTCCGTGGCTTCCTACACCGACGGCACCAAGTATGGTCTGCCCGCCGGCATCATCTGCTCCCAGCCCACCCGCACCAATGCGGACGGCACCTACAGCATCGTTGAGGGTCTGCCCATCGACGAATTCTCCCGCGCCAAGATTGACGCTTCCTGCGCCGAGCTGCTCGAGGAGCGCGCTGAAGTGCTGGGTGAGTAAATCCCGCTTCACATCCCGCCCCGGAATCATTCCCGGGGCGGGATTTTCCAATAAAAAACAACCCGACACACACACTAATATGCCCAAATCCCGAATCGCCTACATTCTGCTGGCCATTTTCCTTGGCACCCTCGGCATCCACAACTTCTTCGCCGGTTACACTGGCAAGGGTATTGCCCAGCTGCTGATGACCCTCATCTCCTTCGGCTTCCTTGCCCCGGTTGTATTCATCTGGAACCTTGTGGAAATCTGCACGGTGACCAAAGACGCCCAGGGCGTTGATTTCGTCAGCTGATTTTCCAGAAAAGAGCCCCTTTTCCCGCACCCGCGCAGCCCACAGACTGCGCGGGTGTTTTAGTGCGTGTCATAGCGGCATTTCTGCGTGTCTTGCACTCTTGACGCGCACGCGCGCCTGTGGTATCCTGCCCGATATGGGTAAAACGCTCTACCAAAAAGTATGGGATGCGCACACGGTCGGCACACTGCCGGATGGGCGCACACAGCTCTTCATTGCCACCATGTACCTGCACGAGGTGACCTCGCCGCAGGCCTTTGCCATGCTGCGCGAGCTGGGACTGCCCGTGCTGCATCCGGAGCGACTTTTTGCCACGGTGGACCACATCATCCCCACCGATAATCAGTGCGAACCCTTCGCCGATTCCCGCGCCGCCGCCATGCTCAGCGAGCTGCGCCGCAATTGCCAGGAAAACGGCATCCGCCTGTTTGACCTGAACAGCGGCCGCCAGGGCATTGTCCACATGGTAGGGCCGGAACTGGGCATCACCCAGCCAGGCATGACCATCGTCTGCGGCGATTCCCACACCGCCACTCATGGCGCCGTGGGCAGCATTGCCATGGGTATCGGCACCACGCAGGTGCGCGATGTGCTGGCCACCCAGACTCTGGCCATGAGCCCGCTCAAGGTGCGCAACGTACGCGTGGAGGGCACCCTGCGCCCCGGCGTGACCGCCAAGGACGTGGCGCTGCACATCATCGGCAAACTGGGCGCCAACGGTGGTCTGGGCTATGCCTACGAATTCGGCGGCAGCGCCATTGAAGCCATGGATATGGATGGCCGCCTGACCCTTTGCAACATGGCCATTGAAGGTGCGGCCCGCTGCGGCTACATCAACCCGGATGAAACCACCTTTGAATACCTGAAGGGGCGCCCGTATGCCCCCAAGGGCGCCGAGTGGGATGCCGCGGTGGCCCGCTGGAAGAGCTTCGCCTCCGATGCCGATGCCGTTTACGATGATGTGGTCATCATTCCGGCAGAGGAGATTGAACCCACCGTCACCTGGGGCATCTCGCCGGATATGAATATCGGCATCAACGGCACGGTACCCGCGCCGGAACAGGCTCGCGATGCCGAGGGGCGCAAGGCCTACACCACCGCGCTGGAATACATGAAGCTTGCCCCCGGCCAGCCCATCAAGGGGCTTCCGGTGGATGTGGTCTTCATCGGTTCCTGCACAAACGGGCACATTACCGATTTCCGCGAAGTAGCCCCCTATCTGAAGGGCCGCAAGGTGAAGCCGGGCATCAAGGCGCTGGCTGTGCCGGGCTCGCAGATGACCGCTCTGCAGTGCGAACAGGAAGGTATTGCGCAGATTTTCCGCGAGGCCGGCTTTGAATGGCGTCTGCCCGGGTGCTCCATGTGCCTGGCCATGAACCCGGATAAGCTGGTGGGCGACCAGATTTGCGCCAGCACCAGCAACCGCAACTTCAAGGGCCGCCAGGGCAGCCCGACCGGGCGCACCCTGCTCATGAGCCCCATCATGGCCGCTGCTGCCGCCATCACCGGCACCGTGGCCGATGCCCGCGACGTATTCGATATCCAATAACCCTCCCTTTTTTTCAAACAATGCCTCTTACCAAAATTATCAGCATCAGCGGCAAAGCCGTTCCCGTGGTCGGGGCGGATATGGATACCGACCGCATCATCCCGGCCCGCTTCCTCAAGTGCATCACCTTCGATGAACTGGCCGGCACCATGTTCTACGATGAGCGCTTCCACACCGATGGCAGCTCGAAGAACCACCCGATTGATGCCCCGCAGCACGCCGGCGCCACCATCATTCTGGGTGGCGAGAACTTCGGCTGCGGCTCCTCCCGCGAGCATGCACCGCAGGCCATCAAGCGCAGCGGCGTGCAGGCCATCGTGGCTGAAACCTTCGCCGAAATCTTCTTCGGCAACAGCAGCGGCATCGGCCTGCCCTGCGTGCGCGCCAGCCGCGAGGATATTGCCCGCGCCATCGAAATCACCACCACCGCCCCGGATACCCAGTGGACGGTTGACCTGGAAAGCATGACCCTGAGCTGCGCCACCGCCAGTTTCCCCCTCTGCATGCCCGCAGAGCCGCGCGAAGCGCTGATGCAGGGCAAGTGGGATGCCGTGGTGGAGCTCATGAATGCTCCGGAGGCGGTAGCCGCGCTGGCAGCCAGCCTGCCCGCCCCCAGCAGCAGATAATTTATCCTCCTTCCCCGCAGTTTTCGTCCTATGCTTGCGCTCATCACCCCTCTGATTACCCGTGGTGTTATTGATAACACCACGCGCGGGGTGACGCATCTTACCTTCTGGGGAATTGATGGTGGTGAACCCATCGATTTTATTCTGGAGGGCAACTGCCTGCGCGATATTGCCGGGTGCCGCGTGAACTTCACCAACCGCCAGGCCGCCCAGAACCAGAGCGAGGAGCACCCGGTGCTGGCGCGCATGCGCACCCACGCCCACGGACCAGTGCAGGCGGGGGATATCACGCTTTCCCGCCGCATCCCGGAGCAGGACAACCGCCGCGCCCTGAGCAATCAGCTTTCCATTGAGCTCTTCGTGGAGCGCGAAACGCGCCTGCTCATTGAAACGGCTGATTTTGAATACGATATCTCCCTGCCCCAGTGGGAAATGAGCTGGCAGGAGGCCAACTCGCAGGCCTTCCTGAACATGGAGGCCCTGCGCGACCACGTGGCCTACAATGTGGCGAAGTTCCAGGGCCCAGCGCTGCAGCTGATTCATGAAGAAAAGCTTCCCAGCTGCTCGTGGGATACCCGGCTGAACCGGGCCGAGGCCTACATGGCGATTCACCCGACGATACGCGCCAAGTACTGCCACGAAATCAACGGGCAGATGTCGGAGGCGTATGTGATGGACCGCACCGACCTGCTGAACCAGATGGCCGCAGAGGATGAAGCGCACATGCCGCCGGAGGATGATGGTACCCGCGAGTGGGATGTGCTGGATTTCGTGGCGCCGGACCACGCCAAGGCCGTGCGCAAGGCCATGCACCACCCGCTGTTCCAGGAAACCTCGCGCCTGACCATGCTGGTGCAGAAGCACCTGATGGTGCGCGAGAATGCCGGCAACCCGGAGGCTGAGGCCTTTGTGAAGAAATACGCCGGGGTGGTTTCCTATATTCTGGCCACCATATTGCTGACCCGCCAATCCTCTTTTCCGGTGGATCTGGCCAGCCGGCGCGTGCAGATTATTCACCGCCACATTGGCGAACTCTGCGGCCAGTGCAGCAAGGTGAGCAAGGACATTGCCGCGGTGTTCCGCGAGGCTTCCTCCCTGCTCATCAGCAAGCTGGATGAATTTGCCTCCACTTTCCAACATTAACCACCACCTGCTTATCCGATGTATGTGGCTCAGGAAAGACGCGCCTATATCCTGCGGCTCCTGCAGGAACGCGGCAGCATCCGCTCTGCCTCCCTGGCCCGCGAGCTGGGCGTGACGGATGAGACCATCCGCACTGACCTGGTGGATATGCAGGCACAGGGGCTCTTAAAGCGCGTCCACGGCGGCGCGCAGTACATTATCCCCCAGGCGGGTTGCGATGCCGCCGCCCGCCCGGATGGCCAGCTGGTGCAGCAGGCCATCCGCTTTATTGAACCGGGTATGCGGCTCTACCTGGACGATGATACGCTGGCGCTGGTGCTGGTATCGCAACTCCAGGAGCTGCGCTGCACTCTGATTACCCCCTCGCTGAAACTGCTTACCCGGCTTTCTGCCGAAAGCCTGCCGCAGCAGATTGCCTGCGCCGGCGGCATGCTCGACAAGGAAAGCGGCCTGCTGGACAGTCCTGCCGCGCAGGAGGCATTGCAGCATGAGTTCAGGCCGGATGTCTGCCTGCTCTTCCCCCCTGCACTGCGCAGCGATGTGGCGGCGTATCGCTCCCCCATCCGCGCCGCCTGGGCTCGCGCCGCCACGGGGGCTGCGGCCAGAACCCTCGTGATAGCACCCTCCGCCGCGCTCACAGCGCACGCGCCCTACGCCCTGCCCCTGCCTGCCGGGCACACCCTCATCACCGAAAACAACCTGCCCGCCAATTTTACCCACCCGGACATGGTGCTCATTCCCTATATTTCGGCAGAGGACATTATGCAGCCCGAGGGGTTCGATTATTAACCCGCCAGACTAAAAGCCCCGGCTGCCAGAAGCAACCGGGGCTTGAAACAAATGCGGGATTCGGCAGCTTTACTGCTGCTTGGCGGCCTGATTGGCCTTGTACTGCTGGAGCACACCCTGAATCACCTTGCCCGTCTGGGTCTTGGGCTGGTAGGGCTGCACCGTGGTGGTGGTGGTAGCCTCGGAGGTCGTGGTGGTGGCCGGCAGGGTCTGGGCAGTGGTGCCGTTGGCAGAGGCCTTGTTGAGCAGGTCCTGCAGCTTGGTCACCAGGGCAGAGCCCATGGAGTCCTTGAGGCAGTCGCGGTACAGCTTGCTGGTCTGCCAGTTGTCGAAGTTGAAGCGGGCGCTGTCCGGGATGGAGTTCTCGCTCTTGCGCACGCGATAGCGGCTGTAGCCACGCACGAAGTAGTCGTACTCGGTATCAGAGCCGTAGTACTTCATATCGGTAAGCTCGCTGGTGTTCATAGCGGTGGCCAGCGTGGGGGTCAGCAGTTCGGTGCGGCTCACAGTCTTGACAGCGCAGGAGCTCAGCCCCAGAGCCAGCAGGATAACGGGAATCAGTTTTTTCATATTGTCCAGTTTGGTGGGTTTGTTATGGGGTTAATAAGAGGGAGACGAGGATTACTGGATGCAGGTGTAGAGCACATAGACCCAGTGGGCGATGATGGCGGCGCAGATACCACCAATGGTATGAGCCCAGATAGCCTTGGAGGTGAGGTGGCGGAAGCCCAGCGTGTCCAGCATGGCGGTGTGGGTGCTCAGGTAGCCGCTCCAGCACATGCCAATGGCGGTGAACACGGCGATGGCGTTGCCATCTACCCAGCCGGCTTTGATAAAGTTCGGAATCAGCCCCAGGGCTGCGCCCACTGCACCAAGTGCGGTAATGGGGAAGGCAATGAGATGCGGGTCCTGGAAACCAAAGAGCCATTCAAACACGATGCTGCATTTGGCGCCAATCCAGGGCAGCAGCTCCACACCTTCATACGCAGCACCAGTAAACTGGCCACCGGCTGCCGGGCCGAAGGTAAGCAGCATCACCAGTGTGGAAATAATCAGCACGCCGGGGATGATGGCGATACCCACATCCACACCGGTGCGGCCGCCATCCAGCAGGGAATCCAGAATGCGCTGGAAGAGCGGTTTGGTGTATTCCTCCACCTTGGCTTCTGCCAGCTCGCCGGGTTCGCAGGCATCTTCCGTGGCATACTCCGGCATTTTCTTGAGAATGAAGCGCTGCATGAGGCGGGTGGAAACGATGCAGCCGCAGCAGGCACCGAAGAGGCCGATAAACGGCTCAGCATAGAAGCCCTGCCCCACCATGAACACAATCACCAGCAGGCCCATGCCGAAAGCGGTGCCGAAGTTGGTGAGGGAAATGAACTGGTACTTCTTGAAGTAGGAGCTGAAACGCTTATCCTGCGCCAGCGCAATGATGGCAGGGTTATCGGACAGGAAGGTGAGCACAGCCCCCAGAGAAGCCACTCCCGGCAGGTTGAACAGCGGGCGCATGAGCGGGCGCAGTATCTTTTCCAACAGGCTTACCACACCAAACTCCACAAACAGCCGACCGATGGCACCGGTAATCACGCAGATGGCCATGAGGTAGAATACCGTGTTGAGCAGCAGGTCATGCGCGGTCTTCATGATGGTGTTGAGCATCTCCGGCGTGCCCATCTGGGAGGCAATATAGGAGAAAAGCCCGAATACCACTGCCAGGCAGATGACGCCCTTGGGTATAAAATTGTTAATTTTGCGAAGAATGTCTTTCATATCAATGATAAAGCCCCGGTTTTTGCGCCGGGGCTTATATCATAACTAACAGTTCTGTGCAAGCGCAATATAAAAAATGAGTGACTTACAGGAATGCAGATTTCAGAATGCGGAATGCAGAATAGCTGTTTCGTATGCTGCCTCCCGGCAGCATAGAGTAAGAAAAAAGCCTGAGATGCTCTCAGGCTTTTTTGATATCTGATTGTTAATACCAGGATCGCATACTGTGGATGAACATGTCCCTCGAGCGCATGCACGCGCAGTATATCCAATAAGCAATGCAGAATCCAGAATGCGGAATGGTAAGTCTGTGTGCGGCGTCTGCCGCACCCGTAAACACAATCACCTGAGGTTCCTCAGGTGATTGTCATTACCACGCGAAGCCGGAAGGCTGCGCGCTCACTGGTAATTCTGCATTCAGCATTACCAGTGCGGAATGCAGAATCCAAAATGCGGAATGGTAAGTCTGTGTGCGGCATCTGCCGCACCCGTAAACACAATCACCTGAGGTTCCTCAGGTGATTGTCATTACCACGCGAAGCCGGAAGGCTGCGCGCTCACTGGTAATTCTGCATTCAGCATTCTGAAATCTGCATTTTCAACACTTACAGCTCGTAATACGTGTACCCGCTCAAGCCGTTGCGGTAAGCCTCCAGGGCATCGCGACGCTGGCGGGGGGTGATGAGCCCGTTTTCCACGCCGCGCTCTGCCAGGGCTCGGAACTTGGCCACCAGGTCCTTGGCATCATACTTCACGTAGGAAAGCACATCGGCCACGCTGTCGCCTTCTTCTTCCTGGGTGAAGACCGGGCGCCCGTTTTCCAGGTGCACGCTCACCACGTTGGTATCGCCCAGCAGGTTGTGCAAATCGCCCAGGGTTTCCTGGTAAGCACCCACCATGAAGATGGCCACGTAGTAGTTTTCCTTGGGGTCAACCTCATGCAGCGGGAGGGACTTGGCCACGTCCTCGCGGTCGATGAAGTGATCCACCTTGCCATCGCAGTCGCAGGTGATATCCACCAGCACGGTTTTCTGAGTGGGGCGCTCATCCAGGCGCTGAATGGGCATCACCGGGAAGAGCTGGTCAATGGCCCAGGAATCCGGCAAGCTCTGGAACACGGAGAAGTTGGAGTAGTAGTAGTCCACCATGTTGTCGGACACTTCCTTCAAATCCTCGGGAATCTCGCTCATCTCCGCAATGCGGCGGGAGATAAGGCCCATGATATGCCAGTAGATAGCCTCGCCTACGCCACGCTCGCGCAGGGTGGCGTTGCCGTGGTAGAACATGGCGCGCAGCTGGTCGCGGTAGTAGATGGCATCGTTGTAGCACTCCTGGATATTCTTGCGCGTAAGCATGCGGTGCGTCTCATCCAGCGCCAGCAGAATATCATTCGCATTCTCGGGCAGTGAGGGCAGCTGGGCCTCGCTGCCGGGCGCGCTGGTCACATCCAGCACATTGAACACCAGCACCGCATGATAGGCCGATACCGCACGGCCGGATTCCGTCACCAGCGTGGGATGCTCCACCCCGTGCTTGGTGCAGAGCTCGCCCACAACCTCCACAATGTCGCGCGCGTATTCTTCTATAGAATAGTTACAGGAGGAATGGAAATTGGTCTTGGAGCCATCGTAGTCCACCGCCAGACCACCACCCATATCGAGTGTGCCCATGGGGGCGCCCTCCTTCACCAGGTCAATGTAGATGCGGCAAGCCTCGGTGAGCCCGCCACGAATCACGGACACGTTGGAAATCTGGCTACCCTGGTGGTAATGCAGCGCCTTGAGGCAATGCAGCTTGCCAGCGGCCTTGAGCGCATCCACCACATCGATGACCTGGGCGGCATTCAGACCGAACACGGACTTATCGCCTGCCGATTCGCTCCAATGCCCGGAGCCCTTGGAAGCCAGGCGCACGCGCACACCCAGATTCGGCTCCACGCCCAGCACCTCGGCACGGCGCAGAATGGCCGGCAGTTCGTTGGGCATCTCCAGAATGAGGCAGATTTTCATGCCCATACGCATGCCCATGAGCGCGAGGTCGATGAACTCATCATCCTTGTAGCCATTGCACATGAGGAAGGATTCGGCATCGCGCATATAGGCCATGGCGGCAATCAGCTCCGGCTTGGAGCCGGCCTCCAGCCCGTAGTGATAGCGCTGCCCATGGGCCACCACCTCTTCCACCACCATGCGCTGCTGGTTCACCTTGATGGGGTACACCCCGCGGTATTTACCAGTGTAGCCGGCGGCCTTGATTGCCTTGGAAAAGCTCTTGTTCAGCTCATCGATACGCGCATGCAGCAAATCGCGGAAACGCAGCAGCACCGGCACATTCGTGCCGCGCTCCTCCAGCCCTTTCATGATATCCGGCAGGCTCACTTCTTTCATGCTGCCATCCGTATCTACCAGATGCACGTTCACCTCGCCCGTCTTGGACACGCTGAAGTAGTCATTACTCCAGTTCTCTACCCCGTAAAGTTCGGAAGAATCGGCGGCTGTCCAGTTGCGGACCTTGCGTTTGATGGATTTCTTGCGGGCGGGCATGGTCGTCGATGTTGGTTAAATGTGTGCGCGCGTTATATACCACACGGCACCACTTGTCAATCCGGAACTTCACCACCACCCGCATTACTGCCTGATTTTCATCACTTTTGACAGCAAATTTCAAAAAAATGCGCAAATTTGTGAAATTTGCATTGCCAAGAAGCCAAAAATCGTGTAGACTGTCGCACCCACCCGAGCCGGGAGGCTCACTGAACATTTACACAACACAAGAAGGAGACAAGATGAACATTCTCGACACTATCGGAAAAGAGCAGATGAAGGACGACGTGACGCCCTTCAACGTTGGCGACACCGTGAAGGTGCACTGCCGCGTGATTGAAGGTGGCAAGGAACGCGTGCAGATCTTCCAGGGCATCGTTATTGCCAAGCGTGGCGCCGGCATCAACGAGGCCTTCACCGTTCGTAAGATTGCCTACGGCGAAGGCGTGGAACGCTCCTTCCCCATCCACACCCCCAAGATTGCCAAGATTGAGGTGGTGACCCGCGGTAAGGTTCGCCGCGCCAAGCTCCACTACCTCCGCAGCCGCGTGGGTAAGGAAGCTGTGACCGTGAAGACCATCCGCTAATCTTCCCGATTCACAACATCGTTTTCATGACTCAGGCCATTCCGCAAGGAATGGCCTGGTTTCTTTTTGCCATCTCCGGCATGACTGTGGATGCATGCCACCCTGCTCCACCCCGCAAAAATGCAGAATTGTAGCGTTATTACTATCTTTTTATTTATTTTTATCGCATTCATATTGACTTCTGCACTCTTTTTGCTATATTAAGAGCAGCCTGATTCTACATTCATCTCGCGAATGAGACACAATCAGGAAAACCAATTACCTGAATTATACCTAGCTCAAAACAGAAAGGATAACAAAAAATGAAGAAAATCATGATGACTCTCGTGGCCGCATGCGTAACCATCAGCGGCTTTGCAATCGGCGCTTCCACAGACGAACGCCCCTTTGACTGCAACGTTGGCGCGCGCTGCGTCTTCTGCGGCGGCAGCGGCTTCGATGGCAATTTTAATTGCGTTGCCTGCAAAGGCACTGGTCGCAACAGCAAGTATTAATACAAAGGTTTCAACCTTTTCCGGGGCAGGTAGCGGAAACTCCGTTGCCTGCCTCTGTTATTCCTGGATATGAAACGATGGCTGATTTTCTGTATATGGCTGAGTTGCACCCAGCTGGGAGCAACGGAAGCAGTCGCGCTTGCGTACCAGAACGCAGAAAGCGGCTACACGCTGCTGGGATATTCAAAGACACTGAATACCATCGTCACCACCACGCCTGAGCAAAACTGCATACGCATTCACACAGCCGATTCCACACATGATTTACGCTGCGATATATCAGTCCGTCAAGCTATATTCCTTGAGAACGGCGCTATGTTTTTCTTCGGCACCGATAAAGAGGGAAAAAGCCATCTCGGTGTACCTTCTGCAACTGGCAGTCTGCAAATCATCACCCCACCTGATGCACCGGAATGGTTCAGGCTAATGCATATGAGAGAACATGCAGGCACAGCCGAATTCACCATTCAAGGAGCCGTGGCACCTACTGCAGATGCCCCACTCTATAAAATCAATCCTCACGCATCATCTCTCTCTTTCCAGCCGTTTCATGATACTGCACCGGGTATCATCGCCTGGGCTATGGATGGGGACGGCATATTGAGAGCAGCCTTGCGCTGGAATAAGGATGGTTCTAAAACGCTCGAATATAAAGCAGACAACCACACATTCACCCCCATATTGCAGTTACCAGCAGCAAACCGTCTGCAGCTGATTGGGCTCGATAACAAAGGCGTCATACTCTTGATTCATGACCACCAGACCGAGCACGCCGTTCTGGCGGAGTACGACCCGGCCACCGGCCAGCTGAACAATATCAGCAATGGCAAAAACGCAGAAATATCCGGCATTCTCCCCCGGACCGACGGCACAGTATTAGGCTACTGTACCATGCGTGAAAAATTGCAATACCACCCACTGCGGCCATGCGGCCTGGTATCAGACTTTCTCCGCGGGCTCCCCCAGGAATCATCAGCCCGCATTGTCAGCGTATCCGATGACGAATCAAAACTTCTGGCCTGGGTAAGCGAAAACTCAAGTCCCTTCAGACTGATGATGTATTCCGCCGGCAAAGGCTGTGTTCCGTTAGAAAAATCTGCCGCACCGGTGCCGCCAACCCGGCCCACACAAATTGCCGAATACCCTGCCGCAGATGGGACACTCATTCCCGTATACTACACCCTGCCGGATGGCAAAGGCCCCTTCCCCACAGTCATTTTCGTGCATGGTGGTCCGCGCATGCGGACAGATGCTTCATACGACTGGCGCGTGCAGTACCTCGTAAGCCAGGGATTTGCCGTGGTGCAACCCCAGTTCCGCGGCTCACGCGGCTGGGGCAGCAGCTTCATGCATGCCGGAAACCGCCAATGGGGCAAAGGCTGCATTCAGACAGACGTGAATGATGCCATTCCATGGCTCATCCGGCAAGGAATCGCACAGCCGAATAAAATCGCCATCTTCGGTGGCTCCTATGGAGGCTATGCCGTCACCGCAGCGCTGGCATTCACCCCCGGTCTGTACACCTGCGGAATCTCCTTATTCGGTCCCCAAGACCTCATACTCCACCTGCAGAAAATGAATGGCATGGATGCCCCCTTTGCTGGAGAAGATTCCCTCACCATCGGAGATATCAGCACAGCGGAAGGCAGAGCTCATCTGCGCAGCATTTCTCCCGTATACCACGCGGAAAACGTTCGAGAACCGCTCCTGCTGTACTACGGTGGCAAGGACACTCTTATCCCGCCGGAGCATTCCCAAAGGCTCTACAAGGCTCTCCGCGCTGCGGGCAAGGATGTCACCCTGGTCACCTACCCCGATGAAGCCCACGGCTTTGCCGACCCTGCCCACGAACCGCAACTCTACGCCCGGCACATCATACCTTTCCTGAACAAACACCTCAACAAACACCCCCGACCATGAATATACGCTCCATCATCATCAAATTCTGGTTCCCCATTCTGCTTATCCTCCTCCTCATAGGAGGAATAGCCGCAGGCCTTCTGTTCCGGCATGCCTCGCACGAACAGCATCACCACTGCACCGACCCCGCCTGCCACCACCAGCACCACTGAAAGGCCTCAGCCCCCTGCCCTCATCCGGCTCCTTCTCCCGGCACCGGCTGATTCGTAACTCGGGAATCTCTAAAAAACCACAAATGACAGTTTGTCGGGTAGGTGTAATCTCTGCGCCCGTCCCATTTCGGGGCAAAGTTTCACAGCAATGCATAAAATCCTCGCCCGAGGGCTTGTCAGTGAAATCGGTAGTCTGACGACTACCGGTGAAACTTCGCGGAGGCTCATCGAAATCTTGCCCCCTTTCGGGGGCTGCGGCGAAACTTCGCAGCTTACGCTGCTCAGAGAGACAAAAATTCCCACTTCGTACCTCCCACCTCGTACTTCGCACTTCAAAATGCTTTACCGCTACCTCCAATTCCTCGGCTACCTCCTTGCCTTCCTCCTCCTCTTCGCCGGAGTCCTCTACGGCCTGCTCATGTTGATGAGCTGAGTTTGCAAAATACTTTACACCATAAGTAAAACCTGCTAGTCTGTTTTTGATACAAACAAGGCAAAATATACAAACCGTTTTACTGGTGGAGGATGCCCTTAATGCGAAGCTCCCGAGGATAGTTCCTGGTGAAATTAATCCCGAGATGCTGCATTTTATTCATCATGGGATAACGATTGAAGACGGCTGGGTGTTCACTTTGCCAGTTGCCGGGTGCCGGCATCAACGAGGCTTTCACCGTTCGTAAGATTGCCTACGGCGAAGGCGTGGAACGCTCCTTCCCCATCCACACCCCCAAGATTGCCAAGATTGAGGTGGTGACCCGCGGTAAGGTTCGCCGCGCCAAGCTCCACTACCTCCGCGAGCGCGTGGGTAAGGAAGCTGTGACCGTGAAGACCATCCGCTAATCTTCCCGATTCACAACATCGTTTTCATGACTCAGGCCATTCCTCACGGAATGGCCTGATCTGCGTTTACCTATTCGTTTCCAGCAAGCGGAACGTTTGCTCCTCTTAAAAAACTAAAAAGCCGCTCTGCGATGAAGCACATCACAGAGCGGCTGAAATATGGATTCGGGAGAGGAGAATCAGTCCTTCTTGCCGGCGATGCCCATGGTGTAGCCGTTGTACTCGCGGAAGTTGTACAGGGGCTGGCCTTCGGGTACGGCGTAGCCGATGTTCTTGCGGATGGTCAGGAAGTCAGCAATGCCGGCTTCGTCCACCTGGTTGAGCTTGCCGCCGTGCATGTCGGCAAAGAGCACCATCTTGCAGTAGGCATCGGCATTTTCCATGAACCACTCGGCTTCCTCGATGTGGCGGGCGCCGGTGATAACACCGTGGTTCTCCATAAATACCACAGTGCTCTGGTGGCAGGCCTTGGCCACGGCCTCAGCGGTCTCGGGGGAGCCGGGGGTGCCGTAGGGTGCCAGCGGAATCTGGCCCAGGAAGATATCGGCCTCGGGGTTGATGCCGTTCGGCGGCACCATGCCGGCAAAGAGGAAGGCATTGCAGCACGGAGGATGCGCGTGAATGCAGGCATTCACGCCCACTTCCTTCATCATGGCGATGTGGGTCTTCACCTCGCTGGTGGCGGGGCGGTAGCCGCAGAGCTGGCCGGCGTTCATGTCGACCATGCAGATATCGTCCACGGTCATGAAGCCCTTGGAGCAGAGGGTGGGGGAGCAGAGCACGAGGTCCTTGGCCACGCGCACGGAGAGGTTGCCACCGTTGCCGTCCACGTATTCACGCTGCCAGAGGCGGCGGCCCATATCGACCATGCGTTCCTTAATCACGCGGATTTCGGGGCTGTTGAAGAAAGCGTCGATTTCTTCGCGGGTCTGCGGGTCGTAGTTTTCCCAGGGGAAAATACGATTGGGCAGTTCGGGTTTGATGTAGAGTTCGGGATTTGCCATAGTTGTGTATATTAGTTGTAAAGTTCAGCGTAAGCAGCTTGCTGCTCGCCGGGGTTGATGGTGGTGTAGGTGATGCCGAAGGAATCTCGGCAGGCCTCGGCGGTTTCGAAGACACCGGCACCGGCAAAGGCGTACATGGCGGCACCCAGCACCGTGCTTTCGGAGACATTGGAGATGCGGATGGGCAGACCGAGGATATCGGCGCGCATCTGGGTCCACACCTTGTTGCGGGCGCCACCGCCCACCAGCAGCAGGTCGGTGGACTTGAAGCCACCCACCTTCTCCAGCTTCTGGAGGCGCTGCTTGAGGCGCAGCGTGAGGGCTTCCATGGCGGCGCGGTAGATGTGGGCACGGGTGCGGCCCAGCACCAGCCCCTGAATGCTGCCCGGCACGGCATCGCTGGGCAGGAAATCGGGGATGAGTTTCACGCCATCGCTGCCGGGGGCAATCTTCTCAGCCTCAGCATCCATAGTATCGAAGCTCTCGCCGTTGTAGCAGGTAGCCTTCACCCACTCGATGATGCCGCTGGCAATCCACTGCAGGCCGGGGTTGAGCAGTCCGGTCTTGCTGTCGTATTCCACTGTAGCACCGGCGGCGTAGTCCTCGGATTCCAAGCTGGCCTTGGCCGTGCGCAGCATCAGGATTTCCCAGGTACCGCTGGAAAGGAAGGGTTGGTTCTCCTGCACACCGCTGCCGAAAAGGGCAAACTGCGTGTCGTGACCGGTGGAAATAACCGGCACGGCATTCGGCAGCCCCAGCAGTTCGCAGGCAGCGGGGGTCAGCGTACCGATAACATCACCGGCGTTCACCCTGG
>JAZOTC010000042.1:0-29422 GCA_045657445.1 Akkermansia sp. | reverse complement strand
TCCATGCCCTTCTTGATGTCTTCCATCATCGGGCCCATCTTCACGTACTGGTAACCGGTGATTTCACCCTCGGCATCCAGAGCAAGCTTGGTGATGTAGCCTTCGGCGAGCTCCAGGTAGCGGGCACCCTTGGCCAGCGTGCCGTACAGCGTGCCGGTCTGGGAGCGCAGGCCCTTGCCCAGGTCTTCAAGACCAGCACCAATGGGCAGACCACCTTCGGAGTAGGCGCTCTGGGTGCGGCCGTACACGATCTGGAGGAAGAGTTCGCGCATGGCGGTGTTGATGGCGTCGCACACGAGGTCGGTGTTCAGAGCCTCGAGCACGGTCTTGCCGGGAAGGATTTCAGAAGCCATGGCGGCGGAGTGGGTCATGCCGGAGCAGCCGATGGTTTCAACAAGGGCTTCCTGAATGATGCCCTGCTTCACATTGAGGGTCAGCTTGCAAGCACCCTGCTGAGGAGCGCACCAACCCACACCGTGGGTAAGGCCGGAGATGTCCTCAATCTTGGTGGATTGCGTCCAGGCACCCTCCTGGGGGATGGGGGCGGGGCCGTGATTGCAGCCCTTCTTGACGCAACACATCTGTTCGACTTCGTGTGTGTACTGCATAATATTGGATTATGTTATGTTGGAAAATGCTCGGCACCAGTGCCACGCGCTGGTGATACCTTGCTGCCGCCATTATATCGTGTTTTCCAGAAAATGCGAGCATAAAATATGTTTGAGTTACACAAAAAAAAGCTCTTACCAGCCCCGGATGATACTGCCGGGGTGGTAAGAGTGCGGAATCGGGGTTCCGGGCTGGCAGGTTCAGCAGCCGTAGCGGGCCGCAGAACCCAGCTGTTCTTCGATGCGCAGCAGGCGGTTGTACTTCGCCAGGCGGTCTGCGCGGGAGAGCGAGCCCGTCTTGATTTGCCCGGCATTGGTTGCCACCGCCAGGTCTGCGATGAAGCTGTCCTCCGTTTCGCCGCTGCGATGCGAGATGACCGCGCTGTAACCATGCGTGGTGGCAAGCCGCACCGCCTCGAAGGTTTCGCTCAGCGAGCCAATCTGGTTCAGTTTCACGAGGATGGAGTTGGCCACCCCGCGTTCGATTCCCTTGCGCAGGAAATCCACATTGGTCACAAAGAGGTCATCTCCCACCAGCTGGCAGCGGTTGCCGATGGTGTTGGTGAGGTGTTTCCAGCCCTCCCAGTCATTTTCGGCGCAGCCGTCCTCGATGGAAATAATGGGGTAGCGGCGGATGAGCTCCTCGTAGTACGCGGTGAGTTCTGCAGCGGTCAGGCGGTCGCCTGTGCTCTTCTTGAACACATAAAGGCCGCTTTCTGCATCGTAGAACTCGGAGCTGGCCACATCCAGCGCCAGGGCCACTTCCCTGCCCGGTTCGTAGCCAGCAGCCTGAATAGCCTCCACAATGGTATCCAGCGCTTCATCGGCGCTGTGCAGATTGGGCGCATAGCCGCCTTCATCGCCCACGGCGGTGCTCAGCCCCTTCTTGCGCAGCACTGAGGCCAGCGCGTGGAACACCTCGGCACCGCAGCGCAATGCTTCGCGGAAGCTGGGCAGCCCGCGCGGAATAATCATGAATTCCTGGAAATCAATCGGGGCGTCGGAGTGAGCTCCGGCATTGAGTACATTCATCATCGGCACCGGCAGGATGTGGGCATTCGGCCCGCCCAGATAGCGGTAGAGCGGTTGCCCGGTGGCCCAGGCTGCTGCTCGTGCCGTGGCCAGGGAAATGGCCAGCACCGCGTTGGCGCCCACCCGGCTCTTGTTCGGCGTGCCGTCCACCTCGCGCATGCGGGCATCTATCCCGATCTGGTCCGTGGCATCCATTCCTGCCAGAGCGACTGCCAGCTCGGTATTGGCATATTCCACCGCTTTCAGCACACCCTTGCCGCGGTAGCGCTTTGCATCGCCATCTCGCAGCTCGCAGGCTTCATGTTCACCTGTCGAAGCCCCGCTCGGCACCGAGGCATGGCCAAATGCCCCGCCGGCCAACGTTACTTCTGCTTCTACTGTCGGATTCCCTCGCGAGTCCAGCACTTCGCGTGCATGTATCTTGGTTATGCTTGTATTCATCTTTGTTAGTCCTTTCTAACTTCGTCTGGCCGCAGTATACACCCGTTCCAATCCGAATGCAAGCTTTTTCTCTATATTTTTTGTAGGATTTTTATTTTCTGAGGTGGATTTTGGGCATTGACAAGGCGCGGAGTAAAGAGTAACATGGCAAAAACCCCTTATAAATACGCATGAAACGCATCATCAGCCTCGCCTTGTTAAGCGCCGGTTCACTTGCACTGGCCGATATATCCATGGGGAACGGAGCCCCGGTTGCCCCCGCAGCCCAGGAAGCCTCGAGCGCCGAAGCGCAGGAATACATCACCGTAGCGCAGGATATTCTGAGTATCGTCAAGGAGCTGAACCAGGTATTGAGCGGTGTAACCGACCTGGCCAGTGCCGATGCAGCAGCACCGCAGATGCAGAACATGACCATGCGCATGGTAGAGCTGCAGAAGCGCAGCGAAAAGCTGGGGCGCCCGACGGCCGAAATAGAACAGCAGATATGCGCAAGCATTGATACGCGCGAGGTGCAGCAGCTTGTCACCGCATTCGTCAATTCGCTCATCCGCATCGGCATGAACAACGCCTACGGTTCGCAGGCTTTCATGGATGCGCTTTCCCCGGCACTGAATGCCCTGCCCGGGCGGAGCGAGTAAACCTGGGCGATTACTGGCGATTCTGCTCACGCAGTTTCGCCTGAATACCGCGCAGGAACACAGTCTCCAACGAATTGCGCGCCGGGCGGCAGCCCTGCCAGGCATCGCCAGCCAGCAGGCGAATCTGCTCCAGCAGCTCCGGCGTGGGATTCGTCAGGGTAATTTCGGAGTGGCGGTCATCGCGCGTGAGCTCATCCATGGTCCCCTCGGCAATAAGACAGCCCTGGTAAAGCACGCCCACGCGGTCACAGATTTCCTGCACCTGCTCCAGCAGATGCGAGCAGAGGAACACCGTCACGCCCTGCTCCTTAATACTCAGAATAATATCCCGGATGGTGCGCGAGCCGATAGGGTCCACACCGGCAGTGGGTTCATCCAGCACCAGCAGGCGCGGTTTCTGCACCAGCGCCTGCGCCAGGCCAATGCGCTGCAGCATGCCCTTGGAGTACCCGCGCAAGCGGCGGTCCTTCGCCTCGGTGAGCCCCACCAGCTCCAGCAGCTCGCGGGTGCGTTCCTTCAGCTCGGCACCGCGCAAACCACACAAGCGGCCGTAGAAACGCACCGTTTCCTCGCCGGTCAGAAACTTGTAGAAATACGGATTTTCCGGCAGGAAGCCAATCTCGCGCCGATTGGCCGAAGCCGTGGCGGGCTGGCCGAACACGCTGCACGAGCCGGCATCCGGCGCCAGCAGGCCGACGAGCAGCTTCATCACCGTACTTTTGCCGCTGCCATTGGGGCCGATCAGGCCATACACCCCGCCCTCGGGGATGCGCAGGCTCACCCCTTTCACCGCGTACACGCCTCCCCTGCCCCAGTGGCCGGAGAAGCTCTTGTGTACATCGGTTATGGAAACGGCGTCCATTATTACTTAGCCTGGGCCATGAGACGCAGCATATTCTTGCCCATCTCAATACCCTTTTCAAAGATTTCCACGCGCATATTCTCATTGGGCGAGTGGATGCGGGCATCCGGCATGTCAAGCCCCAGGAAGAGCGCATCCTTGCCCAGCACCTTGGACACCTCGGCAATAATCGGGATAGAGCCACCCTCGCGCACCAGCACCGGCTTGTTGCCGAAAGTCATCTCCTGCGCGCGCTGAGCCGCCAGACCATAAGCGGAGTTCGGGTCGCTCAGGTAGGCCTCACCCGTATGCTGGGCGGTGAACTTCATGCGCACGCTCGGCGGGCACACCTTCCTGAAGTGAGCCTCCACTTTGGCCATCACCTTCTCCGGCACCTGGCCAGGCACCAGGCGGCAGCTCATCTTGGCAATGGCATGGGTGGGAATCACCGTCTTGGAGCCCTCGCCCTCGTAGCCGCCGGAAATGCCGTTCAGCTCAAACGTGGGACGGGCATACACACACTCAGCACCGGTATAGCCTTTTTCCGTGCGCAGCTCCGGCACGCCGGTAAGCTCGGCCAGCTCGGCATTGCTCATACCGGGCACGCGCTTCCAGCTCTCCTTTTCCCAGTCCTGAATCTCCATCACGCCCTCGTAGAAGCCATCGATGCTCACATGGTTATCCGCATCGTGCGTGGTGGCAATCATCTCGCAAAGCGTGGTAATGGGGTTGGCCACCGCGCCGCCGAAAATACCGGAGTGCAAGTCCATAGCCGGGGCGGAAACCTCCAGTTCAAAGCAGCACAGCCCCTTCAGGCCATAGGAGAACGAGGGGATATCCACCGCCGCCATGCCCGTGTCGCTCACGATGATGACATCGCAGGCCAGCAGTTCCTTCGCATCCGGGCGCTTCATGAACGCATACAGGCTCTCCGAGCCGCGTTCCTCCTCACCCTCCAGCAGGTAAATCACATTCAACGGCAGCGCACCATCCTCGGCAATCACCTCCTGCGCCGCCAGAATCATAGCCATAATCTCGCCCTTATCATCGGAAGCACCGCGGGCATAAATGCGGCCATCGCGAATCTCCGGCTTGAAGGGGTCACTCTTCCACTCGCTGATGGGGTCCACCGGCATCACATCATAGTGGCCGTAAATCAACACCGTGGGCGCGCCCTCCACCTTCGGGCTGTGCGCCACCACAATCGGGTGAATCTCCGTCAGGTACTTCGTTGCAGAAAAACCAATGCTGGTCAGCTTCTCCACCAGATAATCCGCGCAGCGCTCTACATCACCCGCATGCTCGGCCTGGGCAGAAACACTCGGAATGCTCAAAAAGGCAAAAAGGTCATCAATCCGGGACATGCCTGCATTCTACACCCCACCGCGCCCCCACGCAAGCACAAAGCACTGCATGGGGAAGTACGGAATTTGCAACATAACGCAATAATGCGTTATTTATCGGAGCCCTGTACTTCAGTCCTGTTAGATATGTACATAACCACACCAAAAGCATCTGCCGGAGATTTTCCGGCAGCAGCCCAAAGTTTCAAGCCTGCGAGCGCTTTACTGGCTGATGGTGATTTCGCCCCATGTACTGCGCTTATCGGGCGTATTACCATAGATAATCTCCAGCTCGGCCTTCTTCACGGGCTTTTTCACATTCAAGGTATAGGTCTGCACCGGCTCAACCCAGAGCACCGCGCCTGCCAGCAGAACAGCACACACCAAAGAAAACAATGCAGGTTTCATATCAAAAAAAATCGCACTGCAGAGCAGAGTAACACAACCCCCCGTAATAACAAAAAAAAAGATTTTGTCCTGCCTTACGAACCGTACAAGCCCACCTGCAACCAGCGCCGCCACGCGCAATCAATTCGCGTCGCACTGCAACCGGCAGCGCATGATTTCCCCCTCCCTGTATACCTCAATATGGTCAGACTGGGAGGTCTGGTAATCATGCACGGCAGGCATATAATCCTTCTCCAGCATCGGCTTCAATTTAAGAAGACGAACATACTCGTCCTGGGTAGACCATTGGTATACATCCTCCGGGCTGTAAGCACGGTTCTGCACCTTTGCACAGTAATCACACCCTATCTTATCTATCTGATCCAGGCGTTCAGCCGCAGCCTTGACGAGCGATTGCACCTCCCGCTCCAACGCAGCAACAGCCTTGCGCCGCTCCCACGCTTCCATATCGCTATCGCGCAAGGCAATCATCTTCTGCAAAACAGCATCCACCTGTTTTTTGCAGTCAGCAATCACCTGGGTGCGGCGCTGCAACGCATTGCGCAGTTCCTGCACCATCGAATCAAGCTGCATCTGCTCACAAACATGGCGGTAAAAATCGGCCTGCTCCTCTACCGGTGCCGGTGCAGCCGGCTCCGGCTTCACCAGGAAAGCACCACCTGCCACCAGCAACATGGCAAAAAGCCCCCACAACCAGTATAAACGGCGGCGATGCGCCACCGCCACCGGTGCTGTACCACGCAGCAGCCACTCCTGCCACTCGCGGGCGGATTGGCAGCGGTCTGCCACAGACAGTGCCAGATTTTGCATGATACTTTGCTCCAGCACCGTTTTTCCAAGCGGGAGAGGCCGCAAATCATCCTGCACCAGCCGCTGCTGCGTCGGCTCCGGAGGGGCACCACTCAGCAGCTCATACCAGGTAGCAGCCAGCGAATACAAATCCGTCCACGGGCCTATTTTTCCCTTACCGCTTACCTGTTCGGGCGAGGCATAAACCGGCGAGAACTCGCCCTGGGTGGTCGTGTCCACCTTTGTAGCGCGGTTGAGCGCCGAGCCGAAATCCACCAGCACCGGGTTTCCCCCCACATCAAACATAATATTGCCCGGCTTGATATCGCGGTGAATCACCTGCACACCGTGCAGATACTCCAGCGCCGAAAGCAGCTCCAGCAGCCAGCGCTGTGCCTCAGCCGGGGAAATGGCCTGCCCCGCCGCTATCTTATCGCGCAGCGAGCCCCCCTCCAGCCAGGGCATCACATAAAACAAACTCCCGGCCGAGCGAAAAACATCATACACCGGCACGACCCGCGCATGGTGCAGCCCCGCCAGAGTACGCGCCTCCTCAAATACATCATCAATGGCGGCCTCATAATTCGCACGAAGCGCTTCAGTGTGCGGCTGCACCACCCCGGTCTGCGGATCGCGGCGGCAGATAGAAGCAGGGAAACACTCCTTCACCGCCACCGGGCGATTCAGCTTCTCATCCCACGCGCGGTACAATATACCGAAACCGCCCTGCGAGGCGGCTTCAATCAAGCGGTACTGCCCCAGCCGGGCGCCGGGTGGCAAAGCATCCACTGAACCATTCATACGGGTAGCTCGTCAGTATCAAAAATCAATTCCCCAGGCGCGGCACCTCATCAGCCAGGAACTCCGAAAGCGTCTTTCCCTGCGCAAAGGCCCGCTTTTCCAGTGCTGCGCGAGTGGCGGCATCCAGACTCAGAGTAATCTTCGTCTCTTCCTCCACCTGCACACGCCCAGGCATCACCAGCGGCAGCTCCTTCACCATCTCGCGGATGATATGCACCTTCGCGGCCGGTATCAACTTCTTGGCCATCCAGTTGCGGACCGTCGCCTCCGATACATAGCAACGCTCCGCCAGCCAGGCGTAACTGTAATTATTCGCCTTCAGCCATATCTTGATACTCTTTTTCAGCTCCGACTGGTCTTGCGTCTCCACGGTGCAAAAATAGCATTTTCGCCATACTTTTGCAAGCCGATAGTGTTCAATTTGCCCAAAATTCACCCTGCAACCAGCAAATAAAGTTGACTTCTTCGCGCTTTTGCTACATATTATCTGACAGGAAGTAACCATATGACCACTAATATCATTTTCACCTGCCCAGCCTGCGGCAGCCATGAACTCATGAGCATCCAGCAGGCGGTACACCGCACGCCGATTACCCTCATGCGAGAGGCCAGCGGAGAGTGGTCCGGCCTCCCCAGCGGGAGCATTCAGGAACTGCACGGCAGCACCCTGGGCTACCGCTGCGCCCGCTGCCGCTACCCGGATGTCCCCAACCACGACACCCAGGGCGGCTTTCACTGGCAGACACTCGACCACGTAGCCGCCGCTGGTGTGCTCAGCACCCCGGAGAATGAGCCCCTGCCCGCCCGCAACGCCACCATCTGCCAGCCGGACGGCACCACGCGCAGCATCACCCTCACCCCGCCGCACCCCGGCAGCCTCACCATCCCGGAGCGCGCCGCCATACTCGCCGCGCACCACGCCCCCGCCGGCTCTGTGCTGCTGGTAGCAGGCGAATGAGTATCGGCAAAAAATGAACACTTCTACACAAAACACCCTCCCTACCCCTATGGACGAAAACATTCCGCAGACCGTTGAAGAAATCGAAAACTCCAAGTGGTTCAAAAAACTCAACAAACCCGAACTCATCGCAGGGCTTGAGTCCGGCGCTGAATTCTGGCTCAGAAAACATGGCACGAAGAGCAAAGTAGGTAAGCAACTGCACACCGCACTGCAGATGTACCGCCAGAGCAAAGCCGGCAATGTGCTCACCCCGCGCAACGTGGCCCTTCTTACCTTCAGCATCCTCTATGTGGTCTGCCCCCTCGATGCCATTGCCGACATCATCCCCGTCATCGGCTGGATGGACGATATCGGCGTGCTCTCCCTCGTCTTCTCCGCCATCCTCGCCAGCATGGCCACCGGAGGTAAGAAATCAGACAATGCCCTCCAGCCCGCAGACGCAGAAGAAGCCCCATAACCCGCCTGCCCCTTCATGTTCAAACACTTCATCAAAGACATCGCGGCACGCAAGGCCATGATTCTGTTCAGCGATACCCTGCTGGGCCGCGCCATGCTCCGCAAAGGCGTAAGCCTCGCCAGCCAGGAACTGGGCATACCGCTTGAAGTGCAGCCGGATACCACTGACCGCGACTTCTGGCACATCTGCGCCGGTGAACCCACCGCCCCGCTCTACGTCAACATCCGCGTGCACGCCGAAACCCTCGCCGAGCTCATCGAATTCGGCGCCAACGCCTGGCTCGAAAACAGGAAACTCCACCTGCACCGCGACATCCTCCCCCTCCTGGCGCGGCATATGCAGAGTAACAACCCCGCTTCAACCAACTTACCACCATGAACTCCACAAAAGACAACAAGCATCCGTCCATCACCTTCAAAATCGACATCGGCCGGGATACTCTCTTTGAATTCCGCATTGCACTGATTGAAAACAAGCAGAATCATTAACTAACTCCATTTCTATTATGCTGGGCGATTTCATTCACGCATACACCCACGGGCACAGATCTCCAATATCCAATCTAAGCAATCTGCCGGCAGGAACTCCTGTCGTTGCTATGGATACCCCGGAAAACCTGAAGGAGGGGCAGCTCAGCTCCCGGTTTTTCTTTGCCCTTCTTTCAGACAATCCCGGGCATCTCATTGGGCAAAATGTTATATCGGATTCAGAAGAGGGCGTGCAGTTCGAAGTTCAAGAGTTTGAAGCCCCGGCCCAACTCACGTATTTTACCTATGAAATACCGGATATGAAACTGCCGGATGCTCTGAAGCGCGCCCAGGCGAAAATCGGGCACCGATACGAACATATTCTCCGCAGTTACCCCGGAGATGATTTCGTTGACGAATGTCTCACCGGGCGCGATATCCAAGGCATCTTCGGCAACAGAAAGGAAGAAGCAGGTCAGCACTGGTGGACCCCGCTCGAGGTCACCGCACAATATGTTCTGGATAATCTCATTGAACTCATCGAACAAGAAATCGCAAAACCTGCTCCAACCAATGAAAACTTTCTTGACAGAAAAGCAAGAGAACTAAAAAACAAAACATTGAGTCTATTGCCAGCAGCCATCAAAAAGGTATCACTACAAAAATTACAGGAGACGACACTGCCCCAATTGGAACACCATGCTATCCTGATTGAAGGCAGCCAGAGCATACTCTTTACCGAAGGCAGCATTCGGTTCATGTCCAAGACAAGCTTCTGCAACATGACTCCGGACACTCCCATTGGCGGCCCGGCAAAAGGTTTGCCACAAGGCAAAGCTGATGTTGAAAACCGATTGAACACCAGAAATCGCGCCGTTCGGCGCCTCTGCCGTGAAGCAACCAACGCTGGCGAATGGGGAGAGCTCAACATTATCCTCAATAACAGCGAACATTTCTGCCGCGATTGTCGGAATGGCGTCCCCTCCTGCACTCAGTTGCCCGATAAGATCATCAATGCAATTAACTCCATTCTGGGGCTTATCCTCCCCGGCTGGGCTTCGATAGTAAAAGACCTCATTTTCACATATTTCGACACTAAGCCCGGCACACACGGACGGCTAGATTAAGTAGAACCGCCGATGAAACCATAAGCGGCAGCGAGAACACGCCCTGCGCCATGGTAACTTCCACCCGGAATAAATCTTCCGGGACAGGAAGCGGTGCGCGTAAATTCCCACCACCAGGCTGAGCGCTACGCCGCCCATGGTGCATAACGCACCGCCACCCAGCGCTGCCACGGCTGTGCCTGTGGCCATGGCGGCACCGCTGGTTCCAGCGCCCACCAGCAAGCCCCGCTTCAGCTCGGCTCTGCCCACCTGCTGCTGTTTCCAGGCCATTGTGAGCGCGATGGCCGCAGCGCACATGCTGATGGGGTTGGCCGCCAATGCTCCCGCCAACCCGCTGGCTGCTGCCAATTCGGCCAGTTTCTTCACATCTTTTTGCCTACAGCCCACCACCACAGCTGCTGTTGAAAGCACACCGCCGAACAACTCGAGACTATTAATCTGCAGCATATCCCCCAGCCAGTCTTTGGGAATGTGCAAATGCTCATTCAACCAGGTACTCATCGAGTGGAACTGTCCCGGTTCCAGAGAAACCACCGGCAGACCGGAAACAGAGAACAAATCCTTTCCCAGATGCTGGGCTGTGCCCATTAACTCCTGCCACAGGGAATCATCCGGTCGCGCCTTTGCTGCGGCTGCAAAGGCACCGAAGATATCGTGCTGCCCATCCACCAGATGATGCAGTTTTGAGCCCCCGGTATGCAGGCTCAGGTAAACGCTGTCAATCGCTTTATCATACGCCGTGGTGTTCGGTGTGTTTATCAGCTCTGCCAACCGCTGCGCCAAGGCGTGCCCACTGGCCGACCCCAGAACAGGGTCGGCCAGCAGACCGCCTTTAAATAATTTACTGGAGAATTTCTTCATTTAGACGGAGGCAGAATCTGCAATATGCCACCTTGTGCGGATATGCTGTATTTGCCGTCGGTCCCCCTGAGAATTCGCGTTCCGTTCAGCAGCAATGTGCAACCGGAAGGCTCATTCTGAATCTCCAACATAATGTTCTTGGCGGGGGGATTCGGTATCTGGAGTTTCATTCTTACAGATTCCTTCGGGGTTGCGGCATAACTACTTTCACTGGTAGCGGCGGGCACTTGGAGATTCATCTCCACGGGGGGATTCTCGGCTACGTCGGATGAATGGGCCTCGCGGGATGCGTTTTGTATCAGGAACTTCAATTCCAAAGGTCTCATCGATGTCTCTACAATCAGTGTATTCTGTCCAGTTTTTGGATACATCGACCATATCAGAACAGAAATCACTAACACGATTCCGAATACCACGCATCCCGCTAACCATTTTTTTGTTAACTCATGCTCCTCAATTTGCCTTGTGATGTCGCGCCCGATTTCTTGCACCCTGCGAATTGCAAGTTCTTTTGCTTCGTCACGGCCTTTTTGGGTTTCTGTGTTCCGTGCATATCCCTTTGTGGCATCCTGTATGAAAGCCGTATACTGTATCCGCGTACCAGTGTTACAAGAGGTGATGATGACATCCACATCCGTTTCAAGTCCCTCCACATAGCCATCGTCAAACAGAATGCGCATTCCGTTTTTGTCGCGCAGTGCGTAGGTTCGCAGGTGGCTTTGAAGCTCCCCAATTTCGGTTATTGCGGATTTGTCAATCTCTGCAAAGCAGGCGCTGCTGGCTGGTGTGCAGGGTTTCGTAAGGTCGGCGCGGGCAATAGCGGCTTCGGCCCATTGCCTCATTTTATCAAACTGAAGCACGGGGCTGCCAGCCTCTGCTACTCCGTAGCATTCTGCCAGCTCGGCGCTGTAACGAGCATATTTGAAGCTCGGTGTTTTCTCCAGCGGCAGAGCCAGGTACGCGAGAGCCAGTGCACGGGCCTGAGCTTCGGACTCAAGCCCGTCGAACTTGACGCTCAGTCTGATACGGCGACCTTCCTTATCCTTCTGCTCCGGTATCCACAGATTGAACATGGTGGCAGACCAGCCGCCGTCATTCCTTTCGGCATAGAAGGCGAAGCTTGCTGCGTTTTCTGTAATAACGGTGCGTGGGCGAGTAGAGCACGATGCTCCGGATTCGGAGTACCAATCGTAATCTAATGACTTAGTGGCTGTTTCGACAGATATAATCATAAGAACCAGGCATCTTTATCATCAATGTTAAGTAATTCCTCTGCCAGTTTGATGGCACCCTCTCTGGCGATATCGTAATGGGAGCAGCCAAAGAGGTCAGACAACTCATCCAGCAGACCATCGCGTCCTTCCTTCATCTTGATTATGGAGTTGATAAGTCCACCGGTCAGAGCAAGCCGCAGCGGTGTTACACAATTATCCGGTTTGTACATACCGGTTCGGATAAATTGTGCCTCTCCTTCAGGGTTATACTCCTGGAACTTGATGCCGCCGAGGGTCTGCACCGGGACAACCGCAATTGGAATCTCATTTTTCTGCAGTAGAGAGATTACATCTGCGTATCGATCCTTCACTTTTTCCAGCAGGAGCTCCTTTTTGTCCCAATAGGCTTCACAACGGGCAAGAACAATAACGACAAGATGGAAATTATGCTGGAATGACGGCATGGCCGTGTTGTAGAAGTCATAAATCTTATCCGGTCTGTTTTTCCTCACGTGCATGGACATGCCCTTCATCATGGCGGGGGTGTCAACCGTGAGGAAACTTACCATGGAACTACCGAGAATCTTATTGACCTTATCGGTTTCCTTTTCGTCAGCATCATGGTCATACCATTTGCCGGGCAGATCAATGAATCGGAAGGGATACAGGAAGCTTTTTGTCTTGAAGGCTGCCTTCTTGCTGAATCTCCCGGTGAAGATGAATTCTCGACCACCTGCATCCTCTCCAGTGTAGGCATTGCTAGTGCCGCCAAGACCCCGAGCTTTAACCATTTGACCCATTTCTGTGTCGTCAAATATGCTGAGCATGTCTTCCCATGCTCCACCCAGTATCTTGGACGTAAAACGACCGGCTGTAGTCTGCTGGTCGATAAAGATATCGGAGCAGCGTCCTTTCTTGAGCTCCTGGCTCATGGAGGCCAGCATGGAGGTTTTGCCCACGCCACGGGGACCGACAAAGCAGATATTCAGCGGCGGGAAGCTGTATACATCAACCTTGTCTGTGGAGCGTTCCGGTATATGAGTGTAATTGTATGCTTGCATAGTATTGAGTTATTTGGATAATTTGTTCAGAGTTTCAGAAACTTTGGCAACAGCGTTGTTCCACCTGCGGTTCATGGCAAAGCGGGACTGCTCGTTCTGGTATATTTCCGGCCACACATTGGTTTCATGCTTCTGGTAGAATTCGAACCAGTTGTTTTCGGACGCGGATTTGCCGTTGTGCCTCAGCCAGAGCAGGTAGAATTCATCAATCAGCGCGAGCATAGCCTGCGTCGGCGCAATGTTGATGTCCTTTAATTCTCCGCCGTCATCATCGTCGCTGAACATGCTGCTTGCCCGGCTGACCGCAATTTTCCAGGCTGATTGCAGGCGGACTCTGCATTCCTCCAGCGTGGAGCCCTGGGTGTAGCGGCAGTATTCAAAAGCCGGGTGGTTGGATTTTGTGGAAAGGGCATCCGTCAGGTCATGCAGACGGGGCATAATCAGGGCGCGGAAGGAAAGCTGCGTATTGAGCAGATTGTCAATGGCTGCAATCAGATGCGTGGCGTGTTCCTGCAGGGTTTCATCCAGCACCTCGCGTAAATCCTGCCAGAATTCCGGTCCATCCGGCGTATCTGAGACAAAGGCGAGTCGCCCGCCATCTGCTGAGGTAAGAATCTCCTGCAAGCGAGCCTTTACGGCCGAGTTTACTGCATTCAGGGTGGTGTCCAGAGAGGCAAATCGGGCAATGAATGCGGCGCGAAGCTTGTCCCATCCTTCGCCCATCCACTCCTGCGCATTCTGCTCATCCACAATATCGGACTCCAGTACCGGTACTTCTGAATACATGGTGGTCAGTGTGTCTTTGAGGAACTGGGCAAATGACGGTACGCCGGCAAGTGCCACACCGGAGGCCAGGTCTGCCTGGAGCTGCAGAATTCCGGCTGTAATGTTGCGCAGAATCTGTTTGACGTCGTTGGTCCGGGTGCGGTGGCTGGGCAGGGCACAGTTCATGGAGCGCTGCGCCTTCTTTGTCAGTTCGGTGATGGACTGGCTCAGATCTGCCAGCAGGGTGTCGCAGTGGCTGCTCAGCTTCTTATCCAGTATGGGGAGCTGGTTGACGATATCTCCCAGGATATTCTGGAAGGCAGTGCCTACGGACGCCTTGTCCTTGGCATCCAGCGCAAATACGCCCTTGCGGGTTGCTAATTTTCTCTGCAGTTCTTCGATATAGAGCGAGGGAACGTTTTCGTGGGCGCTGCGGTTCAGGATGAGATATGCCCAGTCCGGTACATCGAAGATAGGATATGCCTCCCTGATGACATTGTAGAAATCTGCATCGGTTTCTCTCACCTCCTGTTCCTTTTCATCGAAGCGACGGAGCAGGAAGATGAAATCCATGCCGTTGCCGAGTCTTTCCACCAGAGCCTTCTGGGCACCGGGAGTAAAGTCGCCCAGGCCGGGGGTATCGCAAATCATGACTTTGCCGATATCCGTCTGCGGGAAGCAGCAGTGGATTTCCGCTTTCTTGACGACGTACCAGTTTGTGTATTTGACTCGGCATTCCTCATCGCACTGGGCTACATAGCTGCGGATATCCTTGCGCTCGATGCGCAGTTCTGCGCAACCGAGCAGCCGTTCATAATTATCATAATTCTCCTGCAGTTCCTTCAGACGCTCCAGCTGCATGTGCTGTTCTTTTCTGGGAAGCTCTGAAATATCAGGCAGGCGCAGGGTGCGCAAATCCTCCGGGTCAAACAGGCGGGGAATGTTCAGGCTGTTGGTAAACGGCGTAATGACTTCCTGGAGAAATTCATCGCGCGTATAGGGGGTGATGATGGCGTAGGCGTCCCCCGGGGCTACGGTCGGGTCGTGACGCAGATAGGAGCATGCGCCTGTCACCCATTTGAACCCGGTCGGAATGATGGCTTCATCCAGTCCTGTCAGCGACTGCAGGAATGTACTTTTGCCCTGCTTGGGCACACCGACAATGCCGATGTTGACAGTGTCTCGGGAATAACGGTTGAGCAGGCGCTGGAGCTCGATGCGGAGCGTGTTTATTTTTTCACGGATGCCGGAGATGCTGCCCTCAATTTCCTGCAGTCCGGCTGCATCATTGCTGTCTCCCTGGCTCAGGATGTATTCCCGGGTACGGCTGAGTTCCTGGAGTCTGCCATCCAGTTCGTTGATGCAGTTGATTTTTTTATCAATGCCGGCTTTGTTCTGCTGCCGATAACTGATAATGTTTCGGATAATGTTTTCTCGTGTTGACATAATTAGTTTTGTTCGGATTCAAATGATAAGAGAGCGTTTTTCTGCATGATACGACTATTCAGAATACCTTTGAGCAGGAAGGGCAATCCAAGTGCGGCCACCTTGATAATTTTAGATTGAGGAAACAGCGCACCTCCGCCAGCTATGGCTATCTTGCCGACTGTTTTTTTGACCTGCCTGGATTCTTTGCGTCCAACCTTGCACATGCGGCTCATGTGTTCGCAGTTATTCCAAACGAGATTATACCTGCCCCATTCCTTTTCATGGCTGTATATCCACACGGCTCGGTTGCGAGCCTGAGCACGGGTTGCGGGAGTATCCCGCTTGTAATGGAGAGGGCCACCGGATTCGGCCTGCGGAGTGATATCGCAAAATGTCTCAATAGTATCAAGTTTCACGCGGTTCTTTTTTTCTGGCACGCGGGAGGTTGCGAAGTGGATGACCCAGTTACTTTCTATGGCAATGCCGTGGTGGATGAAGTGCAGCAGTTCCGGGTCGATGGAATCGGGCAACAATTTTGGCAACTTGATATCCATGGCTTCCTCTGCGAGCTCCATCAATTCACTAGCTGTGTAGTACAGGGGCGTCCACCAGTGCTCACCTATGGATGAATCTACTTCACAGCGTTCTATAACGGTTTGCGAAAACAGGCATTCGTACACGAAATCATCGCCCGGATAACTTCGCAGATGCAGGAAGAGATTGCCCATGGCGCGTTCTGCACGGTTATGCGTTTTGGTCGCATTGTATGATTTTTCCTCTTTAAAATCTATGGTATACAGGGTCCATCCATAGGGGCAGAATATTTTTATGGGAGATGATGTAATTTCAAAGCGTGGGTCATGCATATCATTGCATCGGCATTCTTGCCATATGATGCGTGCATCGTGCGTTGTAATGCCGAAGCGAATCTCTGTGGAAAGGCCGAATTGCTGAAGGTCACGAATATTCTGCACAGCTACTACGGGAGTACCTATTGCCAGAGAGAGCATCATATCAAATGGGACCTTTGAAGCAATCATGTCCCCTGTTCCTTCGAGCGCCTGCATGAATGAGCCTAGCATAACTTTTTCTCGAAAGATACACCTTTATCTCCTTCTTTGCAAGCTTTTTGTTATTTTTGTATCTCTTTTATCTCCTAGTCTGGCTCTATCGTGTGAAAAAGGCCTTCCCTCCTTGCATGGTGAGGGAAGACCTTGGAGTTGTAAACAATAGTTCGCTGAGTTAACCGGCGGAGAATCAGGAATGCTATGCTTTCAATATAAGGTAAAAGCTTTCCGGGAGTGATATGCTTGGCAGATTCAGAGCCGCACGGAAGAGGGGGGCTATTTCCTGTTCGCGGAAGACGGCTATACCGCAGCCGATGGGGCTAACCAGGAAATAGAGTTCCGTGTGCTCTACCGCAAATGCGACAAATATATCGATATAGGGCGCGATGGTTTCCACCCCGCCCTGCATCGTCGGGATGGCATAGCTTTGCCCCTGCAGCCCTTTCCCCTGCTCCATGAGCCCGGAAGCAGGCCGTATGCTGCGCCATGCGCTAAACCAAATACCCCTCATCACCGGTTCCCGCACTCCTCACCATGTCCGTTGATGATGCCGACGGCCTGGAGCCAGGAGTAGGCGGTGGTGGAGCCGAAGAAGCGCATGCCGCGGCGGCGGAGGTCGCAGGAGAGAGCATCAGATAGCGGCGAAGTGGTGCGCAGGGTGTAGGGCTCGCGCACCACTTCGTTGTGGGTAAAGCCCCAGGCATAGGTGGCGAAGCTGCCGTATTCGGCCTGAATTTGCAGGAAGACGCGGGTGTTGGCGATGGCGGCTTGTATCTTGCCGCGGTGGCGGATGATGCCGGGGTTCTGCAGCAGGGCGGCAGCCTCGGGCTCGCCAAAGGCAGCCACGGCGCGTGCATCAAAGCCGACAAAAGCGGCGCGGAAGGCCTCGCGTTTGTTGAGCACGCATTCCCAGGAAAGCCCGGCTACAAACATCTCCAGCAGCAGCATTTCGTAGAGGTAGGCATCATTCCGCGAGGGGCGGCCCCACTCTTCATCGTGATATTTCACATAGAGCGGGTTGCGCAGGTTCACCCATTGGCAGCGGCGACACATCACATATCAAAGCAGGGAATCCGGGAACGCACTGGCACTGTTATCGAGTGTATAATTTTTCGGCTGTTCAGAATACGATACCGGGGTGACGAGTAAACATGCCGGTGGGTATTTTGGCTGCATGGCGTGGGTCTGCTGCAGCCGGACTGATGCTGCGATTGACTTCCATAGGCTAGATGGCTCCATCCTGCACCAGCACAAATATCCTACTGGTAAATATCCACACCAAGGCGCTGCAAATCGGTGAGCGAAACGGCACATGGATCTGGCGCTACCCAATGCCCCGGCTCCAGCTCGCGCGGGGTTAAATCCATGCCCACCGTGGCTTCCAGATAAGGGTGGTTGATGCGGCGGCCAAAGGCACTGCCCGGCGGCGGGTCAATGGGGGAAGGCACATCGCCCGGGAGAATAGGGGAGCGGCGGCGATGCGTGGGATCCGGCGTGGGAATAGCGGAAAGCAACGCGCGGGTATAGGCGTGGCAGGGATGGTCATAGAGCTGGTCAGCATCCGCCATTTCCACAATCTTACCCATATACATGACCGCCACGCGGTCAGAAATATGCCGCACTACCGACAAATCGTGCGAGATGAACAAATAGGACAGATTCAGCTCCTGCTGCAGCGTGAGCAGAAGATTCAGCACCTGGCTCTGCACCGAAACATCCAGCGCGCTCACGGGTTCATCCAGCACCAGCAGCTTGGGGTCCATGGCCAGCGCACGCGCAATGCCGATACGCTGCTTCTGACCGCCGGAGAACTCATGCGGAAATTTTTCCAGCGCCGTGGAGGGCAGCCCAACCATATCCAGCAGCTCGGATACACGGCGGCGGCGCGCCCCGCGTGTGCCGATGCCATGGATATTCAGCGGCTCGGCAATAAGGTGGCGCACGGTCATGCGCGGATTCAGCGACCCCGCCGGGTCCTGGAACACCATCTGCACCTTGCGACGCAGGCGGCGCATGCGCCACTCGTAGCGGTGGGTCACATCATATCCCAGCAGGCGGATCGTGCCCGCAGTGGGCTCCAGCAGGCGCACAATGCAGCGCCCCAGGGTGCTCTTCCCGCAACCACTCTCACCCACCAGCCCCAGCGTTTCTCCAGGGGCAATACTCAGCGAAACATCGTCCACCGCCTTGAGGGTACCCACCCGGCGGCGAAATGCCCCGCCATGCACCGGAAAGTGCATGCAAAGCTTGCTGACCTCGAGAACATTCTTCATAATGGGAGCGCTGGGTGCTACTCTACCACTTCAGCCCCTTCATTGCAAGCAGGAAGTGTATCAGCCTTCCACCAGGCGGCGGTGCAACTGCGCAGCCACCAGCTCCGGCTCATGCCCGCTTTCGCACAAGCGCGTATAATGCTCAGCATCGGTATAATGCACCACATGAAGCGTCAGGGTTCCATCGGCATTGATTCCGGCGTATCCCCCCACCGGCACCGAGCAATCGGCCTGCAACAGGTTCAGAAATGCACGCTCGCAGGAAACGCAGCGGTAGGTAGGCTCGTGGTTCGCGCGGCCCAGCAGGGCAGTCGTGGCGGCGTCATCGCGGCGGCATTCCAGAGCAATGGCGCCCTGCCCCAGCGCCGGTGGGAATTCCTCCACAGGCAGCCCCTGCACGCGCAACTGCACACCGTCGATTTCAAAAGACTCGCGGTCATACCCCAGGCGGTTGAGCCCGGCACGCGCCAGCAGCGTGGCGGTGACCTCGGGATTCTCCACCAGCTTGCGCAGGCGGGTGGCCACATTACCGCGCACAGGCACCGTGCGGGCGCGCCCCTGCCAGTAAGTATGCACCATATGCGCACGGCGCACACTGCCCGTGGCAATCACCGGGTGCTCGCATTCCTGCTTCACCACCAGAACATCCTGAATCTCCTCGCGCGGCAACACTGCCGCCAGCGAGAACCGGGCATCCAGCACGCCGGGCATATCCTTGAGGCTGTGTACCGCACAATCCACCTCGCCTGCGGCCAAGGCTTCCTCGATAGCCGCAATAAACACCCCCTTATCCCCAGTACCGGTGGCAGCATTCACCTGGTGCAGCGGGATATCAGTACGCTGGTCGCCCGCGGTAGATATAATGCGAATCTCACACTGCAGCCCGGGGTTTGCCGCCTGCAGCGCCGCAATGGCCTGGTGAGTCTGCGCCAGGGCCAGCTCACTGCCCCGGGTTCCGATGCGAAGTATGCTCATGCCACTTATTCTAACGCGCCCCCCGTGGGAAATCAACTACCAATACAGACATGCCCCCCTCTGGGCAGAGTCTTTTTTTGGTCATATTTCACCAATAGAAAGATTTTTCTCTTGACTCTGCCCCACAGCTCGTGTATACTGCGCCCGCAACCAGCAAAACGGCGGGATAGCCAAGTGGCCTAAGGCAACGGTTTGCAAAACCGTCATTCGTGGGTTCAAATCCCACTCCCGCCTCTAAAAGCAGCAACGAAATCGTTGCTGCTTTTTTGCATGCTGCACAACACAAAAAAAGCACCCCCGGATTCAGAATCCAGGGGTGCAATGAAGCAAATCCGGTATCAGATATCCCAATTATCGAGCCACTTGAACGACACGATGCGGAACTGGCGGCCCAGCACCTTGTTGGCATCGGTCAGGCCCTTACCATTTTTCTTTCCTTCGGGGGTGTAGTCGGAGTCCTCCGGGTTGTTGTTGGGGTCTACGTACTGCATGGTACGCTGCACGATGGCTTCACACCAGGCCTGAGCCAGCACGGCCTTGTTCGGGTTGCGCACGCAGCCATAGGCGCGGACGGTGAAGGTATCGTCTCGCACGGTCAGGATATTGCCGAGGGAAGCCAGCACATCGCTCTGAATCAGATAGCCCGGAGCGGCAGTATGCACGGAACCCTTGGCGGCATCCGGGTTCTCATAAAGGGAACCTTCAGGGACTCTGGTGATTTTGGTTTCTGAGGGGGAATCAAAATCCTCGTTGATGCTGGTGGCATCGATAGCCGCCTGCAGGGCGCCCTTGAGGCCAAGTTCCCCGCGCTCCAGGCGGCGGTTCACGAAGTCAGACATGCTCAGGAACGGCCCGCGCTTGCGCACCTGCTCCACCATCTTCTCCGCAAGGAGGCGGATGCCTTCCGGTTCCAGCATGCGCACCTCGCTCCAGGCGGCAGTCATGCCGGAATCGCGGAATTCCGTGGAACCCTGCATAGCGCTGTAACCACCCAGGCCGTCAATACTCTTATCTGTGGTGGAAAGCATGAAGCGGGAGAACAGCACCTGCTTGTCGGACTTGCCTTCTTCCACAAAAGCCAGTTTTCCCTTCTTGTTGGTCACCAGCTTGCGCTTGGCCAGGCCCTGCAGCACAGCCGCCCAGGCTTCTACCGAAACAGAGTTCACATTGAACCCGCCATCAACCATGAGGTACTGGGCTATGTGCTTCCAGCCGTCCTCTGCCATGATTCGATCCACCAGAGCAGCGTTATTATAGGGCGTACTCACGCGCTTGTATCGGGAAACCGGCAACTGTTCCTTTCCATCCAGGAAGGCGCTCAGCACCTCGCGGGCAGCCCGCTTACCCTTTGCAGTGGGCATATCTGAAACAGAGGAGCAGAACCAGCGGTCCCACATGGCATCGTTAATCAGCAGGCCGTGGTCATAGAACTCACCAAAGAGGCGGGAGTTCGCGGCAAGGCCTTCCACCTCCATGCTGTTCTGGTGGTATCTGTAAATATCTTCCGCAGGCAAACAGGGGTCTGCAAAGGAATTGCCAATACCCACACCCGGTACACCAGCCTGGTACTGCATGCGGCGCATTACACCCTGCGTTGAGTAGTCGCCAGATGCTTCCGACTTATACCAGCCCGGCTGCAGACGCATACCGGCCAGACCAGCCAGAGAGAACGGAGGATGCACCGGCAGCTCCAGAACGGAGGCAAAGGAAACCTGCTCACCATCGCTGTTGATGCCCAGCATACCATTCTTGCCAACATTGTCCACCGGGCACGAGGTCAGACCACCGCTCACATCCATTGCCGCCAGCTGGTATGGATGATACTGGCGCTCCTGGTCATCCGGCTGAATCAACATGCCGCCCCAGAACGCAGGGCTGGAATGCTGCCAGATTTTGCCTCGGAAATCCTTGCCCTTGAACACGTGGGCATCCAGCCCCGGGTTGGCGGACTTGGATACCACACCCACAGATGCCACAAAGTACGGCGGCGCCGTCTCGGGGTCCTGGGAACCATCCGCAGACCATTCGGCGTCCTTTCCGTTGCAGATTTCGGTATTGGATTCGGGGTTTTCGCTGTTATACCACCCCAGAATGTAACGCTGAGGCGAAATACCGCGCTTGTTATCACCGGTATCTGCGCTGACAGCCTGCCCTGCGCCATTGTAGCCCGCAAATACGGTCAGACATTCTGCATGCCGGGGTGCAAACCAATAGCCGTCGGTTCTGCAGGCAGAGCTCTGCCCCTGCCCCAGGCGCAGCCCTACATAGAACTTGCCTGCATTGAGGTTATCTTCCGTAGGCACACCGGGAGCATCCGGCTGCGTTACCTTGCGCCCCGAATAGAAGCGAGCCTTGTAACCAGAAACGGCAGAGGGGTTGTAGCCGAGCACCCAGGGATTGGAAAAAGGCTTGTAGAAGTCCGATGAGAGTCGGGCACGCCCCGGCGAGAAGAACAGGATTTCACCCGGTTCAAAGACAATATCCCCTGTTCCATTTTCAAGGCTCGACTGGAAATAATCGCCAAAGTCCTGACCGTAGCGGTTCTGCTGCATCAGGTAATTGTTCCACTTGTATTCCCACGTGTTAGCATTGCTCACGCAGTAGGTATCCATCCAGGTCGTCTTATACGGCAGGGACTGCGCCCAGAGCTGCTTACCGCGTATGCGCATGGGCACGTTGTAGGGATTCCACCACAGGAAGACAGGAGCAAAGCACATGTCGAGGTCGTACAGATTGATTTCCGAATCCACCGCAGACTCAGATGTTGTAAGACCGAAAAGGGAGACGAAGGCAAGCATCACAGGCGTACGGGCATAGCCGGATGTCTTGCTGTTCTTCTCCACCATGGTGCGGGTATCGTAGAAGGTCTGCCCGTTCTGCGAGGCTTTAGCTGTATCGGGATTATCAAAATAGTTCAACGCATCATTGTAGGCAGAGCCACTCATGCGGGTATAGGGATTCTTCAGGCTTCCCAGAAGACGTGCGGTGAAGTTGTCCGAATCCGAAGCAGTACCATCCGGCCAGCAGTTGTAATATGCATGCAGATTCTGCCAGGAACCAATAGGCATCTCCGCCACCGCACCACCGGGAAGGTCATCATTTTCCACCAGGGGGCAATCCTGGTTGGCACGAGCTGCAAAATCGGTTCCCTTGAGGGTGGGTTTGTTCAGCAGCAGGCAGAGGTCCTGCTTGAGGCCACCCATGCTCACATTGACGGGGAGCGAGTACGATGTGGTGGTCACATCGAAGAAGTAGGGCATACCCGCAGCCTGCGAGGTGGAGCTCAGCAGCGGCAGTGATGCCATCGTCACCACGCGAGCCGGCTCTTCCACCTTTTCCGGCAGGAATGACAAATCACTGCTGTCTGCAAACAGAGGGGCCGGGGTATCCCAGGTGCGGCTCAGCGCATCCTCCGGACTAGCAGCAGCCTCCGGATCCTGCACGGAAATTTTGGCTTTCTGGTTTTCACCACCTACCCACCAGGCAAAGCAGGATTCATTCTTGACATCCTTCCGGTTGCTCATGCTGGGCATGCTCAGCAGGTCGGCATACACGTAGTGCTGCTGCGTCAGGCTCTTGCCCAGGGTACCTTCCCCCACCAGGCAGACACGCTGACCAGGAGAGCGCCCGCAAAGCTTAGCGGCATTCTCCATCGTGCGGGTCTTGTTTTCATCGCGGCTGGAAATGAGCCAGCGGCGGAACATGCTTCCGCGATTATCCTTATAGGTCTTGGAAATCTTATCCCCCTGGCCGGAAGCGCTCTTGCCGTAAATAGGGCCATCCCAGCTGTTCCAGACACCCAGCAGATGCTGGGGCGTTCTGTCAGCCTCCCCAAGCACACCGGAACTGGCAGACACGCGCTGGTCCGGGCCCAGCTCCACCTGCAAAGCACCAATGGCAGCATCGAGCCCCACCAGCGCCTGCTGGCGAGCCTCGGCCTGCAACATAGTCTGCAAGGCGATGCGGTTCTGCGACGATGCAATGGCCATGAGCGTCACGGCAAGCATCGCCAGCAGCATCATAAGTGTAAGAGTAGCAATAAGTGCAAACCCCTTGTTAGAGTTCTTACGTGTGGGAGAAGAGTTTCTGGGAGTGTGTTTGAACTTCATAACACAAGATGTGAGTACTTTGTTACTATACACGACACACGCCGCGCGTCAAGCAAAAACGGTTGAAGACACCCACCAAATCGAGCTTTCTGAGCGCATGTACAAAATCAGGATTGAACGGCCGCAACAGCTGTGATAAAATACCATTACGACCATGAATTTAGATGAGCTGAGACAAGGAATCGACAGCATCGATGCACAGCTGGTAGAACTGCTGAAGGAACGTGCTGCGCTTGTACACCAGGTGGGTGAAACCAAGCGGGCCACCGGCGCCCCCACATTTGTGCCGGAGCGCGAGTGCGCATTGTTCGATAAATTGCTGAAGCTCAATGATGGGGTATTGCCGGAAAAGAGTCTGCTGAGCATCTGGCGACAGATTGTGAGCTGCTCATTCCACCTGGAGGGGAACATGCGTATCGGCTACCTGGGACCGGAGGGCACCTGGAGTCACCAGGCCGCCCTGAGCCGCTTTGGCGACAGCGTGGAGCTGATTCCCTACGCCTCCTTTGCCCACATCTTTGCCGCAGTGGAGCGCAACGAGGTGAACTACGGCGTTATCCCCCTGGAAAACAGCACGCACGGCAGCGTGGTACAAGCCATGGATTTCTTTGCCCACACCCACCTGCGCATCTGCGCCCAGGTGCACCAGAGCGTGCAGAACTGCCTCATGGCCAATACAACAACGGCAGAAATCCGCACCATCTACTCCCACCCGCAGGTGCTGGGGCAGTGCAGCCTGTGGCTGCAGCAGAATTACCCGCACGCCGAGCAGATTCCCACCGCCAGCAGCACCGCTGCCGCCCGCATGGCCATTGATAAAGCCGCCGAAGGCGCCGCCGCCCTGGGCAGTCCGCTGGCCGCCAGACTGCACGGGCTCAACATTCTGGCTGAGCAGGTGCAGGACAAAGCCACCAACACCACCCGCTTTGTGGTCATTGGCGCGCAAGATACCAAACCCAGCGGCCAGGACCGCACCACCATATGCTTCACCGTGCCGCACAAACCCGGTGGCCTGGTTGATGTTCTGGAGCATTTCCGCAACCACGGTATCAACATTTTCTGCCTGGATTCCCGCCCCACGCGAGACACCGCATGGGAATACCTTTTCTACATCGATGTGGATGGCCACGAAACCGTAGAGCCGCTGCGCAGCTGCCTGGCAGAACTGAAAGCCGAATGCCCGGTGTTCAAGGTGCTGGGCTCCTACCCTGAAAAATAACGCTATCCCATGGCCTTTGTCCTCTCACAAGCCCGGAAACTGCTCATGCATGCGCGCCAGAGCGGCCGCCTGCCCCACGCACTGCTGCTCACCGGAACCGCCCGAGCCGGCACGCACGCCCTCGCCCTCGCTCTGGCAGAAGAACTGAACGGCACCCGGGCGGAATCGCTCGAAACGCTGCGCCACCCGATGTGCCGAGTACTGCGGCCAGGCTCAAAGAGTCGTAAAATTCTCATCGAGGACATCCGCAACGTGGAACCATTCCTGGCGCTGCGCGCAGATGCGGGCGAAACCAAGCTGGTCATCATTCTGGAGGCCGACCGCATGATGGAAGAAGCCGCCAATGCCTTCCTGAAGACGCTCGAAGACCCGCCGCCGCAAACCGTCATCATCCTCATCACCGAGCAGCCCAGCCGGCTCCTCACCACCATTCTTTCCCGCTGCGTGCGCGTGCCGCTGCACGAGCCCAGCAACACCCTGCACCTTTCCGAAGCCCAGCAAGCCTTCCTGCCCGCCGTGGCGGCGGCACTCCCCCTCGTCGGGTCAGATGTGGCCGCTCTGGCGCTGCGTGCAGATTTTCAAGCCCTGCTCACCGAGCGCAAGGAGCAGATTACCAAGCGCCTGACCGCCGCCATCAAGGCCGAAGCCAAAGCCATTGCCGAGGGCACCGATATACGCGACTGGGAAGCCCGCCAGAAAGACGCCACCGCCGCGCTCATTGAAACCGAATATCTGGCCGAGCGCGAGCAAATGCTGGAGCTGCTTTCCCTCTGTCTGGGGCAGGCCGTTCTGCTGGCCTCTCATGCGCCGGATGTGCAACCGGTTACCCCGGAAATAGCAGGGCTGGCCCAGGCTCGCCCTATAGCAGACCTGCTGCAGCGCATGCGCGCACTGGAAGCCCTGCGCACCGACCTGAACTTTAATGTAAACGAGGCTCTCACCCTCGATTCTCACCTTCTTAACATCATCGGTAATAACACTTTATGAACAGCATGACCGGATTCGGAGCCGCCACGGCTCCCCTGGGTGGTTCCTCCATCCGCGTAGAAATAAGCGGCGTTAACCGCAAACAGGCAGAAATCGCCGTCGCCCTGCCCCGCGCCTGGGCCGCCCTCGAAACCTCCGTGCGCGACACCGTGGCCGCCGCTATCTCCCGCGGCCGGGTCAACGTTTCCTTCACCTTGCAGCAGGTACCAGGCGCAGCAGGAGCGCTCACCCTCAACCGCGAGAAACTCGCCGCCCTCACGGCCACCCTGGCAGAGGCCGAAACCGCACTGGGACGCAGCGTAGACACCTCGCTGGATTCCCTGCTCCGCCTCGGCATCATCGCCGAGGAAACCGAAAGCGAAACGCCCATCGAGGAGATTCAGGCAGCCGCCGAACCAGCCCTGCGCGAAGCACTGGAGGCCTTTATCACCCTGCGTGCCCAGGAGGGCGAAAACATGAAGCGCGACCTCCTCGCCCGCATTGGCACCCTGCGCCAGTTCCGCGAGCAGCTCATGGCCCGCGCAGCCGGTGTGGCCACCCGCCACCGCGAAGTGCTGCTCAAGCGCCTGGCCGATAGCGGGCTTCCCCTGCCCCTGGACGATGAACGCATCATCAAGGAAATTGCCCTCTTTGCCGACAAGTGCGATGTTTCCGAGGAAATGACACGCCTGGAATCCCACCTCAACCAGTTCGAAAAAATCTGCGATAAGTCAGAACCCGTCGGCCGCACGCTCGATTTCCTCTGTCAGGAAATCTTCCGCGAGCTCAACACCACCGGCTCCAAGGCCAACGACGCCGAACTTGCCCAGCTCGTCGTCACCGCCAAAACCGAACTCGAAAAAATCCGCGAACAGGTACAAAACATCGAATAATCCCAATCCTTCGTAATTCCCATATGCTTGGCACACTTCTCATCGTATCCGGCCCCTCCGGCAGCGGCAAAACCACCCTTTGCCGCCGCGCCGAAAAAGATGGGCTCACCGCCTACTCCATCTCCTGCACCACCCGCCAGCCCCGCCCGGGCGAGCAGGATGGCATCGATTACCACTTCCTCACCCCGGAAACCTTTGCCGCCAAGGTAGCCGCCGGTGAATTCCTGGAACATGCCACCGTTCACGGCAACAGCTACGGCACCCTCAAGAGCGATATCATCGATCTCCTCCAGGCCGGCAAAAATGTCGTCATGGACATCGACGTACAGGGAGCCGCCAGCATCCGCGCCTGCGACGATGCCATCATCCGCCGCGCCTATGCCGATGTGTACATTCACGTACCCTCAGACGAGCTGGAAGCACGCCTGCGCGGTCGCCAGACCGATGCCGAGGAGGTCATCCTCCTGCGCCTGCGCAACGCTGCAGAAGAAGACGCCCGCATGGGTGAGTACCAGTTTGCCCTGGTATCTGCCGACCGCGAAAGCGACTACTCCCGCTTTACCGCCCTGCTCACCACCCTGGGCATGCGCACCGGGCTGTAAACATCCCCTTTGAACACTCCTCGACCAGCAGGAAGCTACCGGCTCTCCCGGTAGCTTCTTCTGCTATCAATTTATGCTCCAGCCGCAGTCCCCCGCGCATCCTACCCTTATGAAAAAGAGAATCACCCTCATCGCACTGTTCATCCTGGGAGGCGCAGCGGGCAGCACCGTGGCAGAATCCCTCAGCTCGCTGAATGTCATCGTGAATCTGCCCAATGACTTCCAACGATACCACCAGCAGCAGCAGAAAAGAGTAAAACCGCCACCACAAACCGCCACTGAGCTCAGCCGCAGAGCACCTACTTTGCCGACTTCTTACTACGGCTCATATTGCGGCCATGCCAGGCCTTGCATTGAGCCTTTTTCTCAGGCAAAGACACCGCATTCGTCTCAGGCACGCGGGCATTCGCCACAGCCTCCTTCCACGACTGCACCCTTGTTCCCGCCCCGGAGGTAATAAGTTTCCCCTCAGAATCCAGAATAAAATACCACGGCACCCCCGGAATCTGAGGTGCATTCTCAAGGCGTACATGACTCCTCAACACACCAGGCATATCCGTGTTGTAATGAGAGATATACTGGCGGGCAGAATCGGCATCCTTATCGGCCCCCAGCAGCACCATAGACACCGTCTTATCCGGCTTCATATTCTTCTCGTACTCCGCGACCACCTCCGGCATCAACGCACGACAAGGCGCACACCACGAGGCCGAGCATATAAAAATATAAAACCGGGCATCAGGCCGAGCCTTCGTCTCCGTAAAATACCCGGCCTCCTCCAGGATACGCGCCACAGGCGACAAGCGAGCAGGCGTCTTCTTCAGCAGCTGCTTCCCGGGGCGGACATCCACACGAGCCTCCACAGCCGGGACACACCACCCGACAACGCTCGCAAACTATAAACACACCATCAGAAAGCGGCGCATATCCATCATCCCATTCAGCTTATTACAACTTTACACAATCCCGGAACCGCAACACCATCTGACCGTGACCAGAGACGATAAGATGCCCCTCCGCATCCAAAATGAAAGCATACGGCACATACGAAACCGATGGCAGCTCCTTCAGGTTCAGCTTCGCGCCACCATATACGCCCGGCATGTCAGTATGATAGTGCTCCAGATACCGCTTACAGGCCGTCACATCGCGATCCATCCCCAGCATAATCAAATCCAGGTTCTCATCATTCGCGATATTCTTCTGGTATTCCTCCACAATAGCCGGCATCAGCATACGGCAAGGGCCACACCACGAAGCCGAACATATAAAAATATAGTACTTCGCATTCGGCTTTGCCTTCTTTGCCGTATAATAGCCAGCCTCCTCCAAAGCCTTCGCAACCACACTCATCTCCTGAGGAGCTGTTACCCCCGCCGGAGCACCTTCACCCTGAGCCACGGCCTGATGCATTCCCCCTAAAGCCATGCCCAGTACTGCTAAAATCGATAATGCGAACTTCATCACGGAATTCGTTATAGCATATTGTTTTTGCCCAAGTCAATCTCAAAAAAAGGAGGAGGGGGGGAGGGAAGGCCCCTTCCCTATCTCGCCGCAGGCGAAATTATCTCACTGCCCCAGCAGCGAAATTATCTCCCGGCATCGCCGGGAACTTATCTCTGCGCAGCAGAAATTCTCTCTATCACCACCGTCTGCTGCACCGGCAGCAGATATCGTCGCAGCGGTACGCTGCGATATCGTCCACGCATCGCGGGGATTTCGTCCGGCTCATGCCGGATTTCGTTTCCGTGGTGACCCTGGGCTGCTTTTTCCCATTGGTTGGGTAAATCATATTCCTTGCTCCATTGGTAACGAAATCCAGCCTGCGGCTGGACGAAATCCGGTCGCTGCCCGGTCGAAATCCTCACTGCGTTCGGACGAAATTTGCGCGCTTCGCCCGCAAACGAAGAAGCCCGCAATCCTTTCGGATTGCGTGCTTCATTTACCCTGGCAGCTATCTACTCTCGCGGGACCTGTCGTCCGACTACCATCGACGTGCTGATGTTTCACTTCCGGGTTCGGAATGGGACCGGGTGGGGCCATCAGGCTATGACCACCAGGCTTCGGCTTGCTTTG
>JAZOTC010000041.1:0-164750 GCA_045657445.1 Akkermansia sp. | reverse complement strand
CCTTACCGGGTTTCTTTTTCCCGAGTTCTTCAGCGAGTTTGTTGGTATTGTAGGTAAAGCCGTTCCAATCTCTGGAGGTAAGAATACGCGCCAGTTTGATATCGCTGGCCTGAGAGGATTCTCCGGTGGTGAATTTAATGGCGGTGATTTTTTCTCCCGGTTCGCCGGTAACTTTTAACTGCATGATGGGCTGATTTTTAAGCCCGCGATAAAACACGCCGTGGGTATGGCGAGCTTCCGCCGTTGCGGCATCAACCCAGGAGTGGAAGGCGAATAATGCCGTAATGAGAGAGAGAATTTTGCGCATAATGCAGAGGTTGTAATAGTGTTAAAGAATGAGCATGCAGTCACCGTATGAGAAGAAACGGTAGCGCTGTTCTACTGCTTGACGATAGGCCTCCATAATGAGCTCCTTACCGGCAAAGGCACATACCAACATAATCAGTGTGCTTTGCGGCAGATGGAAGTTTGTGAGCAGCCCTCCCACTACCTTGTATTCGTACCCCGGATAAATAAAAATATCCGTATCGCCGTTGCTTGCCGGCAGCGGGCGCCCATGGCGTGTTGCCAGTGTTTCCATCACTCGAACACTGGTGGTACCAACGGCAATGACTCGCTTTGCCGCTTCTATGGCATTGGCCGTTTCTTGCGGCATGGTGAAGCTTTCGCGGTGCATGTGATGGTCCTCAATGAACTCTGCCTTAACGGGGCGGAATGTGCCAACACCGACATGCAGGGTTACGAAGCTATGCGGTACCTGCGCAAGGATTTCCGGGGTGAAATGCAGACCTGCGGTGGGGGCGGCAATGGCGCCTTCGTGCTCTGCGTAAACGGTTTGATATCGTTCTTTGTCTGCCGGTTCGCTTTCGCGATTCATGTAATGTGGTAATGCCAAGCGCCCATATACTTCAGGGTCAATGAATTTATCCCAACGGATGTAGCGGTAGCCCTCGTCATCAATGGATTCTACCGTGCCGGTTGCATCTCCCACTTGAACCGTGCGCCCCACTTTCATCTTTTTTCCGGGGCGAACCATGCATTTCCAGACCAGTTCCTGTGCCAGTCCCGCTCTTACCAGTTCAATAGAACCATCATTGCTGAAATAACGGGCAGGTACCACCTTGGTGTTGTTGAGAACAAAGTGATCACCGGGTTGCACATACTCCAGTATATCTGAGAAGTGGCGGTGTTCAATCAATCCGGTGTCACGGTGCACCACAAGCATACGGCTTGCGGCGCGGTCAGGCAGCGGGCGATCGGCAATCAGTTCCTCCGGCAGGTGGTAATCAAAGTCTATGGTACGCATGGCCTCTTGAAAAAGGCAGGGCGCGTGTGAGCGCGCCCATGCAAAGTTTTGTTAAATGTGTTGATAAAATTAGCAGGGGAAGATGGAGATGCGGCGCAGAACTTCATCCTTGCCGAGCACCTGCATAATCACATCAATGCCCGGGCCGGCATGTGTGCCCGTGAGGGCCATGCGCAGCGGGAACATCATAGCGCCTACCTTCACGCCGTTCTCCTTAGCCAAGGGTTTGATGGCTTGGAATGCGGCTTCACCACTCCAAGATTCAATGGCGTTGAACGCAGTTGTCAGGTGGCCGAGCATTTCAGCGGCGTTGTCCTGCAACTTGGCCATGTTATCCTGCTCATACTCCAGCACCTGTACCCACTTGCACCAAGCGGGAACTTCGCTGAGCAATTGCACCTTGGTCTGCACGGCGGGCAATACCTCACGCAGTTGCGGGGTGTCCTGCAAGCCGGCAGCGGTGCAGAACGGCATGGCAAGCTCCACAAAACGTGCAGGCTCCAGCTTCATGATATGTTGCTGGTTCATCCACTTGCATTTGGTGATGTCAAACTTGGCGGCAGCGCGGTTTACATTCTCCAGAGAGAAGAGGTCGATGAGCTGTTCTTTGGTGAATACTTCCTCATCGCTCTTGCTGCTCCAACCGAGCAGGGCAATGAAGTTGATAACGGCATCCGGCAGGAAGCCTTCCTCCGGGTAGTTGCCCAGCTGAGCGCCTACGTCGCGCTTGCTCATTTTGGAGCCATCCCGGGTCTGAATCAACGGAATGTGAGCATATACGGGAGGTTCGACTCCGAAGGCATCAAAAAGCTGCAAATGCTTAAAGGTATTCATGATGTGGTCCTCGCCGCGAATGACGTGAGAAATCTTCATCTCAATATCATCCACCACGTTGACCAAGTGGAAAATGTAGGAGCCGTCCGTACGCTTCACAACCATGTCGGGCGTGTTGTCCTCATTGGTGTAGTCTACGGAAATATCGCCGCATACCAAGTCATGCAGAGTCATGACTCCCTCACGCTTGAAGCGGAAACGCCATACCGTGCCCTCGCTGGTGCCGGGAATTTCGTCGCCGTTCTTGTCGCGCTTGTTGGGAGCAGGGCATTCATAAACGCGGCCCATCTCCACGAGTTTGTTGAAGTAGCGGTCATAGATGTCTTTGCGTTGGCTTTGGAAGTACGGCTCGCAGGGGCCGCCCTTACCCTCGCCCTCATCCCAATCCAAGCCCAGCCAGCTCATGCCGGTGAAGATGGCCTTCATGGCATCTTCCACGTGGCGTTCCTGGTCGGTATCTTCAATGCGCAGCACAAAAGTACCGCCCATCTTGCGGGTGAAAAGGTAGTTGAACAGAGCGGTACGGGCGCCACCGATGTGCAGATAGCCGGTGGGGGACGGAGCAAAGCGTGTGCGTACGGGCGTAGACATGCGCGCCTTATACACCTAATCGACCGGATTTTCAAGTCTAAACCGACCCCGCATGGGTGTCAGCATGAGAAAAACGCCGCTTTCCTGGCGGGAAGCGGCGCATAGATGATAGTTAACAGTTTTTCTTTACTTGTGTGCGGTGTAGCTGATCATGTAGCGAAGCACAAATACCAGCACACCCAGAAGCGCCACGGCGGGCTCTACGAGCCCCATGAAGATGCAGACAACACCTATCGTGTTGATGATGCCGGATACCAGGCTGCTGAGGCGATGCGTGATGGCATGTTTGTGCTTGCGGCGCTGGCGGGCCCGCCGGGTGTGGATGTGGAGCCAGGCCAGGAACACAGTGGAGCAGATGCTGCATGCCGTGTGTACATATTGCATGAGGTTCTGGCTCTCCATGCAGCCATAGATAAGCATGGCGGTATGATACGCAAAGAAGAGCAGCAGCAGCCCGAAACCAATGCCTGCTATGGTGTAGGTCACTATGCAGGATGAGGTGGAGAATCCTTCTTCTGCGGCGAGAAGTGATTCGCGGATGCTCTTGCGCCCCAGCAGGTAGGCTGGCAGTGCGCAGAGAAATGCTATAGTCAGCAGGATTGAGACGAGTGTATACATGGAGGTGTTTTTCAGATGCGGCGGCGACGGCGACCACAGAGCGCAACCAGCGCAGCTATGCTCAGAGTGGTGGTAACAGGTTCAGGAATGCGCTGCAATGTCCAGGTGTCGCTTTCCGCTACATTCAGGCCATAAATGCCAGCAAGATAGGTTCCCTTTGTCCCCTTATAGGAGTCAAGATAGAGGTTTGTATCGTTGTTTTTATAATTGACCTCTAGTTCACGCAGCTGATTGCATGAGTCATCGGAGTCTGTAATCCACATACTTGTGATGGTGACCTTACCATCGTTGCTTTCCGTATATTCTACGCCCCATAGAGTGATGGCGTGTCCGGCAAGCCCTCCCCCTCTGATCCCCATGCTGATGGGAGCCTGACTGAGCTGGTCGATGATTGCCGATGTGATATCCACTCCCTTAGAGTTCTCATCATAAAGCCAAAGGAAGTCTTCCAGATGCTTTATTTTTCCTCCATTGGTATCAGGTATTACATCCCAGTAATATCCGTCGAAATCATTAAAATCTGTTTTTATCGCAATGGGGTCGAAGTCGCCCAGGTTGTATTCCGCCCTGTTATTTGTCTGGTCGTTATCCTTGATAGTCGTTCCAGCGTAATCGCCGCCTATCCACCATTGTATCCCGAGAAGGGCATTGCCAAGTTTATCATCAGCTGCTTCCTTATAACGCTCCCATATAGCGGCGCCCGTAGGAACCGTTGAGGAGGTGAGGTACAGGCTCTGCCAGTAGTCTAATACGCAGCTTGCCGAGGCCGCCCAACAGAGGAGAGTGTCACCATCCCAACTTTTATCATAATCAATCCACCCGCTTTCTGTGGTAACGCCATTTACCCATATTTGAGCAGCCTTCACTCCGGGAGCCGAGCCCAGAACGATGACAGCCAGGAGTGAAGAGAGCAGAAATTTCATATACGTGCTATGTTGTAGCGCGAATGGGCTGGTTTATCAAGGAGGAATCGAGGCAGAATGGGAATTTTAGTCCAATTTCTGCAGGTCCATTCCGGAGCAGCCGGATTTGATGAGATAGGGAGTCCCTGTGCCTACCTGCGGGTAGATGTGGCGGCTCTCCACCTGGTTGTCCAGAAAGTAGACCGATGCTGCCGAAATAGCGGAGAGCAGGGGCACCCGGTGGGTGATGAATCGGTTGCCTGTTATCTGGATATTGCTGTGGTAGGCCTGCTTTTGTCTGGCAGGCTGGCGGACCTCCGGGCAGATTGCGATGATGGCATCGGTAAACTGATAGAGTCCGGTGAGCGCGTGGCGGAAGGTATTGCCGCTGATGATGACATCGCGGCAGGCTCCGCTTTCATACCACCCCTGGGCATCGCCCGCCAGCAGAATGGCAGAGCCGTGCGTGTGGTCAAAGTGGTTATGCTGAACCCGCACAGGACGAGGGGTGGTGAAAAGCGCACCGCGGGCGCGGTTGTGGCGCACTGTGTTATGGCTGAACTCAACGCTGGGGTGCCAGTCCGCATTTTCTACAGCATCACCCGCCCCGATGCCTGCCGGAATATCGTTTTCGAGCGTGACCCGGATGAGCCGAGGCTCAATGACCTCCACCTTTGCTACCTTGCAGAGCTGGGAATCAGGTTCGAGGGTGGGGCCATGGATGAACTGTATCTGCTCTCCGGGCGCCATGACCTCAAATCCATAAGCCTGGGAATGCATGTACCGCGCAACAAAGGTGCGCTTGTCTTCGACTTCCTGGATGCCCAGACAGGTGGCGTGGACATTGATGGCGTCATCCATCATGGCTTCGTAGGTGGCGCCTTTCACGCAGATATGCCCCCGGCAATTGGAAAAATGGGTAGCATCTGCTGCGGTGGTGTGCATGCGGCCTTCTGCGCGGAGGCATCCTCCGCCGAGGATGGTGATATTCTCGCTACGCTGGGCAATGAGGGCCATGCCCTGGCTGTCGTGGAAGGCGACATTCTCCAGCACGGTGTCCTTCGCCCGGTAGAGCAGCATGGCCGGATGCGGACGATAGTAGCTGCGCAGAACCAGGGTCTGCCCGGTGGCGAGCCCCATCTTCGCGGCATCGAGGGCGAAGCGCACCTTGTTTCCGGCCATCTGTTCGGATGCCGCAGACCAGCCCATGTCCCCGCCTTTACCTGTGGGAACCATGCGGCCATCGGCTTCGAAGGCCAGGGCGCAGTGAATACGGTCCTTCCGGCCGTTGTTGGTGAGCAGGAATTTGCCGTCTTCCACGGTGTACCGGCTGGCCGGACTCATTTCCAGTGTGGTATAGCCATCCCGGATGTCTGTGATGCGGCCTTCGGCAGAGAACGGCTCGGCGTAGTCGATGCTGATATCGCTCAGACTTATATGCTGGCTGTCCATGATGACAAACGGCAGCATTTTCCCATGGAAGATGAATTTAGCGCCGTTCCCTTGCAGCTTCAGATTCTGCATGCCGGTAAGCGGGAGGGCTACCGGGTGAATATCCTGCTGGTCATGGTTGGAAATGAAAAGGCGCATGGGCTGTGCGCTTTCCCGGTGAAAGTGGTATTCTCCCGGGGCAAAGTTAATGACGGCGACCTGCCGGCTGCGGGCTTCTTCCAGCATTGCCCGCATGGCGGCGCCGCAGTCACGGCCATCCGGCACGACTCCGTAATCCGAGGCTTGTATCTCGACTGCCATGACAGCGGATGCCGCCATTGCTGGAACAATGGCGGCGCTCATGTAAAATAACTGTCCCGATGCGTTAAACACAAGTGGTCCCCTGAGTTATCAATGCTTGTAAGGTTATGCCTTCCAGGTAATCCTTGATGACCTGGTGCAGTCCTTCCCACACCGGTATCGTGAGGCATGTCTGGCGAATCGGACATTCGTTTTCGTCCATTGCCAGGCAATGAACCGGTGCGAGTCCACCTTCGGCGCAGCTCAGAATCTCATAAATGGGGTATGCCTCCGGCTTGCGGGTGAGAACATAGCCACCGGCCTTGCCGCGAAGGCTCTGCACCAGCTTATCATGCAGCAGCAAAGCCATGATGCTCTCCATGTACTTCGGGGTGATGTTCTGGCGCTCGGATATCTCGCGCAGCGCTACAGGCCCCTGGTCACCGTGCTGGGCCAGATCTAACATAATGCGGAGGGCATAGCGGCCCTTTGTGGATATTCTCATCATAGGCGTGCCCATATTACTATATGATACTGTGCGGGTCAAGCGAAAAATACACTTTTTCTCTAGGAAAAGCATGCAATAAAAAAGCCTGCATGGGATGCAGGCTTTTTTCTACTGTGAGGGCAAATATCAGGCCAGCGCTTCGGAAACGCGGGAGAGGACCTCGCGCAGGGAGGAGTCTACGCGCAGTTTCTCCTCGATGGTGCGCATGGCGTGCAGCACGGTGCCGTGGTCGCGGCCACCAAAGGCTGCGCCGATATCCTGCAGGGAGCAGGAGGTGTGCTGGCGGGCCAGGAACATAGCCACCTGGCGGGGGTGGGCAATGGCTGCGGTGCGGCGGCGTCCGTTGATGTCGTCCACACGCAGGCCGAATTCATTGGCCACTCGCTGCTGGATATCGGCGATGGAGATACCGGAGGAAGCGCGGCGGGTCATGAGGTCTGCCAGGTTTTCGCGCAGGAATGCGATGCTGGGGCAGCCGTTGTTGAAAGAAGCGAAGGTGCTGGTGCGGATGAGGGCGCCTTCCAGCGCACGGACAGACTGCGTAATATTGCGAGCCAGGAACTGCACTACTTCATCGCTGAGGAGATTCTGTTTCCACTTGAGCATCTTCTGGCGCAGAATCGCCATGCGCATCTCGTAACAGGGAGCCGTAAGCTCCACGGTCATACCCTGGGAGAAGCGCGTCTTGAGGCGGTCATCCATGCTGGTAATCTGGCTGGCCGGGCAGTCTGCGGAAAGTACAATCTGCTTGCCGGATTCAAACAGCGCATTAAAGGTGTGGAAGAATTCCTCCTGGGTCTTATCGGCGCGCGCCATGAACTGCACATCGTCGATGAGCAGCACGTCCACCTTGCGGTACTTCTTGCGGAATACCTCCAGCGCATCGCCGCGCTTGCGGATGGCTTCAATGTATGCGTTGGTGAATTGCTCGCTGGTTACATAGAGCACCTGCACGTTTTCGCGGCGGGAGCGAAGCGCATTGCCAATGGCGTGCAGCAGGTGGGTTTTGCCCATGCCTGAGTTGCCGTAGATGAAAAGCGGGTTAAATACGCGTTCGGTGGAGTTTACCAGCGCCTGGGCGGCCGCATAGGCAAAGTGGTTGCTGGAGCCTACCACGTAGTTTTCGAACGTGTAATCGGCGTTCAGGTTGCTCTGCAGCTTGGTGACACGGGAGGCCTTGGCTGCGGCGCGGCGCGGAGCTGCTGCTGCGGGGCGTGCCGCCGGGGCAGGGGAGGGCTGTTCCTCTACCTGGGCTTCAAGTGTCAGGGTGCCGGCTTCGATAAATTCCAACTCGCGGGCAGATTTCAGCACATTGGCTGCCGCGCTTTCAATATATTCACTATAGTTGAGCTCAAGCCATGCCAGCATGAGCCCCTGGGGATACTCGATAATAAGTCTGGTGCCGGTGTCTTCCACCAGGCGTAATCCGGAGATGAAATCGATGGCATACCCGTCCGCCTGCCCATGAGTGCGCAGATCTTCCATAATCTGCGCCCAGAGGGCTTCACTCGCCTGTTTCTTCTTTTCCATCGTTTTCCGTTCCGTCTTGTTTCGTAGGTCTCGTAATGTTGGTGTCGCACCCCTCTCGGGCGGTGCGGGGTGCAATATGCCACGGCAACCCCGGAATCAAAAGTTTTTTTTGCGCATGCGGTACCGCGTTCCACCCCGAATGCGGTGTTCCATGCGCGTTCCACAGTAAAATTTTTTTTATTTTTTCTCACAGGGATATTGTTAAGTTTTCTTGATATTTTTTCATATGGGTGCAAAATGGGGAGTTGGGGCTGTAGAACGAAGGTGTCTAAATTGCATAACGTGTTTAGAATAAGCGCCGTGAAGTAATATAAAAGCTTTTCAAGTAAACAAAAAAGAGGGCTGTGGAGAGCCCTCTTTAGTGCTTAGAAACAAGGATTTTAGGCGGAAAAATGCTGCCATCCAGAGGCTATTTTCCGGGCGGAAAAACGGGTCAGGCAGCCGATGCAGTGGAGCTGCGATGCAAAGGGTGAATTTGCAAGGCGTTCTACCATATCGGGGGGTAGAGCCAGGAGCAGTTCATAGTCCTCTCCGTGTGAAACAGCGTCGCGAACCGAAAAACCGGGGCGGCAGGGAAGCTTGTCTTCGTCGATTTCAAAACCGCACCCGCTCGCCTCCGCAAGACGGGGTAAATCCGTTCCGAGGCCATCGGAAAGGTCCATCATGGCAGAGGGGCGTATTCCGGCCTCCAGGAGGCCTCTGGCGAGCTTGACGCGGGGTTCAAAGTCAAGGTGCCACTCCGTAGGGAAAGAGCCGCCCAGCACGCCGCTGACGAACAGGCGGTCACCAGGCTTGCCACCGGAGCGAAGAATGGCGGCACCGTGTTCAATTCTGCCAGTGAGGGCCACATTGATGACAAGACCATCGTACGGCAGCCCGGAGGTTTCTCCCCCGGCGATAGAAATGCCGAATTGGCGTGCCAGCGTGCCCATGCCCCGGTAAATGCCCTCCAGCAGCTCCACAGGGCGCGAGGGGTGGCACAGCAGGGTGATGAGGGCGTGCTCGGGGATACCGCCCATAGCGGCGATGTCAGACACTGCGCGGGCGAGCGCCTTGCGGCCGATGCGTTCGGGTTCCGTCTGGGGGGTGAAGTGCAGGCCTTCGACCACCACATCGGTTTTCAAGAGCGAATCCCACTGCGCATCGCGCGCCACAACGGCGCAATCATCGCCCGGGCCTGTGAGCAGGTGCTCATTGGCTGGTAACAGTGGCAGGATGCGGCGAAGTGTGGCGTTTTCTCCTAACTCAGAAAGAGGGGTTGTCATATAACTGAAGCTCTTGCGGCACGAAAAGTATCAACAGACAGCTGCACGCATTGAATACAGTGTGAATGACAATGGGCAACCAGAGGGAACGAGACTTTTCGTAGGCAAAGCACTGCACAATACCGAAAATGGTGAGCGGTATCATCTGCATAAGCGAACCGTGAACGGAGGCAAAGAGGAAGGCGGAGACAACCGTGGCCAGGCCACGGCCATTCCAGCGTTTCAAAATGTTGTAGACAAAGCCACGGAAGAAGCATTCCTCGGTCACGGGAGCCACGAGAACGGCCATGAATACCATGAGGCCCTTCTCAAATTCGGAGCCGTTCAGAATCTTATCCACCACATCCTGCACAGGGGGACACTTGGTGAGTTCGAAAAGCCAGGCATCAAGTTTGCAGATTTGGAGCAGAATGCTGCATCCCCAGATGATGAAGAGAGCCTTGCATACCCACCAGACCTTTATCAGAAATGGTGTTGCCGGTGTGTGGCGCCGGGGCAGGGTGAAGTACATGCAGATGCAGGGCAAATACAGCGCAATCTGCACCACCATGGATGAAATCAGCACTGTCGGGTTCTGCTGTCCCTCCTCGGGTGCCTTGATGCTTGCCACCGAGGAAAAAAGAAAAATCAGCAGGAGGATGGCGGTGTATATATAGGCCCCTTCATGCGGGAAACTGCTGCCAGGGAACTGGGGCACAGGGGGAGTGGTGGGCATGAACCGCTGGCGCAGCATGCCGACTGGAACCAGCAGGAAGCAGAGGGCGGTGATGCTGTAGAGGAACCAAATGATAATCTGACTGTATAACGGTAGGTTGCTCATATCTGGGATTCGGTGGAATAGGCGATAGCCCCGCTGTAGCCGGGCATAGGGGTAAAGAGTGAAACCTGCGGGCAGGGGGAGAACTGGCATTCGATGTGCCCGTGCCGGTAAAGAAAGGGATATGCCCGGGCATTCCACATGGTGTCCCCGGCTTGTTTGACCAGCGCCTCAGCGGCGCACCAGCATGCATAGAATTCATCCTGCGGGCATCCCCGGTGGATGAAGGTCTGGAGTTGTTCCGGACTCATGAACCTGGCCGCCAGCGATTCATAGTTCCGCGGGCGGATGCGCTCGACATCCACTCCGACCGCACTGTGGTGAAAAGCGAGGCAGAGGCAATCGCCGGAGTGGCTCAGATTGAATGGCTGCGGGGCATATTCCGGCTTGCCGTGTGCTCCATAGTGGAAGGTGATTTCCTGTGGTGGTGTTCCTGTGCGTCGGGATAATTCCTGCCGCAGCAGCGTGCGGATGAGCGCATACGCCCCTCCGCGCTGCGTGGCTGCCGCCGCTTCATCGGGCGGAAGCAGTGCCAGATCGGCAGTTTCCGGCGGCAGCTCTGCAAGGTTGTATACGAGGAAATCCATTCAGATGATGATGTGTTGTGCGCTATTGGTGGCGGTATCGTATACCGCAATGCCCGGCTTGCCCTGGCGGCCATAAACCTCACCGGGATTGACCAGAAGCGTGGAGTTGATATGCCGGATTTCCGGCACATGGGTGTGGCCGTAGAATACGGCATCGTGTGTACCCGCCTCTGCCACTCGCAGGGCAGCCCAGGGCAGGTGCGTAAAGTAGATGCGGCGGTTGTCCAGCACAATATCGGCATCGGCCCCATGCAGAGTCGTCTGGGGCCATTGCTGCGCCAGTTTGCGGAAAATGCCGATTTCGTATTCATTGTTGCCGAAGACCAGGTCGAGCGGGGCATCCCATTCCTCGAGCAGCAATTGAAAGGTAGATACCTCTGCCATATCCCCCATGAACAGCATGTGGGTGCATCCCTGCTCGCGCGCTGCATGAAGAGCCAGGAGCAGGTGGGTGGTGTGGTCGTGAATATCCGCTAGCAGAGCAACACGCATGCCGGTTTCCTTAAAGTTGTTTTTCTCTGGTAAAGATGGGGGAGAGAAGATGCGGCTCATTCAGTTTCTCCCCCTGTGAACCTGCGGCAATGGAGCCGTCCTTCCGGATATACCATATCGGCATGCCCGGGCGAATCGACTCGAACAAGGTTACTTCGCCGTATTCGTTGACGTAGCCGCAGAATCGCGGGGCTACACGCATCAGGTCTCCCAGGTTCTCTTTCAGTTCCTGCTGGAAGTTGAGGTGGCGATGCTGCCTGAACCACTTGGCGTAATTCTTTTCTGCAGCCATATGGTTCGGGGAGGAATACAACCAGCAGTTGCCGTCCAGTTCTATCTGGCTGGCCGCCCTGAGTCTCTCAAAACCAGCGAGGGCCTTCTGCATCTCCGGGGCATAACGAAGCCCGTTCAGCAGGGGCTCCTGCGCCTTATTGATAGTCTTTACCAGATGATAGAATACATAGGCCCGGGCCAGCGCCGGTATATCATTTCCTTCAATCCGGAAAATATCCGTCAGCAAGGCGGGCAGGTTGGCTGTAGTCACGAAGCCTGCGCGGTTATTGAGACCCAGTTTCGTGTACAGCGGGCGTGGGTCAATAACTCGCAATCTCACTACGGCGTCGGGGTTGTGCCACTCAATGCGCTTGCGGGTGGAGGCATCGCGCGCCGGATCCAGAGCGGAGCGTTTCAGAATGGCACGGCCCATGCGTATTTCCGGAGCTGTCTCAGAGAGGGCCCGCTCGTTGACCACCGTTTCGGCGTATTCATACAATCTGGTTTTGAGCGCCTGGTTTTCCAGAAGTTCTTCCAGGATGACCAGCTGTTCCCGGGTGGCGGGAAAATCTTCACTAAAGGAGGGTTTCCCTTCCAGTAGACTCTTGAGGGCCGCCAGCAAAAGACCGGGTTTGACATTCTGCCCGTGTTCCTGCATCAGGCCCGTAAGCCCCTTCTGCTCGGGAAGACGGTTGCTGATGCTGAGCATCTCCACGGCCGGCTGATACAGCGCCGGTTTCCAGCTGGAAAGCCTGGCCTTGTAGGTATCGTAATCATGCGCTGCGGGGAGCAACTGGAGCAGATTGCGCAGCTGGCTGATTTCTGCCAGCAGTTTCTCGTTCTGCTTATATTCCTGCTCAGCCGGCGCAATGAGTTCTTTCGACAAATTCAGCGCCACCCCCGCATCTTCGAAGATATGAATGCGCTGCTGGAGTGTTTTCTGGCGATTGTTGAGGATGGCTATATCCTCCAGAATATCGTTTTTCAGCCCCTGGCTCGGGGGCAGGGGTGCCATCAGTTCCTCTGAAAGAGTCATGCGCTGCTGATTCAGTGCATCTTTCTCGCGGGCACAGAGCTCGGCCCAGCGCTGCTGCAGCGGCCCCGCATCCGCGCCCAGCAACTTGAGCTTGCGTTCAATATCGGCCCGGCGACGCACCCCCTGACCCACAACGCTCTGCTCGCCTTTCTCGATGACTTTCAGAATGGCATCCAGCTCAATTGCCCGCTGTTTCTGGGCGCGGATGTAGGCCCGCAGGTTATCCGCTTCCACGCCGACACGCCGGTTCAGCGTGCGGTTCAGGCCGGTGTCGTGAATGCTCAGCAGATTCTGTGCGGCCTTTCTTGTTATATTACTCTTGCCTGCTGAATCCAGAACCTCGGCAGCTTTTTCTGCGCGGTTCACGAGGAAACAGAAAACACCCGCCAGCAGAGCCAGTACAGCTATGATGATACCGATGATGACGGCGACTTTCCCCAGCGGCTTGCGGCGGCGCTTGAGTTCCTTGGAGCAGTTGCTGCGCAGCTGCGAGAGCGTTTTCTTTTCCATGGCGCTGAGCATGTGCTCCTGGGCATGCTGGAGGTAGTGCACGCGTTTCTGGAGGCGCTTGATGCCGGAGCTCCGCATGGAAACCAGCATCTGGGGTGATGCCAGGAATTCAGAGATGATACCCTGCAGTTCCTCGTAGTCCTTCACCTCAAATGAAAACGGCTCATTGGTGAGGAAACGGTTGTATTCCTCGCGGGCTTTCTGGTGGTTGGGATTCTGGCGCAGAGTTGCTTCCAGCAACTCACCCGCCGCTGCGCGTTTTCCGCTGCGGGCGAGTTGGCGTACTTTCTGAAGAACTGGGTCTGAACGACGTCGGCGTGCCATGGTGGATTATTTTTCTGTCTCGAGGTGGAAATGCCATTGCAGCACACCACCACTACCCTGAGTTAAACCGTGCAGGATGAGACTATGCTTTTTTCTGGATTCTGCTTCAAATGCTTCCTTTTCGCTGATGTAGGCGTTTCTTATCATGGCGTTCCTGAGAACAGTGCAGGTACTCTTCAGGATATCCTCGTATCCTTTGTCGCGGATAAGTGCCTCCTTCAAATCAGCCCGCTCGTCGTATTCCTTCCTGCCTTTCCTGGTAGGCAAGGTCAGTTCTTCTTTCAGCATGCTGCGAAGAATAGAACCAAACTGAGCATGATTCAGCATCTTTTCATATGCCTGGAATAAGAAATTCCGGGTCTTGTCGTTCCGAGTCTCCTTGAGGGCATTGGCTATGTAGAACAGCTGCGCGAGTGTCATGTGCTTGTTCTCGACATCGGGCATGCCGCAACAGGGGGAATTTGCAACTCGGTCAAATTCTCTTTCGATGCTCTCCGGGAAGTGCGGCCGATGCTCGACCACGCAGTGCAGCTGCGTGGACTTCTTGTCCTCCTTGACCACTTTTGCCTCTTTCCAGCTCAAGCGGGATTCTTCATTCTGTTCTCTTACAATGCTGTTTTCCTTGGCAAGAACAGGAAGATAGACTTCAAATTCGATGCGTGCAATATGTTCCTTGCTCAGTTTCCAGGGGAACTTTCTGCCCCGGTTCTTTATTTTCAGGGTGCAGGTTTCCCCTTTATTCTCGGGTTCGGTAACCACCAGATTATCGACCGTCATACCCAGATTATCCAGTTTTTCAGCGGCGGGCAGGCTAATCGGCTTCTCTCCTGGCAAGGGGATGGCTATTTTGGGTGCCAGAATAATATTAGTCAGCGTGTGTTCATCCTCGGGAACGGGGAAGGAAACAATCGCTTCGTTGCCATTGCATTCTATTTCCTGCACCTTGTTCTTTGCCAGTCTGAAGGTAACGGCCGGGAGTTCCCCCTGCTGTCCATTCTGGTGAACTGGTCTCAGCATGTATTCTCCTTTTTTACCCGTCGGGCTGATTGTCAGGGTGTATCCCTCCGGGCTGAGAGCGAGGCGCTGCGCTGTAGACAGCTTTTCTCCTTTCTTTAATTCCACAACGCTGTAATAACCACTCTTGATGACAAGCGGTGCCTCCGCCAGCACACGGGAAAGAGCTTCCGGAGTGCTTTGCCCGCGCACGGCAGGCTGTGTGCCAATGACTCGGAGCGGCTTTTCCTCCATCTTATCACCCGCGGGCGGGGTGGGTTTGTCTGCTGTGGCCAGTTCCGTAGTGGGCGTCGGGTGCGTTTCGTAGCTGCCGGGTTCGTATGGCTGAAGCTCGGGATCCGTATCGAATATGCTGTAAAGAATGGGGGCATCCTGACTCAGCGCTGTCCAATCGATGGCGTTCTGGGTGGAGGGCAGGTGGTGCCAGGAGTCCAGTGTGTGTCCACGCGTGGCCTCCATCAGGTATAGTTTACCCATTTCTTCCTCTTTCAGACCCAGCAGGCGCGCGCACTCGGCAATGCGGCGAAGCACCGCGGGATGATTGGCCCCATCCTGTTGTGCATTGGAAATCATTCCAGCGCATTCGATGAGCAGGGAGTCTTCCGGAGAGGTCTCCTGCAGGGAGCGAAGCTCGGAGAGCACCTTGACGGTTGCGGCGTGGTCATACGGCGCGCGCAGCAGGTTCTCCATCTTCTGCACCCCGGTAACCTGTACCTCCGTTGTCTCGCCGATATATGGTTCCGTTGTCGTCAGCTCATCCAGCAGTTCCATGGGACGGGAGACGCCCAGCCAGATGCCCACCGTGACACCTGCCAGCAGAAGTGCAGAGCCGGCTGTGACCAAGGGTAACACATAGGGATTGCTGCCCGGCATCGGTACATCATATTGCACCCAGTCCGGCTCCTCTGTATAGTGATAGTGGGAAACGCTGCGCGACAGCACGCGGAAGTCGTTTTTGCGCGGTGCGATCGGTTCCGCATCGCTGGCGGGGGGAGCTGCCGGTTCCATGGACAGCTCCATATCCGGCGTGATGTGAAGAACGGGATGCCCGGTTCTCACGGCGCGCTGCACAAGTGGGGAATGTGCGGCGGTGACCATGCGGAGCGTATCGGCAAAGGAATCCGTCTCGTCTGCCTCTGTCGTGTAGGTTACGCCCCAGCCCAGGGTGTGCGTCAGCCAGTCACTTTCGTGGAAAAGCCCCAATACTTCGCCGGAGGGTGTGTCTGCCGGAAGCGTTACCAGACATTCCCGGTCATAGGGCGGCGTGTAAAACGCCCGGGCATTCGATTTATGCCCGGTGAGATGCTTCCAGGTGGGTTGCACGGAGGCATCGGGCAGGAAATCTGGCTGCACGGGCGGCTCGCCCACAATGTAGCGGGGCTCGCCCTGCCATTTCTGAACCCAGAATCCGGAGCGTTGCAGTGCCAGCGTAATGCCCGCCGGGGTGGGACGCAGCGCGTCCTTCATCAGCCCTGTCACTTCCTGCTGCGAAAGCACGAGGTGGTGGGCCGTGTGGCAGGCCCGGCCGCTGTAATCTGCACCGGCGGACTGCACGCAGCTGAGCACATGCCAGGCGGAGCCTCCCATATCAATGATACGGTAACTGAATTGCGGCCCCCGGGTACAACATCCACCCTTGGGCTCTCTCAGAATGCTAAGAGCGGTCAGTTTGGTAACGAGCGCCCGGGGCATGTTCTCCGTTCTCGCAACCGTCCCGTAACCCGATGCCGAGGAATCGAGAAGATGCGGATAACTCGTATGTATCAACTGAAATGACATACTCAGTTATGAGAGCAGGGAATGAGCGAGGGGGAGACATTGTGCAGAGCCCAGAGCACGGGTTCTGTCACGCGGATGGGATGAACGCTGCCATTAGCCGGGCCAATGAGGGTGGTACCGCTGCGTTCGTCTCTGAATTCCACAGGGGATTCACCCAGGGCACTCGCGGCAAAGTAGCGCACATTGGAGGAAATGGCCTCGGCATTGGTGCAGATATGCGGTGCTATGTTGAAGATGAACTGGCGCAGGCGCGTGGAGTTGATGTTGATATGCTCGGGCATGAACATGCCGTTTCTCGTGGCTGGCAGCAGGGGCTCCGGGCCGAGCAGGTGACTCCAGGTATCACATTTGCCGATGATGATAGCCATAGGGATATCCAGCTTTTCGGAAGGGGGCAGATTCAGCCGCGTGCGAAGCCGCATTTCTGATTCGGCCAGCAGCATGGCCTGGCGCCCGGGACGGTACAGATTGCTGCGCAGCTGCGGGTCGGTGCATTCCTGCAGCAACTGGCGGAATCCGGGGTTGGCCGTGGGGTCAAAGAGGAACAGAATGGCCGAGGCCACGGAAAGATGCTGGCTCCCGGGAGTCAGGACATCATTGCTTCCTGGCTGAAAATCCTCACCGGCATTATCGTAGAGCACAATGGAATGCGTCTCGGAATCCTTGTTGAGGTTGTAGATGAAGGGCCGGGGCATGTTCACGTACATTCCCTGCTTCCAGATTTTCTGGTAGAGCCGCCCGTGCATATGCGTTTTCGCAATGTATGCCTCCTGCGGCGTCTGCGCGGTAAACAACCGCATGCGCATCTCGTTGAGCGGTTCATTCGTGACCGGGTCGGCATCGCGGAACGGCATGCCGAATTCGCGGGGGAAAAGCGATTCAAGCTCCCGCACCAGGGAGGTAATGTAGTAGCTCTTGCCAGCCGCCGGAACGCCTACCAGAGATATGATATGCTGCTTGGTTTCAGTGAAGAATGGAGGCAGTTTGCGGTGGCAGTGGGGGCAGGCATACTCGCTGCAGGAGATGCCTCTGCTATCCAGTGGCAGACCGCTGGAATTGTAGGCCGTCGGGATAAAACGCAGCATGGCGGTTTCTCCCAGCTTTGTATCACCCAGCAGTTCCGGATGGCTGGCAATGCTCATGATTTCCGCTGGCGAGAAGGTTTCCCAGCAGTTCGGGCAGCGCAGTTCCGCATTTCCGTTCAATTCCGTATCTTCTTCCAGCTGTATTCCCTCGCCGGTGTCGATAGCATATTCAGCCACAGTGATGATATCGCGCAGGTAGAAGGCGCAATGGTCAAGCCCCTGGAAGGTTGCCAGAACATCCTCGGGAAGTTCCGGGGCCACCATGGGCAAATCCTGCAGGGAATATGGGCCGTACCATTCCGATTGTGTCGGGTTGTAGATAAACCACACATTGGCATCATACTGGCTGAAATCCGGGCGCGAGGCATCGTTCCCATACCAGCAGATAAAGCAACCGCACCCCAGCACAAACAGATACATCTTCTCGGGGCGGATGATGACATCCGACTTCATCTGCACGCCGTTGAGGGAGTAGCCGTTGATGTGGCCATGGGGGAAAAAGCGGCATACATCGTCCCTCTGGGCAAAGGAACCGCCGTTTTCGGCCTTCATTTTCACGCGGAAGGTATTTTTGTCGCCTGCTCCAATGGTCATGAAGCTGCCATCGGAAGCCCGGAGCTTCGAGGCCAGACAATCGTATATGTAAAGTTGTTTGTTCATGAACGGCTGATTCCTGCGCATTATACACGCAAGCGCGCGAAGCGTCAAGCAAAGAGAGTGGGGCGCTTTTCCGGGAATGCCGGGGATACTGCGTGCAGACGGTTGAAATATAGATTGCTATTTGGGCGGGATGATGTAGAATGTGGAATGTAACTGTTTGTGCGTATGATGGGCTCGCTTATTATCAGTATCGTATCAGCGGCACTCTGCTGCGGGTGTCTGGGGATGTTTCTCTGGCAGGGAGGAGAAGCTATGGCGGGGGATACGAGCTGGGGTGAAGCAGCCATGCCCCTTGTGCTGTCGCAGCTGGGGATTTTATTCTTTGGCGTCATTTCCATGGTCACCTGGAAAAGCTATAAGAACGAGTCATCGGATTCCAAAGTGGTGCTCTTCATGGTGCTGGCCTTGTTTCTGGAAATTGCGTTGCTTCTGGGAGTCAAAACGTGTGTGGATATCAATGATCGCATCGTGCTGCTGAACGAGGGGGTGGAAACCCGGGCGGTCATCACGAAGCGTATGCGGAATTGCACGGGAAATGGGCGTAAGAGCCACCCGCATTATCGGTTTACCACAGCCGATGGTCAGAAGATTGAGGGTTCCATCCAGTTCCAGATGAAGATGTCGTTGCCGATAGGGGATAATTCAAGGATTTCACTCGATTCAAGTGACGTAACCTACCGGATTGGCTCAACGGTTCCCATCCGCTACATGGCAAATGACCCGGAGCGCCACGTGGTGCTTACTTTTGGGGAGTTATGGCTTGTTCCGCTTTCCTTCGCCGGGATGAGTCTGGCCTTTTTCGGGGTAACGGGCTACCAGATATATTACCATTGCCGGCGAAAGCGCAGGCGTGGCCGTCGCTAATGGGAAAATTACCATTGACAGAGCAAAACGGCTTTGCTAACATGCCGGCATGTCGATGCGTCTGTTTTTAACAGCTTTGTTTTTAGCGTTCTTCACTATGACTGTGGTCCCGGCCATGGCACAGGAAGATGGTGATACTGTCTCGAAATCTCAGAGTAAGAAGAAGGCGAAGAAGAAAAAGAAGAAGGCGAAGAAGTTTTCCTGGCAGAAGAAAAAGAATAAGAAAGCCAAGGGGAAAAAGTCCCAGGATGAGGAGGAGATAGATGAGGAGGAAGCCGAGGACGAGGAGGATGCCGGCGCTGAGAAGAATAAGGTGATGGCAGCTTTGGAAAAATTCAAGGTCTTTAATGGAAAGCCCAATGCCAAGGCCGATTATTACATCTATTTCTATACCTCCAGCACTTGTGTACACTGTGTGAACTGCATGGGGGTTGCCGTGGAGCAGTATAAGGAAATGAAGAAGAGCCGGAAGGTTGAGTTGATTATTATCTGTGCCGATAATACGGAGGAGGCTGCTAATCAGTACCTCGCGAAGAGCAATATATCAGCTCCCTGCATCATGTTCAGCGCGCTTCAGGCTACACGGTTCCAGGGGCTTCCCGGATGCGGCATGCCGCTGCCACCGAGCGTCAGCATTGTTTCGGCCAGTGAGGGCAAGCTGGTGAAGTCTGCAACCGGTGGTGGACAGGTGAAAGATGTGCTGACCAACTGGCGTAACTTCACGATTGGAAATTAACGGTTTTCTCATGGGGGCAGGGGCTGTTCCTGGTCTTTAATCCAGATAGAACTCTGCCCGCCTGTACCAATTGCGTATCCTTCCGCAGCGTCGAACAGATGCTGCGGAATTTTGATGCTGAACTCGGCATATCCCTCCTGGTTGATTTCCACGGGAATGCGTCCCCTGGCGTCCACGACATAAGGAAAAACAGCAAGGCGTCTGGAGGGGCTTCTCGTGGAGAATGTCTCTTCCGTTACCTCCATGTAGACGGTTTCTCCCTTGCCTTCATGAAGAGGGAAGCGGATATGAGCCTGTGCATCCGGGCTGATGGTTACCTTCATGTCTCCATATTCGCAGTAGCATACCATGCCGGATGGCGAGGTGACATGCAGCGGACCTGCTTCCATTTTGATGAAGGTCTGGACATAGGGGTACAGATAGACACCTGCCGCTGCTGCCAGAAGCGCCAGGCCGATGAGGAGTGCGCGTTTCATTGGAGACTTTCGTATATGTAGTATGGAAGATAAAGAATTGCCGCTGCGGTAGCACCAATGTTCAGGACAATGGTGCAGGGAGCATCCACAACAAGGGCGGTGGCCACCCCCAGTGGGTAGGCATAAAGCGCATGAGCATCTGCCTGTGGCTGGGTGCAAAGCTGGATATTCGGGCGGAATACCTTGCTGCCCGGGCGATGCCCCCGGGCATCGATGAGCCTGGCTTCCGGAGGCAGTTCGGTGAGTATCGTCTGGCGTTCATCTGCAAATCTGTACTTTCCTGAATTCTTGTTCAGGAATTCCACCTTGAGGTAAACGGTTTCGTTTTCCCCTTCCTCCGGAGCGTAAGTTTCACTGCATGGGATATTCCCCCATATGGTTCGGAAAGGCGGGAAATCCTTCTGGCAACCACGCACTTTTCCGCGTGCGCCCTTGACATAGACGTCCTCCCCGACCTGGTACAGTTCCGCAGCATCCGGTTGGAGTACCCAGGTGGCTTCAGCCACGTTGCCTCTATCCCAGATGTAGCGGCAATAGCTGGAATAGCAACTGTTCAGACAGCAACAGAGCAGGGAAAGCACAAGAAACTGGAAGAATGCCCGATTCATTCGCGTTCATTCTATCAAATCGTCAACAGAGGGTCAAGCTGGAGCGTAGAAATATGGGGCGTTTGGGTGGTATCCCTGTCATGATGGGTTGAAGCAGGGGCCTGTTTGTGTTAGTATACTGCCATGCAGATTGCACATACAAAGGAAGAATTGCGCGCTATGCTGGCACCGCTGCGTGGTAAGCGCATGGTGTTGGTGCCGACCATGGGCGCCTTGCACGAGGGACATGCCACTTTGCTGCGCCAGGCGCGAGAGCTGGCCGGGGCCGAGGGTTCGGTGGTAGCCAGTGTTTTCCTGAATCCGGTGCAGTTTGATAATGCCGGGGATTTAGCCACCTATCCTAAGACGCCGGAGCAGGATATGGAAACCTGCGCCGCCTGCGGTGTGGATGTCGTTTTCATGCCGACTCCGGATGTCATGTACATGGCAGACCGCTCCATCACGATGGAGGAAACGCATCTTTCCACAGTACTGTGCGGCGCCAGCCGTCCGGGGCATTTCGCCGGGGTATGCCTGGTGGTCAATAAGCTTTTCAACCTGGTGCAGCCCACGGATGCTATCTTTGGCAAGAAGGATTACCAGCAGCTGGCGATTCTGCGCCGCATGGTGCGTGACCTGGATATCCCGATTACGCTGCATGGAGCGGAAATTGTACGCGGTGAGGACGGCCTGGCTCTTTCCAGCCGCAATGTCCGCCTCACGCCGGAACACCGCGCAGCAGCTCCGGGCATCCGCCGCGCCCTGCTGGCCGCCCGCGATGCCTATGCCGCAGGTGCTGAAGCCTCCTCCATCTGTGCCCAGGTGAAGGAAACACTCGAATCCATACCGGATGTGCGCTGCGATTATGTAGAGCTGGTGGATGCCGAGACCCTGCACGCTGTGAGCGATGAGAAGCGCCTGGCCCTGCTGGCAGTGGCTGCCTGGTTTGGGGATGTGCGCCTTATTGACAATATAGAACTTTCCCGCATATGATACACGCTGAGAATCTGCACCGTTCGTACCGCATTGCCAAGAAGCAGATAGAAGTGCTTCATGGCCTGGACTTACACATTCGCCGGGGCGAGAAGGTGTTTCTTTGTGGCCCCAGTGGTGCTGGCAAGACCACGCTTATGTACACGCTGGCCGGGCTGGAACCGCCGCAGCAGGGCAAGGTCGTGATTGATGGCGAGGATATATACGCCCTTTCGCTGCGCCGCCGCGCCCTGTTCCGCAACAAGATGATGGGCTTTATTTTCCAGAACTACATGCTGATGCCGGAGCTGACCGCCCTGGAGAATGCATCGCTTGCCACGGCGGTGGCCGGAACCGAGGCCACCGAACGTGTGAAGGCTCTGCTGGAGCGCGTGGGTCTGGCCGATCGCATGGATCATCTGCCCAATGAGCTTTCCGGCGGTGAGCAGCAGCGCGTGGCTATTGCGCGTGCGCTGGCTCATGACCCTGCTATCATCTTTGCCGATGAGCCCACCGGCAATCTGGACTCTCGCAACGGTAACCAGATTCTGGATTTGCTGTTCGGTCTGGCCGAGGAGGGGGGCAAAACCCTCGTGACGGTGACCCATGATGCCGAGATTGCAGCTCGTGGTGACCGCACGCTCATCATTCGTGACGGCGTGGTCATGGATGAGCATTAATTCATTTCCATATAAAGAAAAAGCGCTGCCGAATGTTCATCGGCAGCGCTTTTTCTTTGTGTGAAATCAATCAGGCGCGGATGATGTAGCCCTCCTTGCGGGGCTTGGGCGCAACGGTACCGCCCTCGGCCTCAAAGCCTAGGATGCAGATGGCCAGCCCGGCCATGTTATCCGGAAGGCCCCAGGATTTCTTGATTTCCTCGCCCTCCGGCAGCTCAAACATCTGGCGCCCGCGGTTAATCCAGCAGGAGCCCAGCCCCACGGCGTGCGCTGCGTTGAGCAGGTTGGCCATGACCATGCAGGCGTCCTCGTGGCCGGTGGTGTTGGTGGTATCCTCGAAAACGACAACTGCGGTGGGCGCGCCGTAGAAGGGATCTCTTGTGGTGTTCATGATGCGGGCGTTGAGCTCGGAGAGCCTGGCCATAAGGCCGGGTTCCTGCACCACAACCATGAGCGGGCTCTGCTGCCCATGCCCGGTGGGGGCGTAAGTAGCAGCTTCGAGCACGGCATCAAGCAAATCCCCAGGCACCTGCTGCGTGGTGTATTTGCGGCAGCTGCGGCGGGTTTTCAGGTCAATGAGTGTTTCTTTCATCGTGTAGAGTGCTGTTATTTGTTAGCTTCGACGGCTTCTTTCCAGTTGCCGATGGTGGAGGCGTCACCGCTGGTTATATTGGCGCCGCTCTGGGTCACAATGTCAATCTGGGGTCTGGTGGCATCCGTGCCGGATAAGCCGGGCAGGTCGCCGGCATCGCTTGCCAGCATGGCAGGGAAGCGGACTTTGTACTTTTTCAGAGACTTGGAAACCTCTGCCAGTGTATCTGCCTTTGCAATGAAGATGAACTCCACCCCGGCTCGTTTCATTTCCTTATACTCATCGCTAATCTTACCAATGATTTCAGGCGTTGCCTGGCTCAGATTCGGGTAGTAGTAATACATGTAGTATTTGGCCTTAGCTGAGGGCTTTCCATTGGTGAACTTGATTTCCTTGATGGCCGGACCCACGCGGGGCTCGCCGTCATCGTTCACGATCGCATAATTGCCAATGGTGAGCGCCTTCCAATCGCGGATGATAGAGCCGTGTCCGGTTTTGATGACCGTGCCATCGGCTTTCACAATGGTGGCGTTGGGAATGCCGTTGTTGGGAGGCAGCTCCGGAAGCTTGGGCATGGAAACCGGCATCAGCGCGGGGAAGGTGGCATTGTATTTGGTAAGGAATCCCTTGGCTGCGTTTTCCTCGCGGTCGTTGCTGATGAGGATGAGCTCGACCTTGCCGGTCTGCTTCATGATTTCATAAGCCTTGGCTACCTCGGGCATTTCCTTGTTGCAGGGCCCGCACCAGGAAGCGGACTTCAGAAAAATATAATACTGGGCCTTGCAGTTGGGCGTAGCTTCGGTGATGTACTTGTTCTGCGCCAGCATCTCGCCCACGGGATTCGGAGCCGTCTCCTCGGCTGCTTCCTCATCGTCCTTGGCGGTGGCCTTCTTTTTGGCCTTCTTGGCCTTCTTGCCCTTGCTGGCTTTCTTGCCCTTGGAGGCTTTTTTACTGGTCTTTTCAGAGCCGGCATCCTGGGCTTCGGCGACAGGAAGAATCCAGGTCACAAGACCCGCCATCATTGCAAGCAGAAAAAGTTTGCTTTTCATGTCTAAATCCTATTATAGTGCTTGCCCTTTGTCAATGCCAATTTTTTTACATGAAGGAATAAGCATCAATATCCAGAGAAATGGTAACTCCCTCGCCGCAGTTCATGGCTGCGATTTCGCGGCTGCAAGTATCGGCAATGATTCTGGCACCGGGGGCTTTCAGCGTACACTGGTAGCGGAATTGACCATATGCCTTGGGGAGCGGCGCGGGCAGCGGGTCGCTTATCTGGACCTGTGGGGGCAGAACACCCAGCAGGCGCTTATGCAGCGTTTCCATGGCGAGCGCGGCTACCTCCTCCTGCTCGCTGCGGGTGGTGATGACAGCCATGTGGCAGAACGGCGGGAAATACATCATCTGGCGCAATTCCAGTTCTGTCTCGCTGAAACCGTCTGTATCATGCCGCCGCGCAAACTGAATGGCAGCGGCCTGGGGATTGTAGGTCTGGATGATGACCTCGCCATCCAGGTCGCCTCGGCCTGCGCGGCCTGCTACCTGGGTGAGCAGCTGGAACGTGCGCTCGGCGGCGCGGGGGTCGGGGATATTGAGGCCTAAATCGGCATTTAAGACCCCCACCAGTGTGACTCCCGGGAAATCCAGTCCCTTGGAAATCATCTGCGTGCCCAGCAGAATATCGGTTCGGTGGGCGCGAAAATCGGCCAGGATATCCCGCAGTGCATTCTTGCGGGTGGTCACATCGGCATCCACGCGCTGCAGGCGGGCCTGGGGAAAACAGCGGCGCAGCACGGCCTCCACCTTCTGGGTTCCGTAACCTTCCAGCGAAATGTTGGCCGTGTGGCATTCGGGGCAGCGGGGCGGCACCATCTGCCGGAATCCGCATATGTGGCACACCAGGCGGTTTTCGGTCACATGGTAGGTCATGGGCAGGGCGCAGTGCTCGCACTGGGCGGTGTAGCCGCATTCCGGGCATTGGAGGGCGCGGGCAAAGCCACGGCGGTTGAGCAGCAGAATGACCTGTTCGCCCTTGTTCAGGCGCTCATCAATGGCCATGCGGAGACGTTCGGAAAGGATGCCGAGGTTGCGTTTATCCTTCGCTTCGGTGCGCATATCGAGCACGCGTGTGAGCGGCAGTCTCTGGCCGTCTGCGCGCTGGTCCATGCGCAGCATGGTATATTTCCCTTGCTGCACGTTGTAAAGCGATTCCAGCGAGGGCGTGGCCGAGCCCAGCACAATGGTGGCGCCCTCCAGTCTGGCGCGCAGCACGGCGAGGTCGCGCCCATGGTAGCGCGGGGAATTTTCCTGTTTGTAGGAAGAATCGTGTTCTTCATCCACGATGATGAGCCCGAGATTCTGCACCGGTGCAAATACCGCAGAGCGCGGACCAATGGCGATGCGCGCTTTGCCGCGGTGAATGGAGTGCCACTCATCGAAACGCTCACCATCGCTCATGGCGCTGTGGAGGATGGCTACGCTGCCGGGAGTATCGGCAAAACGCCCCTTGAAGCGTGCCATGGTCTGCGGCGTGAGGGAAATCTCCGGCACCAGGATAAGCACCCCTTTCCCATGGTCCATGACACGCTGGGCCGCCTGCAGGTAGACTTCCGTCTTTCCACTGCCGGTAACGCCTTGCAGCAGCAGCGGCTGCGAGGAACCAGCATCAAACGCTGCGTTGATTTGCTGCAGGGCGGCGGCCTGCTCATGGTTCAGCGTGAGGGCGGCGGTTTTCGCAAATATTTCCGAACCGGCGGGGTCGCGGTGTACCTGTTCTTCCTCGATACGCACGAGATGCGCCTTTTCGAGAGCTCTGGCTGGTGCCAGTGCCGGGCTGCCCCCCAGCTCGGAGAGTGGGGCGCGCTTCGTTTCACTGGCGTGCAGATAGCGCAGAATAGCCGCCTGCCGCGGAGCCCGGCGGTTGATTTTGTTGAGCGTGTCATCATCCGGCCAATCCTGGAGCACCACCACCTTGCGCGTTTTTTCATCATGGCGTTCCTGGCGCACCGGCTCGGGCACAATGCAGCGTATCATCTGCTCAACCGGCACGGCGTAGTATCTGGCCGCCCATTCCGCCAGATCCATGAGAGCAGGGGAGACCACCGGTTCCTCGTGAACAAGCCGCTGCAGCGGCTTTAAGCGGTGTGCCCAGGCTGAATCGGGCTGCACCAGTGCCAGCACAGTGCCAGTGGTGCAGCGGTTGCGCAGTGGAACCTCGACCCGGCATCCGCGCGTGACGCCGTTCATTTCCTGGGGAATGGCGTAATCCAGCACCATATCGTTCATGCCATCCACCAGCACGCGGGCTGCGGGTGGGGCTGCAGGCAAGTCTGCAAAAAGCTCCTGCATGAACCGGACCGGGGATTATCAGGCTGTTTCGGCCTCTTCTTTGGAAAGAATATGAACCACAACCTTGGTTCCGTGTTTCTCGCCCGCGGCTTTGGCCAGCGAGCGGATGGCGGAGGCCGTCATGCCGTTGCGGCCGATGACTCGCGCCACATCTGCCTGCTCCAGCACCAGTCGGAACCGCACCATGTCTCCAGAAGGAGAGGCGGCAACCCGCAGCTCTGCGCTCTCCGGGTGGCGGATAAGCGGCGAAACGGCTGCGAGCAGGTATTTACCGATGGATTCTGTAAGCTTGTGCATGGTTTCTACTTTACTGGAATCGTGGTGCTATGTCAAGTTCCTATCGCGTGCAGAGTGAATGCAAAAACACCCCGCAATTTTCTGCGGGGTGTTGATTAAAGTTACTGGATATCAGGGTATCAGAAGCTTTCGGCGGGAGATACCGTGTTATCAGCCGGAGCTTCAGCTGCCGGGGCTTCCTGGGCAGGAGGCAGCTCCACAGCTTCATCATCGGGCTGGATTTCGAGCCCCTGCTGCTGGAGCTGCTGCAGCAGCTCGGGGGGAAGCTGGTTCAGCCCCTGGACAGGAGCGGGCTCCGGAGCCTTGGTGATGTTGTTGAGCGTGATGGTGAACACCAGCGTGCTGTTGCTGCCGATGGGGGCGGGACCCTGCGGACCGTAAGCCAGCTCAGAGGGGATGCAGACCTCCCAGGTGGAGCCGATGGGCATGAGCTTCAGCACTTCGGAGAAACCGGGAACAACGCGGTCGATGGGCATATCAACGGGAGCCATGCTCTTGTCGAACACGGTGCCATCGATAAGACGGCCCTCGTAGGTCACGTTGCAGACAGCATCTGCGCCATCGGTGGCAGCATCGTACTTGCGCCCCTCACCAGGGGTGATGACGGTGTAAATCAGACCGCTCTCCGTCTTGGTGGCACCCTCGCGCTTGGCGTATTCCTCCTGGTAGGCCTTACCGGCAGCCAGGTTGGCCTCAGCCTTCATGGCTTCGCGCTTCTGCAGAGCCATCACAAAGGCGTTCATGCCGGCTTCGATGGCAGCCTGGTCCATGCTGGGCGGCTGGGCGCCAAGGCTGTCCTTCAGAGCCTGGAAGAAGGTATCCTGGTCAAAGTCATCAGCGGTGAGGGTGGTAGCGCCGGCGGAAACTTCCTGACCAAAACGGTAGCCGACGAAGTAGGAGAATGCTTTTCTGGCCTCCTCGTCAGAAACGGTGGAGGGAGTTACAGGCGCGCCGGCAGCTTCAGCAGCCACGATGGCCTCAGCCGGAGCCGGGGTGGTCACGGGAATATCCTGATTGCTCTGGGAGTAGCAATAGGTGCCGGTGGCACCCGCGATGGCCAGACCGGCCAGAATCATGATGTACGTCTTTTTCATATGCGTGATGTACTGTTGTCGACTATGTGTCTACTATGAATACGGAGAAAAGTCAAGAATCTTGCATGTCCGCATCAATTAGTTGGATGTCATGAAGCTGGTTTTGTTGAAAAAAAGAGCTGCGGTGAAGCAGCTCTTTTTCCCTGAACGGGTTATTTGTGTTTGAAAAGCGGAATCAGAGAAACGCCCCAGGACTGATGTTCGCCGATGTAGGGCTGCTCGATGATGATGGTATTGGCCCCCTTCTGCAGCTCAATCTCCGTGGGCTTCTGCACCCACCAGATTTCCTCTCTGTCCAGCGGCATATCAAAGTTCCAGGCGTTGCCGGAATGCGCAAACTTGCCCGCATTCTTGTATGTGCGCGGATTGCGGATTTCCTTGCCGTTAATCCAGATGCGGGTGCCGGTCTGGGACCATTCGCCGTTCTTCGGAACACCGGTCCAACGGCGGTTGGAGCGGGCAGGGGCATCGAACCCGATCATGAAGGGGTATTTCCCGGCCTTCCTGACCTTGATGGTAGTGGTGGCCCAGATGGTGCTGCCGGGTCTGGCATTCATGAACATACCCAGGTAGCCCGTATCCGGGCGGGTGCGGAAATACAAGTTGGCGCAGTAGGCCTTGCGGGTGTCCAGCGTGTCGAGTTTGCCGCTGAGCATGGCATCGCGGGTGCTACCTGCCTGTTCCTTGTTCACGGGGGCGGTGATTGTCCAGGTCATTCCGCTTTCCGGCCACATGGGGAAATCCTCATCGGCGAAGATGCTCTTCCTCAGCTTGGCCATGCGCTTCTCAAACAGCTGGTATGCCTTGCCGGCTTCGGTATCCGGGGCCGGCATGTCCAGCGGCAGGGCGTCACCATTGCTGGCACCACCTACCCAGGAACGCTCTGCCATGGCCATCATACCCGGCCACATCGTGCAGAATCCCGGAATCCATTCCTTGTTGTCCACCTTGCCATCGGGCCAGTAGCAGAGGATAGTACCAAGTTTCTTCTCATCTCCTTTGGCAGAACCGCAGGGGCGCATGAAGAAATAGCGGCGCACCAGCATGGCGGGGTCAAGCAGGTTGGCATAGCCCATGGTGGAATCGAAGGCCCGGCGGGTGATGCGGTCGGGGTTGATGGATTTATCCGCGGTGTTCGGGCCTTCGCCCCAGCGCTGTTCGATGGAGGTATCGGCCACGGGAAGGTCGCGATTGCTGGCCCACTGTACAGGAATGCGGTTGTGTTCCTGAAGCTTCCTGGTTACCATGCCGACAAATTCCGCAGCATTCGGAATGCGCACCTCGTCTGCCCCGAAATGGATGATGGGGCAGAGCTCAGCAGGAATTTCACGGCAGAATTCATCCAGAAGCTCAGCTACTATCTTCATGCCTTGCTCGGAGTGCATCTTGAAACCGAAAGCACGGTCGAAATAGGCACTGTGTCCAGGCATGTCCAGCTCCGGAATCACGGTGACGCAGCGTTCCTTGGCATAGGTGAGCAATTCCAGGATTTCAGCGTAGGAATAGGTATCGTTGTGGTCGCGGGTGCGGTGTTTCGGGGCATTCAGTTCGGGGTATGCCTTGCACTGAATATGCCAGGCGGGATAATCGGTCAGATGCCAGTGGAACAGGTTGACTTTGAGCCTGGCAGCCAGGTCAATTTCTTTCTTCAGCCGATCCAGTTTGCGGAAGTTGCGGCCGCAATCCTGCATGTAACCACGGTATTTGAACGCAGGCCAGTCCTTAATTGTGCAGCAGGGAAGCGAATTTTTGCCATGAACGAGCTGGCGCAGGGTCTGAATACCGTAGAAGAAGCCTGCGGTTTCTGCTGCCTCGATGGTGATTCCATCCTGGGATATAGTGAGGATATAGCCTTCGGCCTGTTGCTCGGCGTCCAGCTTATCGTCAGCGGGTTTCAGGTGAACCGTGGTATTTTTCTTGCCTTTGCCCTTGATGTCGTGTTGCAGTCCCTTCCATGCGTTTTTAATGGCAGGGGAAGATGCAGCTGCTCCCTTGAGAATCCACTCCTCTGCGGCAGACAATTTGATTTCTTCCTGTTTCCACTGCACTTCGCGGGGGAAGGGAAGGAGCGCATTGGGGGCTTTCTGTTCCTGGACTAAATCATGGGGCGATTTCCATTCTGCGGTACAAATGCTGGTCAGGAGCAACAGGCTCGCAAGGGCACGGGTGAATTTAAACATGCTGACATCATAGCAATGTCTCCCGGAAAGTCAAGTTAAAACATAGGCTTGAAATCTGCAAATCCTGTAGCCGTATCAACGCGAGTGGGTATCACCCGCAATTTTGCACCAGGATAGAGACAGCGGGCATCAGTGCTGGTCCAGCGCTCGGCATGCCGCTCGAAGTACCAGGAAGTATCAGTAGGTAGATCTGCCCCGGATACAAATCCCTTTACCTTGAGCAGGGGAATTTCCACAGCCAGCCCCTGCGGCCAGCAGGCGAGTACCACAGCCTCCCAGATGCGCGGCGATTCGCTTTCGCATTGCAATTCCAGGAATCTGGCCATCATGCTCTGCTGGGCTTCGCTTTCGGCGGCGGCAGAGTTTCGCTCTGTTTCCGATATGTGGTCGGCGATAGATGCCAGTGTTCCCACAGTGGGCAGTTTGGCTGAAGGAGAGCCGCTCAAGCGGCTGAATGCCCGGTGAACCACCAAATCTGCATAGCGGCGAATGGGACTGGTAAAGTGGCAGTAGTCGCCTTTTGCCAGACCATAGTGGCCCAGGGCATCGGGAGAATAGCGGGCGCGCATCATGGCGCGCAGAACGCGCACTTTCAGGATTTCGGCATCCGCATGCGCTTCGATTTTATCCATGATAGTGTTGAGTTCTTCCCGAGTGGCAAGTGTGCCGGCTTTGATGCCGTATGCCTTGAGTTCCTGAGCCAGTTCGCTGAGTTTGGCAGGGTCGGGAGCTTCGTGTACGCGGTATATGGCGGGAATGCTCTGGGCATTGAGTGCATGAGCCACGGCTTCATTGGCTGCGAGCATGAATTCCTCCACCAGCTGGTGCGCTTCATCGCTGGTTTCCACCTCGGCATCTACCGGGGTGCCGTGGTCATCGGTAATAAGCCGCATTTCGGGCATATCGAGCCGCAGGGCGCCGGTTTCATAGCGCTTGGCGCGCAGCAACTGGGCCAGCTTGCCGGCTTCGGCAATCATGGCATCCACCTCACTGTCGCCAGTGTGCGACCGTCCTTGCAGCACCTCCAGCACCTGCGGATAGCTCAGGCGCCGGCGTGAGCAGATGACGGCATCGCGGAATTCGGCCTTGAAGACCTTTCCTTGGCGGTTTATCTGCATGAGACACAGTCGCGTAAGCCGGTCTTCTCCCTGCCGTAGTGAGCAGATGCCATCGCACAGGCGCGGCGGCAGCATGGGAAGCACGCGGTCGGGCAGGTAGGTTGAATTTCCTCGTTTCAGAGCCTCCTCATCCAGCGCCGAACCGGGGCGCACGTAGTGGCTCACATCGGCAATGTGAACGGCGAGTTCCCAGTTGCTGCCTTTGCGGGTCACAGCGATGGCGTCGTCATAGTCGCGGGCGGTTTCGGGGTCGATGGTGATGACGCAACGCTGCCGCCAGTCATCGCGGTGGGCCAATTCCTCCTCCGCAATGGTATCGGGGATATTTTCTGATTCCTCCAGCACCTCGGATGGAAAAGTATCTGCCAGCCCGTACTTGTGCATGATGGTGGTAATCTGCACAGCCTCATCCTCCGGCCAGCCGAGCACCTGCATGATGCGCCCGGTGGCTTCATTGTGCGCCAGCGGATAGCTCACAGGCTCGACCACAACCACCATGCCGGGCAGCAGTTCTGCCGGCGGTGGCGTCAGCAGCCGCACCAGTTCCGGACTGGTGCGTCCATCGCCTATCATGTGCCCGTAACGCCCGGTGGATTTGTAGCTGCCGACCCAGCGGTCGTGACCACGGGAGATAATTTCCAGCACACGCACCTCAAGGTGCGTTTCGGCAGCATTCGGGCGGTGGCGGTGGTGGCGATCCCGGGCAGGGGACTGCAGCCGAACGGATACACTCACCTTGTCTCCATCCATGGCACCGTGGCTGCGGTGCGGATTGACAAGCAGGGCCCCCACCTCGCCTCCGGGGCGCAGGGCGCTCAACTGCTGCGCCGAGGCGGTATCCGGCACATAAAACAGACGCCCGCCGCGCTGCGAAATCTGCCCGGTGAGCGGGCCGCCCTGGAGTTTTCTCAATACATACAGGCTCTTCCGCAGCCGGAGCAGGGACCCTTTTCTGACCCCCTCTGCCAATACGGCCTTGAGCTCGCTTCGCTGGCCGGGGTGCAAGCCCATGCCACGGGCAATATCCACCATTTCCTGGGGGGCGTAACCGGGGGCGGAGAGATAGTCGTACAGAGCCTCGCTCAGTGTGGGTAAAGACATGATTTACAGGTATACTAGCACAGAGAATTGCCGGTAGCAATGACATTTTGGCAATTTTACTTGCACAGATGAACTTTCTATGTTAATTTGACATTGCACACATGATTGCCAAAGCTGTACAGTGGATTGGCCAGCGCGCCAAGCAGGAGGATGCCTACACGGTGAGGTTCTATCCTGATGGGCTGCTGGCGCTTGTCTGCGATGGTATGGGCGGGCATCATGATGGTGCGCTGGCTTCGACCCTGGCGGTGGAGGCTTTTCAGCGCTCCTTTGAAAAACATCCGGATATCCCGGTGACGAAGCGCATGTACCATGCGCTGGAGGTGGCCAATGAAACAATCCGCCGCACCTTTGAGCGCCGGAGTGTCTATGGTGGTACTACTCTGCTGGCTGCCTGGGTGAGCGCTGGTTGCCTGCGCTGGGTCAGTGTGGGCGATACTGCCTTGTATCTCTGGCGTCGTGATCGCCTGATTCGTCTGAATGAAGACCATTCCTACCGCGACATGTACCGCGGATACATCGGTGCAGGAATGACGGCCAGAGAAGCGCTGCGGCGTGGTCATGTGCTGCGTGCCGCTGTAACGGGCGAGCCTCTGGATATTGTAGATGCACCAGCGCTGCCGTACCCGCTGCTGCCGGGCGACCGTGTCATCCTGACCTCTGATGGCTCGGAGAATATCATCTCCCCCGAGATGCTGAGCCAGGTGGGACGCGATATTCTGAACAACCGCAATGGTAATCTTCCGGTGGAGATTGTGGAGGCCTGCAAGGCGCTCAATGACCCCTATGCCGACAATACGACCATTGTGTCGATTGATCTTTGATAACATATACTGAACCGGGGCAGGAAATGGAATGTCACTGCCTGCATGGACACAATTTCCCTATGCGATGGATACGAGGCCGGCCACTATGTGCTGCCGCCTTTGCCGTATGATGCAGCCGCTCTGGAACCGCTGCTGGATGCCGAAACAGTGCAGCTGCACCACAGCCGCCACCACGCTGCCTATGTGGCAGGCGCGAATGCGTCCGCCGAGATGATGCGCGGGGTCGCCAGTGGTGAACTTCCGGAATCGATGGCCACTACGGCTGCGCAGAACCTGGCGTTCAATCTGGCTGGTCACATGCTGCACACGCTGTATTGGGGCAGCCTTTCCCCAGAACCAGGCCAACGCCCCTGCTGCGAGGTGGCGGATGCCATCAATGCCGCCTTCGGGTCGTATGAGGGATTTGTGCGCCTGTTCCGGAATGTGGCGCTGGGTGTGCAGGGAAGTGGCTGGGCGATACTGGCCAAGGATGCTGTAAGTCATCGGCTGGTAGTTCTGGGGGCTCAGAAGCACCAGGATGCGCTGCTGCCGCGCATGCGCCCGCTGCTGGTGTGCGATGTGTGGGAACACGCCTACTATCTGCGCTACCACCAGAACCGCGCCGGGTATGTGGATGCCTTTCTGAATCAGATATGCTGGCGGAGTGTCTGCTCCCGCTTCAACAAACACAAGGAGAACCACCATGGCTGCTGCAAACGATGAAAAGCCTACATGCCTGTGCTCCTGCGGAGGAAGCCTCCTCGGAAAACCCTGGGTTGCCGGCATTCTGGCCGCCCTGGAGCTTGTGCTGGGGTTTATTCTGCTTAGTTTTCCCTTTCTGCTGGGTCTTTCTGCCGTCTGGGTGGCTGGCGTGGTTCTGGCAGTGGCTGGCGTGGTAAGGCTGGTGCAGTCCATCATCCGGCGGGCAGACCGCTGGTGGAATCTGCTGGCGGCCTTTCTCTACCTGCTGGTGGGAGTGTTTACCGTGCTTATGCCAGCGCTATCCATGGAATGGTGGACCCTGCTGATAGGGGCAGCCATCTTTACAGCGGGAATTATGCGCATGGGGGTAGCCATCATGCTCTGGAGTACGCCGGGACGTTTCTGGCGCATCTTTAATGCGCTGGTATCGCTGGTGCTGGGAGTGATGATTATCTGGGGTTGGCCGGAATCCTCCATGTGGCTCATCGGCACTCTTATTGCGGTGGAAATGATATTCTCCGGCTGGACGCTGATGTTCCTGGCCATATCTCCGCCGCGCGAGGAACCCGCAGCCTAGCATCCTGCGGCAATGGCCTGCCTCATGCAGGCCATTTTGTTTTCCGTTTCCTGCCATTCCTGAGCCTCATCAGAATCAGGCATGAGCCCGCCGCCGGCATACAGACGGCATACCCCATCGAATACCTGCATGCAGCGCAGGGAAACATAGAGCTGCACAGCCCCATGCCCCCAGGGGCCCAGATACCCGGCATAGCAGGAGCGGTCAATATCCGGGTAGGTCTGCAATAAAGTGCGGGCATCACCCACGGGTGAACCACATACGGCGGGAGTGGGGGGCAGTTCATCCAGCAACTGCAGCAAGCGTCCCGGGGGCATCTGGAACGTGAAGCGCGTACACAGATGCTCGATACTGCCAGCGCGCAGGTTTTCCAGCTCACCCTCGTGAAGCTCATCGGCCAGCGGTGTGAGCGTATCGCGGATAAATTCTGTTACCAGAGCCTGTTCCCGCTTATTTTTGGCATCCCAAGGCAGCGTGCAGGGAATCCGGGTGCCAGCCAAAGCCATGGTGTGCCAGCAGTTGCCTTTGCCGGTAACCAGCTGCTCCGGGGTGCAGAATAACCATGTGCCGTATCGGGGCGTATGAACCAGCGCCTTAAACGCTGCCGGCTGGGCAGCGCAGGCCGCCATGAACGCCCGGTAGGGTGAAAAATCCGGCGCAACGGCCTCATCTGCGGTGCGTGCCAGCACAATCTTGCGCACCTGGCCATGGCGGATGAATCCGGTATACAGGTGGAACAATGCTGCATATGTTTCACGCGTGGTGGCGTTCTGCGCCGGAGTGAGGTGCAGGTCATCCCACTGGTCGGCCGCGGGAATTTCAGTCAACTCCGAGGGGATAAACAGGCTGCTGCCATCAAAAGTTGCCAGCACAAAACCATTCTTGAAAATCGGGTCATCCTCCACGCGGCCGTCTTCCGCCATGCAGAATACCGGTTCTGCTTCACCGGGCAGGCAGTAGAGCGCAAATGCGCATTGCCTGTGGCAAAGTGCATTGATCCTTTCCTCTGTGGTGGCGTGCATGCCCGCTACCATACACCGAATCGGAGCCTTTGGCAATTCCTTTTAAGCCCAGAGAATGTCAACTTCGGCGCGCACACCATCGGCAGAGTTGATGACATGGTGCGTGTAGCTGCCATGGCGGTAGTGCTGCACCTCCACCTCAGTGTTCAGCATGCATTCCTTGCGGAAAGCGAGGTGAATGCGGGTGGGGGAGCCTTCCGGGGTGAGAGTCTCGGGCAGGGTATCCAGCGCCCAGACCAGATAGGCGCTGTTGTTGATATGGCCGTTGAAGTCGATATCGCGGCGGCTGGCAGTGTGGGGCACGCATGCTGCCGGGATCTCCGGCCACTCAGGGCAGACCAGCTCCTCTGTAATCGGCGGGCATTCCAGCTCCTGAATCGGGGTGTTGGCCTTTTTCAGCGGGAAGGGACGCCGCGTGGTGATATCAATAAGCACCCAGAGCAAATCGGCTCGAGCCAGCACATTGCCGTCCTTGTCGGTCATTTCCACAAAACGGCGTGCCTGCAAGGCACCAGCCCTGCCGGTATTGGTACGCAGGGTGATTTGCTCCTTCCACGTCGGACGACGGATAAATTCAAAGTTACCGCGTGTCTCTACCCAGATTTTATGGTTTTCCACCGCCCATTCATAGCCCAGATTGTTCAGCTCGGCGTGTTCCTCTGCCATTTCCTGGCACAGGTGCATGAAAAACTCCGGTTTCATGAGGTGGTCTGCGGAGCATTCGTAGCTGGTAATGGTGTGGTTGAGGGAGAGGTCGTCCATAGAGCATACTCTAGCAGACCACTCCCTGCATGTCAATGAAAACCACGGCAAAACAAAACCCGCATGGAAAGATAACATCCTTCCATGCGCGGATTAAGATAATTAAATGAAAGCGTTTGGGTAAATTATTCAGCCCAGGTCAGCACCACCTTGCCGGATTTGCCGGAGTTCATGACCTCGAAACCTTCCTTGAAGTCGGTGTAGTGCATGCGGTGGGTAATGATGGGGGAAACATCCAGCCCGCTGCGCAGCATGGCATCCATCTTCTGCCAGGTGCCGAACATTTCGCGGCCGTAGATGCCCTTCATCTTGAGCCCCTTCCACACAAAGGTGTTCCAGTCGATGCCGGAACCGCCGGGCTGGATGCCGAGCAGGGAGATATTGGCACCGTAGGCGGAATGGGCGATGATATCCTTGAGGCAGGCAGGAGCACCGCTCATTTCGAGGCACACGCCATAGCCTTCGGAGATTTCGAGGTCTTCGCGGGCAGCGGCGATGCTGTCGCCGGAGATGACATTGACGGTGCGGTCGGCGCCCAGGGTTTTGGCGAGGTTAAGCTTGTAGTCGCTCACATCGGTGATGGTGACGGTGCGGGCACCGGCCTTCTTGCATACGGCAGCAGCCATGGAGCCGATGAGCCCTGCGCCGGTGATGAGGACATCCTCACCCACCAGGTCCCAGGAAAGGGCGGTGTGGGTGGCGTTGCCCAGCGGGTCAAGGATAGAGGCAATCTCCATGGGCATATCCTTGTGGATGCGGATAACATTGCTCTGGGGAATGCAGAGATATTCAGCAAAGCAGCCCTCGCGGTTCACGCCCACGCCCTTGGTGTTCGGGCAGAGGTGGAAAAGCCCTTTGCGGCAGTTGCGGCAGTGCCCACAGACAATGTGACCTTCGCCGGAAACGACATCGCCCGGCTTGTATTCGGTTACGGCAGAGCCGACCCGCTCAATAATGCCGCAGAATTCATGCCCGACATGCATGCCTACCGGAATGGTCTGCTGGGCCCAGAGGTCCCAGTTCCAGATGTGCAGGTCGGTGCCGCAGATAGCGGTCTTGTAAATCTTGATCAGAACATCATGTGCACCGACTTCCGGCATCGGTACATCCATCAGCTCCAGTCCTTTATCGGCTTTTGTCTTTACGAGGGCTTTCATTTCGGAGCAAAAATATACTCCCGCCCCGCATCCTGCGCAAGTCTAATCTCTGTTTCGCCGGGGAAAATACTGTCAACGGACCGAGGAAAAATAAAAAGCCCCTGCCGCTGTATCGGGCAGGGGCTTGCGGGGAGATTTCGAAAAAATCAGGCTATGGTGGCCTTGGCGGCCTTGTGGATGAGCTCTGCCTCCTGCTTCACGCGCACCTGGAGGTCGGCCAGGGCGTTCATGTAGTAGATGTAGGCATCATACGGCGAGGGGTAGGGGGTAAAGCCGTTGCTCTTTTCCATGTAGTGGAAATGGTCTGCGCTCTGCAGCTTGCGCCATACGTGAATCATGTCCCTGTCTTCGCTGGCTTTCACTGCGCGTTCCAGGTCGTATATCTTCTTGATGGCTTCCTGCTGCATCACATTGCCATTCCAATGGGTGGTGGTGCCAAAGGTGGAGCAACTCACCGGGTTCGGGCAATTCAGCGTGCCGCAGGACGGGAAGGCGCGCACGGCTTCTCCCGGGGTGTAGAACTCATTGCCGGCAAAGAGCGCAGCAGTAATCATGGTGCGCCAGAATTCGAACACGCCGGTGCTGTCGGCCTGGCGTTCACCGATGGTTTCGTAGTCCATGGAGATATTGACCACCTGGCCCTGTTCAGCGCTCAGCCACTCCACGAAGGTGTAGGGAGAAAGCGGGTATTCGCTCCAGCTGGGGTCGGTGCGGCGGTTGGCCAGGTCATTGGAAAGATGACGGTGGCGCAGCAGAGTCTTGGTCTTATCGATGAGCGGAGCACACTGCAAATCGTTGGTGTTGCGGTTGCTCATCATGCGGCCATTGCCATCGGCCATGATGCCATCGAAGCCCATGTCATATGCCTGGGCTGCAATGGCGTTGGAGTAGAGCATGCCGGTATTCCAGAGCACCGTGGGACGCTGCCCGAAGAGTTCCTCAATCAGGTCGCAGTGCTCCTGCACCTGTTCGGCAAACTCGCCAGTGGAGTACAGCGAGGCCAGGGAGGCATAGTAGGGCATGGCCAGGAACTCTACGCAACCGGTTTCTGCCAGCTCCTGGAATGAAGTGATGAGGTCCGGGCGGTGGTACTTTGCCTGTTCCAGAATCACACCGGAAATGGCGAGGGCAAACTTGAATTTGCCATCGGAAAGCTCGATGAGCTGCTTCATCATGCGATTGGCGGGCAGGTAGCATCGCTCTGCCACTTCGCTGAGCACGCGGCCATTCATCTGGTCGTCCTCGTAGAAGGCATGCTCGCCAATCTTGAAGAAATCATACGGAATCAAGCGGTTGGGCTGATGCGCATGAAAGGTGAGGGTAATGTTCATATGGGTTATGCGAAGCGTTAGTTGTTCTTACCAGCCCAGCACATGGTGGTAGACCTTGATCATCTTGTCGGCAGCGGTTTCCCAGTTGGAATTCTTGATATCCTGGGCGCTCTGCTCGGCCACACGCTTGTAGAGCTCCTCATCGGTCACGAGGTCTACAATGTGCTTGGCCATCATGTTCACATCCCAGAAATCAGCCTTCAGCGCGCCCTTCATCACCTCGGCCACGCCACTCTGCTTTGAGATAACGGCCGGAATGTTGAATTGCGCCGCCTCCAGAGCAGACAGACCGAAGGGTTCAGATACAGAGGGCATGCAGTAGATATCGGTCATGGAAAGCAGCTCGTTTACCTTCTGCTTGTTCAGGAAACCAGTGAAGTGGAACTTGTCGCCCACGCCGTGGAAGGCCCCGGTCTCGATAAGCTGGCGCAGCTTTTCGCCCGTACCCGCCATCACGAAGCGTACGTTGTCCGTCTGCTCCAGTACCTTGGCCGCAATCTGCAGGAAGAACTCCGGCCCCTTCTGGGCGGTGAGACGCCCCAGGAACAGCACCAGCTTCTCCGGGAACTTCTTCTTGCTGTGGAATACATGCACCGGGTCGGCGCCGTTGTGTACCGGGAAAATCTTGGCGGGGTCAATGCCATAGTGGCCAGCTGCAACCGTGCCTGTGTACTTGGATACCGGAATTACGGCATCTGCCTGTTCCATGCCGTATTTCTCGATGTCGTAAATCCATCCGCGGGCATCGGCACCTGCGCGGTCAAACTGCGAGGCGTGCAGATGCACCACCAGCGGCTTGCCCGTGGCCTTCTTGACCTCAACACCGGCCAGATAGGTCATCCAGTCGTGTGCATGCACCACATCGAAATCATATTTGCGAGCCATTACGGCGCAAATTTTCGAGAATTCGATTACCTTGCGGGCCAGGTCGCCGGCATACAGGTCTTCCTTGCCGGTAAAGAGAGCCAGGTCTGCCTGGTGGATGCGGGAGAAGAGCAGCTTGCCTTCCTTGGTGAAGGTGATGTTGCCAGGGGTACCTTCCTCGCAGGCGTAGGGGTCGAGGTTAATCGGCGCCTTGCCGACTACGGTGAAGCTTTCATATGTGTATCCCTCTTCCAGCGTTTCCATCTGCTCGTGTTTGAGCGTGTTGACGCCGGTAAGCGTGAAACCTTCGTACCTGGCCTCGGGGGAGGCTTTGGGAACAATCACATTCAGCTCCACTTTCTGCGAAAGTGCGCGCGAAATACCCATGCATGCCACACCCAGACCACCGTTGATGAGAGGGGGAAACTCCCATCCCAGCTTTAATACCTTAATCTTCCTCATAATCAGTGTGTTATTGTGTTAGAAAATTGCAGACTACCTTGCTTCAGTCTCAAGGAGATTAAAGCACAAATCAATCCACTTGTCCAGACAAATGTCTGTCAATCCTACTAACAAGATGTAATATCACCCCGGAGAGGTGGGAACGGGAACTGCATCAGTTCTCGTTATTGGCGCGGCGGATATCTTCCAGAGCGGCAATGAAGTCGTCCAGAATCTCAGCCGGCACCATGATGCGGTCGCGGTTAGAGCTCACTTTTTCAGTGATGCGCACCACGCGTCCGCGGGCGTTGCTTTTCAGGTCAATAAAGAAGGTCTTGCGGTCAGCAATGATTTTCTCTGTGCAAATGATATCGTCGTCCACTGTTACATTCCCGGGGTGGTTATTGTAAACCCCTATGGTTGCGCATTATAGCACACCTCCACGTTCAGTCAATCTCCAAATTAAGGAAAATCTACCCGGAATTCAGGGTTTTCCTTTCCAATCTGCCGTATTCTGGTACAATTCAGGCATCTGATTTGTTGACTGTATGAAAAGAGTCAGCAGAAGCATCATCAAATTTAGCATCCTGGCGCTTCTGGCAGGCGGCGGTATCTACTGGTGGAAGTTTTCCCCGGTTGAGGCTCAAAGCAGGGCGGTGAACCGCAGTACACTGCACCAGACTGTGTTCGGCACGGGGACGCTGGAGGCCAAGACTCGTGTTTCCATCAGCCCATACGAAACAGGACTGGTGAAAACCCTGCACGCAGACCAGGGCGATATGGTGAAGGCCGGAGCCCTGTTGGTTGAGATGAACGCAGAGGATATTGTGCAGCAATTATCGGTGGCGGAGGCGGATTTGAGCATTGCCCAGGCTGCTCTGCAGCGTGTGGACGCCGAGATAGCAGCCGCGCACGCCACGCTTGATTACGCCAAGCTCACCTTTGAACGCATGGAGAAGCTGTTGCAGAGCCAGTCGATTTCTCTGGCGGATGTGGATAAGAGCCGCCAGGCGTATCAGGTGGCAAGCGCTCAGCTGGAGCAGGCCGAGAAAAAGAAGCAGGAAATTGAAGCCGAGCAGGTGCGCCACCAGGCTCAGATTAACTATTACAAGAGCAAACTGGCAGAAACCCGGCTGAACGCACCGTTCGATGCGTTGGTTATCCGCCGCAATCGGGAGCAGGGCAGCATGGTGAACCCTGGTGTTTCGATTATGGATGTGGTCGATACCTCGCAGATATGGGCCAGTGTGTGGGTAGATGAAGCCGCGCTGGCTGCTATTCAGCCGGGTATGCAGGTGGATGTGGTTTTCCGGGCTATGCCTCAGCAGAAATTCCCGGGTAAGGTGTGCCGCACTTCACGGGAGACTGACCGCGAGACGCGCGAATACCGGGTGGATGTGGCGCTGGAGAAGCTGCCGGAAAACTGGGTTCTGGGGCAGCGCCTGGAGGTGTTTATTCACACCGGAAGTGAGGAAAACTGCCTGGCCATTCCCAATCAGTTCATCTGCCGGGATAAGCAGCGCCTTTTTGTGCTGGTGGATGAGCAGGGGCGCATTGCCGAGCGCGATATCAAAGCCGGTGTCCAGACCCGGGAGCAGACGCAGATTCTTTCCGGCCTGAGCGAGAGTGACCGCCTCATTCTACAGCCCTTGCAGCACCGCGAGCATGTGAACCGCCGCATCAAGAAATGATTAACCTTGCATTCAAGGATATCCGCCACAATATCGGGCGTTTTCTGCTCACCACCGCGGGCATCAGTCTGCTGCTCATGGTTGTGATGGGCATGGGTGGTATTTATCGCGGGCTGATTCAGGAAGCGACTCTCATTATCGACCGTGCCGGGGCTGATATCTGGGTGGTTCAGCGCGAGACGAAAGGTCCGTTTGCCGAGGTTTCCAGGATTCCCCGGAATCTGGAATACCGCATTGAGGCTATTGCAGGTGTGGCTTCGGCCGAGCCTTTTGTATCGCACACCGTGCAGCGCAATAAGGAGAAACGCGTGCTGCGCCTTACCATTCAGGGCGTGCCGGATGACGGTTCCTGGCTGCCCATTATTCAGGGGCGAGCCTTGCAGCAGGGTCATTTTGAAATGCTGGCGAATAAATCTGCCAAGCTGCCTCTGGGTACCACCTTGAAGCTTGGTAAAGATAGCTACACGGTTGTCGGGATTACCGGGCGTATGAATTCGCCCTCGGGCGATGCCATGGTCTTTTTATCGCTCAACGATGCCATGGCGGTGCAGGGAGATGTGCCGGCGGAGGCGATTCGTCTGGAGCGCCAGGCTCGTTTGCAGCGTTTTGACACTCTGCCGCACGGCAGCACTTCCATAGACCATGCCGATATGCTGGTGAGCGAGACGTCCCGCCCTGCAGCTCTACCCGGGCGGCAGATAAGCGCTGTGCTCGTTCGCGTGCTGCCCGGGCACAGCGTGGAGGCGGTTCTGGAAAAGCTTCGTTCTCTGCCGGATGTGACAGCCTACACGGCCGATGAACAGCGCGAAATCATGCTCAGCGGTTTTGTGGCTCGTTCCCGCAAACAGCTGCTCCTTTTCCGCACGATTCTGGTCATTGTTTCCACCGTGGTCATGACGCTGATTCTCTATACACTCACGCTAGACAAACTGCACGATATTGCCATGCTCAAGCTTATCGGGGCGCGTAACAGCGTCATCATCGGCATGATTATGCAGCAGGCTCTGCTGATCGGCATGCTGGCCTTTGGCATTGCGCGTTTCTGCGGCGAATGGGTATATCCATTCTTCCCGCGCCGCGTTGTCCTCGTCAGCCTCGATTTGTGGATTCTTTTCGGCATTGTCATAGCGATTTCCGTTCTTGCCAGTCTGGCGGGTATCATCAAGGCTCTTAAAACTAACGCTGGAGAAATCTTATCATGAAAACGGTCGCTCTGACAGCCGAGCATTTGCGCAAGACCTATGGTGCGGGCGATACTGCTGTGCATGCACTCAATGATGTTTCGTTTTCCATGCACAGCGGGGAAATAGTGGCCTTGCTGGGGCCCTCCGGCGCAGGAAAATCCACACTTCTGACGGCGCTGGGGCTCATTCAGCCTCCCGATTCCGGCCGTATCACCATTGCCGGCACTCCTGTGTTTGAGGATGGGTATCGCGTCAATGTGCGCGACTTCCGGCGCAACAACATTGGCTTTGTGTTCCAGAAGGCCAATTTGCTGCCATTCCTCACCGCCCAGGAGAATATCCGCATTGCCATGGAGGTGAATGATGTTTCGGCCCGGCAGTCGCGCCAGTATGCTGCCGAACTGCTGGAGCATTTCGAGCTCAGCCATCGCGCCAGATTCCTCCCCAGCCAGCTTTCCGGCGGACAGCAGCAGCGCGTGGCCATCGCGCGGGCTCTGTCCAACAGGCCCAGCCTTCTTGCTGGCAGATGAACCGACAGCGGCGCTTGACAGCCATATGGGGCGCAAGGTTATGGAGCTTCTCAAAAACGTGGCACACACTCACCAGACCGCTGTTCTGGTGGTTACCCATGACCACCGGGCCATAGATGTGTTTGACCGCATCTGGACAATGGAGGATGGCCAATTGCGGGAAGAAGAGAATAAGTCTGCTTTGTGAGACGCCTGGATGGACTCAGACCCAGCCGTAGTGCCCCGACCGGTTATGGTTCATCGTAGGTGACCATGATGCGGGCCACGGCCGGGAGACGCTCGGCCAGTTTTTTGTTGAGCTTGGTGAGCCGGGCATGGCTTTCCTCGACGGTGAGCTTGTTTTCCTGGGGAATGGTGATGATGCAAAGGCGCTCGTTTCCGCAGGTATGGCAGCTGATGCTGGTGGGCAGGGGGGCTCCGCGGTTAATCATGGCTTCGCGAACCTGGCTTTCCCAGTCTGCCGGCATTTCAAGTCTGGAAACGGGCAGGTGCCGCAAATCGGGTTCCACATGAAGCGCCACCACATCGGCCTTGAGACTGCGTTTCACCTCATTGCGGAAGGCCTCAATGGCAACCTGCCAGGATTCAAGGGAGGCATGGGAGGGTAATTCCAGATCAACAGCAATGACGAATTGGCCATCATCTGTGTGCTGAAGCACAAGGCCATGCACACCGAACCGGTGGGTGAGAGCGAGGCGGCGGATGGTGAATTCCGGGGTTTCCGGAAGTTCCTCGGAGGGGTGCATATGCACCATGGTTTCTGCGCCTTCCAATGCAGAAGCAACAAGTGTTTCGATGGCGTCTGCAATCTCATGAGCCGTATCGACATGCAGACTGTGGGGAACCTGTACGGCCATATCCACATAGTACCGGGAGCCGGATTCGCGAACACGCAGGCGGGAAACGGGATAGGTAGGCATGCGCTCCGCCATGAGGGAACGTACCTTTTCGCAGGCTTCGCTGCTTTGCTTATCCATGAGATTACCGATGGATTCCATGCCGAGTTCCTTGCAGACATGGAGAATGAGCGCGGCCACAACGAGGGAGGCAAAGACGTCTGCTCGCACCAGGAACCAGTGCAGCCAGCTGCCGGCGACGGTCATGTCTGCCACTGCGGCACCGGTGATACCCAGAAGCACGGCGGCACTGCTCCAGATATCCGTGGTGAAGTGCGCGGCGTCTGCTTCCAGTGCGGAGCTACGGGTTTCTTTTGCCACGCGTTTGAGCATGCGGGCGCGGTTGACATCCACGATGATGGAGAGGATGATGATGCCAAATGCCCAGTAGGAGAAACTGACAGCCAGGGCGTTCGGGTCATCGCTCATGAGACGCTCTACGGCTTCCATGATGACCCAGCCAGCGGTGCAGAGCAGCAGCAGGGTTTCGCCAAGCGCCATGAGGTTTTCTATTTTGCCGTGACCGTAGGGGTGGTCTTTGTCTGCCGGCTGGGCGGCTACCTTGACCGCGTAGACGGTGCCACCTGCAGCCACAAGGTCCAGGGCGCTGTGCAGGGCTTCTGACAAGATACCCAGCGAGCCAGTCATGATGCCTACGACCATTTTTGTGGCGGCAAGAACGCCGCTCCATATAACCGAGGACCACGCTGCTACGCTTTTCTTGGTATCCGTATCCATGCGAAGACTCTACAGGCAAAAAGGGGTTTAGTCAAGATAAAGAAAAGAATGATTCTTATCAAGACATGCAGATATGAATCAGAAACAGCTTGCATGTGGTTCTGGTTAGGGATAAAATGCCGGGTATGAAGCAGTTTTTGTATATATTCCCGCTGGCTCTTTGCCCGGCTATGGCAGAGGTGGCTGATGCCAAGGCTGTGTGCATGGCCGCTCTGGATTCGGTACAGAAGGCACAATCTGAGGAGCTGGCTCCGGTGATTACGGCTGTGCTGGACGCTACCGGGGGCGATGAACAAGCGTATCTGCGTTTGATGAAGGAAGCATCAGATGCCGGGCATCCTGTGGCGCTGATGTGGTCTGCCAGGCAGATGATGAACCAGCTCCGGACGCAGAAACTAGCTGTGGAAACATCGCCAGAGGCTCGGAAGCTGCGCGCTGCTGTAGAGCTGGCTGCCAGCAAGGGCTACGTGCCGGCCATGGTGGAGATGGCCCACCTCTGCGGCAATGGTATTGGCGCTCCGGCAGATGAAAAAGCTGCCATGAATCACCTGATGCAGGCCTGCAAGGCGAACAGTGCCAGGGCGCGCGCCGGGTATCTGCTGCTTTCGGGGCGTCTGGAGAAGGATGCTCTCTCCTCGGCTGCTGTAAATGCAGAGCTCAAGAAGAAAAATTACTATGTGGAGGAGTTTCTGGCCGCTCTGCTGGCTTCCCAGAGCGAGGAGAAAAGCCGCGAATGGCTGACGAAGGCGGCCGAGCATGGCAGTCCGGGAGCTGCGTGCACCCTGGCATTTTACTACTTTGACCAGCAACAGGATGCGCTGGGCTATGATTATCTGCTGAAGGCGGCGCAACGGAATCACCCGGAGGCGCTGGCTCAGCTGGCTTCCTGGTATCTGCCGGATGCCTTGATTCCGGAAGGCATCAAGGAGAAGATTAAGCCGGATACCGAAAAGGCAATCCGCTATTTCCAGACCTCGGCCATGCTGGGGTACACGCCTGCGCTTATTCCGCTGGCCGGAGAATATCACAAGCAAGCGGGGAAATATGCCCCGGAGCGGGTATTTGAATTGTACCGCATGGCGGCCGATGCCGGTGATCCACGCGGCGGGGTGGCCTATGGTTATTGCCTGAGCTGCGGGCGTGGCTGCACGCCGGAACCGGAGCGAGGCGTGCAGATACTGACACGCCTGGTGGATGCCGGGGTACCCTTTGCCAATATGGCGCTGGCCGATTTGTACTTCAACGGCACGGGCGTGCCGGCTGACATGGGAAAGGCTATCCGCTCTCTTTCAGCGGCGGCATCTGCCGGTGTGCCGCAGAGTTATACGCTGATGGCGGTGATTGCCCAGCTGGGCAATGCCTCCAAGCCGTCCGAACCGAATCGCGCCAGAATGTATCTGCGCATGGCTAAGGAGCGCGGCGAACTGAACGCCCAGGAATCCTTTGACACCATGGTGCAGAGTGGTTCGTGGAAGTTTATTCCTTAACCCTTTTGGCTCAGCCTGGCAGGATTGAACGCAATTCCCTGTTTCCGTTTAATCTTGCCAGGCGATGCGGACTTTGTTATAATGCCCGGCACGACGATAGAAACAAATCGAACAAGGTGTGATATATGACTCGTCTGATGAATCAATTATCCCGGTCCGGGGATGCTCCCGGGGTGAGCTTTAAGGGCGGCACCCAGGTGATGGCTGGTGTGGCGGTGCTGGGGCTGGTGGCGCTGTGTTTTGTTGCCTGCTCAGTTTCCGAGGATGTGTGGAATGCTTCTTTTCGTGTTATCTGGCTGGTGCTTACCGCCATGGGGCTGCTGTTGCTGGCGGGATTATCGCGTCTGCCGCAGCAGTTGACGGTGCGGCGCACTTTCCTGCTGGTGGTGATGATAGTGGCGCAGCTCTTAATCATGACCGGAGTCTGTGCGCTTAAGGGCGTTATTCCCGGTTTTAATCTGCAGGGGCAGGTGCTGCTCTGGCTGCCGTATGCTCTGGCCCCCACGGTGCTGGCGGTGATGATTGGCCGCCGCCTGGGAGCATTTACGGCGCTCTGCTGCACGATTTTCGGCGTGGCGATGTTCCCCGCTGGTACGGACTCTGCTGTCATCCTGAACTACAGCGCGGTAAGTTTTGTGACGGGCACCGTGTGTGCGCTGGTATCTGGCCGGGTTCACAAGCGCGAGCAGATTCTGCGCGCCGGTTTCGTGGCAAGCGCTATAGCATTTGCCTCTGTGTACCTGCTGCTGAGTCTGGATGCCGCCGGTACGAATGAGGAGATTGCGCTGCGTGGATTCAGCGGTGGATTTAACGTAGGCGGTTTTGCTTCTGAACTGGCGGTGACGGTGGGTGTCAATTTTGTGCTGGCGGCGCTCATCGGCGGCATGATGCCTGCGCTGGAGCGCGTATTCAACATTTCTACCCCGATTACCTGGCTGGAATGGGCCGATATGAACCACCCATTGCTGCGCAAGCTGCAGATTGTGGCACCTGGTACGTTCCACCACAGTCTGGTGGTGCAGCGTTTGTCAGAGGCCGGGGCAGAAGCCATTGGGGCGGATGTGACGCGTGCCGGTGTGTGTGGCTTGTACCACGATATCGGCAAGATTGCGAATCCGCAGTATTTTGCCGAGAATATGGCAGACCAGAATGCCACGCCGCATGCTGAACTGACACCGGAAGCCAGTGCCCGCATCATCACCGGACACGTGACAGAAGGCGTGGAACTGGCTCAATCCCACGGGCTGAACAAGCGCATTGTGAATGTGATTCGCGAGCATCATGGCGTTTCAACCGCCTATTTCTTCTATCGCAAGGCCCTGGACCACTACGAGGAAGAAAAAGCAAAGTTTGAGGAGGGCCTCATCGATACCTGCCCGGAGGAGGTGGATAAGTCTATCTTCACGTATAAGGGCCCGATTCCCCAGACCCGCGAGAGCGGCATTGTGAGCATGGCCGATGCGGTGGAAAGCGCCACTCGCTCGCTCCAGCACCCCACGGAGGACGATATCCGCAATATGATTGACGGTATCTTCAAGGGGAGAATCCTGGATGGGCATCTGCAGGATTGCAGTCTGACCCTGGGGGATATTGAAAAGCTGAAAGCTTCTTTCTTTGCCACCATCCGCACCATGCACCACAACCGCATTGCCTACCCGAAGCCCAAGGCGGATGATGCTACGACGGCGGTTATTGAGCTTCGCAAGGCAGAGGATAAGCAGGAGAACTGATGAAACGACATATCCGCAGTATTTCCATGATAGTGGCCTTCCTGGTGGGAGGCCTCTTTCACAAGTATCTGGCACCGCTGGGGGCATGGTTGCCTGCCAGTGTGGCGCTGATGCTCAGTATCACCTTTATCGGCATTGAAACGGCGCGTCTCAAGCCCCAGCGCATGCATTTGTGGGTGCTGCTGGGAATCCAGCTCATCGGCATGGGATTCTGGGGGATAGCCCGCCTGCTGGGGTATCCGGTTCTGGCCGAATCCCTGTTCTTCTGCGGGATTGCGCCTGTGGCCATTGCGGCACCGGTGATTGTGAACCTGTTGAAGGGTAATGTGGAGTTCACGACAACGGCGCTGGTGCTCAGCCAGATTGTGTTTGGCCTGGTAACTCCGCTGCTGATGCCGCTGGTGGTGCAGGTGGAGGGCTTCTGCTACACCGAACTGGCGGCGGAGGTGGCCATGCAGCTGGGGACAGTGCTGGGCATTCCGGCTCTGGTGGCCATTGTGCTGCGCTGGGTGTACCCGCCTTGCAAGGGTTGGACGGCGAAGCTGCGAGATGTTTCTCTGGGTATCTGGATTGTGAACCTGACCATCATTGCCGGTGTGGGCACGCAGCGTGTGCTGGAGATGAATATCAGCTGGTGGGATATGCTGCCGCTGGTGCTGGGGTCGCTGGTGGTATGCGCAACTGGTTTTATGGCGGGTTACCGTCTTGGGGGCAGGGAGCTGAAGCGGGAGTGTTCGCAGTGTCTGGGGCAGAAAAACACCATTCTGACACTCTACATAGCAAGCCAGTGGTACGTACATCCTCTCGCCTACATCGGCCCCGCGTTCTACGTCTTCTTCCACAACATAGCCAATGCTTTGCAGATAGCGTTTGCAAATGCAGAAAGCAGAAAATCGCGCGCTTCCTCCCGGCATTGCGAGGATAAATAAAAAGCTCTGAGAACCGTCTCAGAGCTTTTTCCTTACCCGGAGCGGCGGGAGCCGCAACCTTGCTTTCTATTCTGCATTCTGCGTTCTGAAATCTGCATTATTTAGCCGTCCGGGTCCTGTAAGCCAGATTCTGTCCACCCTTGCGGGCTGTGTGGCCATTTTTCTCTGCACCTGTTGCCAGGTGAGCCCTGCGTTTATAGCAGGGTGCAACTAATACCCGGGAATACAGCGGGCAGGCGACCCTTTCCCTGTTTGTCTTGCATCGCGTGGGGTTTTCCGTGCCTCCGTTGTTACCTTCGGAGCGGTGGGCTCTTACCCCACCTTTTCACCCTTACCCTTGCGGGCGGTTTGTTTTCTGTGGCACTTTCCGGCCACCCGGCATTGGCTCCGGGTGTCTCCTGCTTTCGCAGGACACGCTGCCTTGTGATGTCCGGACTTTCCTCTACGGGATTGGTTACCCGCAGCGACCACCCGGACCCGGACGGCACAGCGAGAGTACACCGAACCCCCGCACTTGGCAAGCCAAATCGCCCCATTTGGCTTGATTTTGTGCGTTAGATGGCGTAAAATACGCTGCGTATGAAGAAACGCGTGGTTATTCTCGGCTCTACCGGTAGTATTGGCACCAGCGCCCTCAAGGTGGCGCGTGATATCCCGGAGCGCATGGAGGTGGTGGCGCTGGCCGCCCACAGCAATGTGGCAAAACTGGCCGAGCAGGCACGCGAATTCAAGGTGCAGCATGTGTGCATTTACGATTCTTCCAAGGCGGCAGAGCTGAAGCGCCAGCTACCCGCCGGGGTGCAGGTGTATACCGGGCTGGAGGGACTCTGCCAGCTGGCTACGCTCGATTGCGCGGATATGGTGCTGGTGTCCATCATCGGTACGGATGGTCTGAGACCCACGCTGGAGGCAATTGAGGCAGGAAAGGACCTGGCGATTGCGTCAAAGGAGATTCTGGTCATGGCTGGCGAAGTGGTGATGAACCGCGCCAAGGCCAAAGGAATCAATGTGCTGCCGGTGGATAGTGAGCATAACGCCATTTTCCAGTGTCTGCAAGGGAACCACGGTGGTGCAGGGCAGGTGAACCGCCTGATTCTGACTGCCAGCGGTGGCCCGTTCCGCAATACCCCGCGGGAGCAGCTGGCTGCGGTGACGCTGGAGCAGGCGCTCAAACATCCCACCTGGCAGATGGGGCGCAAGATTACTATCGACAGCGCCACGATGTTCAACAAGGGGCTGGAGATGATTGAGGCCCGTTGGCTTTTTGATATTCCCATGGAGCGGGTGGATGTGATTGTACACCCGCAGAGCATTGTGCATTCGCTCGTGGAGTTTGTGGATGGTTCCATTCTCGCCCAGCTGAGCAGCAGTGATATGTGCTTCCCGATTCAATATGCCGTCACCTGGCCGGAGCGACTGCCGAATTCTCTGCCGCACCTTGACCTGGCGCAGATTTCCAGTCTGAAGTTTGAAGCCCCCCGCTGGGATGATTTCCCGGCGCTCACCCTCGCTCGCACCGCAGGCCTCACTGGCGGCACCATGCCCGCCATGTACAACGCCGCCAATGAAGTAGCCGTGCAGGCTTTTGTGGACGGCAAACTGTCATTCCCCGGCATCTGGGAAACGGTCGAGAAAGTGCTTTCCAATGCTAGTCCTCGCGATTACGAAGGAAAATTAGGCATCATCCTGGAAGATGATGCCTGGGCCAGAGAAGAAGCTGGACGGATTCTTAGTTTATAAGGAGCGAATCATAAATCTCCATTAGACCGGTAAGCATCGTTTCCTGAGAAATTGCATTCCGGCATCGTTCCCTGTCGTATTCCCCCATGCTGAGGCTCTGCTGCTGACTACTGGTCATTGCCAATGCTGCATTTGCTATAGCATCTGCATCATTTGGGTGAACAATGTAGCCGGATTTTTCATGGCACACGTATTGCTTGGCGCCGCATTCAGTAGTAACAACTACAGGAAGGCCCATAACACGAGCCTCTTTAACGATATTGGGACATGTGTCTGCCAGACTTGGATGGATGAGAGCCCAACTGGATGCTAACAGTTTTGACATCTCATAATGGGGGACAAAACCAAGAGGAATAATGTTGGGGGGCAGGTTCTTGAAGCTTTCCTCCTGCACGCCAGCCATATACAGTTTGATGTGCCTCAGCTCTGGCTTAGAAAATGCCTTAACGGCACATCCTACATTTTTGACAGGGGTATTATTGCCTGCGATAACACAACACGGTTCTGGCGAGATGTTTCTCTCTACATTGTAAAAGTAGTCGGCGATAGCATACTCCCAACAACGAACATTCGCATCAGGGTTAAGTTCCCTGACTCTCTCTGCGCCCCATTGTGATTCTACTGTTATATTAGAAAAACGCCGCATAGTCGTTTTTTCGTAAAAACGCCCCTGTTTTTGTTCAAACTCCGCAATACGAGCTCTTTGAGCACAAGCTACCAATAACCCTTGAATGGATAGAAGTTTTTTACCACGGAATCGACTGGCTGCCAAGCCGTAACAATCCTCTGTCCCCCATGCATGAACGAGATCTGGCTTGATGCTTTTTAGAGCTTTCCGTATTTGCCACCTATCATATGCATACCGGGTTCTCAAACCTATTTGCATTCGGGCCTTAGGTAAGAAGTGAAATGTCTGACCTTCCAGCACACGACTAAAAGGCTTTTTGACTTTTTTATCCAATGAAATCCAATGAATGTCGTATTTGTCCTGTAACTGGAGAATTTTGTGTAAGACCAACAGCCATACACAGTGATAACCAGCGGGCTCCTGGGTATTACTTGTAAGGTAGGAGAGCGGAAAATTACTCAGGATGGCTATGCAAGGTTTATCAGACATAAGCACGGAAAAACGCGAGCTGATTATAGCATGATAATCAGCTCGCGTCTAGTTAGAATTGCGAAAATGAATATTAATTATTCACACGGGCGAACTGCTTGAGGCGCAGACCGTTGAGGTGGATGAAGCCGCTGGCGTCGTCCTGGTTGTAGTCTTCCTCGGTGTAGTCGGCTTCCATGGTGGCCATGGCGTAGCTGTAGAGGCTGTTCGGGCTGCGGCGGCCGGCGTACATCACGTTGCCCTTGTAGAGCTTGAGACGCACCTCGCCGTTCACGGTTTCCTGAGTCTTGGTCACGAGCGCCTGGATAGCTTCGCGCTCGGGAGCGAACCAGAAGCCGTTGTACACCATAGCGGCGTAGTCGGGGATGAGGGAATCGCGCACCTTCTGGGCTTCGCGGTCCATGGTGATGGTCTCGATGTCGCGATGGGCAGCCAGCAGGATGGTGCCACCGGGGGTCTCGTAGATACCACGGCTCTTCATGCCCACGAAGCGGTTTTCCACAATGTCAACGCGGCCGATGCCATGCTTGCCACCCAGGGCGTTGAGCACGAGCATGATACCCAGCGGGTCGAGCAGGGTGTAGCCGTCCTTCTCACCGATAGCGGTGGTGCCTACCTGAGCCATGATATCGGCAAGGCCTTCCGTCTGCAGCCCGATAATGTTGCCCTTTTCAAAGAGGCACTGGAGATACTGGGGAGTATCGGGAGCATCCTCGGGAGCAGTGGAGAGCACATACATACCGCGGTCTTCTTCCTTGGTGGCATCGTACCAGGTGTCTTCCAGAATGCCGGCCTCGTAGGAGATGTGCAGCAGGTTGCGGTCCATGGAGTAGGGCTTCTTCATGCTCTGGCGAATCGGAATGCCGTGTTCCTCGGCGTACTTGATCATCTCGGCACGGCCGGGGAACTGATCGCGCCATTCCTTCATGCGCCAGGGGGCAATCACCTTGAGCTGGGGAGCCAGGGCATTGATGGAAAGCTCAAAACGAACCTGGTCGTTGCCCTTGCCGGTAGCACCGTGGGCAATGGCATCAGCGCCCTCGGCGATGGCGACATCCACCATGGCCTTGGAGATGCAGGGACGGGCAATGGAGGTGCCCAGCAGGTAACGGCCCTCGTACACGGCGTTAGCCTGGAACATGGGGAAAATGTAATTGGCGGCAAAATCGGCCTTCAGGTCGCCGATAATGCACTTGGAAGCACCCGTGGCGAGAGCCTTTTCGATGACGCCGTCGAGCTCTTCAGCCTGGCCTACGTCTGCGCAGTAGGCGATGATTTCAGCATTGTACTTTTCCTTGAGCCACACCAGAAGCACAGATGTGTCAAGACCACCAGAGTATGCAAGAACGATTTTCATTTTCTCATCACAGCGCGCAGTGGTTGCAGCTGCGCACGCGGGCATTATACATCGCATGCGTTTACGATAAAAGCAAAATGTGCACCATTGACGCAGAATGTCAGTTATTTTCCGCGGCAGATGCGGCGCAGTTTCCAACCAGCCAGCAAAATGGGCATAAGCCCCATGATGAAGAGATAGATGGCATTGCGAAGAACGGTGGAGATGGACTTTTCGTCCGTATCATGATCCTGCTGGGCAAAGGGACGCGCCTGACGCGGAGAGAGGAAGAAACCGCGGGATTCATTGGTTCGGCCATCCTTGCGCGCCGTCTTGACACCTTCGGTCATGGTGGTGAGTTCGCGATTCGAGAAATAGAACTCTGCAGGCTGGTCATGTGGTGTCGGTATGCGGTTTTCCTGCATGGTGATGACACCTTCCAGGAATTGTTCATTGTGGCGCACGGCCGCTTTGGTGACGCAGCGCAGAATCTCCTTGGCTTCGTAGACATCTGCGGCAAGACCATTGAACACCAGGGCGGCGCGCTGAATAAAACGCAGCTGTTCGAGAGACCCGCTGTCCTTGTATTGCTCACGCAGTTTATTGACTCTCCCTGTCTGCTGCTCCCAGAGATTTTCCGTCGTCTGCACGACAAAGAGCATTTCAAAGGCATAGCGCAAGGGGCAGAACTCTGCAATCAGCGGAACCGGTTTGCTGCTGATATCGTGCGTCAATTTATCCTGATACGCCACGCGATGTCGCAGATTCGACAAGCGTTTCTCAATAGCGGCAGGAATAATCCCCTCCGGGATTCGCGGGCTGAACTCGTTCATCTCCTCGAAGCGGATAAGAGCTCCGGCCAGCAGAATCTGCGGAACGAGCAGCAATGGGACAATGTTGAGAGCCGTGCGGTCAGACCGCACAAAGGCAGAAACCATCAGCGAAAGCGCTATACCCACAAACGCGGTGAGAATCATCACGGCAAAATGCTCCCAGAACATGTAATGAATGCCCAGAATAGCATTGCCTACCAAGAGGTACAGAGCACACTGCACACCGGCAATACCGGTGAGTACCAGCACCTTGGCAGTTAGGTATCCCGAGGTAAAGAGCCGGTAGTTGCTTTCCCGGCGCAGCAAGGGACGGTCTCGGAGGATTTCACAGGCCGCATCTGTAAGGCCGAAGAACATGGCCAGCACCAGAGAGAGGAAAAGGTACTCCGCCACATGCAGGGATTTGTAAAATGTGTAGGGCGTATCCGATGCTGCTCTCAGTGTACCAGCAATCAACGCAGCCAGGACAGGTCCCTCCAACAGCATGGCGTACAGGCCAAGGCGGCTTCTGACTCGCGCCAGCAGCGTGCGGCTTACCCACAGGCGGAATAAACGCCAGAGTTCTACTGGGGTGCGCGACCGCATGCGCGGAATTCGTCTCGGAGCATCGTTTGTTTCATCTGCTGTTATATCCGTTCTCTTATGGGAATAAGAATACTTTTCGAATCGTTCCTGCCAGAGGTTCGGATTATCGAGCTGCCTGTTTCCAATGCGGCGGAAAGGGGCGTCCAGAACCTCGAAAACATAGTCCGCGCCACCGGCAGCAATTGCCTCGCGAGGAATACGCAGGCGCATTTCGTGAGCAGCACTGCGGAAATATTCCACCATTTCCTGCGGACTCCCCCAGAAGGCCATCTGCCCATGCGTATCCAGCACCATCACCTTCTTGAAGCGGTTCAGGAGGGTTTGGGCTGGTCTGTGCAGGGTGCAGAGCAGGATACGCCCGTGCGACATATCCTCAAGGGTTTCAATAACGCGTTCGGCATCGCCCGAGGAAAGACCGCTGATGGGTTCATCGATAAGAAACACCTCAGATGTGCCGGTCAAATCCAGACCAAGATTCAGGCGGGTACGCTCGCCATCGGATATGGTACGCTCGCCAGCGCGTCCTACCGAGCGGTCTGCCAGATGCCCGATACCCACGAAGTTAAGTACGGTCTGGACCCGGCGCATGCGGTCTACGTGGCCCAGGCGAGGCCGCCGTGCCACGGAAGCCTGGTAGACATGCTCGCCTACCGTCATGGCCTCATCCAGGATATCTTCGCGGGGAATGAACGCAATGTGGCGGCGCAGGTTGGCAGAATCAAGCGTAAGGCGCTCCTTGTTATAGAAAATGCTGCCGAAGGAGGGTTGAAGGTGGCCGGCAAGCATGGAGAGCAGGGTGCTTTTGCCCGAGCCGCTGGGGCCCAGGATACAGGCCATTTCGCCGCGGCGCAATGTAAAGTCGATATTATCCACAACGCGTCCGGCTCGCACAAAGTCACGGGTAAGGCCTCGGACAGTCAAAGTGGAAATCTGGTTGGTTTCCTCTTCGAGCATACCGGATGAAAAGCGGCACCGCAGGAACTGCACACCGCTCAGGGCAATGAGGTCTCCATCGTTGAGGGGCATATCGCCCTTTACCGGGACATCATCCACCGTGACGGTGTGGGAGTGGCCTTCCAGCACCCGCACTGTACCAGTGTTGGTAACGCGGGAATAAGAAACCTCCATCACCACACCCGGGGCCAAGCCCGGAGTCAGTTTAAGAGCATCGGAACGCGTAAGGTATGGAAGATTGGTAACCAGCACCTTTCGTTCCGCCGCATCTAGCTGGAAACTGCTGCCGGTTGTCTCTGTATCGGCCAGTTGAACAAAGGTAAACGGCCCCTGGTTGCGTATATAAAACGGAGTGAAATAGGAACAGGTATACCTCTTGTCAACCTGAAGCGGAGTATCGTCCAGAACAAAATCGGAATCCTGCCGCAGCACCTCAATCTCGACTTCAGTACCAAAGCTCACGCGTGCCACGCAGTTGCGAGGGCGCTGGCGGGTCATGGAAATGCGATCCCCCACGAGAGAAAGGTAATTGACAAGCTTGACCCCGGTGGTGTGATATTGGAGAAGCGAAACGATTGACCTATAGCTGAAATAGCAGGAGTTCAGCTCCACTGTCTGATTCGCAGCCAGCGGCAACACGCCGCCCTTACCCAGTATCTGTCCACGCACAGAGATAGGCGCCTCGGTATCATTTACAATGAGCAGGAAGTTAACACACCGTATGGCGCGGAAGCTGATATCGGCCTCCTCCTCTGGTAGCTGGACGGTACTTTTGCCTGGTTCTGCGGCAAATGTGATGCATTCCAGCGGGCTGGGAGCCTGCGCAGCGGGATTGCGCATCAGGTCCTCCAGCATGGAGGCAGACCCCGGCAGATTCAGCCCGAAGGTTACTTCTTCAAAGAGCGTAGGCGAGGTTAAATCGCCCCCGATGCGGAGAATCAGAGCATATACTTCCAGCGCCAGGGAAATGCGCTCCTCCTCGGTTCGCCCAGATGCCGCCAGCGCCAGGGTGGCGGGCAGGGGGTATGCCGCTTCATAGGCGGTCATGAAGCGTTCCGCAAGCCAGCTGTGCTCAACATTCGGGAAATCATAGCGCAGGATATCCATGGCGGTATCCAGCTTATCAATGCCGATATCCACCACCTGGCACATGATGGAGGCAAAGAGGTCAGTGATGATACCGGCATGAGAGCGGCGGCTTTCATCTCTCGCCGCAATGCGGTGCGGCGCTGTATTCAGCAGTGAGGCCAGCGCGCTGCGACCACGCAGAATGCGGCGACGCATGGTGCGACGCAGGTAATTGATATATGTCCTGACGCGAGCGGGCTTCATGGTGTGCAGGAATCGGTCTTGCCAAAACCGGGGCAACGCTGTTCCCAACCGGGGAAATTCCATTTATGCGGAAAATCACGGCACTGCTGGGGCTTGACGGGCTGAATCCGGCAGGTATTGTCCGGCTGGAGCATAATGCAGGCACCATCGGGAGCGTCAATCAGAGAAAGGCCGCGGCGGTTGCGCTGCAAATGGCAAAGCTCGTTGATGAATGTAACCTCATCCATGCCGAGATAGGCTGCAATGGCCGTAATATCCTCGTCCGTAAGGCAGACATTGCCTTCCCATCGGCAGCAAGCTCCGCAGCGCTGGCAGGAGTGGATAATCTGGGGAGTATCGCTATTCATCATATTTCCCAGGGTTTTCGGGCTGCCGCAGTAATGTGCGGCGGGCGCACGTAAATGGGTTCTGCCGGTTTTTCAGCTGCGCAGGCTTGCTGCTCTGGCGTCATATCCAGCCAGGTTTTGATAATACCCTCGGCTGAGGGAATAAGATTCTCCTTTGACACACCGTGAATTCCTCGTGCCGCCAACACACCGCAAGGTTCCGTTGAGTACAAGGGGTAAGCGAGTTCCTGCACTTGTTCAGTAGTCATCACCTCAATCTGCCCATCGGGGTGGCGGACCGTCCAGCCACCGCGCCGGGCATCTGCCACAACACAAGCCTGAGCCCCGGCTAGCTGAGCCCAGGATTCCACAGCCACGAGTCTTGCTCCGGTAACCGTAGCAATGCCGACCCCCGCGGCCAGGGCAACACGCACGCCGCCATAGCTGCCGGGACCAGCACCTACAAGTATGTAGTCCAGACTCCTGCCGGCAGGGATGGCTGCCAGGGCTTGCTCCAGAGCGGGGAAAAGGTGCGCATCGTGATTACGCTCTGCATCCCACGAGGTTGAGAAAAGAACCTTATTCTCCCCCCATAAACACAGAGATGCATGGGAAACCGAGGTTTCTATGGCGAGCAGATTCATGCCTGGGTGAGCTTGGCCGTGGTCCATTTACCACGGGAAATGGTTTTAAGAACACGCAGTCCCGCGGCCTCCGCTGCGGCAAGCGTCTCGTCCGCCTGAGTGTTCAGAATGCCCGAAATAATCAAAATAGCTCCGGGTTTCATGGCCGCAATCAGGCGGGGAAAGGCTTTCTGCAGGACGGCGGAGAACAGATTGGCCAGCACCACATCGGCCTTTTGTCCGGGAGCGGGAGTCCATTCAAACACATCGGCCTGGAACAGCTCCAGATTATCAGCACCGCCATTGCGCTCAATATTCCGGGCTGCCACCTCTACCGCAACGGGGTCAAAATCAAAGCTGATGGCCTTTTCTGCGCCCAGACGAAGGCCTGCCAGCGCCAGCACACCGGTGCCGCAGCCAATGTCTGCCAGTGTCCAGGAGCCGGGGGGCAGAGTGCGCACATGGTCGCAAAGCATGCGCAGACAGGTGGAGGTTGTTGCGTGGTTTCCTGTGCCGAACGCGCGTTCGGCCGGGAAGGTAAGCACGATTCGTCGCGGGTATTTTGCCTGCAATCCGGCAAGGATATCCGGGTCGGACGAAGCGGAAATGACAATCTTGTCGCGGATAATCAGAGGTGGCGTATTTTCCGGAGCTGTTGCTGCTACCCAATCGGTGGTGGAAAGTTCCTCTACAGTTCCGCCATAGCAGGCCTGCAGAACAAGAGCTTCCTCCGGATTTTCGGTGTACACATCAATCGAAATCCGGCTTGCGTGAAATCCGGCGGAAATCACGGCACCGGGAAGCTTGCCGACGCGTTCCTGCCAGATATCTTCCGATTCCGCTGCTGCGTTTTTATGCCATTGCCACATATGTAGAACTACTTAAAGAGGGTTACATTTCGAGAATATCACCGGCCAGAGACTGTGCCGTGTCGTATGGTAAGACGAAAATCTGCCCGGTTTCGACAAGACGTCCATAGAAGAATGGCTTGTCCGTATCGTAACTGGCCGGGGCAATTTCTATCGTTTTTGTTTCGGCGTGAGTTTTGCGGGTCATGGTTGCAAGCGAACGCAGGATATCGGCATCTGCGCCCTGTTCCTTGAGCATGCCTTCCGGCGTATCGGTAATCATACCGGCATTTTCCTCTTGCTCAATCAGGGTAGATTCAGCATCGGAATAATCGGTGATTTCCAGGTCCAGTCTGACGCGGAATGCCGGGTTCTTCAGTGCCTGCAGCGCCTCCTCATCATCGGCATCAAGCCATTGGGACACGCGCATATCCTGAAGCCTGCGCAGGTAGAATACCGCGCGATGCGGGTTGATGCGCGGGGTGATATCCTCACCTTTCAGCGTACCACTCCAGGTCTCACCCATGTATTCGTATTCAAGCTCGAGCGGGGCCTGCTGGTAATCCAGAACCAGCTTACGGACGGCGGAAATGTTGAAGTTCAGCAGTTTGCGGCTCTTCCATTTTTCAATACGAAGGGAGAGCATTCGCGCAAACTTGGAACTGAGTCTGCAAATACAGTTGCTGCCCATTTCGGTGCCGTACCACTTGATTTTTCCTGTCTCGGAATCAGCCAATCGTCGGATCAGGAAGTAACGGTCGTTACGGTCCTTAAGGAACGGCATGTCATTGCCGAAAAGGGTTGCGCGCAGCAGACAGGGACGCGGCTTTATTGCCAGAACGTAGTCAGGCTTGTTCAGGCCGAATTCGGCAAGCAGGGGTGTCATATCGGCACCGGGAGCTGTATCTGCCACGATTTCCTCAACAGGGATTCCCTTGAAGGCTTTCAGGAAGTTCATGACTGTGGCATTTTCCGCTTCTTCATACGGAGTGCTTGCGGAAGCCACCATCCAGTTGTCCGGAACCTTGCTGTCCTCATCGCCGGGAATCAGCAGAGCCCGGATAGCGCCGTTTCCGCGAACGGAACGCAACGAGAATTGCGCCACGTCATCTTCATCCACGGAGGCAAACAACATGGAACGCAAATCTTCCTTCTTGAGCGGAATCTCCGATACGGTGCTCTGCTTGATGGCCATGCGCACCTGAGCCAGCGCTTTGCCGGGAAGAACGGGGAGTTCACAGACAGCCTTAATCAGACTGGCATAGCTGCCCGTGTGGAGATTCCGGGGCTCCGCCAGCAGCGAAAAGACCACCGGACGGTCATTGATGGTCGCATGGCAGTATTTCTGGTCATCTCCCTCCTGGGTAAAGGTGTCGTATATCTTCAACTCCTTGGGTGTTTCACCCCATTCGCCTTCCAGTTTTATGGTGTAGGCCGGCTTCTCCGGGAGCTTGACCTCTACATCGTTTTCTACACGTATAGACTTGAGTCCCAGGAGCTTCATGATGAGCTTGTGAACATTGTCATCATTCGTTTCGGCTATTACCGGAGCCGTGATGGACCAAGGGGATTCTGCGCTGAGACGCTGCAGTTTCAGCTCTGGTGCAGAATCGGAAGATATGGTGATTTTACGCAGCTGGTCCTGCTCGAAGCGCAGGGGATAGGGATCTCGCAGAGCCCCCAGCCCATCCTTGAACAGACTCAGGATGTTCCCGCTGACCACGTGTATGCGCTTGTCGCGGCCATAGAAATTGGTGCGCAGGTAGGTTGTCGGAAGCAGATTCTTGCCATCTCCCGCATCTGCCAGCCATGGGCTTGCGCTACCCAGGGTATAGCGGGCCACCGTTGTCAGGCTGTCATTTCCCTGGGGGCGTTTGAGCGTGATATGGTATGGCGAGGTTTCTACACCGAATTCGCGCATATTGCCGCGCGTGGTGTTATTGAGGGGCAGGGTATCAACCAGTTTTGCCTGGGTGGTAAAAGCAAAAATCGCGTCTGCCACCTCGGGTGCCAGCCTGTCCTTGAAGGGGCGTATAATCCACCACGTTCCGTGTTCATCCTTGGCACATACAATCGTGTCGTGCAGGTCCTGGATGCGCATCCAGCACACTTCATTCAGCTGGCTGAGCCTTTCCTTGGAAAAAAGCGGCATGCCCGGCTTAAAGCGATACATGCCGGTAACACGAGCCAGGTTGCCATCCACGGCCAGGAAAGTGGCCAGTGTAATGGCTCCTGCGGCAAGCAGAGAGAGAACAATGGTGGGGAGTATTCTTCTCATGTGCGTAAGATTAATGACGACGGGTATTCCAGATGAAGACGGCAACCAGGAACGCCAGCAGCGGCATGATGAGGAGTGTAATATTCTCCAGAACACTACGGGTGTGGCGATTCAGGTCAATCTTCATGGTGAGGTCCTGATTGGCGCTCTTGCCACCATATTCCGGTCGGCTGCACATCCAGGCCCACAGGGTGTGCATATAGTCGCGCTGCTCAGTTTTTGCATTTTCCTTGGACAACATATCGACATTGCCCAGCACCACCATGGTGGAAAGATTGTTAGGATCACGGGGATTACCACGCGTTACTGCGGCCTCCAGACACAGCGGACCGGGACGGTCCTCGCCCTGAGTGAACGAGGGCTCGAGGTCAAGTCTGGTTTCGCCGTAATAGGCATCGGTGGTCATGAGGAGCGGGTAAGTGGTAAGCCTGCGCATAGCGGCTTCATTTTCATCACCATGCTCCAGAGTAAGAGACATGCACTGACCCTCTACGAGTGTGGTGCCGTTCCAGAAGGATTTGGTGCAGTTCAGCCCCTTGGGGAACACGGCGCTGATATCGTAATAGGCACGCTTGCGGTCGCGGAGCAACACGCGGTCACTATTGGGGCGGATACCTTGCTCACGCAGGAAGCGATACAGGCGCGGCAGTTTGGTATTCGCGGTGGGATCGAGTGCCACAAAGAAAGCATTGCGACCATCGCGCTCCCAGAATTCACGGAGAACCTCAATTTCCTTATCGGTGAAATCAGTCTGCGGAGAAATGATGATGAGGCCTTCGGCATTGGCGTTAAGGCGCTCCGTATTAGCGATATCCACCCATGAGAGCTGAATATTGAGAGCGTTGGTAATGTTGCCGATGGATTCCAGCAGAGTCTGGTCATCGCGCGATACACCGCCTTTACCTTCCACCACATACATGTGGCGCATATCGCCCTCGACCGCCTCAGTAATAGCGCTGCAGACAACCTCATCCATCATGAGTGCAACAGCACGGCGGCTCTCATCGGGCAGGACCTCATATTTGATGAATGAAGTGCCGGGGCGGATACGCACATGCTGGCGATCGCTGTGGCGCTCCTCGAAGGTCTTGATGGGCAGGTTGGGAGACTTGCGGGCATCGATAATGCAGAGGTCCTGCTTGAACTCAACACCATAAATCTGCGAAATCTCGCGGGCGCGGTTAGGCTGGCGGATGGGGTCGAAACGTTCCACCTCAATTTTACCCTTGCCCACGCGCTCATATTCCTCGAGCAGCGAATACATGCGGGAGTAGTTGGGCGTGGAGCGTTTGAACGCAAAGATAATGCGAACCGGCGTTTCCCGCTTCTGGATGCGGTCGCTGCTCAGCACATTCACTGTGCGGTCAGAGATGGTGTAGCGCAAATCCTGGGAGAGGTCGCGGCGGGCGTATTCGTGGCAGCCCACATAGTTGCAGGCAATCACAATAACGGCAATTAAAAACAGATTCAGCCAGGCAAGCGGGTTATATTTCTGCTTGCGAGCATCGGGGTGCCCCGTGTAGGTTGTTTTCTTCATGCTTGGAAATAGGGGTAAAATCTTATCATCGGTGCCAGCGGCGGTAGTCGACAATGCGCATGGTCAGCGCCAGTGTCATCACAGACAGTGAAAGGTAAAGCACAACAGGACGAGTATCAAGAAGGCCTCGCGTGAATGCGCTTATCTGCTCGGAAATGGATATGTAGTGGAATGCCGGAGCTGCAGGGAACTCGCCCCAGAGTTCGGGCACTCGACCCATGAAATAGTAAATGATGATGGCGCAGGTACACACAATGCCTGCGATAATCTGGCTGCGGGTCAGCGAGGAACACAGCATTCCCAGGGCAATAAAGAAAGTGCCGGAGATAAACAGTATGCTGATAGGCCCGAACCAGTCTGCCGGGGTATAGTTGATGCGGCCCTCCGGCACCACATCATAACGGATGCTGGTGTAGAGGTTGCCCAGGTCGCTCATGGCCGGGTACAGCAGCATGGGCAGCCAGAGAATGATGTAAAAGAGAAGGGCGGCAAGGTATTTACCAAGAACAATCTGCATGGTGGTAACCGGCGCTGTAAGCAGGCCTTCGAGAGTGCCGTGGCTTTCTTCCTCTGCCAGCGAACGCATGGTAATAAGCGGGAAAATGAAGATGAAGAAGAACCAGAAGTTCACATTTTCCAGCATGAAATACATGATGCTTTCACCGGTGGCCTTGCTCATGGTCTGAATGGCAGTCTGCAACCAGAACCCTTGCATGGCAACAGCGCAGCAGAGAATCACCCAGCCGAACGGAGTGCCGAGGAAACTCTTGAATTCACGCGAGAAAATGGTTCGCAGCGTGTACAGCCAGCTGCGCGTGCGCGAAATGGAAGTATTTGTATTTTCTGACATTGTGGCGTGAATCTTTAGTCTTTTCGGGTCATTTCGACGAACACATCTTCAAGGCTCGGTATATGGCGGTAGATGTGACGCATGGGGAACTGGTGTGCCGCAATGATGGCAGCGGCTTTTTCTCGTGTATCGGTGCCGGGTTCAGCGCGTACAATCACGTGATTCCAGCCGCCGGGCAGGGGCTCTTCCACTATCACTTTCTTGACAGGGGGGAATGCCTCCAGCTCCCGCACAACGGTATCGAGGTCGCCCTTGAACTCAATGGAGACGCGGCCGGCTGCCCGCAGTCCGCGAGTCAGATTCTCCGGGGTATCGTTGGCCTTAATCTGTCCCTGGTCAATGATGATAACCTTGTTGCAAATCATCTCAACCTCACTGAGAATGTGAGTAGAGAGGATAACAGTGTGTTCTTCTGCCAGAGAGCGCACCAATTCGCGAATCTGGCGTATCTGATTGGGGTCCAGACCATTAGTCGGCTCGTCCAGAATAAGCAGATCGGGGTCGCCCAGCAGCGCATCGGCCAGGCCTACACGCTGGCGATAGCCCTTGGAGAGCGTGCTGATGAGATTCTTGCGCTTGGGTTCCAGGCCACAGCGGTCAATCACCCAGCCAACCTGCTGACGAACAGATTTTCCGCAAATGCCTTTCAACCGCGCGCGGTATTCCAGATACTGCGTCACGCGCATATCATCATACAGCGGCACATTTTCCGGCATGTAGCCCAGGTGACGCCGCGATTCCAGCGGCTCGTCCAGAATATCGTGGCCAGCTATGCGGGCGGTTCCTGCTGTAGGCGGTAAATAGCCCGTCAGCATTTTCATGGTCGTGGTTTTGCCTGCGCCATTCGGCCCGAGAAAACCTACGATTTCTCCTTTCTCAATCGAAAATGTCGCATCCTTGACCGCGGTAAACCGGCCAAAAACTTTATGCAGATGCTCAACTGTCACCATACTCATAAGCGCCGAACATTGTAGCAAACTTTTTCTTCATTTCAAGCGGATTCTTATCTGCTGCCAAACACTAGTTTACAATTCTGCATTACGCATATTATGCGTAGTTGTAAATTTATCAATTTTCGGGTTCGTTGGCGAGATTCACACTTGACTCCCCCGCGCAGCGTGGAGTAGTATGGTGCTCTATGGTGAAATGCACAGTAACGTACGAGGGAGGATTGCACTGCGCTCTTGAACATGAGCCTTCAGGCGCCAAGGTAGCAACAGATGCACCGGTGGATAATCGCGGCAAGGGAGAATCCTTTTCGCCGACGGATTTAATGTGCAGCGCCATGGCGGCCTGCATGGAAACCATCATGGGAATCTACGCCGAGGACAACCAGCTTGACTTGAGCGGCACCAGAATTACCGTCGGTAAGGTCATGAGCGCTAACCCGCGGCGCATAGCCCGCATTGAAACGGAAATCAGCGTGCCGCTGCCTGCGGATAATCCGCACAAGCAGGCACTGGAGGACTGCGTTCTGGGGAGTCCGGCCATGCGCAGCCTGCATCCGGATATTGAGGTGCCGATTCAATGGAACTGGGTAGGCTGAGCATGAAGCGACTGAGTTTCATCTACACAGCAGCGCCGCTGACTGTTGCCCTGAACGCCCTGCCCGGCATGCTGGACGGCCTATGGCGCGCGGTGGCTGCAGGGGTATTGGCCGTGGCGCTCTGGGCGGTGGTCTGGCTGCGTGTGTACACGACAAAGAAGCTTCGGCCTGAGTTTGCGATACTGGTGGTGGTTCCAGCGGTGGTATACCACCTGCTGGGCGCAGCCGGGCCGGAATACGCCGCCACATTTCACACCCCCGGGTGGCAGAATTTCAACTTCTTTCTCTGGATTGCCAGCATAGCCGTCACCATAAGAGCGCTCCTGCCCACACCGCAGGAATACAAAGGACGACTTGCTTCAGACTCCGTATTCATATTCATGACCATCATCACGGTGGTCTATGGCCTGAGCTGCTGGGCAACCACTCACTCCATCATCTAACACTTTAAGAACATATGAAATACAAGATTCTCTCATTATCCTTTGGCTTGGTTCTCTGCTCCTGTTCAGAGCCGGAGGATGTCGTAACGGGTCATGCCCGCATCATTGCGTGGCCTCCCCAGGCGGTAGCTCCGGCGCCTCAACCGGTCGCAGTTGCCCCGGCACCAGCACCACAGATTCCCCCGGCAGATAAGCCGGCACCAGCGCCCGCGGTGCAGAAGAAAGTCCCGGCTGCTCCGGTAGCCGTACCTGGCGCTCAGTATGTTGTGCAGCACCATGAACCAGCGCCTGTTGTAGCGCAGAACCAGCCCAGGGTCACCCCCCCTGCTCCGGCTCCGGCAATCCAGCCTGCTCCCTATACGGCGCCTCAGCCGGTGGCTCAGCCTGCCAGCATCTATCGCTCCACGGATTCCTCCCCCGTAGCGCAGAACCAGCCTGCCACCACCACACCACCAGGCGTGCAGTGGCGCACCCCGCAGGTTCGCCCGCAGAAAAAAGCCTATCCGATTATGCCTGGCCAGAATCGCGGGCTGAGAAACAGAAACTATACCCACTATTAAGATGCCCAAGCAACGGCTCGATGTACTTGTGGCGCAGCAAGGGCTGTGCGATTCACGGGAGCAGGCACAGCGCCTTATCCTGGCGGGCGAGGTCAGCGTAAAAGGTCAGGTTATCACGAAACCTGGCACCAAGGTGGATGATACCCTGCCCATCACCGTGAAAAACAAGCCCAGGTACGTGAGCCGTGGCGGCCTCAAGCTGGAAGGCGCATTGAAGGCATTTCCCGTGAAGGCTGAGGGAAAGGTATGCCTGGATATAGGCTCCTCCACGGGCGGATTCACCGATTGTCTGCTGCAGAACGGAGCCCTGCGTGTGCATGCGGTCGATGTGGGCACTAATCAGCTTGTCTGGAAGCTCCGCAATGACCCGCGTGTCATTGTAAAGGAACAGTTTAACGCCCGATATATGACCCCGGCCGATTTGGGCGAAAAGGTACAGTTGATTGTAAGCGATGTCTCGTTCATCTCGCTCACAAAGATTCTGCCGGCAGCCTATGATTGCCTGGCCGAAGGCGGTGAAATGCTGGTGCTCATCAAACCGCAATTTGAGTTGCAGCCAGAGGATATAGGCCCGGGCGGAATTGTGCGGGATTCTGCCCTGCACCAGCGCGCGGTGGATAAAATCCATGACTTTGTGGTCAATGAGCTCAAACGCGAGTGGTGCGGCGTGGCGGATTCTCCCATTACAGGCATGGAGGGGAACAAGGAATTCCTCGCATGGCTTCGCTGAATCCGCTCAACAGGTAATTCCCTCCGCATCGAACTGAACCAGGCTGCGCAGGCAGGCGTGGTGAGGCTCTCTCAGTTCCGGATCGCTCTGCAAAATAGAGGTAGCCTCGCGATTTGCCCGGTGAATCAGCCGCATGTCGGCCAGCCATTCCGGGAATTCAATCGCCCCGAGCCCGCTTTGCTCCGTGCCAAGCACATCGCCGGGGCCACGCATGCGGAAATCTTCTTCTGCGATTTCAAAGCCATTCAGGGTGCGGCAAAGTACCTCAAGCTTCTTCCTGCCTGGTTCTTCCGTCTTGGCAGAGGAAAGCAGGATGCAGTAGCTCTTGTGCTCGCCACGGCCAATTCGCCCGCGCAACTGGTGCAGCTGAGAAAGCCCGAAGCTATCTGCATCATTGATAATCATGATATTGGCATTCGGGACATCGACTCCGACCTCCACCACGGTTGTAGCCACCAGGATATCCATTTCGCCGCGGTGAAAGGCCTGCATGATGGCTTCTTTCTCATCTGCTGAGAGCCGGCCATGCAGCAGGCCGATATTGCGTTCCGGGAAAATGTCTTTCCAGCGGGTCAATTCACTTGTTGCGCTGGTCTGCTTGCGGGTATCGCTTTCCTCCACCAGCGGAGAGACAATGTAAATCTGGCGGCCCTCCTTCATCTGTTCATCCATGAACGAGATGATGCGTTTCATGTGCGCAGGATTTCGCAGTGCTGTGATGATTTCGCCGCGGTTTGCCGGCAATTCATCAATGATGGAAACCTCGAGATCGCCGTACAATGTCAACGTGAGAGTACGCGGGATGGGAGTGGCCGTCATGACCAGCACGTCCGGGTTTTCTCCACTGGCAATAAAGCGCTCACGCTGCTCTACCCCGAATTTATGCTGTTCATCAATGACCGCCAGCCCCAGATTCTGCGGGCGGTTCTTCTTGTAAAACAAAGCGTGCGTCCCGACAATGATGCGCGGGGTCATATCGGCGGTGCCGTCATCAAGCACAAGTCCGGAATCATCCCGATGTTCCGCTGTCCGCAGAGAGATGGGCACATCCGTATGCTGAAGGAGGCGGCAGAAGTTACGGTAATGCTGCTCTGCAAGAATCTGGGTAGGTGCCAGCATCGCCGCTACCTTGCCGCTTCCCACCGCCAGCAGCATGGCGCAGAGTGCCACCAGGGTTTTGCCGCTGCCTACATCGCCTTGCAGCAGACGATTCATCTGCCGGGAACTGGCCATATCCGCCTGTATCTCGCCGATACAACGCAACTGCGCCCCTGTCAATCGGAATGGCAGGGCTGCCAGCAGTTCTTCCATGTAGGCCGGGCTGGTGGCCGTCACCTGCCCTGGGCGTCCCTGTACCTTCATGCGGCGCCAGGCTACGCGGAATTGCTGCTCAAAGCATTCGGAAAGCGCAAAACGCAGTCGGGCTTTATCATGGTGTTCCGCCGATTGGGGAAAATGAGCATCCTGAAGAGCCTGCCGGTATGGGTATGCCGGGGCCACATCGTATCCCGGAGCATGGAAACCGGGTGCGAGGTTCTGCAGCACCTGCCACACCAGGGCCCGGTATGTACGCGCTGCCATGCCGCCGACACTGCGGTATATGGGCACAATGCGGCCGCTGTGAATAGTTGCAGAGGCCCCCTGCTCCTCCACCGGTGGCATCAGGGTGCCCCCCATGGCAGCCTCGACCAGGCGATGCCCGGAATCCTCGTCATCCATGATTTCGAACTCCGGGTTTGCCATAGTGAGATTTCCTCCGTACACACGGATTTTGCCGTAAATGGAAAGGTTCATGCCGCTGGCCAGCAGCTTGGCAACGTAGGGCATATTGAACCACCGCAGGTAAAGACGTGTTCCGTGCGGGTCCTGGGGAGTACCCACAACCGCCTCAAAATACCGTTTGTAGGAAAAATGCCAGCCGCAGCTGTACACATGAACACGGGCGCTGGTGGATTCGCCGTTCTGCAGCATATGCAGCGGCGTTGAAGTGCGGCGGTCTTCGTAGCGGCGGGGCAAGCGGCGCAGTAATTGCTGCACCGTGCGGATTCCCACAGAATCGAGAATCTGAAGTTCGCGGCGGGAAACTCCCTCCAGCAGACTCAGGGGCGATTCTGGGCACAGGGCTGCGCTCATTGTCAGCGATTGGATTTACCCTCGTTAATGCAGCGGTAATAGTAGTCAACGCGGCTGTGGAACCATGCCCACTTGGGACCGGGCTTACCATTAGTCAGCAAGGGTGCGGGGCAGTTCTTGCGCGTCCAGTGGTAATGCGGCACCACGCGGCGCAGGTTGATGCCATAGCGCTTCATCAGCACAGCGGTGAGCTTAGCGGCGCGATCCCAGGTGCGGAAGTGGTTATGTCCACGGTTTTCGCATTCGCACATTTCGATACCAATGGAATTGTGGTTACCCGCGGGTGAACCTGCATGCCAACCGCTCTCCCGCAGCGGCAGATTCTGCACGCACATGAACTGGTCTACGGTAAAATGCCAGCTTCGGTTGGTGAATGCACCGCGGCAGAGTGCGCGGGAGTGCTGCATGGCGGTAGAAGCCGGCGAGTGGTTAGCCGTGCTGTGGATGGTGATGAATGCCGGATTAAGGCGGCGGGAGCCGCGGCGCTGGCGGGAGTTTGAGGGCATGATACGCACCTTGATATTCACCTCGCGGGCCAGGCGCGCAATACTGCGTTTCACCAGAGGGGTTGAGACAGATTTGAAGCGCACGGCTTTGGGGGTGCGCAGGTATGAATTCTGCCCCTGTTGTTGGCATGCGGTAAATGTTGCAGCAAAAGCCAGCAGTGAAACAATGATGAATTTACCGTAGCGATGCATGGCGGTATTCTGCCATTTACCACCCCGCTTGGCAAGCGCAAATCCTGTCGCGCAGCAAGTTTTCCAAAAAGAAAGGGCCCCCTTTCGGGAACCCTCTCTGGAAACAATTTGTAATCTATGGCTTACGGAAGCGGGAACTGCTTGTTGAAGGCAGTCACCTCAGCGCGAAGCTCATCATAGGCGTGCGGGTTCTCGCAAACCTTCTGAGCGGCGAGAATAGCCAGGCAGCGGCCAATGTATTCTGCCACCTTGCGCACATCGTCCTCCTTCATGCCGCGGGTGGTCACAGCCGGCGTGCCGATGCGGATACCACTGGGCTTGAAGGTAGATCCCTTGTCGTAGGGGATGGCATTCTTGTTAACGGTGATACCCACCTTATCCAGAGCCACCTGAGCTTCAGCACCGTTGAGGCCCTTGCTGCTCAGATCCACCAGGAAGCAGTGGTTGTCTGTGCCGCCAGCCACGATGCGGAATCCAAGCTGGCTGAGCTTTTCAGCCATAGCCTTGGCATTCTTCACAATCTGCTGGGCATATTCGCGGAACTCAGGCTTGAGAGCCTCGCCAAGGCAGGCAGCCTTAGCGGCAATCACATGCATGAGCGGACCGCCCTGCAGGCCGGGGAAAGTGGCGCTATCGAGCTTCTTGGCCCACTGTTCCTTGCACATGACCAGACCGCCACGCGGGCCACGCAGGCTCTTGTGCGTAGTGGTGGAAACGAAGTCGGCGTAGGGAACGGGGGACGGATGTGCTCCGCCTGCCACCAGACCGGCAATGTGTGCCATATCCACGAACATGATGGCGCCAACCTCATCGCAAATCTGGCGAATGCGAGCAAAATCAATGGTGCGGGAATAGGCAGATGCACCAGCCAGAATCAGCGCCGGCTTCACTTCCTTCGCCTTGGCTTCGAGGGCATCATAATCAATCATCTCGGTTTCCGGGTCCACACCGTAGTGCACCACATTGTAGGTCTTGCCGGAGAAGTTGGCAAAGAAACCGTGGGAAAGGTGACCACCGCAGGCCAGGTCCATGGTCAGAATGGTATCGCCCGGGTTAATGCAGGCGTGGTAGACAGACTGGTTGGCAGAAGAGCCGGAGTGAGCCTGAACGTTGACCGCATCACAGCCGAAGAGAGCCTTGGCGCGGTCGATGGCAAGCTGCTCTACCTTGTCCACAACCTCGCAGCCACCATACCAGCGCTTGGAGGGGTAGCCTTCGGCATACTTGTTGGTAAGGCAGGAACCCTGGGCTTCCATCACCGCCGGGGAGGCAAAGTTCTCGGAGGCAATCAGCTCAATGTTGTTATTCTGGCGATTGCGTTCCTCTTCGATATAACCGGCAAGCTCGGGGTCGGACACGGCAAGCGGAGAACCGGAACCCACCAGCAGGCGGTTTACGTGGCGACCACCCTCGTATTCGGAATCAAGCCAGATGCGCAGCACTTCCTCCATGGCTTCAGGAGAAAGGAAAGCCGAGGCCATGCACAGAACATTGGAATTGTTGTGATGACGGGCAAAGGCAGCCTCCTGCGGGGTGCGGGCCAGCGTAGCACGGACACCACGCCAGCGATTAGCAGCAATGCTCATACCCAGACCGGAGAAGCAAATCAACACGCCACGATCAGCGCGGCCATCCACAATGCGTTTGCATACCTTGTTGGCATATTCTGCATAGTTACAGGACTCCTTGGTAGAAGGGCCAACATCCTCTACCTGATAGCCCCAGCTTTCGAGAATCTCAATAGCTGCTTCTTTCAAATCCACGCCTTTGTGGTCTGAACCGATGACGATGCGATATTCCGTATTCATGAGGAGGGGAAAACGTACGGGCGTGATAATACCACACTCCCCCGGCCGTGGCAAGCGTTTTATTTGCGTGCGCCTGCGCGCTGGTACTCGGGAAACGTTTTGTCTAGAATGAAAATCTATGCAGAGCAAATCCAGACAATCAGATGTTTTTCAGCGTTGCTTGTTAGGCGGCACTACAACAAAGTTACTCACGCAGCTGGCTCGCAACTACGGTATAGACACCCACAATAACGAAGAATTCTTTTCCCGTCTCCGGAAAATTGTAGAGGCTTTTGCCACCGCTCTGGATGAATCAGAGCAAACTGTTCCCTTTCGATATGCCGCAGAGTTCAGTCTGCTGGTCAGAGCGCACCGACGCCCGAGCACCAAGGCTGATTTACGCTCGTATATCAAGCGAATGTGTGCATACCAGCCCTTGGCAGATATGCCCCTGCGCAACATCAAGCCCGCTCATTGCGGCCCCATGCTGCAATGCTGCTTCGGGCACAGTCTGCATGTATACCGGAAAGCCCAGGCTGTTCTGCACAGCATATTCAACTACGGAATTCGCCAGGGCTGGTGTTCCCGAAATCCGGCCAAAGCCATACTGCGTCCCCCGGTGAAGGAACAGAGAATAGAAATCCTTACACTCCAGCAGATCAGGGCCTTGCTCCATGCCACCCGGATACCAAGCCTGCAATGCATGGAAATGCCCCTGCGACTGATGCTGTGGTGCGGGATTCGCCCCATGGAAGTCAGACGCCTTCGCTGGTGCGATATTGACCCGGAGGAAGGGGTCGTGTACATAGAGGGACACCACAGCAAAACCGGCGGCGCAAGAGCTGTTCCCCTGCGAGGAGGAGCCATGGTTCTGGCACATATAGCACGAATGGATGACACCCGGATTGCGCCAATCAACTGGGAGCGGCTGTGGCAGAAGTTGCGCAAGGAGGCCGGCTTTACCTCCTGGCAAAATGATGCCCTGCGCCACACCTTTGCCAGCATGCATCTCAAGTGTTTTCACAACATCACCCTTCTGCAGGAGGAAATGGGACACAGGAATTCAACCCTGCTCCAGACACGCTATCTGAACCTTCGCTCCCTGCGTCACAGTACTGCCAAAAACTTCTTCCAGGCGAAGTCCTGGAGGTAAAGATAGAGTCTACTCTATTTTTTTACGCCATGAGTGCAAAAAATTCTCGCCAAGTTAACATAATCATGTTAGCATAACACCATTGACACGTAACACTGAATCGTTATGAACGATCTTACCAAACCCTTTAAACGCCTGCCCGTCGCTCTCATTGGTACGGGATCATATGTTCCTGAACGTCGTCTCACCAACGAAGATCTGGAAAAGATGGTAGACACATCCAACGAGTGGATTGTGACGCGTACCGGCATTGAAGAACGCCGCATCGCAGCCCCCGATGAAAAGACGAGCGACATGGCAACTCAGGCAGGCAGACGCGCCATGGAGGCAGCCGGTGTGAAACCGGAGGAAATTGACCTCATCATCGTGGCCACCGTCACCCCTGATACTTTTACTCCCTCCACCGCCTGCTATGTGCAAGCCAATCTGGGTGCCGTCAATGCCGCCGCATTTGACATTTCTGCCGCCTGCTCCGGCTTCCTGTATTCGCTCAAGACAGCCGTGCAGTACATTGGCTGCGGTCAGGCCAAGACAGCTCTTATCATCGCCGCAGAAAAGCTCAGCCACATTGTCAACTGGGAAGACCGCTCCACCTGCGTTCTGTTTGGCGATGGTGCCGGCGCCGCCATTCTGCGCACCGGTACCGGAATCGAGGGCGACAGCGCGGTGCTCGCATCCGACATCGGCTCTGACGGCACGCTGACCGACCTGCTGATGGTGCCGGGCGGTGGTTCTGCCATTCCCACCACGGAAGAGAACATTCACGACAAACTCTACACGCTCGCCATGCGCGGCAACGAGGTGTTCCGCTATGCGGTAGCACACATGAAGGATAGTGCCCTTTCCCTCATCAACCGTACCGGCATCAAGCCCGAAGATGTGGATGTGGTGATTCCTCACCAGGCCAACCTGCGCATCATCAACGCTGTGGCCCAGCGCCTCGGTATTCCCACAGAGCGCGTATTTGTCAACGTTCACAAATACGGCAACACCTCCGGCGCGGCTGTAGCGATTGCGCTTGACGAAGTGGTGAAGACAGGGCGTGCCAAGAAAGGCGATATCGTTCTTCTGGTCACCTTTGGTGCCGGTCTTACCTGGAGTTCTGCCGCTATCCGACTGTAACCTTATCGTACAGACCATTTTCCACCCTTGTCCTGCATGGACAAGGGTGTTTTTTTGCAGAAATCCGCGTTATGCGGTGAGCTCAATCCAATCCAGGCGGGTGGCCATGGCGGCACAGTGCAAAGTGGTGGGGAGCTGGAGTTCATCGAGCGTGGCACGCATGGCTGCGGATGCCTTGGCCGGGGTGTTGCACTCGGGGCTGATGTGCGCGAGCACGAGGTGCTGCAGGCCGGGATGCCCGATGGTGCGGATGAAATCGCAGGCCTGGCCATTGGAAAGATGCCCCCACCGGCCGGAAATGCGGCTGATGAGTTCCGGCGGGCGTCCGCTGTATTCAAGCATATCCGGGTCGTAGTTTGATTCCAGATAAAGCCCCTGCACTCCGGCCAGAAGCTCCGGCATGCCGCGCATGATGATGCCGGTATCGGTCACATAGCCCAGGCGCACACCATCGCATTCAAAGAGGTAACCCAGCGGGTCAGCGGCATCGTGGCTCACGCAGAAGGGTGTCACCGTAAGCGCACCCACCTGCACTGGCTGGCCGGGTTCCAGGTAGGTGAATGTGGCATTGGGTGCCATGCCGCGCAAATCCCGGGCCAGATAGCGGCTGCAATAGAGCGGCAGCGAGCGTTTCTTGCTGAGCACGCCCAGGCCGCACACGTGGTCCTGGTGCTCGTGGGTGAAAAAGATACCCGAAAGCTGCGCATCCGCCAGGCCGCACTCGGCCAGCCCCTTGCGAATGCGCAGTGCAGAAATACCCGTATCGACCAGCACATGGGTGCCACCGCCGGAAATAACGGTGGCATTTCCCCGGCTGCTGCTGGCCAGCACAGAAAAGCGAATCATGACTGCGGAATAATGAGCGGCAACTTCACATTATCCAGCTTGAACTCATTGGCAGGAGTCCCATACAGTTTACCGGTCTGGGCCTCCAGGAAGCGGGTAATGTTCTTCACGGTGGTATCATCGCTCACGCCGGCACCATTCTGGGTCTGCATCATGATGCGAACCGCATCCTGCAGGCTGTTGACGGTACCCGTGTGGAAATACGGGGCTGTGAGTGCCACGTTGCGCAGGTTGGGCACGCGGAACATATCCTTGTGCTCTTCCTTCCTGGTGAAATCGCGCAGGCCATAGGCACCCTCCTGGTAATCGGCAGGAGCCGCCAGAGCGCGCAGGTCGCCATGGGTGTTGATATATTCAAAGCTGATGCCGCCCAGAGTGGGGCCGCTGTGGCAGGTGGCGCAGCCAAGCTCCACAAAGGATTTCATGCCTGCTTTCTGGGTATCGGTAAGAGCCTTGTCATCGCCCTTCAGGTAGAGGTCAAAGGCAGAATCCGGAGTCACTAGCGTCTGCTCAAAGGCTGCAATGGCCTCCGTAATGGTATCGCCCGTAATTCCACGGTCGCCAAACGCATAGGCAAAAAGTGCCACCATCTGCGGGTCGTCAGCCAGCTTGCCGGCAATGATATCCCAGTCGCCCACGCAGGAAAAGCCCATTTCTACCGGGTTCAGGGGCGGGCCTCCAGCCTGTTCCTTGAGGTCGGCAGCGCGGCCATCCCAGAACTGGCGGATATTGCCAGCGGCGTTAAAGGTACTCGGAGCATTCACGCCACCCAGCTGCGGCAGGCCATTGGGGCCAGGCACACCTTCCGATTTGGCAAGATTATCGGTACCGCCCTTGGAAAGGGCATGGCAGGAGGCGCAGGATACCTTGTCTGTGGTGGAGAGACGACCGTCATGATACAGCAGGTAGCCCAGGTAAATGCGGGTGGTTTCCTGGCTGGTTGCGGGGTCCTGTGCAGGTCTGATGGGAGCAAAGGCACGTACCGCCGCACCGGTTTCCTTGTACTTATTGCGCAGAATGGCCACATCGGTGGGCGTCAGGCGGCTACCCAGGTGAACCGCACTGTACGATGCCGGGGGCATGCGGCGGGTGCGCAGCACATAGTCCATTTTCAGGTAATCCACGTTCAGCGAGCGGTTCTCGGTATCCGGCGTCAGCAGGAAGGCACGCTTGGCACCCTCCACATGGTCAGCCATGAGCCCGAGTGAGAAGAAATTGAGAACCTTGCTGTAGGAAGCATCCTGTGCATGGCAGGCCGCGCACTTGATATTCAGCACTTCATTGGCCAGCTTATCCGCTTCAACAGGTTCCAAGGGAGGAACCTGCACTGAATCGTGCATCAGGTCAACCACTGCCTGCGATACCTTGCCACCTACCGCTGCCACAAGCCCGGTACCGGCCAGAATCATCACATATCTCCAGATTGAAGGTTTCTTGCTCATCTTTGAATTATGAAAGGGGTTCAACAGGGACATTCTAACACAGCCGCTGCTACACGCAAGAACATTTTGAAACAAACATGATAGGATAACGCATTTTGCTCCCGGAATGAAAGAAAGGCGCATGCCCTGGCTTGTTAGTTGCCCCGGGATGTGCTAGAATAGGCGCGTGTCCAACCGCTTGTTGCCAGTCTGTGTTTTCGCGATTCTGTGCCAATGCTCTCAGCCTGAACCGCTTCCTCTGCCCGCACCTGCGGAGAATACCGTCACATCCCCTGCTCCAGCCCCTGCCCGGAAGCCGCGGCAGAATGTGACAGATGGCGTCATGCCGGCCTCGCTCTGCTACCTGGATGAAGCCGTACCGGGTATCAAGGTGGATTTAAAATACTGCGGGAGCGATAATTTTGTGGGGCGGCCGATTGAGGGCTACACCACTGGGAAGCGAGCCATTCTGCGGCGGGATGCTGCGGAATGCATCAGAAAAGCGCAACAGGCATTGGAGGCACGCGGCTATGGTCTGCTTATTCTGGATGCCTACCGGCCCCACCGGGCCATGGTGGATTTCTACCGCTGGTCCCGCACCCCGGATGAAAGCATGAAGGACAGATTCTACCCCAACCTCACCAAGAAAGGCATTTACGAGAATAAATACATACGCCGAGCCTCTGAACACAGCTGGGGAATTGCGGTAGATGTCACCATTATCGACCTGGCCAGCGGCAAAGAACTCGATATGGGAGGACACCATGATTTGCTGGATGAAAGCTCGGCCACGCGCTACCCGGGACTCACCCCGGAACAGCAAGCCAACCGCATGCTGCTGCGCAACACCATGTACGATGCCGGCATGCGCAACTACAAACGCGAATGGTGGCACTATTTCCTGAAAGAAAAGAAGAATCTCACCCGCTACGATTTTCCGCTTTGCGATACCCTCACCACCACTTCCAGACCATGAAGAAGTTGCTGTTCTATTTCCTTTTTCTGCCATTTCTGCTGTCCCAATGCGCTCAGAACGAGCTCATGGTACACCCAGGTATCATGCCCGCAGAACTCTGCTATCTGGACGCCGTTGCCCCCCGGGTGAAGGTAGATTTGAAATACTGCGGATACGACAACTTTGTGGGCCGCCCGATTAACGGCTACACCACCGGCAGACGCGCTATTCTGCGGCGAGATGCCGCCGCTGCCATCGCCTGCGTGCAGCAGAATCTGGAAAAACAGGGGCTCGGACTGCTTATCTGGGATGCCTACCGTCCCTACCGTGCCCTATTGGATTTCTACGCATGGTCCCAGACCAGCGATGACAGCACCCGCTCCCGGTTTTATCCCCGCATCACCAAGCGCGAAATATATGAACAGCAATATATAGGACTCACCTCCGAACACTGCTGGGGTGTTGCCGTGGATGCCACGCTGATTGACCTCCGCACCGGAAAGGAACTGGATATGGGCGGGAGGCACGACCTGCTGGATGACAGCTCTGCCACGGAGTTTGCCGGGCTTACTCCCCGCCAGCAGGCCAATCGACGTCTTCTGCGCGATACCATGGCTGCGGCCGGTATGCGTAACTACAGCAAGGAATGGTGGCACTACTACCTTTCGCCCCCCGGGCTCTGCCATCGCTATGACTTCCCGCTAAGCGATACATTGAAGGAAAACTCCGCTAAATAATTCTTGCATTTCCTGCACGAAAAGCCTAGAATCGCACCATGAAGCAGCTACTCGTCTCCAGCACCATTCTCATAGCATCATTGCTTACCGCATGCTCCACGCAGGAAGTAGGAGATATCGGCACCCGCATACAAAAAGTACGGCTTCATAACGCGCTCTCTGCCAAGCATGCGCAAATCCGGGTCTGGAAAGACACCAGCACCTACGACCAGCAGGGCTGGCATCTCCACAGCGACCAGGAAAACAGATTCACCCTGCCGGAAAATGAGTTCAAAACCGCCCGCGGTCTGGTTATCGCCCACGGCTCCACCTGGCAGCGGCAGAATGCACCGGCCTCCACCACCCAGACCGACACCGCACCGACTCAATTTGTCGAGTTGGAATGGATGAATGCCGATGGCCAGACGATAGGGGGAATCGACCTGCTCCAGGTCAGAAAGGAATCCCAGCTGGATAATTCCGTAACCTCTGATTTTCCCTTTGTGTTACCGGATGAGGTCTACGACCAATTCATGGCAATTCCCACCATCAACACAGCCCTTGAGGTGGCGAAAAACTAAAACTCCGAAGCGCGGTGCAAATCCGCGCTTTTTTCTTTTCGCCCGCATTCTTTTTACTTGAAAAAATCTAATTTTCTGGTTAGAATGCAGGGTAATGAAAATTCATTTTTGTGGAGCAGCTGAAACAACGACCGGTTCCCAGCATCTGCTGGAAGTGAACGGCAGGAAAATACTCCTCGACTGTGGCATGTACCAGGGGCACCGCGAGGACCAGATGCGCATTAACCGCGATTTCCCCTACTTCAACCCGGCAGAGATTGACTGTGTGGTGCTTTCGCATGCGCACATCGACCACTCCGGCAACCTGCCCAACCTGGTCAAAAAGGGCTACAAAGGCTTCATCTACAGCACCCACGCCACCCGCGACCTCTGCCAGATTATGCTGGCAGATTCAGCCCGCATTCAGGAAAGCGACTGCAAGTTCCTCAACAAGATGAGTGCCCGCAAAGGCGGCAGCGGCCATGTGGCGGAAATCATCTACACCGAACAGGATGCCGAAGCCTGCCTGCGCCGCTTCATCAATATCGGTTACGAGATAGCTTTCCCGATTCTCCCCGGTGTCACCCTCACATTCTATGATGCCGGCCACATTCTGGGCGCCGCCCAGATTGTGCTCGATATTGACGATGAGGACGATGGAAAACACAAGCGCTTGCTCTTCTCCGGCGATGTAGGCCGCGGCAATAACGAACTGTTGCGCGACCCGGTACCGGTTCCGGATGTTGACATCATGCTCATGGAATGCACCTACGGCGGGCGTCACCACGAAGCCCCCAGCCGGGACGATGAGACCTTCTGCCGCACCATACGCGAGGCGCTCAAGCGCGGAGGCAATGTCTACATTCCCTCCTTTGCCGTAGAGCGCACCCAGCAATTACTCTACCTGCTGAACCGAGCCTACAAAGACGGGCGTCTGCCCAATTACCAGGTGTATGTGGATAGTCCCATGGCGGTAAGCGCCACAGAAATTTTCCGCATTCACCCGGAGTGTTTCAACAAGGAGGTGTATGATTTCCTCTTTGCCGAGCGGGATCCCTTCCAGTTCGAGCAGTTACACATGGTGCGCAGCATCTCCGAATCGCAGAGACTCAACAACCTGCGCGAGAACGCCATCATCATCTCCGCCTCGGGTATGTGCGAAGCCGGCCGCATTCTTCACCATCTCAAAAACGGTATCGGACGGCCGAACAACACCGTGCTATTCGTGGGATACTGCGCCGCCAACACGCTGGGACGCCGCATTCTCAACGGTGCATTAGAGGTTCGGATTCTCGGCGATTTGTATCCGGTGCGTGCCCGCATCGAGTCGCTGGACTCTTTCTCCGGCCACGCCGATCACAACGAATTGCTGCAATATTTCCGCGCCACCGGCGGCAGGAAATCGAAAGTGTACCTGGTTCATGGTGAAAAGGAATGCTCTACCGCGATGAGCAAGGCACTGCAAGCCTTCCACGACGGTGAAATCCACATTGCCCGGCTGGATACCTGCGTAGATTGCTAGTGAGCCCCGCCTGCAACTTTCCGAAAAGGGTGATACTTGTCATATGTATCACCTTTTTCTGTTTTCCTGCTGACAAATGACAAGCTTTCGTGTATAATACGCGCGCACGCTATGGCTTTCACACACTTACACGTTCACACCGAATACTCACTGCTCGACGGCATGATCCACACCAAGGATCTGATTAAGAAATGCGTGGAGCTGGGGATGAATTCAGTAGCAATCACCGACCACGGCAACGTGTTTGCTGCCATTGAATTCATGGTGAACGTGAAAAAGCACAACAAGGGCGTGCTGGAGTGGAACAAGGAGCATCCGGATGAAAAGAAGCCGGTGTTCAAACCCATTCTGGGCTGCGAGGTGTATGTAGCCCCCACCCCGCTGGATGTGAAGAAGCAGATTCCAGGCCGCAACAAGTATTGCCACCTGGTATTGCTCTGCGAAAACAATATCGGCTGGGAAAACCTCATTAAGATTGTCTCCCGTGGTCACCTGGACGGCTTCTATTACAAACCACGCATTGATTACGATACCCTCCGCGAGTTCAGCAAGGGGCTCATCTGCCTGACCGGCTGTCTTGCGGGTCCCATGCAGGAATGGCTGCTGCGCGACGAACCGGAAAAGGCCGAGCAGATGCTGCTGGACCTGGTAGACATCTTTGGCAAGGATAACGTATTCGTGGAACTGCAGGACCATGAAATCGAGGAGGAGAGGCGCGTGATTCCCGACCTCGTGCGCATTGCCCGCAAGCACAATGTGCCGTTGGTGGTCACAAATGATGCCCACTTCCTGAATGCAGATGACCACGATGCACACGACATCCTCATCTGCGTGGGCACCGGCAACAAGCGCATGGATTCCAAGCGCATGCGCTACCCCAAGAGCGTTTACTTCAAAAGCGAGGAGGAAATGCGCCAGCTCTTCCCGGAATACCCGGATGCCTATGAGAACACCAACGTGATTGCCGAGCGCTGCAACACCTCCATCAAGCTTGACTCCACCTCCACCGAGCGTTACCCGGAATTCGCCCCGGAGGACGGCTCCACCCGCGAGGAATACCTGCGCAAAATCTGCTACGAGGGTCTGGCTGAACGCTATGGCAAGGAACGCGCAGAAAACGACCAGGAACTGCGTGCACGCCTTGACTACGAGCTGGGCATCATCAACCAGCTGCGCTTCCCCAGCTACTTCCTGATTACCGCAGACTTCATCAACTGGGCAAAAGACCACGATATCCCGGTGGGCCCGGGCCGTGGCTCGGCAGCAGGTTCACTGGTGGCCTATGTGATGAAAATCACCAACATTGACCCTTACGCCTTCAACCTCATTTTCGAGCGATTCCTGAACCCGGAACGCGTGAGCCCGCCGGATATTGATATCGACTTCTGCCAGACCCGCCGCCCGGAGGTAATTGACTATGTGCGCCATAAATATGGCGAACGCGCTGTGACCCACATCATCACCTATGGCACCATGGGCGCCAAATCGGTGATTAAGGACGTAGCCCGTGTGCTGGACATGAGCTACAGCGATAGTGATAAGATTGCCAAGCTCATCGAAAGCGGCCCCGGCGTGACCCTGGATAAGAGTTACGCCGCCAGCGAAGACCTGCGCAACCTCCTGGAGCAGGATGATACCTACCGCGAAATCTGGAACTATGCCAAAAAGCTGGAAGGCACCGTGCGCAACGTAGGCATGCACGCAGCAGGCGTGGTGATTGGTGACCGCCCGCTGGATGAATATGTGGCTCTGACCCGAGATGACCTGAGCAACCCGCATGGCGAAGTAGTGGCGCAGTGCGACATGGGCGCCATTTACAACGCAGGCTTGCTGAAGATGGACTTCCTGGGGCTCAAGACCCTCACCGTAATGAAGGACGCGGAAACCTATGTGCGCTGGCGCGACCCCAATTTCCGCTACGATGCGGTGGATATCACCGATAAGAAAACCTTTGAGCTGCTGAACCGTGGCGATACCATGGGCGTGTTCCAGCTGGAATCGGGCGGCATGGTTGATACCTGCCGCCGCTATGGCATCGACAACATTGAAGACATCATCGCCCTGCTCGCCCTTTACCGACCGGGCGCCATGCAGTTCATGGACGACATGATTGCCGTAAAGAAAGGGCTCAAACAGGCGGAATACGAACACCCGCTGCTGGAGACCGTTTCCGGCCTCACCTATGGTGTGATGATTTACCAGGAACAGGTGCAGGCCGCCGCCAAACTGCTGGCTGGTTATACACTGGGTGGTGCAGACTTGCTGCGCCGAGCCATGGGTCACAAGGATATGCAGGAAATGGCAGAGCAGCGCCGCCGTTTCGTGAAAGGCTGCTGGGATGTCAACCAGATTGACGAAAAGACAGCCAATGCCATTTTCGACAAGATTCAGAAGTTCGCAGGCTATGGTTTCAACAAATCGCACTCTGCCTGCTACGGCCATATCTCCTACTGGACTGCCTATCTGAAAGCCCACTACCCGGTGGAATTCCTCTGCGGTCTCATGACCAACGAGGCCACCAACGAAAAGATTGGTGTATTCATTCAGGAGGCTATCCGCATGGGCATTGAGGTGCTGGGCCCCTGTGTGAACCACAGTGAGGTGAAATTCCAGCCCGAGACACTGCCGAACGGCAAACTGGCCGTCCGCTTCGGGCTGGCCTCCGTCAAGAGCATGAGCTCGGAAACCGTGCGTGTCATTGTGGATGAGCGAAAGAAAAACGGGCCTTACAAGAGCCTGGAGGATTTCTGCTACCGCATTCCCCCGCAGAACGTGCGCCGCAACCAGATTGAAGTGCTGGTGCAGTGTGGCGCATTTGACTGGATGCACGTGTGCCGCGCCCAGATTTTTGAGAGCATCGAGCAGTGCATCAACGGCGCCAGCAGCGTGCATAAAGACGCAGAAGCCGGGCAAATGGCTCTGTTCGACATGATGGATACCACCTCAGCGCCCGAGGAGAAGGCCATTGTTCAGGAATGGCCGAAAGAAAAGCGACTGGACGATGAAAAGTTCCTCACCGGTGCCTACTTCACCGGCAACCCGCTGGACAGCATGCGCGGCATCATCGACTCGCCCAAATTCCTGCCTATCGGCACCCTGCCCGATCTCACAGCCGAGGAAATCCGAGGCTCGCAGGATATGGCGGGCATGCTGCGCGCCGTCACCATCAAGATGAGCAAGAGCGGGCAGAAGTTCGCCATCATCACCGTGGAAGATTTTACGGGCAGCACTGAAGCCCTGCTCTGGGGTAAATCTTTCACCGATGCCATGGAACAGGAGGGGCTGCTCACCGAAGGCAACTTCGTGCAGTTCCGGGCCCGCATCTCAGAAGATGAGAAAACCGGCGGCAAAAAAGTATCGGCCAACGGGGTTGAGCAAATCGGCTCCGGCACCAAACGCCGCGGTGGCAAGCCCAAGTTCTACGAAATCACGCTCAATACCTCGCGCCACAACGCCGGCGACCTGGAGCTGATTAAGGAAATTCTGCTCAAATATCCGGGCAAGATGCCCGTGCACATGACCTTCCGCAATACATTGGGCAACCGGGTCAGCATAGAACTGGGAGAGCGCTATTGCGTAGCCCCCTGTGCCCGCATGGATGAAGAACTTTCCCTGTACTCGTAAAACACACCATGAAGCGAGCGCAACATATCATACTGCCGCTGGTAGCCGGGCTCGGTCTGCTGGGCGGGGGGCTCTATTCATACCTGACGAAGAGCCTGAACCCAGAGGAGGCGAATGCTGCGAACACACCCTATTCCATACCCGAAGGAGGGATTGCCACCGATTCATTCAGCATCAAGCTGTTTCAACAAGCGCTACAGGAGCAGAAAGGCAATGTGATAGCAGCCCCGCGGACTATCAGCGAGGCGCTGCATACTCTTGTTCCGCTGTCCGGCGGCATGACCAGAGATGAGCTGGGAGCTCTCAAGTTGTGCGCAGAATCTGCCGGTACAGCTTCATGTATCTATAACGACCACCTGATAGCCGTGGATATCAACGTGCCGCGCAAGGACGAGGCCGAGGGAATTATTTCTCTTCCCTTTTCAGAAAACACTCCGATAGCCATCAGCATCTTTAACGGAACTCTGGCTCAGAGCGCACCCGACAACAATGCGCAATTTGCCACCAGCGACATGGTCACCCCCCGTACGCGCCTGCTGGCCGGAGCCGTTGCCTATGGCCGATGCACCTGGGAGATTCCCTTTCTGAAGGCAGATACCCGCATGGCTGAATTCGATAGTCAATCGGGCGCCATGCCCCATTACCCACAGATGCGAAGCCGGGGCCTCTACCGCACAGCCAAGGCAGAAGATGGCGCATGGAAAGCGGTGGCCATTCCTGTCAGAAATACACGTCAGGCACTTATCGGCATCCTTCCGGCAGGGTCTGCGCGTGAGTTTGCCGCATCCCTGACCCCTGATTTACTCAGCAACATACGCCAGGCGCTGGTAACAGCCCAGCCGGAAGATACATTGGTTGATTTCCCTCGGCTGGAGCTGGAGGTGCGGCCATATGATATGCGCTATACGTTGCGCAAACTCGGGCTGAATTCGTTTTTCGATACGGAAAAAGCCGATTTTTCCGGTATCAGTGACCAGCGGGTCTACCTGGGTGCCATGGTGCATGCCTCCGGGATATGGATTATTGAATCTCCAGATAAAAAACAAGCCTCCAGCGAATTGGATTACGCAAAGAACATCATCAGTTTTTCCCGGCCTTTTATCTGGTTTATAGCCGATCTGACAGCCGGTACACCATTTGAATTTATCGGTCTCGTGGAAGAAATGTAAAAAAAGAAGAGCGGCAGATTAAAACCTGCCGCTTTCTTGTTCAATAAGTTTTTTTGCATCAGCCCTGCTGAGCAGCCTTGCGAGCTGCCTTCTCTGCTGCCTTGGCGGCTTTGGCTGCCATCTTTTCCTTTTCTTCGGCGGAAAGAATGCGCGGGAACACCGGACTGGGAGCCTGCACCGTGTGGCCATTTCCGACCAATCCCCAGGTCATATTCTGCGGGGTGAGGCCGGCTACATCCAGCTGCAGCTGGGAAAGAATGCGGGCAGAAGCCTCCGGCAGCACGCAGCCCAGCAGGAAACCAACCTGAGCGCAGCATTCCAGCAGGTGAGCCAGCACGCGCTGCAGCTCGGGCAGTCTGGCTTCATCCTTGGCCAGAGTCCAGGGCTGCTTCTGCTCGATGTAGCTGTTGCAAAGCCCCACGTGGGCATTCAGAGCAGCCAGAGCATCAGCCGTGTTGTAGCCATTCATGCAGTCGGCAAACTTAGCCACCGTGGCAGCCATGCTCTCTCGCAGAGCCGAGGAAAGTTCATCATCCCCCTCGGCCAGAGTGACCGTACCACCGCAGTAACGCACGCACATATTGAGGGAGCGGTTGCAGAGGTTGCCGATATCGTTGGCCAATTCTGTGTTGTAAATCATCTTCATGCGCTCCGGGTCGAAATCGCTGTCGTAGCCGGTCTTGGTATCGCGCACCAGGTAATAGCGTACCGCCTCAGCGCCGAACGCATCGCACAGATCGTTGGGGTCGACAATGTTGCCCAGGGATTTGGACATCTTCTCGCCCTTGATATTGAGCCAGCCATGCACCAGCAGCGCCGGCATCTGGTCATCGGCAAAGCCCATGGCATGCAGCATGCACAGCCAGTAAATGCCGTGCGCCGGCACCAGAATATCCTTGCCAATCACCTCGCAGGCGGCGGGCCAGAGCTTGTTGAAATCGGGCAGGCCGGCACCCTCTGCTGCCTTGTAGCCAGCAAAGGAAATGTAGTTCACCAGAGCATCAAACCATACGTAGGTCACAAAATCCGGGTCAAACGGCAGCGGAATACCCCAGGAAAGACGGTCCTTCGGGCGGGAGATGCAGAGGTCGACACCAGCGGCACGCTCAATGGCGTTCAGCAAATCCTGGCGGCGGAACTCGGGCGTGACCACCGAGGGATGATTGGTCACATATTCCTTGAGCCACTCCACCTGCTGGCTGAGGTTGAAATACCAGTTTTCCTCCTCAAGCTCCACAACCTCACCCCACTCGGGGCCGAACTCGCCCTGCTCATTGCGTTCCTTATCGGTGAGGAACTGCTCCTGGCGGATAGAATAGAAGCCCTTGTAACCCTTCTTGTAAAGGCAGCCCTTTTCCTTGAGGTCGCTCAGAATAGCCTGCACGCAGGCCTTGTGGCGGGCGTCTGTGGTAGCGGCCCAGCCATCGTACTGGATTCCCAGACGCTCCCAGAGAGCAATAAACTTCTGCGTGACCATATCGGCATACTCCTGGGGCTGCATGCCCGCAGCTTCAGCCTTCTGCTGCACCTTCTGGCCGTGCTGGTCTACACCAGTCAGGAAGAAAACCTCTTCACCACACATTCGGTGCCAGCGAGCCAGAACATCTGCCAGAACCTTCTCATACGCATGCCCGATGTGGGGAGCGCCGTTTGTGTAGTCAATTGCTGTCGTAATGTAGAACATAGCGCGGCGATTCTACCATGCCCGCCACACCTAATCAAGCGCAATCTGGTGCATAAACATGCACGATTTCATCCTTTACATTCGCGCGCAAGAGGTCTATCATTGCCCGCATGAGCCACACTAAGGTATCTGATAATATGGAAGCGCTCATCAAGCTGGCGCTCGATGAAGATTTCGGCGATGGAGATGTGACCTCCCTCTACTTTGTACCCGCAGAGCTGCAGGCCCGCGCGCTGCTGCGCCCGCGCACCCAGGGTGTACTTTCCGGCGTAGAAGTCGCCCGTGCGGTATTCAAGGCCGTTGACCCCACACTGAAGGTGGAAGTATACCTGAACGATGGCGATGAAGTTTCTCCCGGTGCCGTGGTCATGATGATTGAAGGCAAGGCTCAGTCCATTCTGGGAGCCGAGCGCACGGCGCTTAACTTCATTCAGCGTCTTTCCGGCGTAGCCAGCATGACCCACAAGTACGTGAAGGCTATTGCTCACACCGATTGCAAGCTGCTGGACACCCGCAAGACCACCCCTGGCTACCGCCTGCTGGAAAAGGCAGCCGTGGTACATGGCGGAGGCAACAATCACCGTCTGGGGCTCTACGACCGCGCCATGGTGAAGGACAACCACCTCATGACCGATGGCAACACCGACCACCTGCAAAGCTGCATCAATAAGCTCAAGGCCGAACGCCCCGGCGTGGAGGTTCAGCTCGAAGCCGATAACCTGCAGCAGGTGGAAGCTTTCCTGAAGCTGGAGGGCGTGGATTATATTCTGCTGGACAACATGAGCAACGAGGACATGCGCAAGGCTGTTGAAATGCGCGGGCAGAACTGCAAGCCCTATTTTGAAGCCTCCGGCGGTCTCACCCTGGCCACCGCTCCGGCTGCTGCCGAAACAGGTGTAGACTTCATGAGCTTCGGCTGCCTCACTCACTCGGTCCCCTCGCTCGACCTCGGGCTGGATTTCACCGTTGAGCGCTGATTTCTGCCGCATGCTTACCCCGCAGGAGGCACTCATTACTCTTAACCTCATACCCGGACTCGGGTCGATGAGGATTCAGGCACTACTGGAGTTTTTCGGTAGTGCCGAACTTGTGCTTCATGCCCAGGAAAACATGCTGGCCATGGTGCCGCGCATAGGCCCCAGAATTGCCGCAGCTATTGCCGATTGGCGGAACTGCACCAACGTGCAAGCCGAGCTGGAATGCGCCGCCGAGCGGGGCGTGCGCGTTGTAACGCTCATCGATGAGGAATACCCGGCATTTCTTCGCCGCATGAGTGACCCACCCGTGGTGCTCTATGTGCGCGGCAACTGGCTCGCAAGCGATAGCGACCAGAGTGTCGCCATCGTCGGCACCCGGCAGGCCACTCCCTATGGTTTCACCACAGCCCGCAAATTCGGGCGCGAACTGGCAGATGCAGGCTGCACCATCATCTCCGGTCTGGCAAGGGGAATCGATACGGCTGCACACCAGGGTGCGCTGGATGCCGGAGGAAGAACCATTGCCGTGCTGGGCTTCGGCCTTGCCAATATGATGTACCCGGAAGAAAATGCCCAGCTTGCAGAGCATATCTGCGCCGGGCATGGTGCCGTTGTGAGCGAATTTCCCATGTACATGCGGCCCAGCAGGACTACCTTTCCCCAGCGCAACCGAATCGTTGCCGCCTGGAGCCGCGCGACCCTGGTGGTGGAGGCTCCCCTGCGCAGCGGCTCCCTGCATACGGCCAGCATGGCTGCGGAGGAATACGGCAACAGCGTATTTGCTGTACCAGGATTGGCGCACAGCCAGGCTTCCAGCGGATGCCACGCCCTCATTCGCGATGGTGCCACCCTCTGCACCTGCGCCGCAGAGCTGATGGCCGATATGGGCTGGAACCAGCAACAGCAGATGGAATTATTTGCCGAACCACTTCCCCAGGCTGTGTCTCCCGCCCCGATTCGCGAGCCGCTTCCCGCAGATGAGGCAGATGAAATCCTCGGTGCGCTGGATGCCGGGAACGACACCCTGGATGCGCTCTGCGCCGCGCTGGGCCGGGGGGCTCACAGCATCACCCCGCAGCTCATGAGGCTGCAGATTGAGCGCCGCATCATCCCTGCCCCGGGTGGCAGATTCACTCGCCCCCGGTGAACACAATTTAGACTTGCAAAAAAACAGCCATTCCCCTAGACTTTGCCGCCATGCGTTTTCTTGCCGCCATTCTGACAATCTGCACGCTGATTCACCTGCCAGTCGAGGCTGCATTCACGGTTCCATTCCAGCAGAACCAGCCCTACGCCGCGCAGCATCCCTCGCCGATTCCCCAGGCTGCCAGAAGAGTACGCCGGGCGCACAGCAGTGGCCTGAACCCGGCCCGCCCCCTTCCGGTGCCAAGCAAGGCGGCCCCTCGCCCCGACTGCGCCGCGGTCTGCGTCATAGACCCCTATAATGGCCACGTTCTCTATGGCTACAACGCCAACCAGCGTCGCCAGGTGGCCAGCACCCAGAAAATCGTCACCGCGCTCTGCGTATGCGATGCCGGAAATCTGGATAAGAAAGTAACCATCCAAAGCTCAGACCACAAGGTGGCGCGCATTCGTCTGGACCTGCGCAATGGCGACCAGTACACACGCCGGGAATTACTGCAGGCCCTGCTCACAGGAAGTTTCAATGATGTGGCGGTCTCGCTTGCCCGCGACTGCGGGGGAACCGTTGAGAATTTCGTAGCCTCCATGAATGCCCGGGCCCACCGCATGGGCATGCACAACACGCACTTCAAGAACCCGAACGGCCTGCCGGCGGAACAATATTCCACCGCATATGACATGGCACGCGCTGCCTGTTACGCCTATAACAACCGAACCATTCGCAGTATGATTAACATCCCTGCCTATGAACTTCGGCTCAACAATGGCAAAACGCGCACCATTCGCTCCACGAACCGTCTGCTCACCAGTCATCCCTGGGTGCAGGGCATGAAAACCGGTTACACCAACCTGGCGGGCAAATGCCTCATTTCCTGTGCCGCCAGCAACGGACGCGCCGTCATCGTCGTTGTTCTGGGCAGCACCAACAGAAAAATCTGGGGTGAATCGCTCAAATACCTGCGCTGGGCTCTTGATGGCGTTTAAATATGCCTGACATGTGCCCACCATGGGCTGTTTTTTCCTTTTCTTGGCGGAAATTATACGCTATAATGCATCTTGTACAGAGCCATGGCTGGCAGCACAAACAAGAAACGCACCAAGAAACGCGCAGAGGAGGAAACTTCACTGTGGGGATTCTTGTTTGACAAGAACACCCAGAAGGAAGATATAACCAAGCGTGCTTTTTTTGCCCAACCGGGTGAGGAGGAATCGGAAGCCGAACCAGAGGAACGCCGCAACGTGTTCCAGGAAGTCTGGCGTCGCTTCAACTTCTGGAGCATACTGGCCATTGTTGTCTTTCTGGCCTTTACCACCATGCTCATCTGCACGGTCATCAGCATGTGGACACCGCAGAACATGCGAAACATAGCCGGCTACGCCGACTACGGCAGCGCCCGCGACCTGACCGCCCTGCTCCGCAATGCCAATGGGCAGGAAATCAGCTTCACGGAAGCCGAACTCAACCGCTACCTGCGCGACACCTGCCGCATGCGCCAGACTGGAATTTTCTCTATCATCACCCATGGAGATGGCGTGGCGATTCGCATCCACAATGGCTATGCCGAGCTGATTATCGACCGTCTCATCGGCGTGAACATCCACCAGACCACCTCGGTAAATCTCACTTTCCGGCAGGAAATCGTCCACGGGCATCCCGAGCTCAAGGTAGATTTCAAAGGTACCGAGATGCTGTATGGGAAGCTGCCCAAAGGCGGCAGCATCGGGCAGATGGGCATTCCCGAGCGCCACATCAGCATGCTCACCCCGGCTCTCGACTCTCTGCTTAACTGTTATCCGGAAATCCGCAGCATTATAGAGGAACATGGCTATTGTCCCTACTTCACCCAGGGACAGAACGGTGTAGAAAGCCGTGTGACCCTCATTCCCTATCGACCTTCATAACTTAATCAACAATATATCATGACCAGACCTCGCTTACTCATCGCCCTGCTCGCCGCATTCAGCACCGTGTCTCTCAGCTCTTGCATCTTTGCGCAGATTGCGGATAAATTCATCCGCGATGAATACCCCGGTGAACGCCCGCCGCATGTCATTGCCGATGCGGGAGGCAAGCCTGCCAGCGAAGCCTGGATTAAGGTGAATCCGTATGACCTTCCTCCCTCGGGACACCTGCAAGGCCGCATTGAGTATGCAGAAGATGGCCTTCCCTACGCTCTTCCCTGCGAGTTTTCGGATATTCTCGTATCTCCTTACGAGCCGTACTACCAGCTTGACTACAGCAAGAGCAACGTGGGCGACAAAGTGTGGGATCCCTACACCCGCAAGCCGTTCTACGTGCCCCGCTTCATGACCATCAACTAACCCCGCCACTGTGTCTATGGCCAGAAAACCTGCAAAAAAGCCAAACTTTGGTCATAAAATCATCGCTGCCATCATACGCCTGATATATGGCGTACTGCGTATCGTCGACATTCGTCTGGTTGCACTGGCCGGGCGGGGAATCGGCTATCTTGCCTGGGCAGCATTTCCCAGCCGCCGGCGCATTGTAGCCCGCAATCTCCGTATTGCGATTGACCCGACACTGCGCGGAAAGGAACTGAGCAAACTGGTGCGCCAGAACATTGTGCGCACCTGCGAGAACATGGTCTGCACCTTCAAAACCGGGCTTCTCTCGGACAAGGAGCTCGCCCGGGCTGTCACCATCGTTGGCAAGAATTCCTTCAGGGAAGAAGCCGAGGCAGGAGACTGTGTTATCTGCTGTGTGCCACATGCCGGCAACTGGGAGATGATGGCGAGATTGCGCCCGCTCTTCCCGAATGTGAAGCGTTTTGGTTCGCTCTACCGCCGCCTGGATAATCCCGCTCTGGAGGAGACTGTCTACAACATCCGCACCCGCTTTGGCTGCGAGATGTTCAATATCAAAGCCGGGCTCAAGGAAGTATTCCGCCTCGCACGCGATGGTGGTATGCTTGGCGTGTTGAGCGACCAGTTCACCCAGCAGGGTATCTTCATCCCCTACTTTGGTAAGGTAATCGGCACCACTCCCCTCCCCACGCTCATCTTCAAGCGTCGCAAGGAAAACGTACACATGTATGTAGTTGCCAGCCGCACCGTCGGGCTGGGGCGCTGGGAAGTCGATTTCTCCCTGTCTGTTGAAATTCCGGACAAGACAGCCGACAATGCAACCATTACCATGGCCATGAACCTGGCACTGGAAAAGGTACAGAGCCAGAGCATTCTTGACGGATTCTGGATGCACCACCGCTGGAAGCCGACCATCCGCTTTGCGCCAGACACCTGCGAGGAGCATAACGAACTCATCCGCAAATATGCGCGGTTGCCGTTCCGCATCATTATCTGTGTACCGGAGCAGTTTGAGGAAGCAGTACTGGTCATTCCCATGATGCGGCGTCTGCAGGCTTGCCGCCCGGATATGCAGCTCACCGTGGTAGCACCTGCTGCACAGAAAGCATTCTGGCAGAACCAGCCTTACATCACCCATGTGGTCACGACAGATGAACATCAAAGCCCGGCCGAACAGCTGGATGCCGATGATATCTATAAGGATGGACCTTTCGATATCCTCATTATGCTGAGCGAAAATGCCCGGGTATTCAAGAGTCTCAAGGCTCTCATGCCCATGCACCTGAGCTGCATGGCCGGCAATCCCCTCACCCGATTGGCAAAGTTCCGGCTCCGCTTCACCATGCCTGTGGGTCAGGAGCCCCACCATAAATCAGAAGAGTACCAGCGTCTGACCGATGAACACATCGGTGGAGAGCGTCTTCCCTACGCCGATGCAGCCTTGGGCAACCAGGAAGCTACCGGGTACTTCATTGCTCCGTTCTCCACCCTGGGCAGCGCGGATTCCTGGCAGGCGGATAAATGGAAGGAACTTGTTGCCAAGCTTCCCGAAAAGCCCACCTTGCTGGCGCTGGAAGCCGACCGCGAAGCAGCCGAGACCATGGCCACGGAGCTGGGTATTTCCGCAGTCATCGTGCAGCCAGAAACGGTATCGTCCGTTCTCGGCGCCAAGTGCAGGCTTTATGCGGTAGATGGACTTCTGCCCCAGCTGGCCGCCCTGGTAGGATGCTCCTGCCATGTACTCATGGCCAGTCGTCTTGCCGCTGTCTACGCCCCGCTGGGCGAAGGGCACCACACCGTGTGCAACCACACGCCCTGCCACCCGTGCTACCGCACCAGCTGTGACCAGGCAACGCCCTGCACCGCAGACATCAGCGTGGATGCTCTGCTGGGATGAGGCCTTATTCCTGTTTCTAAAACACCTAAAAAAGAACAGCGCTGGATTTTCCAGCGCTGTTTAACTTTCCTCCGGAGCCAGCATGAACATGAGGCGGTCCACTCCGTAGCGGGAAACCTCTGCCCAGAGCGATTTCTCCATGGCAGCCACGCGCGAGGCCCGCTCCTCCGGCTCCAGGCTTTCCACCGCCTCCTGTCCATAGTATTCAACAAGAGCGCGGGTTGCCAGGCGGGTGACCAATTCCTCCCAGAATGAGGCATCGCGATACTCATCAAGCACATCGGAGTAAAAAGCGTTCTCCACATATGGGCGCTTGAAGAACCAGTAACCACAATCGGGGTTCAGCTCCATATCGCGCGCAATACCCGGCACAGAGCGACCGGCCTTGATCAACTCAATGAGCAACTTCTGCCAGGCATCCGCGCGAGGGTTGCGGCCCTCGGGCATGGCCTGCCCCAGCACCGTGAGAGCCATGGCGCACACCTCTGCCAGGTTGCGCATTTCCGGCTCCGTCAGTTCTATGGTAACCTTACCCATGCCTCTGGTTTATTCCAGCCCCAGCTGCATGCGGGCTTCTTCGGTCATCATGCCCTGATTCCACGGCGGGTCCCACACAAATTCAATATCGACACTCTTCACGCCCTCCAGAGCCGCAATTCCCATTTCGGCCTCAGCCATGAGGTGCGGGCCCATGCCACAGCCCGGGGCTGTCAGCGTCATCTGCACACTCACGTGGGAGCCACCTTCCATCTGGGGAATGAGCTCCACGCCGTAAATCAGGCCGAGATTCACGATATCCACCGGGATTTCCGGGTCGTAGATATTACTGAGAACCTTCCAGACGCGTTCTTCGAGTGTCAGATTCTCATCGCTCTCCTGCACGGCCTGGGAAGCGGCAATGATACCGGCTCGGGCGGCTTCCTCGCGGGAAATCCGGACCAGCCCCACATCCGTGGCCGCAGTAATCGAGTTACCCAGCATCTGGGTTACATAAATGCGAGACCCCTCCGGCAGCAATACGGCATTGCCAGCCGGAATCTGAATGGCAGCGGTTTCTGCCTCGGTAATCACTTCCTGATTCAACATGTGCGGCGGAGATTATGCCATAATTCCCACCGCTTACAAGGCAAATTTATCCCGCTGTCTCAAAAAAGGAATCAGACCAGGCCTGCCAGGGCGCACAGCAGCTGCCACAAGTCGGCAAATGCCGCTGCAATTTCCCGCGCTGCCACCACAAAATCCTGCGCATAGCCATGGAAGCTCAGCACGCCGAAGCAGCGCAGCATCAGCAGCAAGGCCACCACATTGGTGAGCATGATAATCATGAAGGAAAGCACCACACCGTTTTCCAGCAGATCCGGTTGCTCGCGAGGAATCACCCACAGTGTCCAATAGACATGGAAGGCCCACCAGAAACCAAAACCGGCATAGAACCACGGCAGATACGCCGCAAAGGGGTATATCCAGTTTGCAACAAAGAGCACCCCCAGCCAGAGCAGCATCCACAGCGGCACAAAATACGGCGCGAGCGATACGAACAGGTTATCCGTATCGGTATCCACGTAGCCACCATCCACATCCACACTCAGCGCCTGTACCTTGCCAAAGCAAAGCATAGCCGCCAGCGCATGCGTCAGCTCATGCCCCAGTACATAGGCAAACATCAGCATCGGGTCGATGAGACGGAAATACTTAACCGATGCAAAAACCAGCAGCCCCAGCACACTGAACCACACCGGCTCGCTCTGCCAGAAGCTCAGTTCACCCACCATGGGAGCCGCATGGTATAGCTGCAGCATCAGCGCATACACCATTACCACCGACAAAGGCAGAAGCACACACAGCCCGATGAGCAGGCGCACCGCCCGTTTTACCCCATGCACCGGTTGCCAGTCATCTACCGCATCGTACACCGGTTCGAGGTCCTGCCAGTAGGCCGCCTGCACTTTCAGGCGGCGAATCACCCCCAGTTCCTTGGGGCGCAGGTGCTCAACCTCGTGCGGTTTATCCACCGGCACGCGCCAGTCGCCGAACTCCGGCATCGGCATTCGGCGGTGAGAGCGGCGGGAACTCTGGCGGCGGGGCTTCATAAACAAGCGGCAGCGGGGCGAATATCCTGAATCGAAATGGCAAGCGATACACGCCCGCGCCATACATTGCGGTCTATGGTATACGCAATATCCCAGGGAGGATCCGGCAGATGCTTGGTTCCACCGTTAAAATACATGGCATCGCATTCGCAGGTGCCCTGGCGAAGCCCCAGACGCAGGTGATTTCCCTGCAGGTACCGGGGAGCATCCGTCAGCATCACATTGCGACTCATGAACACAGGCTGCGGATTGGAATTGCCAAAGGGTTCCAGCAATTCGTAACTATCCAGCAAATCCAGCGTCAGCTCCGGGAAGGAAACCTCGGCGTCAATGTTGAGCACCGGCATCAGCTTGGCCGGGTCCACATTTTCGCGGACAAAGGCATCAAAGCGCTCGCGGAAGGCATCAATCATGTCCTCATGAATCACCAGACCAGCGGCCATATCGTGGCCACCGCCGGAAATCAGCGTATCGGCGCATTCGTGAATAGCCTGCACCAGCGAAACACCGGGAATTGAGCGTCCGCTTCCCTTGCCTATGCCGTTTTCATCCAGCGAAATCACAAAAGTGGGCTTATGGTAGCGCCGCATCAGCAGCGAGGCCACAATCCCCACCACGCCAGGGTGCCACGTGCGGGAGCCCAGCACAATCACATGGTCGCGCTCCGGGTGGAAAGTGCGGGCCAGCATTTCCATGGCCTCGTGGCGGATTTTCTCTTCCTCCTGCTGGCGGGCACGGTTGTGCGTTTCCAGGCGTTCTGCCAGCTCCAGCGCCAGGGCAGAATCGCGGGTCATCAGCAGGTTCAGCGCATCCAGCGGGCTATCCATGCGTCCGGCGGCATTCAACCGCGGCCCGAGACGAAACGAGATATGGCTTGCACTCGGACGACGATTCAGATTCGTGACGCGATTAAGCGCCTGAATACCGATATTGCCGCCGCTCTCCATCACCCGCAGGCCATGGCGGGTGAGCAGGCGGTTTTCCTCCACCAGCGGCACAATATCCGCCACCGTGGCAATAGCCACCACATCCAGATACTGCTTTAAATCAAACTGCGGCAGACGGCGCTGCTTGAGCATGGCATGAGCCAGCTTGAACACCACACCAGCACTGCACAGGTATGTGAAGGGGCTTTCCTCCTCCAGCTTGGCATTCACCACAGCCACCGCCGGGGGACGCCCCTGCGTGCTGGCCTCGTGGTGGTCCAGAATCACCACATCCACCCCCTGCTCCTGCAGCCACGCTACCTCCTCTACGGAGGAAGTGCCGCAGTCCACCGCAATCAACAAGCCCGGCTTACAGCCACAGGTTGCCATGGCATTCGCCATGCCCTCCTCGCTCAGGCCATAGCCCTCGCGCGTACGCACCGGTATGAAATAATCCGTGCGTATGCCATAAGCCTGTAAAACCGCATACAACAACGTCACAGAACTCACGCCGTCCACATCATAGTCGCCATAGATGCAAACGTGCTCGCCGTTGTCTGCTGCGCGGAAGATGCGCTCAACGGCTGCATCCATCTCCCGCAAAGCAAAAGGGTCTCCCAGCTCTGCTAGTTTAGGTTTAAGGAACCTTAGTGCCTTGTCTCGTCCGGAAATGCCTCTCTGTGCCAGTAACTTACGCACCAGCAATGGCAGCTGTGCGTTCAGTTCCTCACCAAAATCCACACTTCCGTCCGTTGGGCGTAGTTCCCAACTGAACTTCGTACTCATGGGTCAATTCTACCACCCTCGGGCCTCAGCGTCAAGCTGGAAATAACAGGCAATTCCGCCAGTTTTCTTTGACATTCCGGGGCACTCCTGCTAAACTCGCCCCCAGCATGATTCCCGAAACAGAAAAAGAAATTCCCTGCGTCTCACATACCCGTGGGTTATGGATTCTCAGCCCATTGCTGGTGTTCTTCCTGCTCTATGTCACCACCTCCGTTGTGGTAGGCGACTTCTACAAGATGCCCGTCACCGTGGCCTTTATGGCCGCCTGCACCTGGGCCTTCATCGTCTGCCGCCCACGCAGCTTCGGTGAGCGTATCGAGCGATTCTCCCGCGGAGCCGCGCACAGCAACATCATGATGATGGTGTGGATTTTTGTGCTGGCGGGCGCCTTTGCACAATCTGCCAAGTACATCGGCTCGGTCGATGCCACCGTCAACCTTACCCTCTCCCTGCTGCCCGCCAACATGGTGCTGGCCGGCGTATTCCTGGCAGCCTGCGTCATTTCGCTTTCCATCGGTACTTCTGTGGGCACCATTGTAGCACTCATGCCGGTAGCTGTAGGGCTGGCAGATAAGGCGGGCGCGCCGCTTGCGCTCATGGCCGGTGGTGTTATCGGCGGCGCCTTCTTTGGCGACAACCTCTCCTTTATCTCCGATACCACTATTGCCTCCACCCGCACCCAGGGCTGTGCCATGCAGGACAAGTTCAAGGCCAATTTTGCCATTGTGTTCCCCGCAGCACTGCTGGTGCTGGCTCTGTATGTAGCACTGGGCTGGAACCTCGCCCCGGTAGAAGTCCCGCAGCAGACAGAATGGGCCAAGGTGCTTCCCTACCTGCTCGTGTTGGGTACAGCCCTTTGTGGTATCAACGTCATGAAGGTGCTCATCCTTGGTCTTATCTCCACTGGAGCGGTTGTGCTCTGCTCCTCGGAATTCAACACGATGGACTGGGTAAGCGCCATGGGGTCCGGCATGACCGGCATGGGTGAGCTCATCATCGTCACCCTCCTGGCAGCGGGCATGCTCGAACTCATCCGCTTCAATGGCGGGCTTTCCTACATCGTCAAGGGGCTCACCGCCTGCATCCGCGGCCGCCGCGGTGCCGAGTGCAGCATCGCGCTCATGGCAGCCCTGGCAAACTTCTGCACCGCCAACAACACCGTCGCCATCGTTGCCGTTGGTAACATTGCCCGCAGCGTGGCGCAGAAATACGGCATCTCCGCACCGCGTTCCGCCAGTCTGCTGGATACAGCCTCCTGCGTCATCCAGGGCATTCTTCCCTATGGCGCACAGCTTCTCATGGGCTCAGCGCTGGCCGGCATCACCGCCTTTGCCATCATTCCCTATCTCTTCTATCCTTTCGTCATGGCCATCTCTGCCCTCATCTTCATCATCTTCGGGCTGGCCGAAAGGAAGTAAGCAAACCAAATACCTCTCATCACAGAAGCCATTTTGCATTCCGCAAAATGGCTTCTGTTCTATAAGGCATCTCACTGAAGCACCTGTAGCAGACGAGTAACAGGCAAACCGATGACATTGTCGAGGTCGCCTTCAAACTTTTCAATGATAAGCTCGCCGTGCTCCTGAATAGCATAGGCCCCGGCCTTGTCGTACACATGCACCAGGCTCATATAGTGACGAATCTGAGCCTCAGTCAGCGGACGGAACGTCACATGGCTCACCTCGGTGAAATCGCGGCGCGAGGCATCCGGCATAATCACGGCAACCGCCGTACACACCTGGTGCGTGCGGCCCTGCAGGCGCTGCAGCATGCTCACAGCCTCCGCCTCATCGACTGGTTTTCCAAGTGGGGTACCATCGATGAACACGAGGGTATCAGCCCCAATCACCAGCTCTCCCGGGAATTCCGCTGCCACGGCTTCGGCCTTGGCAGCGGCATTCATGGCGCAGAGTTGCTGCGGCGGAATGGAGGCATCGTGCACCTCGTCCGTATCGCGCACCTCGACACGAAAGCACACACCCTCGCGGGCCAGCAACTCGCGACGCCGGGGCGACTGGGAAGCCAGAATCATCATTTATCCATGGGAGACATGCGGTCGAGCACGCGGTGGCGCACCTCGTCCGGCAGTTCATGCAAGCCCTGAATGGTAGTGCCGCGCAGCGCAGCGGCTTTCTCGCGGCAGACATCGCGGTCTGCCACAGTCTCGAACTCCAGCCCCACCAGAGCACGGCCCACGTGCTCGCCGGAATAGCGGTAATTGAAGTAGCACAGGTGCGCATATTCGCCTACCACCCGCATGAATTCAGAGAACGCACCGGGACGCTCCGGGAATTCGATGACGAAGAACACCGGATGCAACAAGCGCTCGCGATCGTACGAAATCATGCGGAAACGCACATCGGCATCGTTGGTGACATCGCGCGCAGTAAGCCCCTTTTCCGCCAGAGCAGCATCAATTTCGTTGAACTGAGCCTCAGTGGCCAGCACACCGAACACAGGCATCTGGATATTGCCCGCCATGCGTCCATACTGCACATCGGTCAGCAGCACTCCCTGCGGAATGCTTTCCAGATAGCGGAGAATCTGCCCGCGCTTGGTTTCCATGGGAATCTGCAGGAAGCGCTCCACGCGCTTGGAATCCTGCACACCAGCACGGCTGGCAACCACGCCCATCTGGGTGAAATCCATATTGGCGCCAGAGAGCACCACCAGGCATTTTTCGCCATGCTTGATGTTACCGTTCTGCCAATCCTGCAGCAGAGCGGCAAGGCCCATGGCGCCAGAGGGCTCGGTAATCACACGAATGCTGTTCCAGAGCGAGCGGATAGCCTTGCACACCTCCTCATTGGTCACGGTGACAAAGTCGTCCAGCAGCTCCCCGCATAATTCATAGGTAAGCTCACCAGCCGTGCGAACCGCTGTGCCATCGCAGAACACATCCACATACGGCAGGGTCTTGCGCTCGCCACTCTCCACAGCCAGCTTCATGGATGCCTGGCTGACGCCTTCCACACCAATGCATTTGCACTCCGGCCAGAATTTCTTGAACCAGCAGGCACAGGCCGCAGCCAGACCGCCACCGCCAATCTGCAGATACACGCGGTCAAACGCACCCTCGCCGCTCATCACCACCTCATCAGCCAGAGTTCCCTGGCCACCCATGGTATAGAGGTGGTCATAGGGATGCACAAAGGTAAGCCCCTGAGCATCGGCAAATTCATGTGCAGCAGCAGAGGCTGCATCGTACGAGTCGCCCACGAGTACAATTTCCACATGTTCGCCACCATGCATGCGCACGGCATTCTGCTTGACCTCCGGGGTAGACCGGGGCATGAAGATATGCGCCTTGCACCCCAGACGACTGGCCGCAAGCGCCACACCCTGCCCGTGATTACCGGCAGACGCCGCCACCACGCCTTTGGCGCGTTGTTCTGCGGAAAGCTTTGCCATGCAATTATAGGCACCTCGCCACTTGTACGCCTTAATCGGCCCCAGGTCTTCTCGCTTGGCAAAAATGGTGGCATCAATCCCCGGAAGTCGGAGTTCCTGCAACGGGGTCGGCTCACCTACGGCATAAACCCGCTGGCGAGCTTGCAATATCTCATCGAAAAGCTGGTCTTTGAGTGTGCTCATACGCTTGATTTCTTTGGCATTCTACACCAAGGAGGACACCCAGCGCAAGCGCAGATTACGTACACCTAGCAAAAAGGCAGAGAATTTGCCAAGTTCCCGCTTGTACCGCGCACGGATTCTTGGTACAATGGGGCACATGAAGTTCACCGGATTGAGTCTTGCCCTATTGGCCGGGTGCCAGATGCTGCTTGTATCGTGCGGGCCGCGCGACCGAGGAAGCGCCACCCCCGAAGCCGCAGACGAGCTCGCACTCATCTCATCATACATGCAGGAAGTGAGCGTGGATGAGATGCTGGAGCTTTCTGAGACAGATGAGATTCACCTGCTGATGGGAGATTTTGCCGCCACGGCCAATGCCAGGCTCGTGTCGCGCCCCTCGGGGGTAAGCATGCTGCACCTGGCCTGCTTGTTCAAGAAGCCGGAACTGGCGCGCTGTCTGCTGATAGACCAGGCAGACCCCAACGCCGCCACAGCCATGGGGGATACCCCGCTGGGGCTGGCAGTCTCGATGCGCGGAGCGGAGGACTCCGGAACCACAGAGGACACCATCATCAGGCTCATCGATGTACTGGTGGCCGGAGGAGCTGATTTAACACGCCATACCGCTGAGGATATGCCGCTGCTGAACTACGCCGGCCTCAACTGCTACAGTGAGAAGGTATTTCTGCATCTGCTGGATATCAAGTGTCCATACGATGAGACCAGCGCCCAGGCGCCTGCCATGATGGGCTGGAACACCGCCCTGCAGCGCATGCTGGAGCTGGGCGCCGGCAAACCGGAAGGTTCTCTGGACACCATGCTGCTCATGGCCGCAGCAAATCTGCATCCCGACACCGTAGAAATACTGCTCAAGGCCGGGGCCGATGTGAATGCCCACCAGCTCACCGGCACCACACCGCTGCTGGAAGCCGCAGGCCACCTCCTTTCTCCCGCCGAGGAAAAGGAAGAGCAGCACCGCAAGCGGATTCTGGACACCTGCGCGCTTCTGATTCAGCGCGGCGCAGACCCGAATCTTGCCGAAATCAGCCAGGATGGCTCCCCGGCCTTCTGCGCCGCAGATATTCTGACCAAGGATGCCGCTACGATTGAGGAAATGAAGCAGCGGGGCATCAATCTGGAGCCACAGGAAATCAGTTTCACCCCGGGAGCCGACCTGCTCAACCAGATTGGCAAAGCCACGGTCATGGAACGCATTCCCCCGGCAGAGGCGTTCGATACCATAGCCAGCGTGCTCACCCCCACCGAAGAGCTGAAACAACAAGCTCAATACTATGAGGTGCTGCCCATGGCTGTGGAACTGCTGCACAGCATCGAACCGGCCAGAACATCGCAACGCATAGCCGCCCTGCCCGTGTGGACCAGCTCTGAAGGCTGGGTCAGCCACTATGGCGAGCACCTGCTGCCTGCCCTCACCGCCTGCGAGAAACTGATTCTGCCCAAGCAGCTCATCTGCCTGGCGGCCGAACAATTGCAGAAAGCGGGCAAGGTGGACAACGCTGCCTCCATGATTGAACTGCTGGCCCGCTGCCCGGATGCAGAAGCCGAAATTGCCCAGTACTGCGCCCACTCCGCCCGGCCGCTCCGCGCCGGAGCACTTGCAGCCCATCTGCGCCAGGCCGGGCTTCCCACCCCGCGCGATGGTGATGTGCAATTCTGGCTTGATAACAACTCCCGCTCTGCCGATACCCCGGAAGTGCAGAAAGCACTGCTGCTTACCTCGCTCTCGCGCCTCTGGTATGGCGATATGCAGCCCGATGAGCAGGAGAAATTGCTCCAGGCCATGGAAGAAATCGGCGCGGCAGAGGCGGCTTCCCACTACCGGGCTATTGTTGCAGCCATGGATGACCCCGAAAAACTCGATTCCCTTACCGAAAACAGCGATTCCTGGAAATTTGAGCTCGAAATTGCCACTGGTGAGTACATTTTGCAGCATTCTGCAGCATTTCAGGCTCCGCAAAAGGAAATTACAGATTGACAGCAGCCCCGATTTCCTTTAGATTCAGGGTAGGTGATGCGGAATACATACACAGCAGCGCTTTTCATAGCCACCATGGGATGCACCATGGGGGCGGAGCCTGCACCGCTGCCGTCCATACTGGATTCCATTTCCTGGCTGCAGGAGGAAGAGAAAGATGGTGACACCTTGTTGCTGGAGCTTTCCAGGGCGGCATATGAAATGCCCACGGCGGCCCGCCAGCAACTGCTCGATCCCTTCATCACGGAGCTTCTGCGGCTGGGGCATGACCCGCTGGCCGAAAACAAGCAAGGCTGCAACGCCGTGTTCTACCTGGCCGGCATTCCTGAGCTGTACCGCCGGCTGGAGGCTGAAAACCTGCTGCCGCGTGAGCTGGCGCTGCGCATCCCGCACGATGAAGGGGCCCTGCTGCGCTACATGCGCCTGCGCAATAATCAGCAGACTCTTTCCAAGGCCGGGGGAAGCCGTGAATATCTGGTGCGCCGCTATTGTGCCCCGGCCTACCCGCGCGCGGAGCGTCTGCTGCGCAGCTATATGGGGGCTACCAGCATTTCCCGCGTGCCCGAGAACGCACTGGCTGATTGTCTGGGCTTCATGCGACTGGCAAATCCCCAGAGAGCCGCCCGGTTCATCAATTCCCTCACCTACTGGGAACATGGAGAACATTTCCTTGAGGAAATGCCCGCCAACCTTCTGGCCGCTCTCTACCAGATGAACTGGGATGTAGACCCAATCCAGCTGCGCAGAGGACTCGATAAACTCGCCACCCTGCTCCCCGTGAGCAAGGATGATATGATTGAATGCGCCGCCTCGGTTCCAATGTCACGCATTCTGGATATGCTTACCCGGCAGGAAGGAATGGCCGCTATGCCGGACCTCGAGAAATACGCCGCTGCCTTTGACCCGGAAATCGTACACACGGCGCTGATGCTGCAAATGAAGCTGCAAGGGCTTCCATACCCCGGAAGCGCAGAATTTGAAAAGCAGACCGCACCGGAGGTCATGGAAATCCGCAAGGCGCTGGAAGCAGATGCGCTCATCCGCCGCGGAGACATGGATAAGCTGACGGCTCCTCAACTCCTGGAAACCGCAGAAATTCTGCGCAAACACAACCTGCCCCGCCACGCCGAAATGATGAGCGGCATCGTAGAGGGCGAGCAGATCACCCTGCGGCCCGAGCTGCGCCCTGCCTTCCGCACCCGCTACGAGGAACTGCGGGAGGAATCCCCCCATGTTGTCCTGCTGCGCTACCTGCTTGAACACAAAGAGCTGATTCAATCCTCCGGGGAGGTGCAATCATGAAAAAAAGGCTCTTTAACCTGTTCCGCATCCTGCTCTACCCAACATTTATCCACATTTTATGCGGCATAGCAACCCTTGGCTGCTGTGTTCCTGTCCTGTTTCCGGAAGTCTGCCCCAAGGGGCTTGCCTCCAGTGTCATTTCCTATGCCGGAATCATCCTGCTCAGCAGTATCTGGCTCTCCATAGGGTTTATGCTGCTGGCGGTCATCATCCACATGGCCAGACTGAACAACACCCGTGCTTTCAGCCAGTTATTCAAGTGGATGGGTATCTGGGGCTGCACCTGGGGTGCCTATGTGCTTCTGGCCATAGCGGCAGATGTTGCCCCGCCCATGAATGACGAGGACAACACCACCCTCAGCAATACCGATACCATTCACACGCCGAAGGAACAACTGAATGGACCTGCCTCGCTTGTCATTCCCATTTCCCCCAGGGAAGGACCGGTTGATATAGTGCAGGATGCCCCCCATTTACAGAAACTGGAGCGAGAGCACGAGGCATTATTCGGCGCCTACATCACCCAGGCTCCCCGCTGGAGCGGGCAGGAGGGCGATGATACTTTCTACGCCAAGCCCGGGCATCTGGTTATGGTGCCGCCCTCATCGACCGGCATACCTGCCCTGGTGCATGTCTGCTTCCGCAGGCTGGTGGAAGGCGACCCCCTGCCGCAGGGCTATACGGTAATCAAGCCCGGCGAAGCGTTTCCCAGGATACCCGACGATGCATCGCAAATCCCCGACTACGCCCTGGAGCTTGGAGGCCAGCACTTTCTCCTGCTGGCCTGGCGCGGCAGCACGCACCGCGAAACGGCTCTGAGAGCCATCAATACCGCCATTGCCGCCATCGATGCCCGCATGCAGCCGCTGGCGGAATCTCCCACAGAGGAAACCGTGCAACGCATGTTGACAGGGCGCGATACATACCCTGGCAACGCACCCGAATTCCGCCTGAGCGAGCCCTTGGCGCAAGATGGTGCCTATCAGGCAGAATTGTACGCCAACCCCGGCGAACCCGGGGTCATACTGGTTTACATCAAGGATATTAAATCGGAGCAGACACTGCGTCTCCTCAGCTTCCAGGCGCGATACTCGGACAAGACAGATGAGCTGTACCGCCACGATATACCGGGCGCCATGCCGCAGTGGGTGCGCAGCACCGGCGAGGAGAAAATTGCCACCGTTTTCCCGCACAACACCCCACTCTTTGCCATCAAGCTCGGTCCCCAGCGCCAGTATTTTGACGTAGCGTTTGAAATATGGTTCACGCCGAGCGATGTGCGACGCAACCAGCACATGCTGCTACGCCGGTGCTACAAGGTTCAGGCATACGAGCCCACCGCCAGCGAAGAGGAGGCCACCCCGGAAAAAGCCGCGGATACCCCCTCCTCATAGAGGCACTCCATATACGCCCATTTCCGGTAAACCGGTCCACTGTCGGAAAAACATCTGTTCCTGTCCATTTCCATGGTGCATCGCAGCACTGGGAAACATACAGATGATTTACCCTGAACATACACCTTTTCTACTTGCGCCGGCGTGTGGTATATGGTAGTATGATGCGCGTATGAAAATATCACTTTCTCCCCGCTCTCGCAAGGGATTTACCCTTATTGAGCTGATTATCGTTATCGCCATTATGGCCGCCCTTGCCGGCATCGCCTTCCCGGTCTATCTGAGCATGCAGGTCAATGCCGACCGCATGGCATCCAAGAAGTGCTGCACCGATATCGTCTCGGCCGTCGAAAGCTACAAGCAGGACAACAATGGCATGCTGCCCTACAACAGCGAAATGGTCACCCCCGATGAAAGCGACCAGATGTACCTCACCACGCTGGCTGGCCAGGATGCCGACATCATCAAGATTCTCACCAACCGCGAAGGCGATGATGTGGAGCGCCGCATGAACACCACCCGCGCCATCTACCTGCGCTCCGACGAGCAGGAACAGCCCAAGGGCGGTCTGTTTGTGGATTCCATCGGCGACCTCAGCTTCTACGATGCCTGGGGCAAGCCCTACCACATCATTCTCTGCGAAGAGGACGAGGGCGCCATGGATCCCTTCACTTCCCGCCGCTACCGCGGTAAGAACTGCCTCGTATACGGCACCGGCCCCGATGGCGAGGGCTCCCTTGTGCCCGAGGCTGCCCCCACTGAAAAGAAGGGCAAGAAGAAGAAGAAAATGACCAAGGCTGAAAAGAAGGCCGCCGCCGAAGCAGCTGCCGCTGCCGCAGAACAGCTCGAAGAAACGCTGGAAGACAACGTATATTCCTGGAAGAATCCGAAGTAATTAATGAACCAATACATCACAGACGACGTACGTCTCACGGGTATTCGCCCGCTGATATCACCCGCCATTCTCATGGAGGATTATCCGGCATCGCCGGAAGCCACCCGCATGGTCTATGAAACCCGCCACGCCTTCCAGGACATCCTGAAAGGCAAGGATGACCGCCTGGCCGTCATCGTGGGGCCCTGCTCCATACACGACACCAAGGCAGCACTCGAATATGCCGGGCTTCTGGCAGAAGCTGCCAAAAAATATGAGAAGGACCTGCTGCTCATCATGCGCGTGTATTTTGAGAAGCCCCGCACCACCGTTGGCTGGAAAGGGCTCATCAATGACCCGTTCATGGACGAGACCTATAACATCAACAGCGGGCTGCGCATGGCTCGCGACCTCCTGGTGAAGCTTTCCGACATGGGAGTACCGGCTGCCACCGAGTTCCTCGATGTTATTACCCCGCAGTATATCAGCGACCTCATCGTCTGGGGTGCCATTGGCGCCCGCACCACGGAAAGCCAGGTACACCGCGAACTGGCCAGCGGTCTTTCCATGCCCATCGGCTTCAAGAACGGCACCACGGGCTGCGTGCAGATTGCGGTAGACGCCATTGTCTCTGCCGAGCACCCGCACTGCTTCCTTTCCGTGACCAAGCAAGGTGTTTCCGCTATTGTATCCACCAAAGGCAACGAGGGATGCCACCTCATCCTGCGCGGCTCGACAGATGGCCCCAACTACAGTCAGGAACATGTCGAGGCAGCCTGGAACACCCAGCAGAAGGCAGGTATTGCCAACCGTATCATGATTGACTGCTCCCACGGCAACAGCCACAAGGACTGGAAACAGCAACCCGTGGTTGCCACCAGTGTGGCCGAGCAGCTGGCCGCAGGCGGCGACCACATCGGTGCGGTGATGATTGAAAGCAACCTCTTCTCCGGCAACCAGAAATTCAGCGCCGACATGAAATACGGCGTCAGCATCACCGATGCCTGCATCGACTGGAACGGTACGCTGGGCATGTTCGATGTGCTGGCCGCCGGTGTGCGAGCTCGCCGCAACAGGAAATAACCAGCCTTATCCAATCCTCCCTGCACTGCCGCGTTCACCAGAGCGCGGCAGTTTTTATTTCATGCGGTGAACCCAGATATGCAAGCGGCGGCACATGCGCATCCAGAATACGCAGAATCCGCGCAGAAACACCACCACCAGCAACGCAAGCACCCCCATGCCCACGCCCGCAGCATAGCCATACACCTGCCAGCCCGCCACGGCACAGCCCACCGCTACCGGCAAGCCTAGCAGCACCGCTACCAGATACAGCCAGAGCGCCCGCTGCTGCCGCCCCATGCAGGCAGAAGTAAAGCTGCAGATGCAGAATCCGAATATGGTAAGAACAGCAGGCATAGGCTCAATCCATATGTTACGATACCGCCGCCCGGGAATCAAGAAAAATCGCTGAGACGCGGGCGTTTCTTGACCCGGGGCGCTAAATATGCTACATTGCACCCCGTCATATGGCCGATTCCCTTTACACCCGCATGGCGGACAGCCCCGTCACCAGCTACGACCTTTCTCTGCGCCCGCCGGCATTCAGCGAATTCTGCGGGCAGGAAAAGGTGAAAGAGCGTCTGATGCTCATGGTGGAAGCCGCGCGCATGCGTGGCGATGTGCTTGACCACGTGCTGCTCAGCGGGCCTCCCGGGCTGGGCAAGACCACCCTGGCCAACATCATTGCCAGCGCAGTGGGGCACCGGTTGCACACCACCAGCGGCCCCCAGATTGAAAAAGCGGGCGACCTCGCCGGCATTCTCACCAATGTGGAAAAGGGGGATGTGCTCTTTATCGATGAAATTCACCGTCTGCACCCGGCTATCGAGGAATATCTGTACCCGGCCATGGAGGATTTCCGGCTCGATATCATCATTGACCAGGGTCCCAACGCTCGCTCGATTCAGCTGAATCTGCCCAAATTCACCCTGGTGGGAGCCACCACTCGCGCCGGCATGCTCACCGGGCCGTTGCGCTCGCGCTTCGGGCTGGTCAACCGTCTGGATTACTACTCGGCGGAGGAACTCTGCCAGATTCTGCACCGCTCTGCCGGCCTGCTGGATATTGATTTAGCACAGGCGGGGGCACTGGCAATAGCACGCCGCTCGCGCGGCACACCCCGCGTGGCCAATGCACTACTGCGCTGGGTGCGAGACTACGCCCAGGTGCGGGCAGATGGCCGCATCACCGCCGAGGTGGCCCAGGCAGCGCTGGGGATGATTGACATTGATGACGACGGGCTGGATGAGATGGATAAACGCCTGCTGGAGACCATCATCTACAAGTTCAACGGCGGTCCGGTGGGGCTTTCCTCGCTGGCCGTGGCCGTAGGCGAAGATGAATCGACCATTGAGGATGTGCATGAGCCATTCCTCATCATGCAGGGCTACATCAAGCGCACGCCGCGCGGCCGCGAGGCCATGCCCGCAGCCTACCAGAAGCTGGGTGCTCTGCAACCCGGCGGACAAATAGAACTCGGTCTATGAAAAACCTGCTGCTCCTGATTTTTGCCTTACTTTTCTGCCTCCCCAGCTGCCAGCAGCAGCGGATGCAGGCACAGGTGCGCAATTCCCGCATTGTTGTGCTGGATATCGGCCACTATTACCACCCGGAGCGTGGCGGCCAGGGAGCCCGCACCCCGGATAAACGCTACGGCAGCATCGAGGAATGCGAATACTGGTACCGCTACGTAGCCTACACCGCCCGCATCATCGAGATGGCCGGCTACCAGTGCCGCATCTGCTGCCGCGGTTCCCTGCCCACCGATAAGGAACTGGCCGAGATAGCCATCCGCGAAGGGGTCCACCACGTCAACACCCCCGAGCCGACCGCAATCTACCGCTCCAAGCACCACCCGCACCGCATGGCAGTGGGCATGCTGAGCACCAACTATGCGCTCGACCAGCGTCCGGCTGCCGTGGTTTACCTCCACCACAACAGCATGACTGAAAAATGGAAGGTCTACAACAAAGGTGCCATTTACTGCAATAAAGCCGGTGGCATGCTGGCCGCCTCCGTTGCGAAGTTCATCACCGATACCATTTACGACAAGGGTGGCATGCCCAACCACGGCATTCCCTGCAACGTCATCCTGCGCGACAACGGACGCCTGGGCGGTGGCGACTGGCTCAATGCCTGCAATGATTCCTATGTGCCGGCTATCATCACCGAAGCCACTTTCCTCTCGAATCCGGAACACGCCAAATTCCTGTCGCGCAAGGAGAATGCCATTCGCTATGCCGAAGCCATCGGCCACGGTGTAGTCAATTACCTCAATTCCCGCTAGGCAGCAGTTCCAGCAGCGAAAGGACGCGCTGCCCGGGCAGGTTTCCCAACTCCATGCGGTTCATCACATAGGCAAAGGAAATCCCAGTAGCCGGAGTGGCAAACGCATGGCTGCCGCCCGCACCGGCATGCCCGAAACCACCGCCCGGAAACAGCTCAGCAGGTTCACACATGGCGCCACAGGTAAAGGCCGTAGGCTGCTGCAACGTTTCATCCCACCCGCTGCACTGGGGTGTGGTCAGCCATTCCCGCACCTCTGCCGGCAGGGAGTCACTCATGAGCAACTGGTAAAACTCCGCCAGCCCGCGGGCACTGGCCACGCCGCCCTTGGCAGGACTGGCACATTGCCAGGCGGCCGGGGTACTCATTTCCCGCGGTGTTCCATAGCCTGTAATGCTGTGAAACGCACGGTAGACAGATGAACCGGCATCAAAATACTTCTGATAGAATGCATCCTTCTGCATGTAGCCCGGCTGCAGACGCGGCGCCTGCAACGCCGCCACCCGGTCAAATTCGCTTTCCGGCAGTCCTATGTAGAAATCCAGCCCATGCGGGCGGCGGATGCGCTGCTCCCAGAAGGCGCCGACACGCATTCCAGTGAGCTCCAGCATGAGGATATCCACCAGAGGGCCGAATGTCTGCGGGTGATACCCATGCCGCGGGGGACTCCATGCGGGCTTGCTGCGCTCAATCGCCTCGCGGCAGGCTTCCAAATCCTCCAGCGGCGCCGGTTCTGCCAGCGCCGCCAGCCCACACTGGTGCGAAAGCAACTGCCCTATGGTGCAGGACGGCGCAGGAAAAGCGGGCCAGATATCGCCCACAGCCAGTTCCGGGCTCTGGCAGCAATCGTGCAAGGCCAGCAGCAGGCAAAGCGCCGAGGCAGGCTTGGTTGCCGAGAAAACAGGCACCAGCGTATCAGCCGGCCAGCCTTCATGGAAGCTCAGGATTTCCTGCCCATGCTGCCACACGGCAACAGATGCACCACCCACGAGATTATCGCGGAAGCGGCGTTCAAACTCCCCTGCCCAGTCATGTTGCATATGGCGATATCCCGGTTACAATAGCACAGTTTCCCTCCACACGGAAATGCACTTCAAAAGGTTTCAGGATGAGATGATACACCCGCTGGGGGTCCTGCTGATACGCCGGGCGCGGGTCCTGCGCCAGCGTTTCCTGCAAGGCTGCCACCCAATCCGCCGAGGCATTGGCCGGCAGACGCTCGGGAAGTTGCACCGAAAGCGGTTCCCAGGGGGTGGCAGTGAACCCGGCTGTAGCTTCCGGCAGCGAGTCTGAATAGGGAATGTAGGGCTTGATATCGTATATCGGCGTGCCATCCACCATATCCGCCCCCGATACCCGCAGCACTGGGCCCGGCTCCACAGAAAGCAACTTCACGACAGAAAGTCCCAGGCCATTCGGGCGGAAGGGAGAACGCGTGGCAAACACCCCCAGACGCGTGTTGCCACCCAGGCGCGGCGGCCGCACCGTGGGGCTCCAGGCATCGCCGTTGCAATGAAACTGCCAGATGAGCCAGAGGTGAGAAAACTCCGCAATACCGCGCAGGCAATCCTCGTTCCGGAAAGCGGGTTCAAAAACAATCTCGCTCACCACATGCGGCGCCAGATTCCCCTGCCGGGGCACGCCGAATTTCTCGGCGTAGGGGCTGCGTATGTAAGCAATGGGTTGCATTTCAGATATTGAAGAAATCGCGCAGCACCTGCTCATACACCGGGCGTTTGAAATCCGGCAGAGAACTGAGGTCAACCTCGCTGGGCTGCACCCATTTATAGTCCCGGAATTCCTTATTATCCAGCCACGGTTCTGCGGCATCGCTATGCATGAGGCAGAGGAAGTAATGCTGTTCCTGCCCGGCATAGGGAATTCCACGCTTGCGGAGCACACGCTCGCGTTCCTTGGGCGGGTAATCATAGCGATACGGCCCGCGGGCGGCCACCACCTCGTACTCATTCGGGCGGAATCCGGTTTCCTCCATTCCCTCGCGGCAGGCGGCATCCATGGCGGATTCGCCTTTCTTGATTCCCCCCTGCGGGAACTGCCAGGCACCAGCAGGTTTCACGCGCTCGCAGAGAAGCACCCGGCCATCGGACCGTTGGTAGATGATAGCGGCATTGGGGCGGTAGAGTTCGGAGGTACCGGGCATATAAGGCTATGGTTGTGTGCGAGTATTCTATCATTCTTCACCAACCAATGCAAGAATATCTTGTCACTTGACTATTGCCTGCCGGGTGTGGTATTCTTATGCCTATGAAACAAAACCTGTTTCCGCTTCTGATTTTACTGGGATGCCAGCTTCTTCTCCCGAGCTGCCAGACCCAGCAACAACAACAGCAGGCAGACCAGACGACTTCAAAAAAAGAAGAAACACCGCCTCCCTTGTATCTGGGCACCGTTCACCAGGTGTTTCCATCGGGTAATTTCGCACTGGTGCGCATCATCGGCCCCCGCCCGGCAGAAGGTACAGTACTCGTCACCCACCCGCAGAACGGCTCTGCCGATCGCGTGGGTAACCTGATTGTTTCCTCGGCCATGCACGCGCGCAACAGCATCATCGCCGCCGATATCCGCGCCGGCGTTATCATGAGGGGCGACAGAGTGTACCAGTACCGCACCATTGCTGCGGCCCCGGACGAGGAAAAGGAGGAAGACTCCGCCCCGGAGGCATTCACTCTGCACGGCGAAGAAGTTGACCTGGGCTATGTACCGCCGGAAGTACAGGCCCGACGCGAGAGAAACGCCAGATTGGCAGCAGAAACCGAGGCAGCCCAGCCCGCCCAGCCAACCGTTCAGCCGGAACCGGTTTCCACCACCATGGAAGAACCGGTGGAGGAAGACCCGGCCCCCATGCCAGCCATTCCCACACCAACCGGTATGCCCGGCATCGATAGTGTGCCGGATGACATCAGCGGTTGGGATTCCATGTAAACCACACTTTGCACTATGAGACTTCAATATTATGTAGATGAGGATGGTGAAAGCACCATCGGTCTTTGGGTTCCCAAGCGAGGATGCTTTATCGACGTCACCTCACAGGATGAACAGCTCTGGGCAGCCATGCTGCCCGGCGGCAAAAAACTTCGCAAAGAAATTGAAACCTGGATATCCAAGGGCGCCGAGGATGGAGTCCCGGTTGACATGAAGGGGCTTGCCATCTCCAGCGCGCTGCATGTACAGCCCTGCACGCTGGCATGCCTGGGCAAGTGCTACGCCGACCACGCAAAGGAATTCAGTGGCGACACCCCCACCGAGCCCTCCCTGTTTCTGAAAGCCACCTCCGCCATTTCCTCCGACCTGGCCTATGTACTCAACCCGGAGGGCGCCACCAAGCTTGATTATGAAGTCGAGCTGGCAGTCATCATCGGCGACACCCTGCACCGGGCCACCGAGGCCGAGGCCCGCCGCGCCATTGTGGGCTACACCCTCATGTGCGATTATTCCGAGCGCTCCTACCAGCTGGAGCACGGCGGCCAGTGGACCAAGGGAAAGAGCTACGACACCTTCGCCCCCTTTGGCCCCGTGCTGGTGACCAAGGATGAAATCCCCAACCCGGACAATCTGGAGCTGGAGCTCAAGGTGAACGGCGAAATCCGGCAGAAGGCCAATACCTCGCAGCTCATCATGCCGGTGGCGCAGCTGGTGGCCTATGTGTCGCAATTCATGACGCTGAACCCGGGCGATGTGGTTTCCACCGGCACCCCGGGCGGGGTGGCACTTGGTATGAATCCGCCCCGCTACCTGAAGCCCGGCGATGTGGTGGAATTCAGCTGCCCGGCCATAGGCAGCGTGACCCAGGTGGTTGAAGAGGAATAAAAAGTATTGCTTTTCACACTACTTTTGCTACAATAACGCGCGCAAATCAAAATCTTTCTCTTACACTGAATCATGAAAATCCTCGTCACAGGTGCAGCCGGGTTCATCGGATACCATGTCACCAATCGCTTGCTTGAGCGTGGTTACAAAGTTGTCGGCATTGATAACATCTGCAACAATAAGGACCTTGAACTCAAATATGCGCGACTGAACCTGCTGGGCATTGCCACTGCAGAAATAGAACCGCTCAAGGAACTCAACGGAAACAGTGGTTTCCGCTTCATCATGATGGATATCCTTGACACCGATTCCCTGAACGCCCTCTGCAAACAGGAAAGCTTTGATATCATCATGCACCTGGCCGCCCTCACCGGCACCGCCACGGCCAATATGAAGCCGGCCAAGTTCTACACCACCAACGTAACCGGCACGCTCAACATGCTGGAAGTTGCTCGTCTTTACGGCGTCCAGCACTTCTTCTACTCCTCCAGCTCAACCGTGTACAGCGCACAGGCCACCTCGCCGCTGCAGGAAGATGACCATGTGGATACGCCGCTGAATATGTATGCTTCTTCCAAGCGTTCGGCCGAGCTTCTCTGCTATACCTATTCCAAGGCATACGGCATGCCCATCACCATTTTCCGACTCTTTAGCGTGTATGGTCCCTGGAGCCGCCCGGATTCCGTGCCCATGCAGCTGGCAGACCGCATCATGAAAGGACGCCGTGTGCGCATCATGAACAACGGTCACATGGTGCGTGATTTCACCTACATTGATGACCTGCTGGAGGGCATGGAAGCCGCCATGGCCAGCCAGCCGTATGCAGGCAACGGAGTTCCCTATGCGCTCTACAATGTGGGTCGCGGCAAGCCCGTTTCGCTCATGGCCTTCACTCAGGCCATCGAACATGCCCTGAGCCGCAACACCGAAATCCAGATGGACCCGACCTCACCGCTGGTGGTGGGCGAGCTGGTCGAAATGTATGCCGACACCTCCAAGCTGGAACGAGAGCTGGCCTACTCACCCGTATGGGATTACGAGGAAGCACTGCCCCGCTTTGCGGAATGGTTCCTGGAGCATTATGGAAAAACCTTCCATATGTAGTTTTCATTTAACCCAAGATATTTGTGTCCCCCTATCTTTACAATCTCGCTAAGAAATTTCTGTTCTGCCTGGACCCCGAAACAGCCCACAAGCTGACCCTGGCAGGTCTTCGCACGGCAGAACATCTGCACCTGCTCCCTGCTCTCGTAGGAGCAAAGCCTGTAAGTGACCCCGTCACCGTCATGGGGCTTCAGTTCCCCAACCGCGTCGGGTTGGCCGCCGGCATGGACAAGGAAGCCAACACGGTAGCAGCCTTCGGGCACCTCGGCTTCGGGTTTGTAGAGGTCGGCACCCTGACCCCCCAGCCGCAGCCAGGCAATCCCAAACCGCGCCTCTTCCGCTGCATTCCTCAGCAGGCCATCATCAACCACATGGGCATCAACAACCCTGGTGTCGATGAGGGCGTGGATAACATCCGCCGCACGCGCCGGTTCAACGGTGTACTGGGCGTCAATATCAGCAAGAACAAGACTACACCCAACGCCGAGGCCCACCAGGATTATCTGGCATGTCTGCGCGCAGTGTGGGATGTGGCAGACTATGTGGCCATCAACTTCTCCTGCCCGAATGTGCCCAACCTTCAGGATTTAGCCAAGGCCGACAGTGCCGCCGATTTGCTTGCCCTCATGAAGAGCGAACAGGCAAACCTCTCCAGCGAAACCGGGCGCTACGTTCCCCTGGTCATGAAGGTTTCGCCGGACATGAGCGAGACCCAGATTCGCGACCTGGCCCGGGTTTTCCAGGACAGCCAGCTGGATGGTCTCATCTGCACCAATACCACCACCACCCGCGCGGGTGTTGAAGCCTCTCCCCATGCCTGCCAGAGCGGTGGCATGTCCGGCAAGCCGCTCTACGACCGGGCAAACGAGACACTCGAAGCTTTCGCCCAGGAACTCAAAGGCAGCATTCCCATCATTGGTGTCGGCGGCATCACCACACCAGAGGATGCCGTGAAGAAAATCAAGGCTGGCGCCTCCCTGGTGCAGTTGTACAGTGGTTTCATCTACAACGGCCCGCCCCTGGTTCAGGCGGCAGCGCTTGCCATACGCGAGCAATGCCCGCAGATGCAGCCCTGATTCGGCTTATTTCAACGCTCCCGCCACACGGGAGCGTTTTTCTTTGCCCCAAAACCGTGTTTTTCCTGTCAAACAAGCATTCTAGGTTTGCAAACATGCCCGATATATGCTAGTATCGCAGGCGAAACACCAGTTCCCTCGATTATGATGAAAAATGTGTTCATTTCCATGCTGGCTCTGACAGTTGCTCTGGCGCAAGCTGAGCAGGTGTACAATATCACGCTCAACACCGGCGAAAGCTACACAAATTGCACCATTGCAGAGAAAAACGATGCCGACACCAAATTCACCGGAACTGATAAGGACGGCAAGCAGGTCACAAAATCCGTACCGAATGGAGACATCACCACCATGGAGGAAGCCGCAAAGGAAGAGGCTGCCACAGAACGTGCCGGTGATGAAAAAGCTGCTGATGCCACGCTGCGCCTGCGCGAGAAACTCGCCCAGATGGACGCCGCCCTGGCAAAAATCACCAAGCCGACCCCCTCGCTGGTAAGCCAGACAAACAACGTCAAGAAGCGCATCACCAGCCAGTTGGAGGACATGGACCGCCGCGCCATTGAAATCAATACGCTGCAGCAGCAGTTCAACCTTTCTGGTGCAGGTGATTACACATTCGACAAAATCAGCGTAGACGAGCGCGATAAATACGTTCGCGACGGCAAGGCTGCCTACAAGGCCATGCTCGTTGACTTTAAGCAGAAGAAGAGCAGCCGAAAGATTGGCGGTCTGGACAAGTTTGAAATCATGAGCGAGCGCTACCAGGGCATCTCGGAATACAAGACCGCCCACAAGCGCTATATCAAGACGCTGAAAGATCTTGATAAGAAGTGGAGCGCCCTGCACAAGAAAGAAACCAACGCACGCAAGCGCATGTTAGACAACAAGCGCCGTGCCATGACCGAGCTCGACCAGCGCCAGCTCGAAGAAACGCTCGAAGAACTGAAAGAACTCGGCGAAGACACCAACCGCGTTTGGATTAACCCGCCGCAACGCAACCTGCTCATGCTGACAAACGGGCTCAGAAAGGTGCAGGACGTGATGCGCCGCACCGACCGGGTGAAACTTGACCCCGCAGTTGGCACTGTGCCCAGCCTTCTTAACCAGTTCTGGGAGCAGATGGACAAGGTGAGAGAGCTGATGATTAGCGGCAACCTCGAAGCCGCTGACGATGAGCACCGCAAGAATGCCGCCTACAATGTCATCATGGGTCTCAAGCGCGAACTCCTGCCCAACGAATACCGCACGCCCATCCGCGAGCAATACAAGGACATGCAGCAGGAAATCACCAAGAGAAAGCGCGAGTACGACCGCCTCAAGGCCTCCCTCGTGCGCGCCACCTCTGCACTTGAGCGCATCACCACCAGCGCAGAAGCCCAGATTGACAACGCCATGCAATCTGTCCAGCGCGAACTTGATTCTGACATTGGTGAAAACACCATGGAAGAAGATACCCCCGAGCCGGCACAGCCCGCAGCTGAAGCAAAACCGGAAGAACAGCAGCCTGCTGAAGCACCGGCAAGCCCCGAACAGGCTCCGGCGGAACAGCCTGCAGCTCAGTAAATCATTTCTGCATGAACCTGCACTACCTCAGCGTGCTCTGTCTGGCTGCACCAGCAGTGGTGGCCGCCCAGTCGGTCAGTCTGCCTCCGGCCGTTGTAAAGGCGTTCGACCTGTATTCGAACCTGCCATCCGAGCTGGTGCCCGTGCTCCAGGAAGCGCGGGATAAAGCCAGCGCAGATAAAACCGCCAGCAAACTGCACAAGAAACTGCTGGCCATCTACAACACCCGCGAAGCGCTGCACAAAATGCCGGAGTTGAGCGCAGAACAAGCCCGGCTTGTCGAGCAGCGCTATGCGTACCGCATGCGCAGCGAATGGGCCAGAATGTATGAGGAAATCGAGCGGCTTCGCCTGTCTCGCTGTTTTGAATCTGCGGAGTTATGGAAAGAATTCCGCACCATGTGTATGATGATTGAAAAATGAAATTCCCGCAAATCAGTATTCTTGCAGTGGCACTTCTGAGTGTCCCCGCCTGGGCAGAGCCCGTGACCGAGGCAGGCACCAATGCCCAGGAAGAAATCCAGCTTCCCGAGGGCGAAAAGCGCCTGCGCCATGGCATCATGCTGCTGGGAGCACTCTACCAGAGCATGGCGGAAATCAACAACAAGAGCGCAGCAGAAGCTGCTGTACCCAGGATTATGCAGATTAGCGATGAACTGCAGCAGTGGACGCGTGCATTCAACAATCTGCCTCCCCTCAGCGAACCCGAGGTTCTCGTATACGAAGAACGCTATCTCCCCATCATCCGGAAAATCAACAAACTCATCCAGACCCAGGCAGACCGCCTCGGCTCTGCCGAATATTACGGCTCTCGCAACCTGCCCGCAGCGCTGGTACGCCTGGCGCAAATCGGGCACTAACCCTTACTAACTTACACGACTATGGCAACCATCCGTCCATTTGCAGCAATCCGTCCCCCCAAGGAATATGCCGAGCAGGTTTCATGTCTGCCCTACGATGTCATGAACCACAGCGAAGCCTGCGCCATGGCGGCAGGCAATGCATCCTCCTACCTGCACATCTGCCGCGCCGATATCGACACCAGCGAGGCGGAGATTCATGATGCCGTTACCTACGAAAAGAGCTCCCAGAACCTCCAGGACTTCCTGCGCAAGGGATTCCTGATGCGCGAGGAAAAGCCCTGCTACTACATCTACCGCCAGATGATGTGGGGGCGTGTGCAGACCGGCATTGTCGGCTGCGCCAGTGTGGATGAATACCTGAACAACACCATCAAGAAGCACGAGCTCACCCGCAAGGAAAAGGAACTCGACCGCATCAACCACTTCGACACCTGCTCCACCCAGACCGAGCCGGTATTCCTGGCCTACCGCAAGCACGAAGGCATCTCCACCATCATCCGCGAATGGATTAAGTTCCACAAACCGGAATACGAATTCACCAGCGATGACGGCGTGACCCACCTGCTCTGGCCGGTAACGGATGACGATGCCATCGCCGGCATCCGCCAGGGCTTTGAGGAAGTTCCCACCCTCTATATTGCAGATGGTCACCACCGCACGGCCAGCAGCGCCGCTGTATCTGCCAAGCGCCGCGCAGAACACCCCGATTACACCGGCGAGGAAGAATTCAACTACCTCATGGCCGTCACCTTCTGCGATGAAGACCTCTTCATCATGGACTACAACCGCGTGGTGTTTGACCTCAACGGTCTGAGCGAGGCCGATTACATCGCCGCCATCAGCGAGAAGTTCACCGTGACGCCAGCCACCCCGGGCAAGCCGTATGCGCCCAAGGCCAAGCACGAATTCGGTATGTTCCTGGGCGGCAAGTGGTACAGCATCACCGCCAAGGAAGGCACATTCAATGCCTCCCACCCCATCGAAAGCCTGGACTGCGCCATTCTGCAAAGCAACCTGCTGGCCCCCATCCTGGGCATCACCGATCCCCGCACCAGCGAGCGTATCGACTTTGTGGGCGGCATTCGCGGACTGGGCGAGCTGGAAACCCGCGCCGGTGCCAGCGGCGTAGCCTTTGCGCTCTACCCCGTGACCATGGCCGACCTCTTCAACGTGGCCGACAGCGGCGAAATCATGCCGCCCAAATCCACCTGGTTTGAACCGAAACTGCGCAGCGGTCTCTTTGCGCATGAAATTGAGCGCTAACCCCCCTTCTCTATAGCAGATATGAAGATACTCATTCCTACTAAGCTGGATAAAGCAGCAGCCGCCACCCTCAGCGCCGCAGGCTATGATGTCGTGCAGGACGACGCCGCCCCCATTGAGGAACTCGTCGCCGCAAACCCCGATGCCGCAGGCCTCATCGTCCGTTCCGAAAAAGTCACGGCCGATATCATCGATGCTCTGCCCGGGCTCAAGTGCGTCATTCGCGCAGGCGCCGGCTTCGACAACATCGATTACGTGTATGCCCGCACCAGGGAAATCGATGTCATGAACACCCCGGGTGCCAACTCCAACGCCGTGGCTGAGGAGGTTATCGCCATGATTCTGGCCGCCTACCGCTTTGTGGTACCGGCCGACAACACCACCCGCGCAGGCGAATGGAACAAAAAGAAATACATGGGCAACGAGCTTACTCACAAGACCGTGGGTATCCTCGGCCTGGGCAACATCGGGCGTCTGCTGGTGAAGCGCCTCCAGGGCTTCGAATGCAAGATTCTCGGCTACGACCACTTCCTCTCCAAGCAGCGCGCCCTCAACATTGGCGCCATTCCCACTGAAATCGAGGAAATTTTCACCGAGTCCGACATCATCTCGCTGCATGTGCCGGGTGGCCCGGCCACACGCAACCTGATTAACGCCGAACTCATCGGCAAGATGAAAGACGGCGCCATGCTCATCAACTGCTCCCGCTATGGTGTGGTGGACGAAGATGCCATCCGCGCAGCCCGCGCAGCCGGCAAGAAGATTACTTACTGCACCGACGTACACCCCAAGGACACCGCAGCCATGCAGCCCAGCGCCGATGTGGCCGACCTGCTGCTGCCCCACCTGGGTGCCAACACCCGCGAAGCCAACAAGAACGCCGCCATGCGCGCCGCCAAGCAGATGATCGACTACTTCACCAGTGGCGATACCTCCTGCGTCATCAACGCCGAGCGCCCGGCCGATCTGCACCCGGCGCAGCTTCAGCTGGCAGCCATGCTGGGCCAGCTCTGCTACCGCGTAGGCGATTGCAAGCCCATCCGCAAGGTGGAATGCACCTTCTACAACAACCTGCGTTCGTTCCGCAAGTGGTTCACCCCGTGGATTCTGCAGGGCGCTGTGCCCGGTGCAGAAAAAGGCCTCATGCCCGCAGCCGCAGAAACCTCATTCCGCGAGCACGGCATTGTCTACAAGGCTCGTGAACCCAAGGACGACAAGCTCTACGATGATGCCCTCACCATCGATATTCACATGGAGGTAGACGGTCACCAGATTGTCTCCAGCGTGCGTGGCATGGTGGTGGATGGCACTCCCGTGGTCTCCCGCATCATGGAGTTTGACCACCTGTATACCACCCTCGCAGGCAATACGCTGGTGCTCCGCTACGCTGACCGCCCCGGCATCATCGCCTCCATTGGCCAGGCCCTCTCCCAGGCCGGTATCAATATCGAAAACATCGTGGCGCCCAATGACCACAAGAGCGGTGATTCCCTTGCCCTCATCAAGACCAACATGCCGGTCTCTGAAGAACAGGTGCACGACATCGCCAAGGCCATCTCCGCCAAACTGGCTTTCGCCATCTCGATGTAATCACATTCATCAAGCATTCAAAAAGCCCCGGTGAGAATCACTCACCGGGGCTTTTCTACGCTTGGAAGCTTTATCGGTTAAAGCACATCGGCCCACTCAGGCGCAGGCTGGGGCGCGCCCAGACCACAGATGCGGTCAATCATCGCATCCCACTTCTCCTGGCCCTGCAGGATATCAATGTGGATGCGCAGGAAATAAATCGGCACATCCATTTCCCCCGGGCGCAGGAATCGCACGGCATCCTTCTCCGTGGTGATAATCATATCCATGGCGCGCTCGGCGCAGCGCTCCACAAAGGCATCCAGGTCCTCCTGGTCAAACCAGTAGTGGTCAGGATAGCTACGGCGGATTTCCACATTGGCACCCAGCGACTCGACCAGATTCTCAAAGCTCTCCGGGCGTGCAATACCGCTAAGGCAGGCCACATACTTGCCCTTCAGCGCCGTCAGCGGCAGCTGCTCACCTGTAAAGATATTCTCCAGCAGCACCGGGGCATGGTTTGTCACAATGATATCGGCCACCTTGTTATACTTGCGTATGGTGGCAATGAGTTCATCCTGCGGCTTACCCTCGCTCTTGGTCAGAATAATATAACTGGCGCGCTTCAGGCTGGCGCGGGGTTCGCGCATCGTGCCACGCGGCAGAAGCGCACCAGTACCAAACGGGAACCCGCAGTCCACCAGCACAATATCAATCTCATGCTTCAGTTTCAGGAACTGCATGCCATCGTCCAGAATCAGCGTATTGCTGCCCAGTTGCTCAATGGCGAAAATGCCGGATTTCACTCGGTCCTTATCCACCAGCACAGCCACGTTGTCCAGATTGCGCGCCAGCATGAACGGCTCATCGCCGGCATAGAGCGGACTGAGGTAACGGGTCACGCCATCGCTGGCAATCTTCGGTACCCGATTCACCCGCTTGCCATTCTTATCCAGCCACACCTGCGGTTTTTCCAGGTCGTGGCTCTTGTAACCGCGAGTCAGGATAGCGCATTTGCGCCCACGGGAAGCCAGACTGCGCGAAAGCAGCTCCACCACCGGAGTCTTACCCGTGCCACCGGCAGTGATATTGCCCACGCTCACCACAAAGGTGCCCAGATAGTGTACCGTCTTGATGCGGCGGCGGAACAGGAACAAACGCACCTGCACCAGTATCCAGAAGAAGAATGAGGCAAAACGCAGCAGACAGCGCATCAGCCACGCGCGAAATCCGTGGGCTCTGCCGAATACCACCTCGGTGCCCCACTCTGCAAATTCCTCCGCGCGTGTCTTCATATCCTGTTATCCTAGCAGTTACTCTGCGGCAAGTCAATATCAGAACTCACAATTGCGCGGTGTACGCGGGAAAGGCAGCACGTCGCGGATATTCTGAACACCGGTCACAAACATGATAAGGCGCTCAAAGCCCACACCGAAACCAGCATGCGGCACTGTGCCGAAGCGGCGCAGGTCGTTATACCAGTAATAGGCGTCCTTGTCCATGCCCATGCGTTCGATATTACCCTCCAGCACATCCAGACGCACCTCGCGCTGGCTGCCGCCGATGATTTCGCCAATCCCCGGCACCAGTACATCCATGGCCGTCACAGTCTTGCCATCATCGTTGAGGCGCATGTAGAACGGCTTGATTTCCTTCGGGTAATTGTACACAATCACCGGGCACTTGAAATGCTTTTCCGTGAGGAAGCGTTCGTGCTCGCTCTGCATATCCATGCCCCAGTACGGCTTGTATTCAAAGTTCTGACCACTGGCCTGCATGATTTCGATAGCCTCGGTGTACGAGCAGCGCACAAAGGGCTTTTCTGCCACCTCTTCCAGGCGGGCACGCAGTCCCTTATCCACAAACTTGCAGAAGAACTCGAAATCACCGCTCTCATCTGCCAGCATCGTGCGGGCAATGTGCTTGATAAATGCCTCTGCCACATCCATATCGCCATAAATGTCACAGAAGGCAATTTCCGGCTCAATCATCCAGAACTCGGCCGCGTGGCGGGAAGTATTGCTGTTTTCTGCGCGGAAAGTGGGTCCGAAGGTGTAGATGTTGCTCAGCGCGCAGGCAAAGGTCTCGCCCTCCAACTGGCCGGACACCGTCAGGTTGGCAGACTTGCCGAAGAAGTCATTTTCGTAGCTCTTGTTATCAGCCAGCGGATCAAGTGTGGTGACATGGAACATCTCACCCGCGCCCTCGCAATCGCTCGCGGTGATGATGGGCGTATGAACCCACACGAAATCCCGCTCCAGGAAGAACTGGTGCACCGCCGCCGCCATGCGGGAACGCGTGCGGAAAATAGCACCGTACAGATTGGTGCGCGGACGCAGGTGCGCAATGGTGCGCAGGAACTCAGGCGAGTGGCCTTTCTTCTGCAAGGGGTACGATTCCGGAGAACCGCCCACCAGCTTGATTTCCGTAGCCTGGATTTCCCATTTCTGCTTGCCGGGGCTCTCTACCAGTCGCCCCAGTATGCTCACAGATGCTCCCGTCGACATGCGGGAAATATCCTCATAGCCGGGAATGCCGGCATCTGCCACCACCTGAATCGAAGCCAGGCTCGTGCCATCGTTCACCTCCAGGAAAGAAAAAGCCTTCGAATCGCGGCGGGTGCGCACCCAGCCCTCCACCAGAATCTGCTCTGCCGGAGCAGTGCTGGCCAATGCGTGTTTCACTAATGTACGCTGCATGATTTTCTGCATTTTGTCGACTTGGATTCTACCATTCCGCCCCAGCTAAAGCGAGCAAAAAAACCGGCATTGACAAAGCATCTCCGCAAGAGTATGCTCCCCCATATGACAAATGCCGCCGCTCGAGCTCTGGATTACTTTCACCAAGGGTATAACTGCGCCCAATCCGTCTTTGCGGTTTTTGCTCCGCAGGTTGGTTTAAGCGAGGAAGCCGCACTCCGCTTTTCCTCGGCTTTCGGCGCCGGGCTGGGGCGCATGCGCGGCACCTGCGGTGCGTTTTCCGGTCTCTGCATGGTGGCGGGATTCTGCAAAGGCAACCTGACCGGCACCCCGGAAGACAAGGAAGTCATTTTTTCTCTTACCCGCGCATTAGCAGAAGATTTCAAAGCCGAATTCGGCACACTCACCTGCCGCGAGCTGCTGCACCTGGACGAGGAGATGGAAAGCTCCGCCCGCCCCTCCGAGCGCACCGCGGCCTACTACGCCGCCCGCCCCTGCGAACGCTGTGTGGCCTTTTGTGCCCGCAAGGCACAGGAGCTGCTCCACCATGCATAATCCCGCCCCCACCTCCCACGCCGTGCTTTTCCCATGAAAGCCATAGTAAAACTTTTATCATTGGTGTTTTGTGCATGCGTTCTCGTATCGTGCGCCCACAATAAATCGCCCTACTCTTCTTATTCTTTCATAACCCAGGGCGACCTCAATCACATTGATGCCTTTCTTACCTGGAGAAAGCAGAATCCGCCTCTTGAAAAAACAATTATCGCCATGCGGGAGGATTACTCCCATGCATCAGATATCAATAGCGGGATTGAGGCAACGGGGCCTCTTGCTGAATATTTTAACTTCCTGGCAACCCTCCAGCCGAACCATAATTCATCATGGAACAGCCCCTTAGCCGTTTCCTTCGGAGATATCTACACCGGGTCGCGTCATTATATCTGGAGTAATATGGGTGATATCGGCGAATCGGAAACCGAAAGCACGTACCAGTTCCCGCTGCACTACGAAGTTCTTTCCTCCCTCAAACCCTCATTCTTCGGGAGCATCGAATCAAGAAAACAACTCCTTGCCGATTTTAACAAACGGTGGAATGAAGTGATGGAAGTGCTGATTTATTCCATGGAAAACCACACTCGCTGAAAAAACTCGCACATGAGAATCGCCTCCCCACTGTTGACAATCATCCTGGTACTGCTGGCCTCCTGTGCTCAGCCACCCCGGCACGCGCCTGAGCCGCCAGCATACACCTGTCCCCCGGCATGCCAGAAAGCCCTCAACGCAGTCAAAAGCAAGGGGCTCATCCCCTCGCGAGATTATGATGACGAAGTTTCCGAGGAAATAAGCACGTATTCCGATTTCACCAAATACGTCTTTTCAGAACTGCAGAACAACATATGCGGACTGGGCGATGGCAACAATGTCGCGCGCCTTTACATATTCTCCTCCCTGTGCAGCAGCCTCGACACCATCGGTAATCCCGCCACCCTGCCCCAGAAACGCAAGGAAGCCATCAAATACGCCATGTGGCTCTGCGAGGATGACCTGCTCGAGCTCCCGAACCTTCGCCATTTTCTCAGCCTGCTCCCAGCGGAAGCGGCTTATTGAATCACGCCAGGGGAGCATCTGCCACCGCGGCCCTGGTCATCTGGTCATGCAGCTCCACCAAGGGCGATTTAACAGGGCGTCCCAAACAATCCACCAGACGGCAGACCGCCTTCCCCTGGCAGAGAGATTCGTACTTCTGCAGCCAGCCAAGAGACTCTTCCGAATTGATTGATTCTGAATCCAGAGGTCTGGGGAAGCGGGTAATCCCTACGCGGTAGGGCTTGGGCGTAAGGCGGGCACGCCAGCACTGCTGCCGGCAGCAAAGCGACTCATACAGCGCATCCGCATGCAACGCCTTGAACAACTCATGCATGCGGGGCGAATCCGGAGCAATCCCCTCACCCGCCAGCATCACACGCCAGCCATTGTGCGTGCGGTATAGCCGCACCCCCAGACTGGCATCGGCCTCGCAAAGCTCGCGCAGCTGTTGCAGTAATTTCTCCTCCGGTGTCACCTTCCGGCCAAAGAGGCCGCGCAGTGTATCCCCCAGCGAAAGGGGGAACTTATCCACATCCACAAAGCAAAGGGTGGTGCTATTGAGCACCTGCACCCCATAACGGTTGCGGGTGATGACATTGTCCTCATCCAACTGCTCCAGCACTGGCTCCAGCAGGAGTACGCTGTAATCCTCATCCTGCAACTCATCCAGAGCCCGCAACCGGGCCCGATGCTCAGATACCGCCGCCTCGCTCACACCGCGCCGCCGGGCAAAATCCGTCCGCAAACGCGCACGCTCCTCCAGTCGCTCGCGAGCCTCCTCCATAGAGCGATAGGAAATACCCCGCAATTTCCACATGCTGCCGTCACACCCGCGCCGTTTCTCTGTTACCCAGTATAAAGGAATTTTCACGCACTGAGTGTAACATAGCGCATCTATTGTTCAAGAACAATTCTTCAGGGCGATGACGCATTATTCATCCCATACGTTTGAGAAGGGATTGTATTGGATATCTGCCTATCCAGCGAGCGGACGGAAACAAGCCCCCGCTCTAACCTGTCTTGCACAAGAGGCCGGGGTGGTGTATACTCTCCACTGTCACAGTCATCATCGTGCCGGAAAAAGCGTACATAGCCATTGACCTCAAATCGTTCTTTGCCTCTGTAGAGTGCATAGAGCGAGGGCTCGATCCGCTGGATACAAACCTGGTGGTGGCCGATGAGAGCAGAACGGATAAAACAATCTGCCTGGCGGTTACACCGGCGCTCAAATCGCACGGCATTCCCGGGAGACCGCGCTTGTTTGAGGTGCGGCAGCGCGTGGCAGAAGTAAACGCGGAGCGGCGCTACAAGGCACGGCGGCTCAACAGAGCTTCGCATTTCCACAGCGAGCTGCTGCGCCACCCGGAACTCGAACTGGATTTTGTGATAGCCCCGCCCCGCATGGCGCGCTACATGGACTACAGCACGCGCATTTACAATGTGTACACCAGGTATGTATCGCCCGAGCACATTGTGGTTTATTCCATCGACGAAGTATTCATAGATGCCACGCCATACCTGATGACCTATGGCTGCACGGCCCACGAGCTGGCGCGGCGCATCATCCACGATGTACTGCGCACCACTGGCATCACCGCCACAGCCGGCATAGGCACCAATCTGTACCTGGCCAAGGTAGCCATGGATATCGTAGCCAAGCACATACCGGCCGATGCCGATGGGGTACGCATCGCCGAGCTGGACGAGATGAGCTCCCGCCGCCAGCTATGGAGCCACCGGCCGCTCACCGATTTCTGGCGCGTGGGCAAGGGATATGTGCGCAAGCTGGAACAACACGGGCTCTATACCATGGGCGATATTGCCCGGCGCTCGCTGCAGAACGAAGATTCTCTTTATCGCATGTTCGGCAGGAATGCCGAGCTGTTGATTGACCATGCCTGGGGGTGGGAGCCTTGTACCATGGAAGCAATCAAGGCCTATCACCCGGAATCACGGAGTCTGGGCTCCGGGCAGGTGCTGCAGGAACCCTACACCGCGGAAAAAGCCCGGCTGGTGCTGCGGGAAATGGCAGATTCCCTCGTGCTGGAACTGGTGGGAAAGGGACTCGTAACCGACCAGATTGTAATTACCATTGGCTACGACATCGAAAACCTGACCAACCCGGAACGCCGCAGACGATACCGGGGCGCTATCACCACCGATGCCTATGGCCGCGAGATACCGGCGCATTCGCACGGCTCGCAGAACCTGGGGCGCTTCACCTCCTCCACCAGGCTCATTCTGCAAGCCGTGGCAGAGCTGGCCGGACGGCTGGTGGATGATACCCTGCTGGTGCGTCGCCTCAATGTGGTGGCCAACCACGTCGTGCCGGAGGCAGATGCGCCCCAGCCGGGAACCGGGGATGAACAGCTGGATTTATTCACCGACTACAAGACTGAGCAGAAAAAGCAGAAAGAAGAAGCCGTGCTACTGGACAAGGAACGCAAGATGCAGCAGGCCTTGCTGCGCATCCGGGGTAAGTTTGGCAAAAACGCCATTCTGCGCGGCATGAATCTGGAAGAAGGAGCCACCGCCCGCGACCGCAACGGACAGATAGGAGGACACAAAGCATGAAGGAGCACGCCGATAACCGATACGCCGATATCATCCACCTGCCCCATCCTGTATCAACACGGCACCCTCAAATGAGCATGGCTGACCGCGCGGCTCAATTCTCGCCTTTTGCCGCCCTCACCGGGCACGATGCCGCCATAGCCGAGGCCGCCCGCCATACCACAGAGCGTCCCCTGCTGGATGAAATGCAGAAATGGGAGATATCCGACCGCTTGCAGGAAGCCACCACGCCGCCCCTCGTGCCGCACCACATCACCTGGTTTGTGCCGGATGCCCGCAAGAGCGGCGGCTGCTGCACCGAAGCCTGCGGAATTATCCAGAAACTGCTCCCCCACGAAAAACTGGTCATGATGCAGGATGGCACGCGCATCCGGGTCGAGGATATCATTGACATTAAGCGGCTGTAGGCCCGCACAATTTGCTTGTAAAGCCCTGCCTATCTTGCTAAACTGGCGCCGGAGTTATGCATCACCTCGTCCAAGTATTCATCGTCCTGATTTTCCTTTTCATGAACCATTTCTCCGAAGCCAAACCCAATCGCGATATTCAGGCGCGACAGAATGTCCAGCCTGTTCTCGGTCAGCATTTTGGCAAACCGGTATTCATCCGCATCATCAAGGAAGAATACCTGCTGGAGCTGTGGCTGAAGGAAGCAAATGGCCAATGGCGGCTGTTCAGGAACTACAATATTGCCGCCATGAGCGGCGACCTCGGCCCCAAGACAGCAGAGGGCGATGAGCAGGCACCGGAAGGCTTTTACCGCGTCTTCAAAAGCAGCCTGAACCCGAATAGCAGCTATCATCTTTCCTTCAACATCGGGTACCCGAACGCCTACGACCGGAAACTGGGACGCACCGGCTCATTCATCATGATTCATGGGGATATGGTTTCTATCGGCTGTTTTGCCATGACCGACTCCCGCATCGAGGAAATCTATACCCTGGTAGCCGAAGCCTTCGAGGCCGGAGCGGAATATGTACCGGTGCAGGTATACCCCTTCCGCATGACCGCCGAGCGCATGGAAGAAGAAGCGGAAAACGCACACATCGCATTCTGGAAGCACCTGCTGCCCGGCTGGCAATACACCGAAAGCAATAAAGCCCCCTACCCGGATAAGGACAACAGATGATTCACCCCATACCAGAAAACAAGCGCCGCACACCAGTAAAAATAAACTGGTGGAAGCGCTGTGGCATCGCCCTGCTGGCAGGTAGCCTTGCCGGTCTGCTGTTCTGGAGTTTCACGGGGCGGTTTTCCAGCGGATTCACCATAATAACCGGCTTGATTCTGAGCTGCATGTGGGAAGAACGCATCCATGAGCGGTACTCGCACGGCGCCCGGGCCGGCAACATGCTGGCAGATTTCTGCACTCACTGGCGATGCACCCGCCGCGGTATTCTGTTTTTCTGCAAACAGGGTCCCCGCCCCTGCCTCTTCCTGCCGTGGGAGAGTCTCCGGGCTGCTACGCCGTGCGAAAACGGAATCTCGCTGGAAGATGCCGGCAACGACACCTTTTATGAGCTGCCTATCGCAGAGGGCATGCAGGCAGAATACCTGGCACGCATTCAGGAGGCAATCCGACCGCACCACCCTGAACGCGACCATGCCGAGAGCGTCTGCTGGGCGGTATATTACACAATGAGCCCTCATCAACTCCCCACCTGGCGACATCTCCAATACCCGCTGCCATGGGTAGCGCTCGGCTTGCTCAGCCCCTGGCTCTGGCCAGGAGAAATCATAGCATGCGTGATGTGTTTTGCACTGGCGGCGGCCTTTGGAAGCCATGTCCTTACCGATTTTGAAAATGACTGGGGCAGTGAAACATACGCAGGCGAGGAAATGCGCCGCAGCGAGCGAGGCATGCGCTTCCGCATGAATGGCGGCATCCGCTGTTTTATCCCCTGGAGCAGCTTCACCGAAGGCACTCAGCTGGAAGACAATCACGCATTTCTTCAACTTCGCGGCGGACTCTGGGGAATCGTCCTGACTGCCAGCAGTAGCAGCATCCCCATAGCTCTCACGCGCCGTTTTCTGAAACGCCACCGTCTGGCTCGCAGCATCGGCCAACTGGCACTTCTCATCATTTTTACAATAATCGGCGGACTTTGGGCGTGCTGGTGGAGGTGATGAATGAAGCCGGGGTACCGCCCCTCCCAGCCCTGTTCCAGGCGCTGGATGGATTTCGGCACAAATCCACCGCTGGAATTGAATTTTCTGCACGGGACCTCACGATTCTGCTTGAAATTACCGGGCAAACACGGTATGTTATGAGGCAATGAGTGAAGCGCCAGAGCAGAATAATGCCAAGCGGACTGTGCCCGGAGTATTTGTGTGGGACATGGTGCGCAAAGCGCTTCGCGCCGCCGAGGAGGGGGTATTCTGCTGGTTGTTTGAGAATGATGAGATTTTCTACACCGAGCAATGCGTGAAAATGATGGGCATGAGCATGCAGGACTGGGCTCCCAACATCTTCACCGAACCGGAAAAAACCATACATCCGGAAGACGTGGGCTTTTTCACCACCACCGTCAAGCGCTATATTGACCGCCCCATGTACAACCCGCTGCGAGTGGAAATCCGCCTGCTCAACCAGCGCAACCGAGGCTGGCGCTGGGTTCGCATCAATGGTCTGCTGGAGTACGATGCCGACAAGAAGCCCAGCCGGTTAGTTGGCGTATGGGTCGATATCACCCGCCGCAAGATGGCAGACCTGCACGCCATGGAGGACCGCGACCTCTTCCGCACCCTCATCAACTATCTGCCCGACAACATTTATTTCAAAAACCGCGAATCCCGCTTCGTGATTGCCAACGAAGCCACGGCCAGAAAGATGAAGGTGCGCACGCCCTCCGACCTCATCGGCAGCCGCGACAGCAATTTCTTTGACCCCGAAATGTGCGAAATTGCCCGCGCCGAGGAAGCCGAAATCATGGCCACGGGCAAGCCTATCACCAACCGCATTCACCACGAAAAATGGAAAGGCGGCAAATCTACCTGGGGGCGCGTCTCCAAGTTCCCGTGGTATGCAGCAGATGGCACGGTAAAAGGCATTGTCGGTATTTCCAGCGATGTGACACGCCTCATCCAGACCCAGCAGCGCTACCAGCGCCTCGCCAAGCAGCTGGATGAGAAAAACAAGGCTCTGGAAAAGGAAATCAACCTGGCCCGCGAGGTGCAGCAGGCCCTGCAGCCGCTCAACATTCCCGACCGCGAATGGCACCAGAGCGATGGATGTGTGCGCCGGGCCCGGTTCCACCATGTCTACATGCCCTCGGCTGGGGTGGCAGGCGATTGTTTCGAAGTATTCCCCGTGGGACAAAGCGGCGTAGGCATGCTGATATGCGATGTAATGGGGCACGGTGTACGCGCCGCGCTCATTGCCTCGATGCTGCGCGGGCTCATGGAGCAGGTCTCCAACCTGGCAGATACACCCGCCTTGCTGCTCTCCTCGCTGAACCGCCAGATGTTCCGCATCTTCGACAAGGCCAACATCACCATGTTTGCCTCGGCCTGCTACGTGTATCTGGACCTGGACCGCCGGCGCCTCACCCTGGCCAGTGCCGGGCATCCGGCCCCCATTGTGATGCCGGCAGATGAAAAGCCTTTCCAACCCGCGATTCCCCGCACTCCCGCGCTGGGGCTCATGGAGAAATCCCAGTTCAGAGAAAGCGAGATTCGGCTGGAAAACGGCATGAAGCTCATGCTCTTCACCGATGGGCTGACCGAAGCGCAGAATGCCGAGGGCGATGAAATAGGCGTACCGCGCATCATGGATTTCCTGCTGCAGCGCAAGCCCCAGAGCATACGCGAAATGATTGATATCTCCCTGGCCGGCGTACACCAGTTCACTGGCAGCGCCGAGCAGGATGACGACATCTGCCTGCTCGGTATGGAATTCGGGGAAGAATAATCCCCCGTTTCCCTTAATTTTTCGCCGGGAATGCGCAAAAAATGATTGCAATGGCGGGCGTTTAGGGGTACTCTAGTTGGCAGTTACCAAATTTATACCAATGAAGGAAGAAAAGAGCCAGGGGAACACCAATTCCCTCAATCTGTCAGACCTGGCAGATTTCCAGTTCGGGCCGGCCTGGGCACGCCCAGGTGCAGCCAGCATCACCGCCTACACCGAACGCCCCGCCCGCGAAGGCAAGGCCCCCCGCCGCAGCAAGGATGGCGGTGAGCGCCGCCCGTTCAACCGCGAGCGACGCGATTCTGCCGCCCCGCGCAGCAATGGTGAACGCCCGCAGAAGCGCGAATTCCGCCGCGAGCCGAAGCCCCAGCGCGAACTGCCCGCACCGGCAGAGGGATTCCGCGTAGAGCTGCGCCCGGCCAACAGTATTCTGGAGCTCTTTGCCGCCAACATTCAGAAGCAGAAGCGCGCCCTGCCCCTCATTGATCTTGCCCGCGTCGTCATGGGCGACAAAGCCCGCTACGACCTCGTCTTCATGAAAATGGAGAACGGCTCCATGCTCATTCACTCCACCAAGGGCGACCAGGCCTGCTGGCTTACCGAAGCCGAAGCCACCGCCTATCTCTGGAAAGCTCCGTGGTTCGCCGAGCTGTACACCAAGGAGGAAATCGAGGTAGAAGCCCCCAAGGGCACCTTTACCGCCGTGGCCGTATGCAGCATGGGGGGCGAACTCATCGGGCCCGTCACCTGGCACGGCTACCAGGCCGCGCTCATGAACCTCTACCGCAGCAAGTATTCCACCATGCCGCTGGATGTGTTCAAAAACCGCATCTCGGTAGACAAGAGCGAGGAAACCGTAGCCGCCTGGGTACAGGCTGCAAGCCACAAGACCGTGTGGAAACCCACGCGCGAAGAGGCTGCCGATACCGTGCTGGAAGACCAGAAGGGCGTGGAAGCTGACTTCATGGCCAACCACTACAGCAGCGTGTACGAGGTGGTGGACAAAGTATTCATCAACGGTTCCACACCGCGTGCCGTGCTTTCCCCCGGCATTGCTGCACACATGGCCATTCTTTCCGACAAGACCCGCCGCTTCCCGCAGATGCTCATACCGAACCTCTGCCACGGCATGGCACGCCACCACCTGCCCATCTACAAATGGCACGGCAACCACTTCACCGGCCCCAGCCGTGTACGCGCCCTGCCCGAGGGCACCGTACTGGCAGACCGCATGATGGCCATCATGAACTGGGCGAAGGAGAACTCCGGCAAGAAGGCAGACGCCATGTTTGCAGAGCTGAGTGGTGTTCCCGCCGGTACAGATGAAACCAGCACCCAGGCTGCCACCGATGCGCATGCCCCCTATGTGGCCGACATGATATGGCTGCTGGAGCAAGGCTACATTGTCGTGACCAGCGATAACGCCGTGTGGTATCCCAAGGGCGATTCTGCCCCGGAACCGGCAACCAAGCCCCAGCCCCGCAAGGGCGGTAAGAAGGGCAAAAAGGCCCCTGCTCCTAAAAAGGAAGAATCCCCCGAAGCCTGAGCATTTTTAATCGTGACTTCTTCAACCGCCTGTTACCCTCGTGTAACAGGCGGTTTTGTCTGAGTTTGAGCTTGACTTTAAGCCCTTTTGCCAGCAGAATAGAGCACCCGCGGTGCATCCGCGCAACAATTTTATCGTCATGCTGCTGAACGTTAGACAATATGGAGACCCTGTACTGCGCGCGGTGAGTGCGCCGGTAGAAAAAATTACGGACGACCTCAAGAACCTGGTGGAGAACATGGTGGAAACCATGTACGCCACAGAGGGCATCGGACTGGCCGCCCCCCAGGTGGGCGTCAATATCCGCCTGGTGGTCATCGATATTCCCGAGGACGAAGAAGAAGGCGAGGAACCGGAAATGATTACGGTGAATGGCGAGCAGAAGCCCATGCGCAGCATCATGCCCCTGGCTTTCGTGAACCCCGAGATTGAACCCTACGGCAAGCAGGAACTCTTTACCGAAGGGTGTCTGAGCGTGCGCGGCATCCGCGCCAATGTTTCCCGCCCGGACCATGTGCGTGCCCGCCTGACGCTGCTGGACGGCAGCGAACTGGTGCTGGATTGCGGTGGTCTGCTGGCCCGCTGCCTGCAGCACGAATGCGACCACCTGGACGGATTCCTCTTCGTGGACCGCGTTTCCTCTGCCGCCAAGATTACGCTCTCCAAGAAGCTCAAGAAACTCGCTTCCTCACGCTGAGCCAGGCAGCCTCAAGCAGGGTTGTATACACCGTCCTGCGAGAGACCTTGACCTTTTCCACCCCTGCGCGCTGAGCAATCAGCCGCAGGGTTTTCTGTCCCAGCAGAGCCGGCAGCACAGCAGTGAATCGCAGACGGAACGACTCCAGGCGGCGGGCATAATCCAGCCCATCCCTAAGATACCAGAAGGCACGGTTGCGCCATATTTCCAGAGAATCCTGGCACGAGTAGGTTTCGGCTTTCTCACGGAACGGAGCCAGATACGCTCTGCCACGGGCAGCATCCTCCGCAATATCGCGCAGAATATTGACCAACTGCAAGCCCTGTCCGTAGCGCGTAGCCGCCTGCGCCATGATGTCGCGGCGTTCGGGGGCGCAGAACCCCTTACCCAGAGTAGAAAGTCCAAGGTCTGTCCAGAATTCCCCCACACAGCCTGCCACCAGATAGGTGTAGCGCATCGTTTCATCGGCACTCTCCACAACCTTGTGGTCATCAAAGTAGGACAAATCCCACAGCTGTCCCTTCACAATCAGCGACAACACGCGGCGTAACAACTGCAATTCAGCGTCAGAAACCTGCTCCAGTTGCTCCAGACATTCACCAAAGCGGCGAAGCAGGGTCGCTTCACTGGGATTAGTCTGGGCATCAGCCATCTCACCACGCAACTCTTTCAAAAGAAGCGCGAGCTCATCTGGCGGCAGTATTCCCTGCACAGCACGCCGCATCTGCCGCAGCACCTCAGCGCGTTTGCCGGGGGCAGCAGTCGAAGTATCAGCCACGCTGTCGGTGGCTCTTGCCAGCATATACCCCAGAGCAATACCGCGGCGCATGGCTGGGGGCAACCACACCATGCTCAGGTAAAACGAGCGTGAAACAGCCTTGAGCAGCGCAAAATCCATCGTCCTTTAACTCAACTGGCGCAGTGCCCCGCGGATGAGTTCATCCGTACCTGCCTGCGGATTATCCTTCAGCAACTTGACAATGCACTTGCGAGCCTCGGTCTGCTTGAAGCCCAGGGCAACCATGGCAAGCTCGGCATCGGATGCCGCCTGGGTGGTCGTTCCCTGCTGCTGAGCTTCCCAGGTGGAAGCAACACCAATCTTGTCCTTAAGCTCCAGAATAATGCGCTCTGCCGTGCGTTTTCCAACACCCTTGGCGCGCGCTATAGCCTGCACATCCCCTTGCACCACTGCCTGCTTGAAGGTATTGACATTCAGACCACTCAGGATAGCAATCGCCGTTGCCGGGCCAATACCGCTCACGCGGTCGATAAGCAGGCGGAAAATGTCTCGCTCGGCATCGGTCGCAAAACCGTAAAGCACCTGGGCATTCTCGCGCACATGCATGTGAATCTTGAGCATGATGCCCTGACCGACAACCGGATTAAGCTGGTCAAAGGTAGAGAGAGGAACCGTCACCTCGTACCCCACGCCATTCACATCCACCACCAGACACTGAGGCAGCGCATCGGCTACGGTACCACGAAGAAAAGCTATCATATGTATCAGAAAAATTATCAGGATGCGGGCTGAGGCTGCGGCTCTGGTGCAGCCTTCGGAGCCAGGAGGTCGTCCACCTGTTGGAACCGGGCCGCCGGAGTAAGGCCGCCCATCTCGTTGAGCAACTCCTGCACGCGGGAATTAAGCCGGTTGCAGTCAATGGGGCCGTGCTCCGGTTCCTTGGTTCCCGGGAAAATAATGTAGCTCACTCCCAGATCCGAAACCGGACGAGCGAAGGGTGTGGCCTTCGGGTTAATGAGACGAGCCAGGCGCAACGATGCCTCGCCGGCCTTGTGACGCGGCCCAAAATCGCCCACAATGGCCGGGAAGATACGATTTCCCACCACCACGGCAGCATAGTCACCAAGCTGCGGACGGTAATCGGCATTTCCCCCATTCTTAAAAGCCAGCGGCACTACCACAAACGAATCATACTCCGCCAGCAGGAAGCTGTACTTCTTGAGGTCGTGCACCACATTTCTGGCATACTCCAGGGATGAAGCATTGGCGTTTTTGTCCTTGCTGAGCTTCTTGACCCGTTCCTGCCAATGCGGCAGCAGCGGATTCGGATTCGTTCCGAGCTTGCGCCAGCGGTAGGAAGTCATCGGCTGGTAATTATCGCTGTTCTTCACCTTTTCCGGCATATCCGGCAGGCGGTCACCATCCGAACCATCGGAAACCACATCCATATCCGCCTGCATCCAGAGCACCTTGCGGTTCGTACCGGGAGCAGCTATTTCCAGAATGGTATCAATGTCAAAATAATTATGCCTGTCCAGCATGCGGGAAAGCGTGGCGGCATTCTTGCGCATGTGATTCTGCTTGTTCAGGTAGATGGAGTGGTACCAGGGCGAAACCTTAGCCCCCGACATGAGTTCCGAATACCTGGAGAAAAGCTCGGGAAGCTGCGGGTTGGCCTTCTTGAGGCTCTCGCCATCAGCAGCAGTCGGCAGGCTGAGGCTCAACGCTACGCGCAGCTGGTAAGCCGAGGCAGAATCGCGTTCCTGGCTGGCGGTGGCACCAGGTTCAAACTGCACGGCACTATGCACAGTCATTCCCGGCACCATCTTGCTGATGTGGTCGTATTTGCCGGGTTCCACGCGCTCCGGAAGCGCGGGCGGGAACGGGGGCAGCACAATCTGCGGCATCGTGAAAGCATCCTCCGGAGCCCAGGGCTCTACCACCACCTCCTCCTCATCATCTGCATCCGCCGCGGGGGGAGCCGGCAATGCGGGAGACTGCGCCGCAGGAGTCTGGGGTGGAGTCTGCGGCTTCTTACGCTTCTTTTTCTTCTTGGTTGGTTTCGACTCGCCGGAGAGAGCCTTGACCAGCTCTGCGGGATAGGGCGTATAAAGAGCCCCGGCTGCCAGCAGCAGCACCAGGAGCAGCCCCCCGCGGAACCAAGTGAAAATCTTTATCTTATGCTTGCGATGAAACAGTTGCTTCATGGAGAAAAACAGCTTATTGTTCCTTAATTGCTTCAACCTTTCGGGGGCGCATCCCCATCACCAGACGCAGCAGCCCCAGCGGCGTATTGCGCAGCAGCCAGCCAATCAAACGGATGCGACGCGAGGGATAGTAGCGTGGTTTATTGTGTTTCAGGGCATCCAGTGCACCATTCACCACCGTGGGAATGCTGGTATAGACCCATTTCTTGAATGAAGAATAACCATTCGTGCAGCCCTGGCGGCGCGCTACATCGCCAAACCCGGTATGCACCGGCCCCGGACACACCGCCACCACCGGCACCCCGGCTTTGCGCATCTCCAGACGGATAGCCTCGGTGAACGAAGCCACAAATGCCTTTGAAGCGGCATATATGGCGAAATCCGGGATAAACAAATCTGCCGCCAGCGAGGCGATATTGATGATACCACCGCCCTGCTCCTCCAGGCGCGGCAGCACCGCGCGCGTCAGTTCTGCCACCGCCAGCACATTCACATGCAGCATCTGGTGGTTGCGATTGGGCGAGCTGCTTTTATATTCGCCATAATCGCCCAGCCCGGCATTGTTGATGAGCAGAGTCTTCCCGGCAGGCAACCCCTCCAGCATCTGAATCAGGCGCTCGCGGGCCCGCTGCGAAGCCAGGTCACAGTCCACGACTGTGACTTTCAGCGATGAATTGGCAGCTTTCAGTTCATCAGCCAGCTCCTCCAGTACCTCTTTGCGGCGCGCTACCAGCACCATGTGTGCACACTCGCCCACAAGCCGCCGTGCAAATGCCATTCCAAATCCCGAGGACGCTCCGGTTATGATTACATGCCCATACATTGCTTGTCTATTTTGCCACAAACACCCCCGCCTAGCAAGCATAAAACAGCACGAATCTCCGCAAAAAAAAGCGTGAAAAACAGGAGAAGGAGACCGCTTCAGCACCATTCCAGAACAAGAGCCCCGCCCGCAGGTACATCCACCGGCAATCCCTGGGTTTCCAGAGTCTCGGCATCGGTCTCCACAATGGGGGAGCTGGTCTCCAGCAGCGAGACAAAATGGTACACGCCCGGCTTCTTGCCCGCCCATTCCCGCGCGTTCTGCGGCACATGGATATGCACATGGGCTGGTTCGCTGGGGTTCATGTTGCAAACCACCAGCAGGGTCGATTTTGCCTTGCGATAGTGGCGCAGGAAAGCGTAGAGCAAATGGCCGGATGCCGCATCCCCCGGTCGGCGTCCGAAATCCGGGGTTTCACGATTCGCCCAGTTCAGGCCATAGAATCCCCCCTTGGCAAGCGCCGGGTGCTGCAACAGCGTGAGCAACTGCCCGGTAAAGGCTCGGAACTGCTGTTCCTCTGGCGTCATCAGAGCACCATCATACACTCCGCCGTTCACCCAGCGCTGCAGGCGGGGCAGCGAGGTATAGTCGAAAATGGAGGTGCGGCCATTATCGCCGCCGTAGCCGCCGGGTCCCTCTGCCCGTTCCCCTGCTTCCTGACCATTGTAAACCAGCACAGGACCGCAAGTGGTGCAATACTGCGCCACCATCACGGCACGGGCCACTTTTTCCCCCATGCCACCCCAGTACAGAGGCGATGCCAGGCGAGGTTCATCGTGATTCTCGACATAGCGAACACCGCGCTCGAACATGGGAGAGGAATCATGATGATGGCGGTCCAGGTCATTTGCCCAGGCTCCGCCCTCGAAAATCTTGCGCATGGATTCGTACGAAACACCGTCGTATACCCCATTGAATCCAGCCGAAATCAAGCCGGCATGCACCGGACCATCCACAAGCTTAAGGTGGTCATCATACCCCTCGGCCATGAAGAAGGTGGAGCTGTCGCGCAGTCGGGCATGAGCAATAACCCAGCGCCAGAACGGCAAAGGCACCATGTGCGCCATGTCGCAGCGGAAGCCACCCACCCCCATTTTCTGCCAGTAGGCGAGCACTTCATTCATGAGCCGCCAGGTGCGCGGCAGCGCATACTCCGGCGCAAGAAGGCTGGGCAGAGTTTCAGCAGCATGACTACCGTGGCGGTAATCAGTGCCGTAGTTCAGCTTGACCGTTTCGTACCAATCGAATGCCCCCGGGTTCCAGGATGCCACATTGTTCCCCGTCACGCGCCCGGCACCGCGCTCCGGGGCAAAAACGCCCTCAGGCAGCTGCATTTCCCAATCTGAATGCTGAGGCTCCAGATAATAGAACGCATTATCCCGGGTAAAGAAACGTCCCGTATCATCCCCGGCCCCAAAGCTGCTTTCCGGACGAACGGTCGAGACGTAGTTTCGAGAAACATGATTGGGCACAAAATCAATGACCGGCACCATGCCCCAGCGGCGGCAGCGTTGCAGCAAGGCGGCAAATTCCTCCCGCCGGCATTCCACATTTTCAGCCAGATCCGGATCCACGTCAAAATAATCAGTCACGGCATAGGGACTTCCGGCAATACCTTTTACAATGCAGGCAGGGTCGGCAGGCAACCCGGCATGCGGGGTCTGGGTAGCATGCCGCAGCACCCCGGTAAACCACAAGTGCGTCACTCCCATCCGGGCAATCTGTTCCAGCGCTGTATCAGTAATACCGTTGAAAGTACCGCATCCATTCTGCTCGCGCGTTCCCCAGGGCACACCGCCCCTGGTGTGGTTGCTGAAGTGGCGGACAAAGAGCTGGTAAATGACAGGACGCATAGTGGTATTCCAGCATACTAGCATCTCGCAGCATTTTTTCAAGAAAAAAGGCTATCGCATTGACATCGGAGAGCGCCTTGAGTATGCTTGCCGGCAGCAACCCGACACAAAGCATGGACTGGAATCACATTATAGCCGCAGCCGGCACCCTGTTTCTCGTGATGGATCCACCGGGCAATGCCGCAGTGGTAAAGGGGCTGCTGCAGCAGCTGCCGGAAAAGCGCCGCACCCGGGTACTGGCGCGCGAGCTTTGCTTTGTTCTCGCGCTCCTGCTCTTTTTCTTCTTCCTCGGTAAAGAGCTGCTAGGCTGGATGGGCATCAGCAGCAGCTCTCTGAACCTCAGCGGCGGCATCATGCTTTTCATCATCGCCGTCGGCATGGTGTTCCCGACACGGACCAGTGCCATCAGCACCTTCAAGAACACCGAGCTTTTCATTGTGCCGGTAACAGTCCCCATCACCGTGGGTCCCGCCGCCATTTCCCTGGTTATGATGCAGGCTGCGCTCTGCTCTTCACCCATGCAGAAAATGGAAGGGCTTGCCGGCATTCTGCTGGCATGGTTCTGCGCAACAATCTTCCTGGGGCTTTCCGGTAAGCTGCTCGATTTCCTGGGAGAGAAAGGTACTACCGCCATCACGCGGCTCATGGGTACCATCCTCATTCTACTGGCTATTCAAATGGTACTCAACGGCATCACAGAATACCTGAAATCCCTGCCGGCAATCCTGCACTAAGCCTGTTTCAGCGAGACGGACGCTTGCGGAGTATCATCCGGCTGCGGTTCAGCGTGGTTCTGGGATTGGCAAACACGCCCTGCATCTGGCGCTTGCGACTGGCTTTTTCTTCTGGCGACAAGCGCAAATCGGCATCGATGATAGCGTACGCCACCTCAGCTGCCGCAAGCACATCCGCCTCGGTTTCCGCGCACAGGATGAGCAGGCGATACTTCAATTCCAGGAGCTGGCGCTTATTCTGCGGGCAGGCATGGGCAAGCGCATCCTCCACTATCGGGAGCGCCGCTGCATCCGTAGGCGCGGCATCAGCCTTTCTGCGGCATTGCTCCAGCAAGCGTTCCGCCTCAGCTTCTGCTCGCAGACCGCTGAGGTCCCGTTCATCAATGGTCCGTAACTCGGCAGCCAATTTCGGACAAAGCTTGCGCGCCTCATCGGGAATCAACTTCCAGGCATCCAGCATAAGCTTCAACTTCTGCTCTCCCATGCTTCGCCGAGCCTTCGCCAGCAGAGCCCCTGCCCGCACACCAGCCGCCAGTTCTTTCTGCACCGCAGCAGGGGTCGGCTCATAGCCAAACAATCCACCAAGTGGTTCCCCGTTGGCATCCAGCACCAGAAGGGTGGGATACGAATCCACTCCATATTGCTTGCAAAGCTGTTCATTCTGCCTGCGCAGAGTTGCGTTAAAATCCGGGTTCTCGGGCATGTCAATTTCCAGCAGCACGAAATGCGATTTTGCCCAGGCGCTAAACCCCGGTTCATCCAGGACATCCTTGCGGAGCCGGATGCAGTAGTAGCACCAATCCGAGCCGGTGAAATCCGCCAGCACCAATTTACCCTGAGACGCTGCCATTTTCAGCGCTGTATCGTAATTGGTCTGCCACTCTGCCGCAGTACCACGGCAAAGCAACACCACAGTAGCGGCAAGAAGACCGCCCATTCTCATCAGTTTTCTCATCATAACGGTGCAGAATCGAGAAGTTGTTGCATATCGAGGGGCAAGGGGCTTTCGACACATATACTGCATCCTTGCCAGGGGAACTCCAGTCGGCAGGCATGCAGAGCATGACGCGGCAAAAGCAGCCGGCGCTGCAAATCCGCAGTCCAGCCTCCCGCTATGAAATCCAGATAACAGCTTTCATCGCCCCCGTAAATCTTATCGCCCACCAGGGGATGCCCCATATAGGCAGCATGCACACGAATCTGGTGCATGCGACCGGTGTGCGGGATACAGCGCAGCAGGGACATCGTCCCGCAGCGCCGCTCCACCAAAAATTCCGTACGGCAGGCTTTGCCCTCCGGGTGACAACACTGGCGCACATGGATGCGGGTTTCTGCCACCTGTTCCATACGGAGGATGGGTTCCGCGCAGCAGGCAGAATTCCAGAGCGGGCACCCCTGCACCACAGCCAGATATTCCTTGTGTAACAAGCGGGCCTGCATCGCCTTGCCCAGCTCACGCGCAGCCTCAGCATGCTTGGCTACCAGGGTGATACCGCTGGTTTCCCGATCCAGACGATTGATGAGCGACACCTGCCCCCCGGTTGCCACCTCATAGGAAAGGAGCTCATGCAGGCCATGCCAGAGAGTCGGTTCATTCTTTTCGCCCGTAGGGTGCGTGAGCAAAGGGGCAGCCTTATCGACCACCAGCACACCGTCATCCTCGTACAAAACACGAAACTCCGGCACCACCGCTATGGGCATATCGTAACTCATGCAAAGATGACAGGGTCGATTTCAACCCATTCGCCAGGTTCCAGATTCAAATCTGCTAATTTCAAAGGTCCGATTTCCACCCGTTCGAGCGTCTCCACCGGGGCACCCACCGCCGCCAGCATGCGGCGCACCTGGTGATAGCGCCCCTCGTGCAGCGTGAGCCGCCCGGCACAATCCCCGGTCAGCTCCAATTCTGCCGGGAGACAGGGCGTGCGTTCCCCCTGCAACATAAACTCACCACTGGCAAACTGCGCCACCGCATCGGTCGGCACCGGGGCCGCGCATGTAAACGCGTACACCTTGGGCACATGGCGTTTCGGGCTTGTCTGGGCATGTTCAAAGGCACCATCATCCGTAAGCAGCAGCAGTCCGCTGGTCTCCTTATCCAGGCGGCCTACAGTATTCACCGCCGGGTTGCGCCGCAACCACTGCGCAGGCAGCAAATCATACACCAGCTCGCCTTCCTCCTTGTGGCTGCATGTACAACCCAGCGGTTTGTTCAGCGCCACATACAAACCATCGGGAAACTCCACAGGCTCACCATCCACCAGCACCTCGTGCGGCTCCACCTTCTCGTTCGCAGATTTTATTGCCACGCCATTTCGCGTCACACGCCCGCGCTTCAGCCACTGCGCCACCTCGCGCCTGCTGCAATACCCGAATCGGCTCAAAAGTGCGTCTGTTCTCATCCCGCAGGCATTTTGCCATAAAAATTTGAAAAAACAAGGTTGAATTTTCCCGTGATTTATGGTAATAAACGTTCAGAAGCATCGGTCACAATGCTATGGTGTTGCTGACCCCAATTTACTACACCGTTTTTCTCATATGATTACACTCATTACTGAACGACAGCTCGCAGCTGACCAGCTTGGTCTGTGGAAGAAAGCACTTCAGGCCGTGCAGACCAAGAACTACAAGTATGCTGTAACCATCCTCAAGACCCTGGTAAAGCGTGTTCCCGGGTTCCTGGAAGGGCGCAAGCTGCTGCGCGCCTGCGAAGTCAAATCCACCCCGGATGCTGGCCGCAAATCCTCCCTTTTCGGTGGGCTGCGTGTCACAACCACGCGCCGTGACCCTGAGAGCGTGCTGATTAACATTGAGGATGAGCTGGAGCGCGATCCCTACTCCGTATCGGCCAACGAAGCCCTCTTTGCTGCGGCCAATGACCTGAACCTGCCGGACATTGCCGCCTTTGCCCTTGAGACCATCTGCCAGGGCACGCCGAATGCCAAGAAGCACCTGCACCTGCTGGCCAAGCACTACATCAAGCACGAGCAGTTCTCCGAGGCTGCCGATGTTTTCCGCCGCGTGCTGAAAATCGACCCGACAGACCCCGATGCCATGCGTGGTGAAAAGGACTGCTCTGCCCGCGCCACCATGAAACAGGGCAACTGGGAAGGCAAGGGTGATTTCCGCACCAAGATGAAGAATGCCAACGCTACGACAGAACTGGAAAGCGCTGACAAGATGGGGCTTACCCGCGCAGAACTCGAAACCCGCCTCGGGCAGCTTTCTGAGCAATACGCAGCAGACGCCACCAACCTGGCCGTAGTCAAGGACATTGCATCCGTATACGAGCAGCTGGAGGATTACGCCAATTCCTATTCTTTCTACGCCTACGCATTCCAGCTCAGCGGCTCTGCCGACGTAGCGCTCAACGACAAGGCCATCGAGGTACACGAAAAGGCCATGCAGGCCGAAATCGCCTACTACGAGCAGGTACTCGCTGCCGACCCGGGCAACGAGGAAGCCGCTGCCATCCTGGCCCAGCGCAAGGCTGAAGCCGCCGCCACCGTTGTGGCATCCGCCCGCGCCCGCGTGGAAGCCAACCCCACCGATGCCCAGCTCCAGTTCAAGCTGGGGCAGGCTCTGTTCGATGCCGGCGAGTACACCGAGGCCATTCCCGCCCTGCAGCGCGCCCGCACCAACCCGAACATCCGCATCAAATCCATGCTCATGCTCGGCAAGTGCTACCACGCCAAGAAGATGGTGGATATGGCTATCCGCCAGCTCGAAGACGCCGACAAGGAACTGCTCACCATGGATGACACCAAGAAGGAAGTGCTCTACATGATTGGCGTGCTCTACGACGAGGCCGGCAACAAGGCCAAGAGCATCGAAACCCTCAAGGCCATCTACGAAGTGGACTACGGCTACAAGGATGTGGCCACCCGCGTGGAATCCGCTTACAACTAAAGCCCGTCTTTCCCCCCGATTCAGACAAAACGCCCCGGCCATCCGCCGGGGCGTTTTTTTCATGACTCCTGATTCTGGAGGACAGCGCGGATATCTTCCGGCAGATGCTCCGGCAGCGTTTCCCCGGGGCGCAGGCGGGCGCCGCGCTCCACCAGCAGGCGAATGAGAGCCAGGGCATCGGCATGTTCCTGCGGCTGGCGGCTTGCCACCTGGGCAAGCGCCTTGAGAAGCGGGGAATCCTGCATGGTCTCCTCATCGGATGGCGGCAGGACAAAATTCGGGTCAAATCCTGCATCCAGCAGAATGCGGGTCAGCTCCAGCATATCGCGCAGCGGCAATTTATCCAGAGCAGTAAAAAGATATTGCAGCGGAGTGCAGGTCTGCCCGGGATAGGAGGAGTCCGGCCTCACAGCAGGCTCCTGAAGAAGATTTCGAAGCGACTCCGGCTGGTTTTTCAGGCACAAGGCACAGCAAACAAAATGCCAGCAATCAGGGGAAGGCTTGAAACCATGCTTCATGGCCCACTGCGCCGCCTGCGGAGTACCGCCCATAATGCCCAGGCAAACGGCATCTGACACGCTTTGCTCCAGATGCGGCTGATTCAGCAATGGTTTGCACGCACTGAGCCAGTCGAGCAACTGATGATGCGCCTCTACCGGCAACCGGTTGCCGGCGGATTCGCTATACTCCGGTATGAACTCTGAGGACAACACCTCAATGGCCAGCGTACGCACCGAACTTGTCACCGTCGGCATGAGAGTCCGGTATTCAGCGTTCACATCGGCCCCTCGCTTCACCAGCTCGCGAAACAAATCAAAACGCTCAAAGCGAAAAGCCCAGGCGGCCAGTGGTTCACCGCAGCGGGTAACCACATTTCCCTCCCCAGTCTCCATGGCCATGTGCAAAGCCTCACGCACAGGGGCGGCAAATTCCTTGTAATTAAGCGCAGCAGATACTACATTCCCTGAGCCGAAGCAGGCATTCAGCATCGGGACGAGCGGATGCCGAATTTCACCGTCTTCGCCCCAGAAAATGGATGGCATGGCCGCCAGAATAAGATTATGGCGCAACTCCTCGTCCATGGCCAGCAATTCGGCGCGCTGCTCCGCGCTCCAGCTCTCGTGACATGCTGGTGGTGACACCTTCTTCCAGCCAAAGAGATAGCCCCACACCGCGACCAGCATCACAAACAATGTCAGGACCAGGACCACCAGCCGCCACAGCCAACGGCGGATTGATTTCTTCGTTTCCGGAGTCGCATTCATACCATCAGCATATTAGCACTTTCCGCACCCTTCCTCAAGTTTTTTCCGCCACGATCTGCGTGCCGATTTTCCGCGCTGTGACGTGGATTTTACTTGACAAAACACCCAATCATCTGCCACTAATATACACCAGCGAAGCGCCCCGGGCGCCAACAATTTTCCCATCATGTCCAAGACTCTTATCATAGCCGAGAAACCCAGTGTAGCCGCCGATTTAGCCCGAGTACTGGGCAAGCAACTGGGTAAATTCAAGAAAGATGACTCCGGCCAGAGTTTCTCAAACGACACACTCATCATCACCTCGGCAGTAGGTCACCTGGTGGAACAGAAGAAGCCGCAGACAGAGGACGGCAAGAGCCTGCCCTGGAAGATGGAATACCTGCCTGTCATGCCCACTAACATGGAGCTGGAGCCCATTGACAAATCGGCGGACCGCCTGCGCAAGGTGCTGAAACTGGCACGCAACAAAGAAGTCAGCGACATCGTGAATGCATGCGATGCCGGGCGCGAAGGTGAGCTTATCTTCCGCAATATCATCCGCTATGGCAAAATCAAGAAGCCGATTCGCCGCCTGTGGATGCAGAGCATGACCGATGATTCCATTCTGGAAGCCTGGAACGAGCTCAAGACAGATGAGGAGATGCTCAACCTGGCCGATGCGGCCGTGTGTCGCAGCGAATCCGATTGGCTGGTCGGGCTGAACAGCACACGCGCCCTCACCGCGCTCCAAAGCGGCGTGGGCGGCTTCAATGTGACCCCCACCGGACGCGTGCAGACTCCCACCCTTGCCCTGCTGGCCGCCCGCCAGAAGGATATTCTTGCCTTTGTTCCGGAAACCTACCACGAAGTCCACGCCACATTTGCCACAAAGGCCGGCAGCTACGAGGGCCGCTGGTTTGACCCGCAATGGAAGAAGGACGAAAAAGCCCCCCTGCGCACCAAGGAACGCCTGTGGGATGCCGAAACCGCCGCCGCCATTGCCGCACGCTGCCAGGGTCAGGGTGCCACGGTCAAGGAAACCCGCAAGCCGGTTTCCATGCCTGCGCCCCTGCTCTTCGACCTCACTTCGCTGCAGAAGGAAGCCAGCAACCGCTTCGGCTTCTCAGCCCGCCGCACACTCCAGATTGCCCAGGAATGCTACGAAAAGCACAAGGTGCTTACCTACCCGCGTACCGACTCCAAATTCCTGCCGAATGACTACCTGAAGGTCGCCACGCGCACCGTGGGAGCCATTGCAGAGAATATGCCGGAGTTTGCCGCCTACGCCGGTGGCATTCTGGAAAGCCACAGTGTGCGTCCCAACAAGCGAGTCTTCGACAGCTCCAAGGTCAGCGACCACTTTGCCATCATTCCCACCGGTAAATTCGTAAATCTCACCGGCGATGCCGCCCGCATCTTCACCCTGGTCGTGCAGCGTTTCCTGGGGGTATTCATGCCGAACGCCGAATACGAGGATACCGAGCGCACCACGGTCATCACCAGCACCAATGACCATTTCTACACCCATGGCCGCGTGATGCTCACCCCCGGCTGGCGTGCCCTCTACAGCCCCGACAAGCGCAAGAAGGACGAGCTCTGCGCGGTGAAGAACAACGAAATCGTAACCGCCAGCAAGGTGGAGGCCACCACCGAGCAGACCAAGGCCCCGGCAGCCTACACCGAAGCCACCCTGCTCACCGCCATGGAAACCGCAGGCAAGCTCGTGGAGGACGAAGACCTGGCCGATGCCATGAAGGAACGCGGTCTGGGCACCCCCGCCACTCGCGCCGCCATCATCGAAGGGCTTATCACCCAGGAATACATTGCCCGCGAGGGTAAGGAACTCATAGCCACCCGCAGAGGCATGGACCTCATTGACCTGCTGGGCAAAATCGGCCTGAGCACGCTTTCCAGCCCGGAACTCACCGGCGAGTGGGAATACCGCCTCAAGCAGATGGAAAGCGGCCACCTGAACCGCAACACCTTCATGAAGGATATCCGCACCTACACCACCGACATCGTGGAAGCCGTGCGCGATTATATGAAAAATGGCAAGAATCCGGATCTGGAGCTCACCTGCCCGGGCTGCGGAGCCAAGGGGCTCAGCAGCCGCGTGGACTCCATCTCCTGCAACAGCTGCAAATTCCGTCTCCGCCGGGTGCATGCCGGCCTCACCCTCTCCGATGAGCAACTCTGCGAGCTTATCAGCAACGGCTCCCTGCCCGTCATGGAGGGATTCCGCTCCAAGTTCGGCAAGCCCTTCAAGGCTGGCCTGCGCATGGTGGCCCCCCAGACCGCCCGCAGCACCTGGAAGGCTGAGTTCTACTTTGATTCTGACCGCACTCCGGAAACCAAGGCCGAGGAAGAACCGGTGCGCTCTGCCGGCATGATTCAGGTCAAGGACCAGGGAGAGTTGGAACTGCAGGTCAACGACAAGCAGTGGAGCGTGCCGGAATACACCCAGGCCAGCGGGCGCAAGGGCTTTACCATGTCGCGCACCATTCTGGGCATGGAAATCAGCGAGGATGTGCTGCGCCAGGTGCTCGCCACCGGCAAGAGCGAGCTGATTACCGGCTTTATCTCCCAGCGCACCAACCGGGGATTTGATGCCTATCTGGTGCTGGATGAAAAGAAGGGCAACGTGGGCTTTGAGTTCCCGCCGCGCGAGGCCCGCCAGAAAGGCAGCAAGGAAAAGGCCGACAAGAAATTCACCACAGCCTCCGCTGCCGCAGAAGACCTGAGCAAGGGCACGAAGCACGGCATCGTCAAGGTAAAGGGCAAAGGCGAACACGAGCTGGTGGAAACCGAAAATGCCTGGCACATTGATGGTCTGACCTATGGCAAGACACGCAAGCCGCTCGTCATCCCGCACACCATGTGCAATGTCAACCTGGATGCCGCCACCATCACCCAGCTGCTCACTAAGGGCAAGACCGAGCTCATCAAGGACTTTACCAGCCACAAGAGCGGCAAGAAGTTCGATGCCTTCCTCGTGTTCAACGCCTCCACCGGACGCGTTTCCTACGAGTTCCCCCCGCGTAAGTAAAAGCAAGTGACTGTTCCGCCATGGGATTGCTCCGAAAGATACTCAATTATTTTGATGTCTTTACCACGGGCATACTCATCAGCCTGGGGCTGGGCATCGTCATCCCCTGCCACGGCAGCGGAGCCGCATTCTTCGACTGGCTCACCAATGCAGCCATTGTGCTGCTGTTCTTCCTGTATGGCGTCAAGCTTTCCCGCAAATCCGTGGTGGAAGGGCTGCTGAACTGGCGCTTGCAGAGCATGGTATTTGCGTTTACCTTTGTCTTTTTCCCGGTAGTCATCCCCCTGCTGCGACCGCTGCTCGAACCCATGGTAGGCGCCGCTCTGTTCATGGGGCTTGTGTACGTAGCCTGCCTGCCCTCCACCGTGCAAAGCAGCATTGCCTTCACCTCGGTAGCCGGGGGCAATGTTCCTGCCGCGGTATGCTCGGCCTCGGTTTCCAGCCTGCTGGGGGTATTTCTCACCCCTTTTCTGGTGAGCCTGCTCTTTGCCACCGATGGCACCGGCGCCCAAGTGGGGCTGGATACCGTGCTGAAAATCTGCTACCAGATTCTGCTACCCTTCATCGCCGGGCAACTCAGCCAGCCGTTGCTGCGCAAATGGGTTCTGGGGCATAAGACCCTCATCGGCTGGAATGATAAAACCACCATCTGGCTGGTGGTCTATACTGCCTTTTCCAACGCCACCAGCGGCGGCTACTGGGACAAACTGCAGGCCACCCAGCTGGGCGGGCTGGTCATCGCCTGCATCATCATTCTCTGCATAACCTTTGCCGCCACCTGGTACAGCAGCAGGCTGCTCGGGTTCAACCGCGAGGACTGCATCACCATTGTCTTCTGCGGCTCAAAGAAAAGCCTGGCCGTGGGGGCGCCCATGATGCTGGCCATCTTCGGCACGCTGGATAACAACCTGCTGCTGCCGCTCATGGTGTTCCACCAGGTGCAGCTCATGCTCTGTGCGCATCTGGCAAGGCTCTGGCGTGTAAATTCTAATGATACAGGGGGATACTAAGTTCTGTCCGCTGGAAACATACATCTCTCACAGGCAGACGAGATAGTCTATTAAACAAAGAACCAGATTCCACCGCTTTTCCGTCTTACCATCTTCATTACTGTTTTTATAGCTTAGTTAAAGGCTTTTCTCTAGACTTCTCTCTGAAAAAAAATTATACTACGGCGACGTTATGGTGAGTATAACAAAAAAAGAATCCGATGCTATTGACTCTTTACGCTTGCTGTGTGTGCTAAGTGTTGTTATGATACATTCTTCTGTTCTCCTTTCAAGCAGAGCAGCCCACTTAGCATGCGAGTTTAAAACAGAAATTTTCGCATGGCACCAGTGTTTATGTTTTATCCCTAACAGCGTCAGCATTCTTTTTGTTTTATCTGGATATTTGTACTTTAGAAATATTGGTGAGCAATGGGACTGGAATAAACATTACCTGGGAAAATTAAAATCACGAAAAACCTCGCTTTTTCTTTTTTATATCGTCTGGTGCTTTTTAGGTATATCGTATGACGCCGTTGTAGGTAGACTTTATATTCCCTCCATCTCAGATTTCTTCATCGGTTTCTGGCCCAGAGAGGATAGTCCTTGCGAGTGGGGGCTCGGCATGTGGTTTATTCGCACTCTTATCGCCTTTACTCTTTTGTCGCCCCTTTATTACATCGTTGTAAAAAAATTAGGGCATATCACGCCCATCTTATGTTTATTTCTCCACTCATTATCGATTTCAGATTTTTTCCCTTATTTTAATATTTACTTACTCTTCGGTTCGTATTTGGGATACAAGGGTATTTCTCTCTCCGCCATTGCAGAAAAATTTGACTGGCGTACAACCATGTTTATCCTGCTTCTGCTCCACATACTGGAAAAAAGCGGCTTACTCAATATTCATTGCAATACTTTTGTATGGGTCATGCTTGTCTTAATAACGTTTATCGGATTGTTCCTTAAATATCCGATAAGTCGACAATTAACAACAGCCAGCACTTTCATTTACGCTGCACACTTTTTCTTTATTGGAAGTTTAAAATATATATTCATGTTACTTTTGCCGGTCTGTCTAACAAGCTGGATATTGAACATGGTTTTATCATGGGCTTCCTGTATCGTCATCTGCTTGGTCATTTACAAGATTATAACCAAATTCCCCTTCTTATGCTCATTATTAACCGGAGGTAGAAGCGCCGCCAAATCGGTCAATATACACGAAGGGAATTTTACAAATTCATCAGTCAACGCCGCATCTTTCTCTAACCATGGAAACAACTGAGAGAATTGTACGCTGGTCTGCCAGCCATTGGGGTGCCATTATAGCCACAGCACTCGTAACGCTGTGCATTATCGGCGGTGCGCTCAAAAAGCCGCTGGAGGTGCGCCAGAAAATATGCCGCGCCCTGGCAGTGGTGGTGGCGCTCATCTACCTGGCCGATTCCTCGTTCATCCTCCTGACCCAGCACCACGGCAGCTGGGAGCAGAACCTGCCCCTGCATTTCTGCAGCATGATGCTCCTGGTGGCGGTCTTTGCGCTCTGGACTCGCCAGCGCGCCGCCTGCTGGATGCTGTATTTCGGAGCCCTGACCGCCTGTCTGCAAGGGCTCATCACCCCGGCACTGGAAGCAGACTATCCGACGCTGCGCTACTTTCTCTTTTTCTTTCTGCACGGCATTCTGATGCCGGCAGCACTGGCCGTTCCCCTGCTGCTGGGGATGCGCGCCCGCCTGCGCGATGTTGTCATCAGCCAGATGATGATGAACACCTACCTGGTATGCGTACACCCCATCAACCTGCTGCTGGGCACCAACTACGGGTTCACCATGGAAAGCCCGGTGCCGGGCTGCATACTGGACTACGCCGGCCCGGCTCCGTGGTACTACCTGTTATTGCAGATTCCAGCCTTTGCGCTGTTCTGCCTGCTGCGCCTGCCTGTTCGGGATAAAGCGTCCGGACAATAAATCAGGCCCCCAGCAATTCCATGATCTTGCGGCGGGTTTCCTCGTCCTGCACCTCGCGGGCATGGACAGCGGCTTTCTTGCCATACTCATCGCAAGCCTCGGCATCGGCCCCGGCAGTAAGCAACTGCTGCACCAGGGCATCAAACCCGGACCATGCGGCCACCATCAGCGGCGTAATTCCCTCCTTGTTGCGGGCATCCACAGCAGCCCCCTGCTCCAGCAGGCAGGCCACCACTTCCTGCTGATTGTTGCTCACGGCAACATGCAGCGCCGTATCGCCCGCCTCATTGGCGGCGTTCACCTGGGCGTTGTGCATCAGAAGCACCTTGATTACCTCCATGTGGCCCTCCTCTGCGGCAGACATCAGAGCCGTTGTTCCCTCGGCATCGACAGCTTCCACACAGGCGCCATGCTCTACCATGCGCTGCACCGATAAAGCATCGCCCACCTTGGCCCACTCTGCCAGCAGGGCGGTTTCGTCCGGCGCAAGCTCTGCCGGCGTCGGCATGTGCGGCGCCAGCGCCACGGCGGCCATCACCCCGATGGCTCCGAACAAGCCACCCACAACCGGAATATACTGCATCTTACCCATGGTCTGTATAAGTCGGTTATCAGTTCAGGGAAATCAGGACACGGCGCAGGATTTCAAGGCCTTCGGACAGCGTTTCCTCCGGCACGTTCAGCGCAGGAATCAGACGCAGCGTATCAGGCCCGGCAGGGCATGCCAGCAACCCGGCCTCGCGGCAGAGATTATTCACATGACTGGCAGGAGTCTGTCCGGCAGGCACCGTAAAACTTCCCGGACGCAGGCCCACACCACGCAGCAGACCAAGTCCGCGCACGGTTTCAACACAGGGAAGATTCCACCCCTCCACAGTAGCCTTAATCTGCTCACCCAGACGGGCAGCACGCTCTACAAGCCCCTGCTCCAGCACCTCGCTCACCACCGCCAGCGATGTCGCGCAGGCCAGCGGAGTACCACCGAAGGTGGAACCGTGGGAACCTGGCCCCATGATAGAAGAAAGCGGCGTGCCGGCCTCATCAATAGCGCGGTTGCTCACCCAGAAGCACCCCAGGGGGAAACCGCCGCCAATGCCCTTGGCGCAGGAAACCAGATCCGGTTCCACCTCGGGGCAGACAGCTTTCCAGCCCATGGTGGCGCCGCAGCGTCCCACGCCGCACTGCACCTCATCAATCATGAGCATGAGGTCGTGTTCCTTGCAGAGCTGGGCCACACCGCGCAGGAACTCAGGAGTTGCGGGGTTCACACCGCCCTCGCCCTGCACAGCTTCAAGCATGATACCGCAGGTAATGGGCGAAACGGCCTGTTTCAAAGCCTCCAGGTCATTGAAATCCACATACTTGAAACCGGTAAGCAACGGGTCGAATTCCACCTGCACCTTCACCTGACCGGTGGCGGCCAGGGTGCCCAGCGTGCGCCCGTGGAAACTCTTGTTGAACGTGATAACCTCGTAGCGGGGCGAACCATCTGCTGCCGGGCGGCGATGCCCGAAGCGACGTGCGGTCTTGATCATGCCCTCGTTGCCCTCCGCACCAGAGTTGCAGAAGAACACGCGTCCGGGAACACCTATCAACTTTTCAACTACCAGCTCAGCTAGTTTAGCCTGACCAGGAATACCGTAAAGATTCGAGCAATGCATCAGCGTGTTGGCCTGCTCGGTGAGCGCCTTCACCACGGCGGGGTGACAATGCCCCAGCGAACAGGTGGCAATGCCGGCGCAGAAATCCACATAGCGGCGACCCTCCGTATCATAAAGGTAGGAACCCTCACCACGCGCAGCATCCAGCGGAGCGCGCCCATACGTCGGCAATACATACTGTTCGTTCATGTCAGGCACAAATCTACACCCACGCAGACCATTTGTCAATCATTTCACACGGCCGCAGCGCAACGAATCACGGCTGTATGAAGTTCGCCGGAGTTGCAACTGGCGAACTTACTTCTGCGGCTGGGGTTTAGGTGCAGGCCGCAGCTCCGGCATGTAGGTTTCGGCCGTTTTCTGAATAGCGGGGCGGAAGGGCGACCGGGTGGTGCGCTCCAGAATCCCCTGCATCAGCTGGCGGCCATAGCGGGTATCCTTGGCCATGAACGCCAGACTGGCCTGCATGAGCTGCGCCCTCACCCGGTTGCGCTCGCTCTGGGCACGCCGCGCCACCTGGCCGAAACATTCCACAGCCGTTTGAAAATCCTTCTGCTCCGCGAGGTGCCAGCCCAGCATTTCCATCAGCTGCACACCATCTGCCGAGGACATTCTCTGCTGCACCCCCTGCTGCAGGCCGGCGCGGTTCCCCCCGGTCAGCTTCATCAGCCGTTGCCACTGCACAAATACATTGCCCGTATCCCCGGCGTTGCGGGTCATCACCCCGAAGGGACGATACAGGGGATCCCCCAGCACCACCCCCTGCCACGAAAGCCAGGGCGTTGCCATGAGCGCGGCCTCTGCCACCGTGTACCCCTTCAACAGGCGCTCATAAAAAATGTCAAATCGCATGCAGCCGGCCAGCAGCGGCTCATACACATTACCACTGGTCACCACCGCACCGCGTTGCAACAACGCCCCCACCCAGGTGCTGCCATTCTTCACCGAGGTACCGCTGAAGGAATGCAGGTGACACGCCACAGCCCCCGGCGCAAAGCGGAAATCCGCATGCGTTTTCGCGCTGAACGGGCCATGGGCATGATGGGTATACCAGCCGAAATAGACAGCCGTATTCGGCATCAGGGGATATGCCGCAGGTAAAAGCGCCTTCGATTCCTCGTGAAACAACGGCTGCCCATGCTCACGAGCCTGCCGCGCAATCTCCGTAAACTGCACATCGCCTTCCTTGTATGGACCGCCCTGGTCAACCACCACCCAGCCCCAGAGCCCGCGGCGTTCCACCTCCACAGGGTAGTTTATCATGCGGCGGATGGCGTCGTCATCCGGGGCATCGATGCGGCACACCGCCAGCACCGGCGGAGTCACCTGCTCCAATTTGCCTTCCTTGTTAAAGTACGGGTTATTCAGCGGGCCCTTGATATCATACTGAGCCCCCAGCAACATGAGCTCCGAATCCACCGAAGCGCAGTTCTGGGTCAGATGCGTGGGTTTCTTCCCGGGTTCAGCATCCTCTGCCACACGCAGCGGAATATCCGGCATAAGCACCATGGCGCGCACCGGAACAAATCCCATCTTCGGATTCGAGGGCAAGGCCCAGTTCTTCTGCTGGGCAGCCTGCAAAAGCGCATAGCGGATTTTTGTATCAAACACCTGGCGGGATATCGTCTCGCCCTTTACCCCGCGGATAGCCACGCAGCGGCTGGCCGCAATACCACGCTTGTTACAATACGCACGCGCGCACTGTTCGCTCTTCTCCGAATCGGCATTATACACCACCACCACCTGGTCGGGCGTAAGGGCCTGTGCAGCCGCAAGGCACCCCAGCATCATCACTAGCAGCAGTCGCAGCATGGCAGGAAAATCAGCGTCTGCGGAATAATCCGCTGAAAGCACCAATGCCCTTGGGCATCTTCGGCTTGGCGCCAGCGCCACCCATCAGGGCAGACAAATCGGGCATCTGGCTCATATCCGGCATACCGCCCTGCCCCATAAGCGAGCTCATATCCGGCATGCCACCGCCCTGGCCATTCATCATGGCGCTCATATCCGGCATACCACCCTTGGCACCCTTCATGAGATTCTTCATCATGCCACCCATCTTGCCCTTGCCGCCCATCATCTCCTTCATTTCCTTGAAGTTCTTGATAAAGCGGTTCACCTCAATCTCCGACACGCCGGAACCCTTGGCAATACGGCGGCGGCGGCTCGGGATAAGCAACTTGTAGTTAGCGCGCTCTGCCGGGGTCATGGATAGAACAATAGCCTCCATACGCTTCATGCGCTTCGGGTCCATGGCGCCCTCCGGCAGCTGCTTCTTAATCTTGCTGAAGCCGGGCAGCAGCCCCAGAAGCCCCTCCAGCGGGCCCAGGCTCTGCATCATCTTCATCTGGCTCAGGAAATCATTGAAATTGAACTCGCCGCTCATCATGCGGGTCATCGAGTTCATAGCAGATTCCTGGTCAATCTTCTCGGCAGCCTTTTCCACCAGCCCCACAATATCGCCCATGCCCAGAATACGGTCCGCCATGCGCTGCGGCACAAACGGGCCGAACATATCCAGCTTCTCACCCTCGCCCATGTACTTGATGGGCTTGCCGGTGATAGCGCGCATGGAAAGAGCCGCACCACCGCGGGCATCGCCATCCAGCTTGGTCAGGATGATACCGGTGAGGCCCACCGCCTGGTTGAAAGCCTGCGCCACACGCACAGCCTGCTGACCAGTAGCGGCATCGGCCACCAGCAGGGATTCCTGAGCCTCCAGGAACTTGGCCAGCTTCTTCAGCTCCGCCACCAGCTCATCGTCCACCTCCTGGCGGCCGGCAGTATCAAAGATAATCACATCGTGTTCCTGCCCGGCTGCCCATTTAAGCGCATCCTTGGCCACACGAATCACATCCTTCTCAGAAGCAGCGGGGGTATACACCGGCACCTCAATCTGCCCCGCCAGCGTAGCCAGCTGGTCGATAGCCGCCGGGCGAATCAAGTCGCAAGCCACGAGCAGCGGCTTGTGACCCTCCATCTTCAGACGCCGCGCCAGCTTCGCGCTCGTGGTCGTCTTACCGGCACCATTCAGACCCACCACCAGAATGCGGGCGGGTGCAGGCTCCAGCTGCAGCGGAGCAGCATCGCCACCCAGCAACTCAGCCAGCTGGTCGCGGAAAATCTTGACGATCTGCTCACCCGGCTTCACCGACTTGAGCACCTTCTCGCCCATGGCTTCCTCCTTCACATGAGCAATGAACTCACGAGCCACGCTGTACTCCACATCGGCATCCAGCAGCGCCATGCGCACATCGCGCAGCGCATCCTTGATATTGGACTCTGTAATCTTGCTCAGCCCACGCATTTTGCGAAAGGCATCATCGAGCTTGTCGGAAAGAAGCGAAAACATGCCTGCGATATACCAGAATTTCCCCGCAGTGTCAAGCAGCCGAGCCGTCAGCAATCCCCTTATTTTAATAATATGGCAACATGCGGCAGCACATCCACATCTGCCGGAAGCCACGGAACGCTATCCAGGGACGCCGCGTCCAGCCAGCTGGCTTCCGTATGCTCGCGCAGCTGCAACTCGCCACTAGTGATGCGGCAGATGAAGCACTGCATGCTCAAATGAAACGTGGGGTAATCCCATTCTATGGTGTGCAGCAGCTCGCCCACCTCCACCTGCACGCCCAGCTCCTCACGAATCTCCCGCGCCACGGCATCCCGCGCAGCTTCACCCGGTTCAATCTTGCCCCCGGGAAACTCCCAGCCCCCGCCGTGCTTATGCTCCGGGCATTTCACCGCCAGCACCTGGCCCTCATCATTCAGGATGAGAGCCGCCACCACTTGCACTATCCGAAGATTCTGCATCACGCGCGGCATTGTAGCACAACACCTGCCCGCTGGCAAACGCATACTGACACAGCGGGGGTGTTTTCTAGCTTGCAACGGCGGGGGAAAAGCGTAGAATAGCCGCATTAGCACGAATTTATCATGAGCGCACTCGAATTCATCCGCAAAAACTCGCTTCTCGTACTCATCGTGGTGGCCGGCGTTGGTCTTGGCCTGCTGATGATGGACTACGGTGACCGTGGCAACATGTTTGTCAAGAACTATTACATTCAGGTAAACGGCACCGGCTATTCCTACCCGGAGACCGCCAATCTGGGTGAAAACGGCCAGAGCTACATGCAGTCTCTGCGCAGCAATGCATCGGCCAAGCTGCGCACCATGTTCGACAAGAACGAAAACGAGGACCTGGACGAAACCGAGGCCAGCGCCATGCAGTCATGGTTGACCCAGCACCCGGAATACAATGCTTTCCTCCAGTATCTGGACAACATCTACGGCACCTGGACCTACGGCTATGCCGATGATGCCAGCGTAAACGTGGCCGTGAACCGCGCCGTGATTCAGGCCCAGGCCGAAGAACTGGGTATTTCCCCCTCCAAGGAACAGGTTGACGCCTACCTGGAAGCCATGCCGGTGTTCAAGAAGGCCGATGGCAGCTTTGACCAGGAGCTCTACCAGCGTATGACCGGTTTCCGCAACGGTGTTTCCAACCACCAGCAGGAATCGGCCTTCCGCAGCGTGATTGCGGATATGATGGTGTGGGAGGCCCTGGGCAACCTCATGACCGAGGGGCTGCAGTTCCAGAACAAGAGCACCAGCGACCTGGTGGACGTGATGAACCAGCAGATGCGCGGCAAGACCGCCTGGCTGGCCAAGGACCGTCTCCCCGCCCCGGCCGATGCCACGGATGAGGAACTTAAGGCCTTCTGGGAAAAGAACAAGAAAAACTACAAGAGCGCCGAGCGCCGCATTGTTTCCGTCTACACCCTCACCCCTGCCGAGGGCTCCAGCATTGAGGCGCTCATGGCCACGGCTGATATCCTGATGCAGGACCTCTCCCAGGCCAACGGCAAAGGCTTCGATAAAAAACTGGCTGCCGCCGCTGAAAACCCGGAGAATGAGGCATTCACCTACCTGAACGCCGAGGGCAAGAGCCACACCACCTCCGCCCTCTGCACCCTGGCCGATGCTCCCGAGATGCTCAAAACCCAGGTAGAACACAATGGCAACACCACCACACTTGCAGAAATCGCTTTCAACGAGGTGGAATATGCCCCCGCTGTAGCCGAGTTTGAAGCTGCTCAGGCCGCTGGCACCGATGACGAGCTGCCCAGCATCCGCCAGGTGCGCGGCTACTTCCCCACGGCAGAGGGCAAGCTGGCCTTCATCCGCGTGGAAGCCATCGAACAGCCCACCGTGCTCGACTTCGATGCCGCCCGCGCTGCGGCTGCGGCTGATTTCCAGGCCGAGCGCGTGGCAAACGCCCTCACCGAGGCTTCCAACAACCTCTACGAGGAAATGACCAGAATCTGTGCCGAAAGCGGACTTGATGCCGCATTTGCCAAGGCCGCCGAGCACGGCGCCATTGTCGAGGACTTTGGTCCGGTCGGCATCGGTATTTCCCACAAGGCACTGCCTCCCGGTCTGGAAACGCAGGCGCTCATCAGCGTTCCCAGCGGCAAGCTGGCCCCCATGGTCACGCTCAACAGCGGCGCCCGCATCTCCGGCGTGACTGGTCGCACGGTTGAAACCGGCGCCCAGTACGCAGCCATGAAGTCATTCATGCACATTCCGGCCATGAATTCCCAGCTGCGGGGTAAAGTGCTGCTCGACTGGCTGCACGATGCCTATACCCGTTACAACGTTCTCTTCTCCGAACACGTCAAGCTCAACAGCAAACAGTAAACATAGAACACACGTTACGTCATGGCCCTGCCTGCTCAGACCAAGTACATCGTAGGCAATGAGGCCTGCGAACGTTTCAGCTTCTATGGTATGCGAAGCATCCTCGTCGCCTACATGACGGGGATGCTTCTCATGTCTAAGAACGAAGCCACCGAGGTAGTCCACCTCTTCATCGCCTGCACCTACCTGCTGCCGCTGCTGGGTGCCTGGCTGGCAGACCGCTTCCTGGGGCGCTACCGCACCATCATCTCCATCTCCCTGCTCTACTGCGTGGGCAATGCCGTGCTGGCCATGGCAGATTTTGCCGGCGATATCGAGGCCCGCAAGTGGGTACTCTTCGCCGGTCTTGCCATCATTGCCGTGGGTGCAGGTGGTATCAAGCCCTGCGTCGCCGCCTTTGTGGGCGACCAGGTACCGGCCGAGGAAAAGAACGGCCCCACCATGACCCGCCTCTACGCCGCCTTCTACTGGTCCATCAACCTGGGTTCCTTCTTCTCCTTCCTGGTCATCCCCTGGGTGCGCCAGAACTGGGGCTACAGCTGGGCTTTCGGCATTCCGGGCATCTTCATGGCGCTGGCCACGCTCATCTTCTGGCTCGGACGCAAGAAATACAACCACGTGCCCCCCACCCAGCCGGAATTCCTGAAAGCGCTTCTCACCCGCATATTCTGTGGCGCTGCCCGCGCCTGCGAGCGCTTCGGCGGTGAATCCGTGGCACGCGCCACGAATACCGCCATCGGCATTGCGGCCTTCATCGTCATAGCTCCCATCGTCATCCTGCTGGGCAAGTGGACGCATGGCGGCGCCATGCAGCTGGCCACGCTCAGCGGCGCTGGCGAAACCGCAGCAGCCCTGTGTGGGCTGGTCGCCATGCTGCTCTACATTATCGTGCTGGCACTGGCCGGGCTCAAACTTGCCGCCACCGCCGGCATGAAGGGATTCCTGGGCCTGGCTGGAAGCATGATTTTCAACAGCCGGGAGGAAACCAACGCCCGCTTCTCCGAAGGCGAGCAGCGCGGCGTGCGCAACCTCGTGCGCGTGCTCATTGTCTTCCTCATGATTATCCCCTTCTGGAGCCTGTATGACCAGACCGCCTCCACCTGGGTGCTGCAAGGCAAACAGATGCAGAGCATTGATTTGAGCTGGGGCAGCATCAAATTCTGTTTCGGGGCGGAAGAAATGCAGAGCTTCAATCCCCTGCTCATCATGATATTTGTACCGCTGGTCACGCTCTTCGTGTACCCCTACATCGGCCGTTGGGGCGCCCCGCTGAAGCGCATGGGGCTGGGCATTCTGCTGGCCGGCATCGCCTATGGTGCCGTGGCAGCCCTGCAGCAGCGCCTCGATACAGGGGCTCAGCTCAGCATCCTCTGGCAGTGCCTGCCCTACTTCCTGCTCACGCTCTCCGAAATCCTGGTCAGCACCACTGGTCTGGAATACGCCTACACCGCCGCGGGTAAAAACCTCAAGAGCATCGTCTCCAGCTTCTGGCTGCTCACCAGCACCCTGGGTAATCTTCTCGTGGTATTCCTCACCTCGCTGGTAGATGATCCGGCAGGAGTCAACGCCTTCATCCTTTACGGGTGCATGTCCCTCTGCGTGGGCTTCATCTTCCTCTTTGTCACCACTCGTCCGAATTTCAAAGCAGAAGAAGAATAACCCCCGAAATACTGGCATAATTCCGCTTTTCTCTTGACTCCGCGGGCATTTCACGTTTTAATTAGCGCACATCACCACTTCCACGCCGGCTTGGCGGAATGGTAGACGCGCTCGACTCAAAATCGAGTTCCCCAAAGAGTGTGGGTTCGAGTCCCACAGCCGGTAGTAAGAAGCAGCAGATTATTCAATCTGCTGCTTTTTATTTACTCTCGGGCAACACCAAACGGCAGCACCTCATAAGGCGAAAGCTCCGGTGCCTTATCATCTTCCACTCCTGGGCAATATACCAGGAGAAAACAAACACAATTATTCTCCACTGGCAGCTCCAGAGACTCCCCAGGGTGGGCAGCATGCCACGTACAGCCTGCGCTTTCGGCCCATTCCCTGGGTTCCAGATTACTTTCCAAGAAAGAAGCATTGGCCTCGTACGTGGTTTTTCCGGGTAGCACAATCACCCCGAGCGCAGACGAATCTGCAGCCAGGCTCAACCGCACGCAGCGAGCACCAGATGGCCGCAAATCCAGAGTGAAGGCATCGCGCACCGCCTTGGTAAATCCGCTATAATGGCTGAACTCAACCCGGCACAAGCCGTGCCCCACCCGAGGGTTGTAATTCTGGTGGAACTCCTCATCATTCGCCTCAAGTCTCAGGCCGAACCGCCCCTCGCTCCAATCGTCAGATACTGCCATCCAGGCGAGTTTCAGCGGAGATACATGCCAGGTGGGCGTAGTGCCCACAGCCGAACAACAGGCCACATCCAGGCGATACCAGGTAATCGGCACAAAACCACGAAAGTCCCAGCATATCAACAATGCTGCAAGCACCAGCATCAACACCTCCCGCACCGCAGGATGCCACCTGTACAAACCACAAAGCAGACGAATTCCCCAGATAAGCAGAAGCACCCCACTCAGCAGCAACGCCAGAACACCAAGCCAACCAGCCAGGGAATAGGCCTCATACCATTCAACGCAGACAAAAAAGGCCAGATATGCCATCAGGCAGGCAACAACCAGTCCCCACTGTAGATATTTTCTCATCGCTATAATTCAATTCCTGCCGGGAATGCTTCGTGCCGCATGATGCCCCACATTTTGTCAATGTAAGCCAGCGTGTAGAAGTTCTCGAAATAGTGGAAATAATACGCCCCCAGCGGAGTGAGACGATAGCCCTCTTCCTCCCGGGTCAGGAACCCCAGCTTCCGGGCCAGCCAGAACTCCACCCCGAACTCCGATTCCAGTTCCACACCAAAGAAATCCTTGAAATCGCCTCGGTGTACCAGGGTGCTGTAAGCCCGCCAGAAGAGGTAATACACCATGCGCTGGCGACGCGTAAAACGAGTGGTGAGCGCCGTGGGCAACTGGCCGCTGCGAATGCGCTCGATATAGGCACTCACAGAGAAGGTGTTGATTTTGAACGAATCGCGCAGCAGAGTGGTGGCGGAGCATCCGAAGCCCAGGAAGGTATCGCGGGTCATGCTCGAATAGCGGTGTCCCCCAGGTGTGGCAAAGGTCCAGATAGAATCGCGCACCAGACCTTTGGAAAAGCAGTAGTCCGTCAGTTCGTCAAGCAGACGATGTTTCTCCCGCCCCGGCATGGCATGCACCGGGCTGCCGGTAAAGGAAAAATCAATAAAGGGATAAACCGCCACATGGTTGGCACCATGGGCAAAGGCTATATCCAGATCCTGGCGTATATGCTCAATCTTCTGCCCCGGCAGAGCAAAAATGAAATCCATGCTCACGGTTTCGAAAGGCACAGCCGCCAGCGCCGCGGCCAATTTCTCCGGCTGCGGTGCCGGGCGCCCCAGGCAGCGTGCAAACTCTGGCAGAAAGCTCTGGATGCCGATGCTGATGCGAGTCACCCCGGCATCTCTCAGGAGGGTAAGCGTGGGCACATTCACATCAGCCGGGTGAAGTTCTGCGCCTATGCCATCGGTAATCTCAAAATACTTCTGCAGCGTCTCAATGATGCGGCCAAGCTCAGCAGCCAGCAGCGCCGGGGTCCCCCCCCCGAAATACAGGCTGCCCACCCGGGTGCGTCCCGACCGCATGCGGCCCACCATCTCGATTTCCTGAAGGAGTGCAGCCGTGTAGGCACTGGCAGCTTCCGGTGTATAGCGTTCCTTGCAGTAGGGACAAAAATTACACAGCGAGCGGCAGAAGGGAATATGCACATATAACCCCAGCCCCGGACAATCGGAGTATTCCAGCACGGCATCATTCTCCGGCGTAAAGCGATAGGGCTCAGCGGTACGCGTCAGCCAGGTGCGGGCAGCTGTGGTGAGTAAACTCATGGTTGAAAATCAGACGTATCGGGTATAAGTGCGCAGCATCTCAGTAATCACCCGCAGGTTTCCGCGGAAGACCAGCGCATACTCAGCCGCAAAGAAATAGCCACACTCATCGCACAACCCCGGCACATGAATACAACGGCCGCAAGTGGAAAGCTCGCCATTTTCCATCACCACACACTGGTGGCACGGCGTCGGGAAATTGTTGTCAATGATGTAGGGGAAGGCACTGCGCAGATTGAAAATGGGGTATCCTTCATCCATCAGCTGCTCAATTTCAGCACAGCAGGCCACCTTGTCATCGCGGGTAAGCACCAGCTCCCGCGTGTCCGGATACGGCGTGTGGAAATTGAAGGAAACCGCGCGCACCTTCGGCTGCTGGCGAGCCACATCGCACACGCTGCGGATACATCCCTTGTTAATCTGGTTCACCGCCATATACAGGCAGATATTATCCGAGCTTGCCTGCTCGATATTCCTCATGATAAGGTCATAAGTATTACCGCGGATAATGTTGTGATGCTCCTTGTCACCATCCAGGCTCAGCAGAATCAAATCCGCTTCCGGCAAATCGAGTCCTTGTGTGCCATTGGTCACGATATTCACAATGCGGAACCCCATTTCCTTAGCCTCGCGCACCAAATCCCGTATGGTCTTGCCGCTGTCCTTCCACAAAAAGGTCTCGCCCCCGCAGAAAAACAAAATGCGCACGCCCATGGCGTACAACTGCTCCATCTCGGCCTTCACCTGTGCGTAGGGGTGAATGATCGCCGTCAGATTATTCACCGAACAATGCTTGCAGTGCAGATTGCAGCGATCCGTCACAATAATGGTGCCCAGAATCGGTTTCTTGCGGCGAAAAAGCACTGTTGTGAGCCCGAAAAGCGAAAATTCCAATAAGGTAGAAGCTTTCATTTGTCCTAAAGTACCAAATCTGCCACCCAACGTAAAGGAAAAATTGACTCCGGAACACGCATATGGCATAGTGTGCTCATGCGGCAATGGGCATACAACCTGCACTTGGCAAAACAGCTGCTCTGGCCACGGCGAGGGGCGCAGCGCATCGTGGCCGGGGTGTGCGTGGTGGGCATTGCCCTGGGGCTCATGCTCCAGATTGTGGTACGCGGTGTCATGGACGGCATGGTGAAGGAAATTGACGCCGGAGTTCACGCCTGCATACCCGATTTACTCATCATCAACAGCCCCGACGAGCCCGATTTTTGCAGACAGATAACCGGCATCCGGGGCATCACCCCCTGCCAGGCAGGAATGGCAGCCACCCCGCATGGACTCTGCCGCTACAGCACCTGGCACAGTGCGGAACGCCTGGCTCCGCTTATCACGCGTGGCAGCCAGGAAGGCCCCCTTATTTCCCAGAGCCTTGCCGAGAAAGCACAGCTGAAACCTGGCGATATGCTCCCACTGCAGCTCGCAGAGCATCCCCATATCATCACCATTTCCGGTATTTACCGCGTACCGGGCCGCATGCTCGTGCCCGATATCCTGCTGCCGCACCCCCTGGCAGGCGGCACCCCGGCACTAGCCATCACCCTGGATACAGGAGCAGACATCAACCAGGCAATTCGACATCTGCGCCAGGCAATTCCACAGGCCGAAATCCACCCCACCCACGCCGATACCGCAGCCTGGCTCAGCATCATTCAGCGAGCCAAACAGACCATGGGATTCATACTCTACCTCTGCACCGCCCTCGCAGCCTTTGCCTGTGGAGCCCTGCTCTGGGTCATCTGCCTGCAGCGGCGTCAGGAACTTTGCATCATGTCTGCTTACGGCATGCCCCCGGGGCGACTTCGCGTCATCCTCTTCTGCATGGCCGGAACCGTAGCAACAGGCGGCATCGCCCTGGGACTTCCGCTTGCCTGGTGTACTCTGCACTGGCGCGAAGAAATACGGCAATCGCTTGCCACCATCGGCATACAGGCATTCCCGGTCGAGGTACTGGATATGGCGCTACCCGCTCACACCACACCAGAGCTATACCTGACGCACACCCTCTTTACCCTGGTCATCGTGCTCCTGAGCGCCCTGCCCGCCATGCGTCTCATCCGGCGCATCTGCTCACATGCCCCCCGCCTCTGCTGACAACTGCAGCCCGGCGGGTATACATTTTCGCCCTTCCTCTATTGCGGCTTCCTTGAGTTGCATACGCACCCCCAGCAGAATATAAGGTTGTCTGCCTGCCGGGGCTTCCGGTTTCAGCTTCACCTCACACACCAGCAAAATCCGGTGCTCTGATTTTTCCTTCAGCGAAACCACCCATTCCTCACCAGAGGAAAGCTCCAACCACTCCAGCCCCTGAGCATCAGCCCACTCCCGGGGTGACAGCCCGCTCTGTGTATACGACATCGGGTCTGCATCCATCTGCTTATCCCACGCAATAGCACCCACAATTCCGGTATCGGAATTAATCCGCATCCGCACCTCGTGTTCATTTCCATAACGCGGCATATCAAATGTGAAATGGGTATCCACATCCTCTCCCCACCATGGCGTAAACCCATAACCAATCTCAACGCCATCCGACAATTCAAATCCAGACGGCATAAAATCCACCTTACCAGCCGGTCCGGAAGGGCCGCTGTCATAACTAACGAAATTAACAACAACCCCCGGAGCATACCCATACACCACGGGTTTCCACAGCGGCGATAAAGCCCAGCCAAGATAGACCAGTACCAGCAAGGATGAAAGAATCAGAATCACACGCTTCTTCATATCCCTATTTTAACACAGACAATCTGTTAGACAAGCAGGAATATCAGGGTGTTCGAAATTCGCGAGCCCTGCTCGCCCCCCCACCGTCTGCTGCACCGGCAGCAGATATCGTTGCAGCGGTACGCTGCGATATCGTCCACGCCTTGCGTGGATTTCGTCCGGCGTAAGCCGGATTTCGTTTCCGTGGTAACCCTGGGCTGCTTTTTCCCAATGGTTGGGTAAATCATATTCCTTGCTCCATTGGGAACGAAATCCAGCCTGCGGCTGGACGAAATCCGGTCGCTGCCCGGTCGAAATCCTCACTGCGTTCGGACGAAATTTGCGCGCTTCGCCCGCAAACGAAGAAGCCCCGAAACCATTTCGGTTTCGGGGCTTCATTTACCCTGGCAGCTATCTACTCTCGCGGGACCTGTCGTCCGACAAGACGCCCGACGGCTGTAAGGGCGGCTAGCCAAACCGCAACGCGGTTTGCCCCCGCTTTGCGGGGGTGAGGGCCCGT
>JAZOTC010000040.1:0-37039 GCA_045657445.1 Akkermansia sp. | reverse complement strand
CCGTGCGAGGCAAGAGATAGAGTGATAAGTTCTGACACTTATCCGTAAAGTGATTCATGCTGTGATCTAATCTGCCGAAACCGCCAAATCGCAGCTCATCAGAATCCAGCACCACACGCCACTCGCCATGAGAGGGTGCGGGGAATTTGTAATCCGGGATAGCAGCCGAGCCACTCCAGTTGAATACAAACACCAAGCCGCCACGCTCAAAGGCCATCACCTGGTTCTTCTCATCCATGTTCAGAGGACGCGCGGGTGCAGCTGCAAGTAAATCAGTCTCCTGAGCCACCTTGACCATAGCACAATCAAACTCATTCAAGAAGCGATAGCGCAATAAATCATTGTCTACCAAGCTCCACTGGCGGCGACAATACTTGTAAGAATTCTCGTTACCCTCACGCGGGAAGTCAATCCATTCCGGGTGTCCGAACTCATTACCCATGAAGTTGAGCCACCCCTCACCACCGGCAGCAAGAGTAGCCATGCGAATCATCTTGTGCAGAGCCATGCCACGGTCTACCACCAAACTGGGGGTAGAACAGCTCATGTGGGTGTACATCTCCGCGTCCATCAAGCGGAATGCAATGGTTTTGTCGCCCACTAAGGCTTGGTCATGGCTCTCGGCGTATGCAATGTTGGGCTCACCATAGCGGCGGTTAATGAGCGTATACCAAATATCACCCACACTCCACTCCTCATCTTTTCTTTCTTTGAGCAGCTTAATCCAATAATCAGGCAGGCCCATGGCCAAGCGATGCGTGAAGCCAAAACCGCCTTCATCAATCGGGCGGCACAAGCCGGGCATGCCGGACATATCCTCAGCAATGGCAAACGCACCGGGGCTGACCTGCTGCACCAGAGAAGCGGCAAGTTGCAGATAGGTAACGGCATCCACATTTACCATAGTGTTGAAATAGCAGCCCAAATCCGTGAAGGGCTCATGGCCGTGGTGTAGGTAGAGCATACTGGTGACGCCATCAAACCGGAAGCCATCGAAGCGGTACTCCTCCAGCCAATAACGCAGGTTACTCAGCAGGAATTCAATCACCTCATTACGGCCATAATCAAACAGGCAGCTATCCCAATCAGGGTGACGGCTGTCGCGCTCACCGGCTTTGAAATACTGACCACCGGAGCCGTCAAAGTTGTTCAAGCCCTCTGCCTCATTCTTGACGGCATGGGAATGCACTACATCCAACAGCACAGCAATTCCCATACCATGAGCCGTATCAATTAAATACTTCAAATCCTCCGGGGTGCCGAAGCGATTGCAAGGAGCAAAGAAGGAGGAAACATGGTAGCCGAATGAACCATAGTACGGATGTTCCTGCACCGCCATGAGCTGAATAACATTATAACCCAGCTTCTTCACGCGGGGCAACACATTCTCGGCAAACTCGCGGTAGGTGTGAATACGCTCCTCCTCACCGGCCATGCCGACATGCGTTTCATAAATAAACGGAGTTTTAACATTGGCAGGGTTCCAGCGGGTATTCTTCCATTTGTAGGGTTCCTGAGGTTCCCAAATGATGCCGCTGTAATCATAGGTGGCAGCATCCTGCTCCGTGTAACGAATCCATGCAGGCATGCGGTCTTTCCCCTGATTATCAGCACCCACCACATGCACTTTTACATGTTGCCCATGCATCAACGCATCGGCAGGCAAGCGAATTTCCCACACGCCGTCCGTTCCCATAGCCATAGGATGGCTGCGGCGGTTCCAGCCATTAAAATCACCGATGAGGTAGAGTTCACGAGCCCCGGGCGCCCACTCTCTGTATACCCATTCACCGGTAGAGGTGTCGCGCTTAAAGCCCATGCGAGCATGCCCGTTGGCACACTCAAGCAAAGAGCCATATCGGCGGCATATACGTTGCAACTGCCCGTCATACAAACGCATGCGAGCCTTAATTTCACGCTCATACGGTGCCAGCCATCCGTCTGCCAGCACCAACCCGGGAATAGGAGGTCTTCTCATCGCCCTGCATTCTACACCTTTCTACCCAAAAAGCCAAGTAATATATGGCAAAAATTCTATTATTTTTGCGATAACCTGTACAGCAACTCAGATTTGCACCGATATACGCTAAATGCGTTGGACAGCTCGGCAACTTTCTGGTACAATACGGGCATGGAAATTACGCTGAACTCTCCCTTAGATATGCACCTGCACCTCAGAGATGGTGACATGATGAAATTGGTAGCCCCACTTTCCTCTGATTTTGCAGGAGCCGTTATCATGCCCAATCTCGTACCACCCGTAACGGATCCGGGAGCCATGGTAGCCTACGCTGAGCGCATCAGTGCCGCCATGGGGCAAAACACCATGTTCAGCAAATACATGACCCTCTTCTTCACTCGCCAAACGGAACAACAGCTCACGCTGGCAAAAGAAACACCCGGGTTCTTCGGTTTTAAACTGTACCCCGCCGGTATTACCACCAACAGCGAGGGTGGCGTTTCCAACCTAGCCGATGCAGAAAGCACACTCAAAATGATGGAAGAAATGGATATTCCCCTGCTGGTGCATGGTGAAAGCCATGGTTTTGTCATGGATCGCGAGGCTGAGTTTCTGAGTGTATATCGCACACTGGCACAAAAATACCCCAAGTTAAGACTCTGCATGGAGCATATCACCACCGCAGCAGCCTTGGATTTGTTGGATGAGTTTGAAAACCTTTGTGCCACCGTCACCCTACAACACCTCATCATTACATTGGATGACGTAGCAGGTGGCGCTCTTAAACCTCACTTATTCTGCAAACCCATTGCCAAGCGCCCGGGCGACCGAGATGCGTTGCTGCAAGCAGCGCTGAACGGGCATCCGCGACTCATGTTCGGCAGCGATTCCGCTCCGCACCCTCGCTGCAACAAGGAAGCATGCGGTTGTGCAGCCGGTGTGTTCACAGCCCCCTTGGCCTTGCCGAAGTTAGCAGAAATCTTTGCTGCGAATAATGCCCTTGCGCACCTTCAAAACTTCATCAGCGGCAACGCTTGCCGAATTCATGGTCTTACACCGGTAGCAAAACAAGTAACGCTGCACGATGTACCCATGAGTGTACCCGCATCATACCGGAGCTTCGGTCAGCAGGTGGTACCCATGTATGCAGGAGAGGAAATCGGCTGGAGCATTAAAGACTGATGCAAGATGCCCCCATACCGAGCGCAGATGAATTGCGCACCTTGTTGGCAGATATAGCCGGCACCTGCATGCCTTTCGGTATGTACGGCCCGGACAAATTCCCGCCGGACGGCTGCCCGCTGATGGACTTGCCGACGGAATATCTGGACTGGTTCTGGCAACGAGGTTGGCCCAAAGGCAAACTCGGTAAACTCATGGAACAAACTTTACTCATCAAAAACAGCGGTTTGGATTCCCTGTTCGATGCCTTTCGTAAGGCACAGGGAGGTCGCCGCAAATACCCCCGCAAAAAATGATAAAAACACTTAAAGCACTGCTTCTTGCAACACGCCCCAAAACCCTGCCCGCCGGCATTGTGGCCGTATGGGCGGGCTGCATGATTGTATGGAAATACCAACACAGCATACACACAGAGTTCACACAATGGCAAGCCATTGAATTGAATTGGGTATTAGCGGTATACACGCTGCTGAGTGCCGTCTGCATACAAATTGCTTGCAATCTATTCAACGATTCGCTGGATTCCGACAAAAAGGCCGACACCACAAAACGCCAAGGGCCTAAACGCATTACAGCCAGCGGAGAACTTTCCTCGCGCAGTGTTAAAATTGCAGGAGCCGGTTTTTTAGCATTGGCAGCAGCATTTGCCATACCACTTATTCAGGCACAAGGCTGGCCCATCATTGCCATCGGTATACCGAGCATGCTGTGCGCCTATTGCTACACCGGCGGTCCATATCCTCTTGCCTACAAAGGATTGGGCGAATTGTTCGTGCTTTTATTTTTCGGCTTAATTGCCGTCATGGGTACGGTATATGTGCAAGTGGGTTTCATATACACAGATTTCTTCCTGTATATGTATGCGGCTGCATTCATCGTTGGAATCCAGTGCGGGCTCCTCTCTTGCGTCCTGATTGAAATCAACAACATCCGCGACCGCAAGGAAGATGCCACCACCGGTAAAAATACCCTAGCCGTGCGCATCGGCGATAAGCGTGCTCGAGGGCTGGCCATGGCTTTCCTTATTGCGCCTTACGCCACCCTGCGACAAACCGCCGTTTTCCTGCCGGATGTGAACTAGAACCTCTGCTGGTTGGCGGCCATTCTCTGCGGTGGTGTTATTCTACTGAAAATCACCCGCACCCCGGCAGATAAGCGCATGAATGTGTTGCTGGGCTTAGCCTCGCTGCACCTCATTCTGTACTTGCTCGCCCTTTCCGCCGGTAGCCTCATTTCCTAAACAACGCCATGGCCACCAATAACCAACGGCTGGAATCACTGGACATTCTGCGCGGAATGGACACCGCTCTCATCATCGGCTTGAGCGGGGTGCTTGCCTCCATTCATACTCCGTGCCCGAATGATTTTTGGGCAGAAGTGCGCTACCAAATGGGACACGAAGCTTGGGAGGGGCTGCGCGTGTATGATGTCATTTTTCCACTCTTCGTTTACCTGTCAGGCATTTCCCTGAACTTTTCCGTACGCAAGAGGGGAGGCTGTGGTGCCGGCACAGGTAAACTACTGTGGCACTTCTGGTATCGCGCCGCGTTGTTGGTGATTTTAGGGCTACTGGTCAATGGACCCATTTTGTGGGATGCCGATAAAATGCGCTGTGCCTCCGTGCTGGGGCTCATCGGTATATCAGGAGCGTTGGCCGGCAGTTTAGTATTACTGCTGCGTAAAACCTGGGCCATTGCGTTGGGAGCCGGAGCCATTCTGCTGAGTGTCTTTCTGATGCAGTATCTGGGCGGGAACATGACACCCACAGGCTGCTTCAACGCAACGGTAGATGCCACATTATGCCCCGGCAAACTGCATGAGGGAAGCATTGACCCGGAGGGGCCGCTTTGCATTCTTTCCGCAACAGCCTTGGCACTGGGCGGATATCTGAGCGGGCGAGTCTTCTCCACCGCCATCAGTGCCCCCAAACGTGTCCTGATACTCGTGGCGGCAGGAGCAGCGCTAATTCTCATCGGCATGACGGGCCCCTGCATCAAGAAAATATGGACACCCTGTTTCGTGCTGACCTGCGGTGGCATTGGAGCCATTCTCATGGGAATCATGCATCTGATAGCCGATGTTTGCAAATTCACCATTTGGGCATGGCCGTTCAAAGTAATCGGATGCAATGCGTTATTCATCTATCTGGTAACACATATCATTGAGTTCCGACACCTGACCGCACGCATTTTCAGCGGAACTATCTCAGAGTTTGTAGCGCCTCAATGGCAGACATTCACCTCATGGGGTGCTTACTTCCTGCTTGCATGGCTACTTTGCCTGTTGCTCTACAAGCATAGAATTTTCGTCAAAATATAGCTTACAACCGCGCGTATTTTACGAGTAGGTCTCATATTTGACTTGCTAAATTCGCCTTTTCGGTGTATAACGCGCGCATGACAACGGCTATACGTACACGCTTCGCACCGTCTCCCACCGGCTATCTGCACATCGGTGGCGCCCGCACGGCTTTATTCAATTACCTTTTTGCCCGTAAAATGGGCGGCACTTTCATTCTGCGCATTGAAGATACCGATCAGGAACGCCATGTGGAAGATGCCATGAAGGCTATCTTCACCGGCATGAGCTGGCTGGGGCTGGACTGGGATGAAGGCGAAGGCAAGGGCGGCGACTACGCCCCCTATTTCCAGAGCCAGCGCAAGGATATCTATGACCGCTACTTCCAGAAGCTCGTGGATATGGGGCGTGTGTACGAATGCCCCGCTCCGAACAAGCGCGATAAGAATGGCGATGAAATCCCCGGCACCAGCGAGGGGACAGTCTGGCGTTTCCGCTTCAAGCGTGAGGGCGTCATGACCCTGCATGATATGGTATGCGGCGATATCTCCGTGGACTACAACAACGTGGATATCAACCCGGACATGGTGGTGAAGCGCACCGATGGTTCCTATATTTTCCACCTCGTCAATGTGGTGGATGACATTGAAATGAAAATCACCCATGTCATCCGCGGCGAAGACCACATTATGAACACCTTCAAACACCTGCAGCTCTTTGATGCCTTCGGCGTGGAGCCCCCGGTGTATGCCCACATTCCGCTCATCCAGAACCCGGATGGTTCCAAGATGAGCAAGCGCGATGTAGGCGCCCAGCTGGGCAACTACCCGGAGGAAGGCTTCCTGCCCGATGCCGTGGTGAACTTCATTGCCCTGCTCGGCTGGAGTCCCAAGAGCGATGATGAGGTATTTACCAAGGACGAACTCATCAACCTCTTCTCCCTGGAGAACGTGAACCGCGCTGCCGCCAAGTTCGATATCACCAAGTGCAAGTGGATGAACCAGCAGCACATCATGCGTCTGGAGCCGCAGAAGTTTGTGGAGCTCGCCATGCCCTTCTGCACCAAGGGTGGGCTGGAAGACACCGCCCAGCTGCGCGAGCTGCTGCCCTCTGTGCAGACCAAGGTGCAGTTGCTCAGCGAGACCCCGGCCTGGGTGAAGTGGGTTCAGACACTGGAGTACGAGGAGGAATCCATGGCAAAACTTCAGGAAAACGCCCGCGAAATGCTTAACCTCTTTGTGGCAGAGGCCAGCCAGCTGCCCGAGTGGAGCGGCGAAGCCGCTTTCCAGATTGTGAAACCGCTGGCCAAGGCCAATGGCGTGAAGGTGGGGGCGATGATGTTCCCGCTGCGCATGGCACTTACCGGCTGCCACGCCGGCCCCGGCATCGATGTTGTCATGCAGACCCTCGGCCGCGATGAAGTGCTGCGCCGCATCGAGATTTTCCCCTGCTGATACGCCCCGGCCTATGCGCACCATTGATTTCGATTACCACCTGCCGGAGGAACTGATAGCCGACCGACCGCTGCCGGATCGCGCTGCCAGTCGCATGCTGGTGGTGCATCGCGATACCGGGTTCATTGAGCATCGCCATTTCCATGATATTCTGGAATACGTGCAGCCCGGTGACCACTTTGTGCTGAACAACACCAAGGTGGTGCCCGCCCGCTATTTCAGCAACGATGGCAGCATCGAACTCGTGCGCGCAGGCCTGGCTCAGGAACTCGTGTGGAAATGCCTGGTGCGCCCGGGCAAGAAAATGAAAGTGGGCCGCACGGTCCAGGTGGGCGATGCCACCGGAACCGTCGAAAGCATCGATGACGAAGGCTACCGCTACATCCGCTGGGATAAATTTGTGGATCCGGAAGTATACGGCCGTCTGGCGCTGCCGCACTACATGAACCGCGAAAGCGAACCCGCGGATAAGGAACGGTACCAGACCATCTACGCCGAACACGAGGGCGCCATTGCCGCCCCCACCGCAGGGTTGCATTTTACCCCGGAGATTCTCAACTCTCTGCCGCACAGTTTCGTGACCCTCCACGTAGGGGTGGGTACCTTCCGACCGGTGAAGGTGGAGAACGTGGCCGACCACCACATGCACCGCGAAAGTTTCGTGATGCCGCAGGAAACAGCTGATGCCATTGCCGCAGCCAGGCGCGTAGTGGCCGTGGGCACCACCAGTGTACGTGTGCTGGAAACCCTGGCCACCCGTCACGGCACTCCCCTGCCCGCCACCAGTGGGGATACCGATATCTTTATCTACCCCGGCTACGAGTTCAAGACGGTAGGCGCACTGCTCACCAACTTCCACCTGCCGCAGAGTACACTCATCATGCTGGTGTGTGCCTTTGCCGGTAAGGACCTCATCATGGAAGCCTATCGCCAGGCTGTAGAGCAGCGCTACCGATTCTTCTCCTACGGCGATTGCATGCTCATCGTCTAATCATGAAAAACGCCTTTGCCAGACTCTACAATTTCCGCGGCAATCTCAGCCGCCGGGATTTTCTCACTTACTGGCTCTGGGTTTACCTGCTGCCCAAAATCTGGCCATTCCTGGCCGCAGCGGTCAATTACCTTGTGTTCGGCAAGGATTGGGAACCTGTCCGTATAGCAGGAGGACTGCTTTTCACCGTAAGCATTCACTTGCTGCTCATGTCATTCTTTGTCGGTGCCATGTGGCGGCGTCTGAATGATATCGGCTTTGCCGTCATGCCCAAGCTGATTATCTGCTCGTTAAGCTTCTTCCTGCCGCCATTCGGCTGGATGCTGCAACTGACGATGCTTCTGCTTTCTCCTCGGCGGCATCAATAAATTTACCAGCGCAGCTTGGCGCGCAGGCGGGCGGCGTAATCGCTGCCCGGCAGGTTCAGAAGGCGCAGCGGATGAGGAGCCTTGCAGATGCGCAGTGTCTCGTTCAGGGCTATAGGATAGGTATTGCGCCCATCCAGTGAGAATATAAGCGATTCCCCGGAGCGACCGCGACGCTCGCGCGGACGCAGAGTGATTTCCACGGAATCCGGCAACACAATCGGACGGCTGGTGAGGCTGTGCGGGCAAATGGGAGTCAGGCAGGTCACACCGGCCGTGGGCCACATGAGCGGCCCCCCTGCCGACATCGAGTATGCTGTGGATCCCGTGGGCGTGGCCACCAGAATACCGTCTGCGTGGTAGCGGTTGAGCAGCTTGCCATCCAGCTCCACATCCACATCAATCATCTTGCCCGTCTGGGCACGCGTGAGCGAAAGCTCATTGAGCGCATAAAAGCGGCGCTCAGCCTCCTGGCCGGAGGCGTCGAACTTGCGCACTTCAAGCATGGCGCGTTCATCCACCTCGTAGCTTCCCTCTGCAAGCGCCTGCACCAGCAGGTCAATTTCCTCGCGACCGCAGGCGCTCAGGAACCCCAGGTGGCCCATATTGATGCCGCCGATGATAGCACCCGTGCTGCTGGCGCCAAGGGCGGCAGAAAGCATCGTGCCATCGCCCCCCAGGCAGAGAATCAGCTCGGGGCGTCCCAGGATGGGGTCGTTTTCAGTATTGCGCCCCATTTCATACGCATTCAGCCCGGCGGCGGCGCAGGCATCCATCAGCTGTTGCAGCGCCAGCAGACACGCTGTTGAGCGTGTGGGCGAGAGAATACCGATGGAGGCGGGTGTATTCACGTCGGATACCGGAGAAATTTATCGTTGTTCGCGCACAATCTCTGTGCCGATACCCTCGGGGGTGAAGATTTCGAGCAACAGGGTGTGGCGCAGGCGGCCATCGATGAAGTGCACCTTGCGCACGCCGGCGTTCAGGGCATCCACAGCGCTCTTCACCTTGGGAATCATGCCGCCGGAGATAATTCCCTGCTCAATAAGCTCAAAGGCTTCCTTGCGGTTGATACTCTGGATGATGGTGCTGGGGTCTGCCGGGTCATTCATGAGACCGGGCACATCAGAAATATACACCAGCTTCACCGGCTTGAGCTCGCGGGCAAGCGCAGCTGCGGCCAGGTCGGCGTTCACATTCAGCGAATGATTCGTACCCAGCTCGCGGGCAAGCGGAGAAATCACCGGAGTAAGCTGCAGCGAAAGAGCCTCTTTCACGCGGGAAAGCTGGCAGCCAATCACATTGCCCACCATGCCGATATCCACCGGATTTCCCTCGGCGTCCTTTTCCATAATCTTTTCACCCACGAATACATTAGTACCGGGAATGCCCACAGCCTTGCCACCATGGCCGCGCATCATTTCCACCAGACCGGGGTTGATGGTGCCGCTGAGCGTGCGCTCCACAATATCGATAGCCTCCGGCGTGGTCACACGCAGACCATTCACGAATCGGGCCTCCAGACCGGCATCGGCCATGGCCTTGGAGATAGCCTTGCCACCACCGTGTACCACCACGGGATTCAGGCCCATGGTCTCCATCACCACGATATCTCGCATCAGAGACTTGACCAGATCCGGGTTATCCATGGCCGACCCGCCAAATTTGATAAGGATGGTCTGGTCGCGGTAGGCCTGCAGGTACGGCAGAGCTTCAATGAGGATATCGGCTTTGTAAATTTCCTGGTCCGGGGTAACAACCTTGCGAATGGGAATCATGGTCAGATATAGCGTTTAATTTTGAAAATGATGAGCGGCAGCGCGCCGGAAAGCACCATGAGCACCACCGATACCCACACACCCCAATCTGTGTTCAGGAAGGGGATGAACTTGAAGTTCATGCCAAACATGCTGGCAATGAGCGTGGGCGGCAGGAATACCACACTCATGATGGTGAACACTTTGAAAATATCGTTCTGCTCAATGTTGATAAGCCCCAGCACGGCATCCAGCATGAAGTTAATCTTGTTGGAAAGGAATGCAGCGTATTCCGAAAGCGAATTCACGTCTCGGGAAACCGAGCGCAGCGGCATATACAGATTATCCTCGCCCAGGCAGCTCTCCTCGTTGCCGGCATAGGTGATGAGGCGCAGCAGGTTCACCAGGGCATCTCGCTGGCGGGTAATGAGGTCACCCACTCGTCCCAGTTCCTCCAGCGCATCGCGAAGGTCATCCGTATCCGGGTCTTCCACCTTCTGCTTGCGGCGGGTGTGGTGGGTGCCGAATACCTTTTTGGAAAGTGTATCCAAATCGGTACCGAAGCGTTCCAGCACGTCGGCCTGGCGATCTACCAGTGTTTCCAGCAGCCCGATGAATACCAGATCGCGGTTTGTCTGGCTCATGCGCAGCAACTGGTGCGAAAATACGCGGAAGGAATACGAGTCCGTGTGGCGGATGGTAATGAGCAACTTGCTCTTCAGAATAAACGTGATTTCCGAGATGATGGGTTCATCCGTTTCCACGCGGGAAAGCACCGTGGTGGTCATGAAACGGCCACCGTCCTCGCAATACAGACGCGAGGTAGCCTCAATTTCCCGCATCTCGTCCTTGGTGGGCATCTCAATGCGGCAAAGAGACTCCGCATATCTCAGCTCCTCGGCATCCGGAGTCAGAAGGTCAATCCAGAACACATCCCCGCGGCGGTTTTCCTGCTCATCCAGGCCTACCGTGCGGGAAATTCCATTCTCCGTCTGCGTGTATATGCGAATCATGGCTCCTATGTGAGGGGGTATGATGATTTCGTTCTCCTGCAGCACCCACGCGTGTTGCGGCCTGTATATTGCCATACTCAACACAAAAAAACAAGCCTAAAGCCTGCAAGCTCGCAGATATTGTTGTCTGAGGCGTAGAAAAAACGACCTCCGCTCAGGCAGGAAGCGAAGAAGCCGCCCCAAGTGGCGCGTGCGCGGCGATTTTCCTTGACATGACAGGCCTTATCCGGCAGACTTAAGGGCAACCGAAACAACTGTTTTCTGAAAACAATGGAACCATACAGCATGAAGAATCCGTTCCCGGCCACAGTGCTGGGAGTCCGCTCTGTTACCAAGCCCGGCAGCGCCAAAGAAACCATCCATGTGGACTACTCCCTGGAAGGCTCCGCCCTCACCTACACCACGGGTGATGCCCTGGGCGTCATTCCCTGCAATGACCCTGCCCTGGTGGATGCACTTATCGCCGCCCTGGGTCTTGATGCCACGGCTGAGGTTCCGACTCCCGATGGTGCAACGGCTCCGCTGCGTGAGGCTCTTATCTCCAGCTACGATATCACCAACCTCAAGAAAGGCATGCTCACCAAGTGGAATGCCGTGGCCAACAGCGAGAAACTTGCTGCCATTCTGGCAGATAAAGATGCCCTCAAGGATTTCTGCTGGGGCCGCGATGTGCTCGACCTCGCCACCTGCGACTGCTGCAAGGCCTCCTTCCCCGATGCTGCTGCCTTTGTGAGCATCCTGGGCAAGATTTCCCCGCGTCTGTACTCCATTGCCTCCAGCCCGGATGCCGTGCCGGGTCAGGTTTCCCTGTGCGTGGGCGCCGTGCGCTACACCACTAACGACCGCAAGCGCGGTGGCGTATGCTCCACCTTCATGGCCGACCGCATCCAGCCCGGCGACAAGGTAAAGGTATTCGTCCACTGCAACAAGAACTTCCGCCTGCCGGAGGATGGAAACACCCCCATTATCATGGTGGGTCCCGGCACCGGTATTGCACCGTTCCGAGCTTTCTGGCAGCAGCGCGTGGCCGACAACGCCGCTGGCCCCATGTGGCTCTTCTTCGGCAACCCCTACCAGGCTACCGATAATTGCTACGAGGACGAAACTGCCCCGCTCGTGGAAAGTGGCAAACTCAAGCTCTCCGTGGCATGGAGCCGCGACCAGGCATATAAGATTTACGTGCAGAACCTCATGGAGCAGGCCGGCGAAGAAGTGTGGCAGTGGCTCGAAAAGGGTGCCGCTTTCTACATGTGCGGCGATGCCAACCGCATGGCCAAGGACGTGGAAAAAGCTCTGCTCGCCATCATCGCGAAGTACGGCAACCGCAGCGAGGAAGAGGCCCTTGCCTACCTGGCAGACATGAAGGCCGCCAAGCGCTACCAGAAGGACGTTTACTAACACCATGTTTTCTCCGTTTGTCAAGAGAGCGATGGCTCTGCTCTGCACAGCAGCACTGGCGGGGTGCTCCAGTTTCGGTCCCCGCACGCAGTCTGTGCAGATTACCGTGGATAACCCCGATGCCATCATCTATGTAAACGGCGAAAAAGCAGGCACCGGGAGAGCCCAGGTGGAGCTCCCCCGTGAACTCGAAGCTGTCATCACCGCAGAACGGGGTAAAAAGAGCGAAACTATCATCTTACAACGCTCGATTTCTGTTCTGGGAGCATTGGATATTGTGGGCGGCTCAATTATTGCGCTGCCATTCCTGGGGCTTCTCACCCCCGGTGCCTACGAGTTCAAGCCTTCGGAGGTCGAAATCTTCCTAGACTAGGTATTTATTTCCCTTGCAGATTACAAAAGAGCCTGAGCATCTCGCTCAGGCTCTTTCTTTTGGCTTTAGAATCGCGGCTCAGTTCGCAGCATGCGAGCCCAGATACTCAGCCACTCCCTCATGTGTGGGTTTCATGGCTTCCTGCCCCGGGTGCCAGCCCAGCGGGCACACCTCGCCGTACTGCTCATAATGCTGCAGGGCATCCACAATGCGGATAGCCTCGTCGATAGAGCGGCCCAGCGGCATATCATTCACCAGCTGGTGGCGCACAATGCCGTTCTTGTCGATAAGGAAGAGCCCGCGGTAGGCGACCAGTTCACCCGTTACCTGCAGGCGGCCCTTCTCGTCCAGATAGCGCTCACCGGCCAGCACCTCATAGGCTTCGGATATAGTCTTGTTGGTATCGGCCACCAGCGGGTAGGTAACACCACTGATACCACCCTCGCTCTGCGGCTTCTGGCACCACGCCCAGTGGCTGTACTCCGTATCGGTGGAGCAGCCGACCACTACCGTGTTGCGCTTCTCGAATTCAGACAGCGCCGCCTGGAACCCCAGCAACTCTGTGGGGCACACAAAAGTAAAATCTTTCGGGTAGAAGAAAAATAATACGTACTTCTTGTCTATATAGTCCTGAAGGCTGAAATTATTCACGATTTCGCCATCTACCACTGCCGTTGCCTTGAATACCGGTGCTTGTTTTCCTACTAACATGATATGTAATTATGGGTTGTTGGAGTTAAGATACACTAACTCACCCTCCTGTTCAAGCTTTTTCTTGGAATAGTTCTAATTTATTTACCAGAACTTGTCAAAAAGGGGAAAATATGGTAGGATATGGGGCATGGAAGCTCCCGCTGCGAGACTTACATCGCTGGATGCCCTGCGAGGCATGGATATGCTCATCATCCTGGGCATAGATGCGCTGGTATACGCGCTGTATCCGATATACAGCGGCAATGAGTTCTGGCGACAGGCCCGGGAACAGCTGGGGCATGCGCCATGGGAAGGGCTGCGGCTCTACGATTGCGTATTCCCGCTTTTCGTCTTCATCGCCGGCATGGCCATGTGCTTTTCCCACCTGCGGCAAATGGATAGAAGCCCTGTGCAGATACTGCTCAAGCTTTGGAAGCGCGCGCTCATCCTGGTTTTTCTCGGATTCTTTGTAAACGGCATCATCAGCTGGGATTTGCAGCAGATGCGATTTGCCTCGGTGCTGGGGCTCATCGGTATTTCCGGAGCGCTGGCAGGCAGCATCACCCTGCTGTTCCGCGGGCGGGTTGTACCCTGCGTCATTCTTGCAGGGCTCATCCTCATTGGCGTGGGGGTAGCACAACACACAGGTGGCAATTTCACGCCGGCTGGCAGCTTTAACAGCAAGGTGGATGCTCTGCTCTGCCCCGGTGTGCTGCACAGTGGCAGTTACGACCCGGAAGGGCCGTTCTGCATACTCTCCGCCTCAGCCCTGAGCCTGCTGGGATACAGTGCCGGGCGCCTTTTCCTCGACATAGAAAACGCGGTATCACGAGCCCTGCTCATGCTGGCTGCCGGGGGCGCACTCTTTGCCGCGGGTTACTTTATGCCCACGCCCATCATCAAGGGTATCTGGACTCCTTCATTTGTACTCTGCTGCGGCGGTATAGGCGCCGGACTCATGGCGATGCTGCACCTCATTGTCGATGTAGCGGGGCTGCAGAAGTGGGTCTTACCCTTCCGCGTCATTGGGCTCAATTCCCTGGTAGCCTACCTGCTGGTGCATATTATCGACTTTCCTGCGCTCTCGGCCCGTCTGTTCAGTGGGACCTGGGCTCTGTTCCTGAGTGCCGACTGGCAGCGTGTAGCCAATGCCGCTGTGGCCCTCATGCTCATCTGGGGGCTTTGCTGGTTCCTCTATAAAAAACGAGTATTCATCAAGATTTAATTTATTTAACACAAAACGGCCATGAAACCGCTTTATATCAGCTCCATTCTTTTAGTGATGGGATTATGCAGCTGCACCTACCAGCAGCAACAGCAGCACAACCGGGTAATGCAGGAGGTGATGCAGTTTAATGAAACGCATCTGGAGAAACTGCATACTGAAGCAGTAAAGGAGCACAACGAAGATTTCGCAGGGTTCAGGAAACAGCTGGGGAAAGCAGTGAAGGCTGCGTGGGTACGCGAGCGTGGCGATTGCTGCTGCACGGGGGCCGAACTTGACCCGATTTCCCCCTGCCCGCTTTCCAAAAAGGCATTTAAGGAGGTAATGGAGCTACTCTCCCAGGCACAGGCTGAACCAGCCCCCAGGCGCGATGATATGAAACCGGAAAAACTGGCATCTGCCATGTGGAATGAGGAAGAGGGGCGCTGGCAGACCGTCCTCTGTCCCCAGAAACCGGTTATAATGATTCCCTGGAAGAATTTGCAAATTGACAAGCTGAGTCTCATGGATGCCAAGGGCGAGGAGGTTTTAAGCATCAGCTACGATTTCAACCGCAAGAAAGACAACAAGGAATTGAATTTTCTGAATGCCGCCTGGGGCGATACGCAATCCCGGTACCGCAACATCTGGATTGAGTTGCCGGGCGATGCCTATTCCCGCTTCCAGAATCACCCGGCACGCCTGCGCTTCAAGAAAAAAGTGGATGCTGCCGATAAGTAGATCCTACTTCCCCTCCACAACAACGGGTTCCTGCTGCTGGGGCGCTACCTGAGCGGCAACATCACACACACCATCTCTGACACTGATGCAGAGCTCGCAAAACGGCAGACTGATGGCAACCGGCAGGGTACAAATCAGCGAAAGCGGCACATCTATGGCGATGGCACAAACACCCGCCAGAGGATAGGCCCAGATGGCATGCGGGGTCAGACTTGTATCACGGGTGGAAAGAACAGCTTCATCCAGCCCGGCATGTTCCAGTTTTTCGCGAGCCAGCGCAGGCAACGCTTCCACACCCTCCGGCAAACTCTCCAGGGGCGAGCACCATAAGGCGACTTGTCTGCCACCGGAGCCTAGCCAAAGTCCATCGCCATGAATATAGGCTTTGGTGACAGGGGCATCGGAAACGTGGGTGAAACTAGCTCCATGTTCGTGTTCGAGCATCATAGGGCGTATCATCCTTGCACCCCGACGCGTATACATGCTGCGCTCCCCCTGAAAATAAACCGTCTTCGCTCTGAATCCAGGAAGGTTTTTCCCATTCTGACACACCACTGCTGCAGGGCGGGTGCGATACCCCACCCAGCTGGGTGAATCCTTTCTGAGTACAACACAATCGTACTCTCGACCATAATCTGCCATGCGTTCAGCGGTATGGAACGAGCAGGAACTCATTACCAGCGAGCTCAGAACCAGTAGTATAACCGGGGAAACGAATCTCATTCTTCTTCCTTTCTATTTCCGCTGCGGAAATTGCGCGGGCGACAAGGCGATTCGGAAGCCCAGATACCCCTGCCCGCTGCACGAGCGCGCGCCTCCGCCTCGGTCAGGACCTCGTCATCTGCGGCGTAGTGGCGGTAATGCCAGGCAAGCCCCTCCTTGAGCATATAGCGGTTCACATAGCGAGCACCGGCGTATACCTTTCCCACGTAGCGACCATATTTATCAATATCCTGCACCTCCACGCGGATGGGTTTATCATACACCAGGCGCGTCAGTTTCTTGCGGGCAGGCAGGGCAAACTCCTGGTCTTTTTCCGGCGCGTCGATGCCGAACAGGCGGACGCGCACGCGCTCTCCGCCCGGTAGCTCCAACAGCAGAGAATCGCCATCTGCCACGCCAACGCAGATGCCCTCCAATTCATACGGGAAAGATTTTGCCAACGTGTCCATGCGACAACAGGCTGTTTATCAGCGGTACCTGTCCTCCGGGAAATTGCGATAGCCAATGGTAAGCGGGCTCATATCATCGAGCAAGCGGCGATCATAGCGGCGCTTCGGGGGCTCCAGGTTGCCGAGAGTCTTTCCCTTGTCGGGCTCAAAGAAGAACTGGAGGTAATAGTTGCCGGTGTAGCCGAGGGCGTGGGTGTCGCGAATCATGCGGAGGATATCGGCCTCATCCAGCAAATCGGGATGCACGGTGGTGCGCACCTCGTGCTGCACACCGTAGAGAAGAAGGGTTTTAAGTGTTTCCTGGTAGCGCTCAAACAGGAGTTTACCGCCAGGAAGTCTCCAACTGCGGTTGGAGGGCATCTTGTTATCAAGAGCCACGTAGTCAATGAGTTTTTCTTCCAGCAGGCCACGAATAACCTGCGGGTTGCTGCCGTTGGTATCTACCTTGATCAGGTAGCCCAGTTTCTTGATTTCGCGGCAGACTTCAGCAATATCGGGGTTGAGGGTGGACTCCCCCCCGGAGAGCACAACGGCATCTAAAAAGCCGGCGCGCTCCCGGAGGAAAGCCATCTCATCCTGCCCACCGCCATGACTCAGAACAAGTTCCGGGTTGTAGCAGTACGGGCAGCGCAGATTACACCCGGTGTACCAGAAGATACAGGCCGCTTTTTTCGGGTAATCCAGAAAGGTAAGCGGGGTGATATCTGCGGGGTGACGCATAACCTATGGTTCGCAACGCGAATTACTTGAGGATGGCGTCGCAGCCACAGCCGCAGGGCTCTTCGAAGTGGGCGCGTTCCTCGAACTCACCCTGCTTACCGGCGTTGAAGGTTTCCACCGGGCGGTGGTAGCCCATCACGCGGGTATACACGGTGCACTTGGTGCGCTCCTCGGCATGCTCTGCGAGGATCTGCTCGTCAGTTTTGTATACGGGTTTTACTTCCGGGTTGCTCATGTTCGTGTTGTTTCTATTGGTTTGGGGTTAAATATATCCTTATCAGAAGAGCGGCAGCTCAGGCTGTTCCTCGGTGCGGGCGCGGTCGATAAGCTCCTGGTCGCAAAGCGGGCAGAAGTCGTGGCGGCCGCGGAGGTAGCCATGCTTCTCACACACGGAGAAGAGCGGAGTCACCGTGATGTAGGGCATCTTGAAGTTGGTGAGCACCTTGCGTACAATGTCGCGGCAGGCTTCCGGGGAGGAAATGGCCTCGTTCATGTACATGTGGAACACCGTACCACCGGTGTAGCAGCACTGCAGCTTGTCCTGCATCTGCAGAGCCTTGAACAGGTCGTGCGTGTAGCCGGCAGGCAGCTGGGAGCTGTTGGTGTAGTAACGGTGGCCGGGGGTGCCGCTCTGGATGATGTCCGGGAAGCGCTTCTGGTCTTCGCGGGCGAAGCGGTGGGTCGTACCTTCGGCGGGGGTGGCCTCCAGATTGTAGAGGTTGCCGGTGGATTCCTGATAGCCGCGAATGCGTTCGCGCATGAAGTGCAGCACTTCCTCTGCAAAGGCGATGCCCTGCGGCTCTGCCGTGTTCATCGTGTCGTTGGAGAAATTGCGCAGCATTTCGTTCATGCCGTTCAGACCGATGGTGGAGAAGTGGTTGCGCAGGTGCGGCAGGTAGCGCTTGGTGTAGGGATACAGGCCACGCTCGTAGAGGGTGTTGATGAACACGCGCTTCTTCTCCAGGGTGTCCTTGGCCAGGTCCATGAGTTCGCCGAGCTTGCTGTACAGCAGGTTCTTGTTGCCCTTGTACAGGTAGCCGAGGCGGGCCAGGTTGATGGTCACCACGCCGATGGAGCCGGTCATTTCAGCAGAGCCGAAGAGACCACCACCGCGCTTGAGCAGTTCGCGCAGGTCGAGCTGCAGACGGCAGCACATGGAGCGCACGGCATCCGGCTTGTAGGCTTCCTCGTCGATAATCTTGTTACCGTTCTCATCGTACTTGTACTGGGAACCCACAAAGTTCTGGAAGTAGGAGGAACCAATCTTAGCGGCGTTCTCGAAGAGCAGCGGCACGTTCTCGCCCTCCCAGTCGAAGTCCTCAGTGATGTTCACCGTGGGAATCGGGAAGGTGAAAGGCTGGCCGGTGCTGTCGCCTTCGGTAAGCACCTCGTAGAACGCGCGCTGAATAATCTTCATTTCGTTCTGGAAGTGCTTGTAGGTCAGATCCGTGAGGCTTTCCACACCGCGTTCCTTGGCAAGGGCAAGCAGGTTTTCGTCCTCCAGACCTTCGAAGATGTGCTGGTTGCCGGACATGGGGGTCTGCTCGCGCAAGTCGCGGGGCACCGTCCAGTCGATGGTCACGTTGGTGAACGGGCTCTGGCCCCAGCGGCTGGGCACGTTCAGGTTGTACACAAAGCCACGCAGTGCCTTCTTCACGGCCTTGTAGGGCAGCTGGTCCTTGAAAAGGTACGGGGAAAGATAGGTATCAAAGGAGCTGAAGGCCTGTGCACCGGCCCATTCGCTCTGCAGAATGCCCAGGAAGTTTGCCATTTGCCCCAGAGCCTCGCGGAAGTGCTTGGGCGGACGGCTGTTCACGCGGCTGCGCACGCCGTTGAAGCCCTCGTTGAGCAGAGCGCGCAGACTCCAGCCGGCGCAGTAGCCGGTGAGGCAGCCGAGGTCGTGTATGTGGTAGTCGCCATTGCGGTGGGCGGCACCTTCCTCCGGGGTATATACCTGGTCGAGCCAGTAGTTGGCAATCACCTTACCGGCAGTGTTGTTCACCAGACCGGCGTTGGAGTATGTGGTGTTGGAGTTGGCCTTGATACGCCAGTCCGTGTTACCTACATATTCCTCGATGGTCTGCTTACAATCAACCCAGGTGTTGCCCTTGTAAAGACCGGCAATCTGTTCGCGCTGCAGCTTGTGCAGGAAACGGTATTTGATGAAGTTGCGGGCTGTGTCGTAGGCGCCGGCGCGCATCAGTTCCTTTTCGATGCGGTCCTGCACCATTTCCACAGGCAGATATTCTTCGTGCTTCAGCTTATCCAGCACATTGGCGTATACAAGAGGATTATACTCCTCCTGAGAGGCGTGGAAGGCTTTCTCGATGGCCTGCTGTACCTTGTAGGCCTCGAAGCGTTCACGCTTACCGTTTCGTTTGATGATTTCAGGCATATTGCGTAGAGGTTGTAGAGAGTTTCTGGAACCCGTTTACCGGGGCGTTCCGGCAGGCGGGTCCCTGCGCGGTGCACGGGGTCAACTCTATCACCCACTATCCCACTTTGCAAGAAAAAAAACACGTACGGTCGCACTTTTCTTTACACAAAATATAGAATAAAGAATCGAGCATATATACTACATATTGTATAGTTGGCTCAAATTGCCTATTTTAGAATGCTTCTCATTTAAGAAAAGTTAAGCACCGATGCAAAGCGTTGAAACAGGCGGATTCCGCAAGCTGGGGGAGCATTCTTAAAAAGGCCTGTATATAGTGGAAGGCACCCGGTCACACCCCAAAATATAGCGGGTAGAAAAAAGGGAATTAATTCTGTGCCCAGATGCACTTCAAGTAGTCTTCGCCGTCAAAATCGAAGGGCATAGGCACCGAAATGAGCCTTGCGGAGGGAATTCCGGCCGACACCATGCGCCGGAAGGCCGACGGTGTCAATTTGCGGCAATTGGTGGAGCAAAGGATGCGCCCTCCGGGTGCCAGAATGGCTGCAGCCAGGCTCACCAGGTGGTCATAATCCTTTTCCACGCGCCAGACATGGCCCTTTTCATCGCGTGAGAAGGTGGGCGGGTCAAGCACGATGATATCGAACTTGCGTCCCTGGCGTGCGAAACGGTCCATCCAATGCAGCGCATCCCCCTTGCAGAAGAAATGGTCATCGGGGTCAATGTCATTGAGCGCCATATTCTCGCGGCACCAGCTGAGGCAGGGTTGCGCGAGGTCAAGAGTAGTAGTCTGGGCTCCGGCCAGGGCCGCACACACGGAAAAAGCCCCCGTGTAGGCAAAGGTGTTGAGCACCTTCATGCCAGGGCGGCACATGGAGCGAAGCTCGGCGCGATTATCGCGCTGGTCCAGAAAAATCCCCTGGGAGTACCCTGCCCCCATGTCCATGAGGTAGCGCACCCCGTTTTCCTGAATCACAAAGCGGAGCGGAGACTCCGGGCCGCAGAGGAACTGCGGCGGTTCTTTCACATCCTTATCCAGTCGCTTCACATACACCGGGCGCCCGGTAGCCTTGAGCATATCCTTGAGCGCCGGGGGAAGCGCCGTATCGCGCAGCGAAACCAGCAGGCGGTCTGCAAGAGCATCAATGAACACCCCTGGCCAGGGCGCACCATCGGACACACGGAAAGCATCCGTTTCCGGCGGCAGCTTGGCCAGGCGTTGCTCAATGATTTTCTGCAGAGTATTCTTCACAGCAGGAAGGTTTTGGAAGCCACATCGGCCGCCTTGCGAATGGTGGCAGCCATGGATGTGAGCGCATTGGCACGGGTGGAAGCCAGGTGCTCTTTCAGCCCGCAGTCATCCAGCTTGCTCAAATCGGCCTCCAGAATGGCAGCCGGGGTCAGCCCAGAAAGCAGACGGATAAAGAGAGCAATAAGCCCCTTGGTGATAAGGGAATCACTATCGGCATGGATGATGAGTTTGCCATCCTCCATTTCAGTACCCACCCACACACGGCTCTGGCAGCCCTTGATGAGGTTGCAGTTCTTGCGGTATTTCTCCGGCATGGCCGGGAGACGCCGCCCCTGCGAGATGATGAATTCGTACTTCTCAGTCCAGTCTTCAAAGACGGACATATCATCGAGAAGCTCCTCTATACGTGATTCGTAATCCATTACTTGCAGCGGCTTTTGGCCAGCGTGTAAAGCACGGCCTTCTGGGCGTGCAGACGGTTCTCAGCCTCACGGAAGATGACAGGGGCATTGGCCTCCAGCACTTCATCCGTGATTTCATAGCCACGGTAGGCCGGCAGGCAGTGCAGCACGATGTGGCCGGGGGCGGCCAGCTTCAGAAGTTCATCGTTCACCTGGTAGGGGAAGAAGGCTTTTTCCTTGGTGCCCTTCTCTGCCTCCTGGCCCATGGAAATCCAGGTATCGGTGTTGATGACCATGCAATCGCGCACAGCCTCGGCGGCATCTGTGGTGCAGATGATATTCGGGCAATCAAGCGCCGCAAGCGTTTCGGCCTTGGGCAGCGCCTGCTCCGGCCCGGCCAGCATCAGCGTGAAGCCAAGGCGCTTGGCAGCCCACATCCAGGAACGGCCCATGTTGTTGTCCACATCGCCCATGAAGGCAATCTTCATATCCTTCCAGGAACCCACACCATACTGCTCTTCGATGGTGAGCAGGTCTGCCAGAATCTGGCAGGGATGCTCCAGATCCGTAAGCGCATTGATGGTGGGCAGCTTGGAGTAATCGGCAAAGTCCACGACATCCTGCTGGTCATAAGTGCGGATGATGGCGCCGTGAATCATGCGTCCCAGCACGCGGGCCGTGTCCTTGATAGGCTCGCCGCGCCCCAGCTGGATATCGCGAGTGGAAAGGAACATGGGGCGTCCGCCCAGTTCAGAGATACCCACCTCAAACGACACACGGGTGCGGGTGGAGGATTTGGAGAAAATCAGCGCCCAGGTCTGCCCGGCCAAAGGCTGTTCTGTGTGGCAACCACGCTCGGCCTTGAGCTTGTGGCCCAGGGCAAGCAACTCACAAATCTGATCGCCGCTCAGTTCTTCGATGGAAAGAAGGTTGTTCATAACGTGAAAAATATCCGGGAAAGCAGCACGGTAGCATGTTTCCCCCACCCTGTAAAGTTCAGAGTGAGTCAGCGGGCGTAATCTTTACGGGCGCAGGGTGTGCCTTTTATCTCATTCCGGAGCAATCGCAGGAATATGATGACCGCATCTGCACATCCACACTATTGCGTTACTTGGGTGGATTCAAGGTTCGCTGCTCTCCGTTACGAATCAGGAACTCATGTTCCTCGCGGGTCAGTTTCTCTCCAGCTTGAATGAGGATGGGAGCGCAGTCGCCATTACCCAGATTCAGCGACGTGAACAGCGGACTTCTGCGTTTATCGGCATCGGCTTTGGGCTCCAAGCCACCCAGCAGCGCATACGTTAATCCCTTATCATCAAATTCGACAACGCGGTGCAACGCCGCCAGCTGCGCCTCCTTCGGCACATGACCACCCAGATCTTTCATCAGATGAGCTTCTTCCAGCATCGGCACCTCGTGCGATAAAGCAAGTGTCATCCCATTACTGGCAATCTGCCCATCCATTTTTGCCCCCTTGGCCAGCAGATACTTAATACAGGGAACGTGAGTTGTTCCCGTATCGTAAGACCAATTGACCGAATGGGGCGAATCCGTACCGCGACAACAAGCTGCCTCAACCGGACGCAGCCCCGTTTCCGGGTCCTTGGCGTTGATATCCCAGCCGTATGCCAGCAGCAGCCTGATACAGGCCAGGTTGCCATTTTCTGCGGCCTGAGTCAGCGCAGCAGGATCTTTTTTGTGTGCGGCCTGAGTATTGGTTAGCAAATACTCCATCATATCGGGACGACCTCGCCGCGCCGCAGCCCGCAGGGGTGTCAGTTTCTCCGCACCTTCGCCTGCCGTCTCCTCTAAATCCGCTCCCCTGTCAACAAGGAACTGCACCACCGCCATATTGCCACCGGCAATAGCCGCCATCAGTGGAGTCGTCTCCTCAACCTCCACTACCCCCGAGCGTCCCTGCACATCCTCATAGGGTCGGGCATGCTGCACCCGCATGGTGCAAGAGCCAGTGACCGGCGCACCCAGGCTATTCACCAGATGCATAACCGCAGGCAAATGGCCGAATCGTGCAGCCACACACAAGGCCCGGTGCGCTTCACTCGCCACTCGGCCACCCGCACCATAGGCCATATCAATCACTTCAATATTACCAGAAACGGCAGCGTTCTCCACAACACTTCCGGAGTAAATGCTATCTTTAATGTCGGGAGCATGCTGCATCACAGCAGACATCACCTTGGGATTTCCTGATGCCGCAGCGCAATGCAGAACAGAATCCCCGGTCCATGCCTTATGCTTAGCCGTTTCTTCGGGAGACGTCAATTTTTTGAGAATATAGCTGACATTTTTTTCGTTTCCGCCCGCCGCCGCAGCCATAAGCACAGAATACCCGGAGTGATCAATGTAATTCACATCCGCACCGCGCTTTTCAAGATACTTCAGCACATCGGACCTATTACCAGCAGCCGCGCGCAGCAGCATTTCGTTCGGGCGAATAGACCAGCCCTTACTTTCTACATACTCGATGAACTCGCTATCCCCATTCATACCGGCATTGTCGATAACGGTCATGTTATTGCGCTCTGCGACCGGTATGCCCACCATCTTCAGAATGGTATCAAAACACTCCCGGCTGCCGCTTTGGGCGGCACGCTTCAGAATACCGGTTGCGCCTCTCCACGCACCCCGGCATCTTGCATCTGGCGCAGGAGGCGGATTACAGCCGGCTTGCAAGGCCTCAATAATGGATGTATTGCCCGTAAGGGCAGCCCGATACATGGAGTTTTCTCCATTTCTGTACACATTCGCCTCTGCTTTGCAGCTAATAAGGAAGCTCACGCACTGCTGCATATTGCTGATAACGGCGTGCCAGAGCAGATTATAGCCATTGATACGTACATCCTCCGGGCCGCGTTTTCCCTGAACAAGCTCGCACATGGCGTAGTTGAACTGCACATCGAAAGGAGACAGATTACCGGTATCCGGTATCAGAAGCTTCCCGACCTCCATCTTCTCAATCAACTCATCCGGAACACCCAGGGCTGAAAGCGCAGGCTGAGGTGAAGTCGATTTCCGGGACTTGGATTTCTTCTTGGAGTTAACCCGCGATTTTGTAACTCTGGATTTGTATGCGGCATACGCCTGCGCCGGGGCTCCCCCCAGCAGCAGAGGAACCAGCAAGAACACAAGCACACGTCGAAGAGAGGGCATTTTCACAAAAAGAACTTTAGCATAAGTCCACTCATTGTCAAGGTTCAAACAAATCTCCACAGCGCTCCGGGAGCTGTTCCGGATTTGCTGGTATCCATCCCAATAAAGCCCACAGAGCGGGTTTAGAAGAGAAAAAAACCGGCGCAGGGGTGACACCTGCGCCGGGAAATGGAAAAATCTCGAATTATTTCTACCGCACTTAGTGCTTCTTGCAGAAGTCCTCGAGGCGGTCCAGGCCTTCCTTGAGCACGTCCAGAGAAGTGCAGTAGGAAATGCGGATGGCGTTGTCGTTGCCGAAGGCGATGCCGGGAACGGCTGCCACCTTGTAGCGGTCGAGCAACTTCTCGCACAGCTCCAGGGAGCCCATACCAAGCTCCGTGGTATCGATGAAGAAGTAGAATGCACCCTTGGGCTCTACCACCTTGATTTTGGGCATAGCGCTCAGGCGGCTGTAGACATACTGGCGGCGGAAGTCATATTCCTCACGCAGGTCAGAGATAAAGCTCTGGTCACCGGTAAGAGCTTCGATGGCGCCATACTGGCAGAAGGTGGTGGCGTTGGAGGCGGTGTGGTCCTGGATAAGCTTGATGTACTTGGCAATGTGAGCCGGGGCGGCGGAATAGCCGAGGCGCCAGCCAGTCATGGCGTAACCCTTGGAGAAACCGTTGATGGTGATGGTGAGGTTGTAGATTTCCTCGCTCAGCGCAGCCATGGAGACATGCTTGGTGTCGCCATATACCAGGTGCTCGTAGATTTCATCAGCAATGATGAGAATATCCTCGTCCACGGCAATCTGGCCCAGAGCGCGCAGCTCGTCCTCGGTGTATACCGTACCGGTCGGGTTGTGCGGGGTGGTCAGGATAATCATCTTCGTGCGGGGAGTCATGGCATTCTCAAACTCCTCGGGCGTAATCTTCCAGCCGTTCTCGGCCTTGGTCTCCACAAATACCGGAGTGCCGCCGCAGAGCTCCACCATGGAGGGATAGCTCACCCAGTACGGAGCCGGGATAATCACTTCATCGCCAGCAGAAATGGTGGCACGCAGAGCGGTGTACACAGCGGGTTTGGCGCCGCTGCACACGCAAATCTGATCGGGGGTGTAGGTAAGGCCGTTGTCGCTCTTGAGCTTGTCGGAGATAGCCTGGCGCAGCTGGGGCAGACCCACGGAGGGGGTGTACTTGGTAGCACCGTTGTTCAGGGCTTCAATAGCGGCTTTCTTGATGTTCTCGGGGGTATCCTTATCGGGTTCGCCGCCGGCCAGGCCATAGACCTGCTCGCCGCGGGCCTTCATCTCCTTGGCCTTGTTGGTCACAGCCAGTGTGAGGGACGGAGACAGGGACTCTGCGCAATCTGAAATGAATTCCATTGTTGTGAAAATCGGTTAAAATTTTGGACACGGAGCATGCGTACGCCACGCGACGCACACCGCGGGCTATTCTACGCACCCCACCCCCGCTTGGCAAGGAAATTCTATGCGGGTGACACGCTTTCGTGTTATTACCTCTTGCAATTCGGCAGAAGCGGCGTACAATCCGGGTCTGTCATGTTGGTACTATTGCAACGCATCAGCTCCTGGTTATCACGCTATACTTCCCCCTTTGTCATAGCCGCCGCCGCTGTGGCCTTTGTGCTGCCGGGGCTGTTCACCTGGGTGCAGGGCGATGTGCAGGCGCTGGTGCTGGGCTTCATTATGCTCACCATGGGCATGACCCTGCGGCCGGCCGATTTCCGGATTCTGGCGGCACGCCCGCTGGATATCGGCATCGGCACGCTGGCGCAATTCAGCATCATGCCGCTGGTGGCCTGGGCACTGGTCGTGGGCTTTGATATACCGCGCGGCATTGCTGCCGGGCTCATCCTGGTAGGCTGCTGTCCCGGCGGCGTCTCCAGCAACATTATGAGCTTTCTCTGCAAGGGAGATGTGCCCTACTCCGTGGGCATGACCACCGTTTCCACCCTGCTCGCGCCTTTTGTGACTCCCCTGCTCATGCTCTGGCTCGCCGGCGAAAGCATTGAGGTAGATGCCGACGGCATGTTCCGCAGCATCCTCTTTGTCACGCTGCTGCCCGTTGCCATCGGCGCCATCTGCAACGGCAAATGGGGCGACCGCCCCGCCTATATGGAATTCTGCCGCATCATGCCAGGGCTCTCCGTCATCGGCCTGGCGTGCATCGTGGGCGGTGTCACCGCCGCCAAAGGAGCCAGCTTCTTTACCAGCGGAGCGCTCATCTTCCTCACCATTTTCCTGCACAATTCCCTGGGCTACATGCTCGGCTACCTCGTGGGGCGCATCACCCGCATGCCGCGGCCCAAACGCCGCACCCTGAGCATCGAGGTCGGCATGCAGAACGCCGGTCTGGCCACCGTGCTGGCAGGCCGTCATTTCCCCGCCATGCCCGAAGCCGCCGTTGCCTCCGCCATCTGCTGCGTCTGGCACAGCATTTCCGGCACCCTCCTCGCCGGTATCTTCAATGCCCTCGACCGCTGGCGAGCGCGCTAGGCTCCCCCCCATTCCAAAAAAATCCTGCAAGGAAGCCCCTTGCAGGATTTTGTATATGCTTTTATCTTATTGAAAATTACTTGCGGCGGCGGCGAGCAGCCAAGCCAGCCAAAGCCAGCAAGCTCAGAGTTGCCGTAGCAGGCTCAGGGACTGCCGCGCCCGCTGCCAGAGCGCTAACCTCCCCCGCCGTAAGGACGCGATTCCAGATGGCCAAGTCATCAAAATCTGCACTCACTCGACGCTCTCCATCACCAAAGCTACTGCCCAGCTGAAAATTGGACAGCTTGGTGTCTGTTCCGGGAGTATAGGCCACAGAGGCGGAAACTCCATTCACCGTTAACGTCAAAGTATTCCCGTCTCCGGTAAGAATGACATTCGCCCACCCATCAGTTCCCATGATGGCATCGCGTACAGTACATCATGAGTTGCTGCAGGAGGAGGACAAAAGGCTTTTCTTGTCCTTACCGAGTAAATAACACTCTTTCAGCATATCATCCTTATTAAGGACAAAACGCAGAAAAGCGTCATCTCCACAATCTTGCCCCATACCTCATGAATGCCTTTGACTCCAGTCAGAGTGTGTGAAATACATCGTCGCGCGTTCAAGCTCAGCATGGCAGCATTCCGGCTTGCACATGTGGGGAAATGGTGGTAATCTTTTCGCGTTATGTGGACAGGACGATTTTCTCAGCCGACAGCAGATTTGGTATTGGAGTATGGTGAATCCGTATCGTACGATTGGAAACTGTATGAGCACGATATTGCCGGCTCGACTGCGCATGCACGCGCGCAGTTGAAGGCAGGCATGCTCACGCAGGATGAGTTTGACGCCATTGCCAATGGGTTGCAGGAAATTCTGGCCGATATCAAGGCAGGGAATTTCAGCTGGAGCATGAAGCTGGAGGATGTGCACATGAACATTGAGAGCGAGCTGACCCGCCGCATCGGCGCTCCCGGCGCCAAGCTGCACACGGCACGCTCCCGCAATGACCAGGTGGCCACCGATACCCGCTTGTACTGCCGCGCTCAGATTGACACCACGCTGGAACTGCTCAAGGATATGCAGCGGGCACTGGTGCAGAAGGCTGCTCAATACGCCGAGGTGCGTATTCCCGGTTACACCCACCTGCAGCGCGCCCAGCCGGTGACGGTGGGCCACCACCTGCTGGCCTATGTAGAGATGCTGGAGCGCGATGCCGCCCGCCTGGCAGATTGCCGCCGCCGGGTGAATGTGAGCCCGCTGGGTAGTGGTGCCATTGCCGGCAGCACTATCAACCTGGACCGCCACGCCATTGCCGCCGAGCTGGGCTTCGACAGCGTGACAGAGAATTCCATGGATGCCATTGCCGACCGCGACTACATCATGGAAACGCTCTTCGACCTCTCGCTCATCGGCACTCATCTCTCGCGCCTGAGCGAGGACCTCGTGCTCTGGAGCAGCGCAGAGTTCGGCTACTGCACGCTGAGCGATGCTCACACCACCGGCTCCAGCCTGATGCCGCAGAAGAAGAACCCGGATGTGTGCGAGCTGACCCGTGGCAAGAGCGGGCGCCTGTACGGCAATCTGGTGAGCGTGATGGTGGCGGTGAAAGGCCTACCGCTGACCTACAACCGCGATTTGCAGGAGGATAAGGAACCCCTTTTCGATTCATTCGAGACGGTAAGCCTGGCCCTGCGCGTGAATGCCGAGATGGTGGCCGCCATGCGTATCAACCCCGAGCGCTGCGCCGCCGCAGTGAGCGACCCCCTGCTCCTGGCTACCGACCTGGCCGATTATCTGGTGCGCCGTGGCGTGCCTTTCCGCAAGGCTCACGAGCTGGTGGGCAAAGCCGTGGCGGTTTCCGTGGGTACCGGCACCCCGCTCAATGAACTGAGTCTGGACGAATTCAAGGAAATCTCCCCCGAATACGGCGAGGATGTTCACGAGGTGTTCAACCTGAACCGCGCTTTTGAGCTGCGCACCAACCCCGGTGCCCCGAACCCCGACAACACCGCCCGCAGACTCGCATACTGGCAGGCGGCCCTGGCCTGATTCGCCTCCTCTCCTCTATGTAATATAGTATCAGGTAGTGAACAATATCCCTGTTCACTACCTGAAATTATTATAAGCAATACAGTTTATTCTTGTCTTTTCTCGCATTTCAGGGCAATATAGCCGAAACCCATACCTTCTGATGAATAAAAGCATAACAAAAGTCGGCATCATTCAGACTGCGCCACTGGCTGGTGATTTCTCTAACAACCTGCGCGCCATTGTGCAGGAATACCGCAACTGCCTGGACCACGGCGCCGAAATCGTGGTAGCCCCTGCTCCGGCACTGTGCGGGCTGGAGCCACAGGCGCTGGTGACCCGGCGGTCCTTCATCAACCAGACGCGGGGAGCGTTGGAAACGCTGTCGCGGGAGCTGGGGGATGCCCCTTTGATTCTGGCAGCCTATACCCTGACCGTAGGAGATGATGAAATGTACGTGGGTCTCGTGGGCGAGGATGATGAGATTCAGGACCCCTGGATGGAGCACGACCGCAGTATCGTGCTGACGCCCTACCTGCTGGAAAAAGACTGCGTCACCGAGCTGGATAACGGCGAAACCGTGGAAATCAATGGTTCTACCTTCTATACAGATACCAATGATACAGAGATGCTGCCGGAGACCACCCCGGATTTCATGGTGCGCATGCCCTGCACTGCCTGGTATGGCGGAGCCGCGCGCGATGACGAGGAAACACGCAGCTGGGAGGCCAGCATGGCCGGCTGCGTGGTTATCTGCTGCCGGCCTGTAGGCACCGCTGGCGGCAATATATACGGCGGAGGCTCCACCGCCTATGCCGCCGATGGCCAGCCGCTGCTGCGCCTGCCGTATTTTGAGACCGGCAGCAAGGTGGTGGACATCGAGCGTCCGGCGGTGGTCCGCAATCGCCCGGAGGAAGAAGAGCTGATGTGCAGCGCACTGGAACGCGGCATCCGCGATAACGTGCGCAACAATGGTTTTACCGGGGTATGCATTCCGCTGGGGCACGAAAACTCCGCCCTGCTCGGGGCGCTGTGCGTAGAAGCACTGGGCGCGGCAAACGTGTGCGGCATCTGCTTTGACGAAGACACCACGCTGGCGGAAAAGCTGGGCATCAACCACATTTCGCTGAATCTGGCGGGGGTGAACGAAGCCGCGCAGAAGACATTGGGTTGCGAGGAGAATAAAGCGCTGCTGGAGCGGCTCCAGACCGCGCTTGCCATGACGCATGCTGAATCCCGCGGGCAGATGCTCTGCTCCCCGCTGGGGCGCAGGCAGATTATGCTGGGCGATTTCTGCACCTACGGGCTTTCCGGTGGGCATCTGGCACCACTTGGCAATTTGTACGATGTGGACCTGTACCTGCTCTGCCAGCGCTTCAGCGAAAAATACAGCGATTTGTTTGCTGCCATGACGGAGCCGCCGCATGGCACGACCAACCGCATCATCCACGAGCTGGCCGACCGCAACACGCCGCCCTCAGAGCTGCTGCACGCCGAGCACAATTACCTGTTCAAGGAGAACGATGTGCGCCTTATCCAGCGCAAGTTGCTGGCTTCCGGGCTCAAGCGCGCGCAGCTGCCCATCATCCTGCACGCCGATGCCCCGGACGAGCAGCTCCAGTTCCCCATATCCCACCGGCTCAACGATTAAACCGGGTGGCAACACCTTAAATAAAAACGTCTGGTTTCCCCGCAGCTTGGGAGAAACCATACGTTTTAAATTCGGCCCTGCGGCAAATCAGCGCTTTCCGTAGCGGCGCTCCCGCCTGGCGTATTCGGCCAGCGCAGCCTCAAACTCCGTCCGCCCGAAATCCGGCCAGAGCACATCCGTCACATACAACTCTGCATAACTGATCTGCCAGAGGAGGTAATTGGAGATGCGCATCTCGCCGCTGGTGCGAATCAGCAAATCCGGGTCGGGCATGCCGGCAGTATACAGGCTGTTGCCAATCAACTCCGGCGTGATATCCTGGGGCTGCAGGGTGCCGGCCTTTACCTGTTCGGCAAGGCTGCGGACAGCTGCGGTGATTTCCTGGCGGGAGCCATAGGAAAGCGCCAGCACCAGGTTCAGGCCATCGTTATTTCTGGTAAGCTCAATGCTCTGCTGCAACTGGCGGCGGCAATTTTCCGGCAGCATATGCAGCTCCCCAATGGCGTGCAGGCGCACGTTCTTCTCCATCATCTCCGGGGTGCGTTCCTTCAGGTATTTATCCAGCAGGTGCATGAGGGCGTTTACCTCCAGAGCGGAGCGCCCCCAGTTCTCAGTGGAAAACGCATAGAGCGTCAGCCACTTCACCCCATGCTCCAGGCACAAATCGAGCGCACGCTGCACAGATCGGCCGCCCTCCTCGTGTCCACGGGCACGGAGGATGCCCTTCTGCCTGGCCCACCGGCCGTTGCCATCCATAATGATGGCGATATGCTGAGGAACAGAGCTCATGCCGCTTTCATTACAGGTCATATTCGCCGTATTCGGCAAGGATAGCCTCAACGCGGGCCACGTCTTCAGGAGAGTCAACACCGCTGGTGGTCTTCCGGCCGCGGTAGTTTACCTCCACCATCTTCACGCGAAGTCCGTTGTAGAGGAAGCGCATCTGCTCCAGGCCTTCCACGCAGCCCTTTTCATAATCGCCTTCGGGCAGCTCAAAGTAGTTCTTGAGCGCGCTGTAGGTATAGGCATACAGGCCCACATGGCGCCGCACCGGGCTCTTCTCCATCGTTTCGCGAGCCTTTTCCGGCTTGCGGATGGCAGGAATCGTGCTCTTGGAGAACGCCATGGCATAGCCATTCTTATCCACCAGCACCGTAGTGCCGCTGTAGGGCGTGGTCTTCTTGGATTCTACCAGGCGGTCATATTCTGCCCAATCCAGGTGAATGCAGGGAGTGAAAACATCTGCCGGGCAGGCTTTCCACTCATCAATGAGCTGCTGAATCACCCAGGGCGGGCACAGGGGGTTATCGCCCTGCAGGTTCACAATGAAATCCGGGGCAGCGGCCTGCTGGCTCACGGCATCCCAGCAGCGCTCGGTGCCACTGCGGCAGGTTTCTGCCGTCATCACCACAGGAACATCCACACCCTGGCAATACTCCACGATGCGCTCGTCATCGGTGGCTACCACGTAGTTGCAGTTGTCATTCTTGCGGCAGATAGAAGCAGCAATATCAGCCACGCGCTTAATCATTTCCACGCCTGCAATCTTGACCAGCGGCTTGCCGGGCAGACGGGTGGAGGCGTAGCGGGCGGGAATTACGATGAGAATCGACTGTGACATAGGCAAATAAAAGTGTTTAATACGCAGCTATACTAGCGCATTCCCTGCGTTTTGTCACGAAGAAAAGCATAATTTCGCTACCGCACTTTGCTCTTTGCTTGACATTTCCCCCACAAAGCGCCTAATATAAAGGCATGCACAGAACTCTGCTCCCCATTCTTTTTGCCGTACCTGCTGTTTATGCTGCCGAATACACTGCGGAAGCAGACCCCATGGTCGGCATTTATGAAAAACTTTACACTGCGCTGGAGCAGGAGGTCCTGGCACTGGAGCAGATTGACCAGCCGGCCGACGCTGCAGCGGCGGTGGCAGAGTTGCGCGCCGCATTAGCGGCTCAGCAGGAGCTGCTCTCTGTAGACCAGAATGCCCTCTGGCTCTATATTGATAACACAAAGGATAAAAAGCAGGCCATGGTCGATATTCTGGTGCGCCTGGCGCTCCAGTTCCAGCGCATCGAAATAGCTGCTTATTTTGATAACGCCGAGCTCAAGGAACTACTCGCACCGCAGGTAGAATACGACTCCGAGGCAGAGCACGCTAAGCGCGAAAAGGTGCATGCCGTGGATCATGATGCGGACTAAGTCCTGCATTCTTTTCCTTCAGCAGTTCCTGCACGTGGGCCAGCTCGTGGTCCATGTACTCAGCGAGGTCGTTCCGGTGCGCAGCCATGTTGGCAAACACGGCATCCCGGTATTCGATAGCCGCAGCCTTCGACTCCTCCTCTGAGCCATATTGCAAATCCGAGAAATAGCGCGTGATGATGCGGCCACAGCGCTGGATGCTGACGCGCCATCCCTGAAAATCCGTATTCTCGTACGTGTAGCGGGTAAGATTCTTGCTTTTCATGAGGGTGTGTATGCGTAAGGACGCCACACTCCCTCATTGGATTCAATAACTTGTATTGTAACGCCCGGGCACGCCTCCCCCCGGTGGGGATGCTGAGTACCCGCCCGTCTGCCCCATCAGCAAACTAATCCTTGGCCGCCTTGGGGTCGAGGGCATCGCGCAGGCCATCGCCCAGGAAATTGAGTGCCAGGAGGGTAAGACAGAAGAACAAGGCCGGGAAGAACAAAAGCTCCGGGCTGGCCTCCATGCGGTCCGCCCCTTCCTTGATGAGCGTGCCCCAGGATGAATTGGGCGCGCGCACCCCCAGACCGATGAATGACAGCGTACTTTCTGTGAGCATGATACCCGGTACCGCCAGCGTGGTATACACCACCACCGTACCCAGCAGATTGGGCGCTATGTGGCAGAACAGAATACGCAGGTGCCCCAGCCCCAGAGAGCGGGCCGCCAGCACATATTCCTGCGCCTTGATTTCCAGCGTCTGCGTGCGCACAATACGCGCCAGCGTGAGCCACCCCAGCGCGCCAATGGCAATAAAGAGCGGCACAAGCCCCAGAATGGGCGCCACACTCTCGCGGCTCCAGCCGGTGGCATCCACCACCCAGTTGGTAAGCTCGCGGCTGGGTTCCTCGATGCTCAGCGAAAACACAATCACCAGCACAATGAACGGCAGCGCAAAGAGAACATCCACCGTGCGCATCATCAGCGCATCTACCCGCCCGCCAATGTAGCCGGAAACCAGCCCATAACTCAGCCCGATGATGAACGAAACCACCGTGGCCACCACGCCCACCAGCAGCGAAATACGCCCGCCATACAACACACGTGCCAGCAGGTCTCGCCCCAGCTGGTCCGTGCCAAAGGGGTGCGCCCAGCTGCAATCTGCCGCGATATTGGCCAGATTCGTGGTATTCGGGTTAGCAATACAGGGGAAAAGCGGCAGCAGAAAACAGCCGCAGGCCATCAGCAGCAGAAAAACCAGCGACACCATGGCCGCGCGGTTGCGCAGCAGGCGCCGGCGGGCATCCTTCCAGAGCGAATTTCCTTGTTCGTAGTTCTTCTTCATCAGGCAGCACCCTGCGAACGCAGGCGGGGGTTAAGGGCGACCAGTACCAGGTCCACCACAAGATTAGCAATCACAATCAGCACGCCATAGCAGAACACCAGTCCCTGAATCAGGAAATAATCACGGTCAGTCGTGGCATTCACGAAATGCAGCCCCATGCCCGGCACCTGGAAACAGGTTTCCACCACAAACGAACCAGTGATAAGCGCTGCAAATGCAGGCCCCAGATACGAAACCGCCGGCAGCAGCCCACTGCGAAGCGCGTGCACGAACAAAAGACGCCCTGCCCGCACCCCCTTGGCGCGCGCCGTGCGGATAAAATCAGCAGAAAGCACCTCCACCATGCCACCACGCGTCAAACGCGCAATATACGCAGCATTGATAAGCCCCAGCGTCAGCGCCGGCAGCACCGCACACAGCGGGTCATCCCACCCGGCCACACTCAGCCCCGGCACATGCATGCCCAGGCTCAGCCCGAAAAGCGGAGCAATCACAAATGCGGGAATACAAATCCCCGCCATGGCCAGCAACATGAAAAGAGCATCGGGCCAGCGGTTGCGCCAATACGCCGCCATCATCCCCGCTGGAATACCCACCACAACAGCAATCCCCATACCCAGCACACCCACCACCAGCGACACCGGGAATGCCTGCGCTATGATATCGGCCACCTGCACTCCCTCGCGCACCAGCGAAGGGCCAAAATCACCGGAGCAGATAATCCCCTTCCAATAGTTCCCATACTGAACCAGGGCACTTTGATCCAACCCATAGAGTGCATTCAGCTGAGCCATCACATGCTCCGGCAGCTTTCGCTCACCCAGGAAAGGATTTCCCGGCAGCATCCGCACCAGAAAAAAAGTAATCGTCTGGAGCACAAAAATCACGAGGCATCCCTGCCCGAGTCGCTTGAAAAGTAGCTTTATCATGGCTTAACCTGCACAGCATCCAGAGGGTGATTATCCAACAGCAGCGGGTACCACCCCTCCACCGCCGGAGACTTCAAATATGTACGCTCGCTCCAATACAACGGAATAACAGGCTGCGCCTCCAGCATGAGCATTTCCGCCTGGCAAAGGCATGCCAACCGGGCTTCCGCCGTGCCGGCATGGCGCGCCTCGTTGAGAGCCTTATCAAACGCCGGGCTTCCCCAGCCCGTGCAATTATTGCCCCCACCACTGCGCCACAACTCCACAAACGTGGCAGGGTCGAGATAATCCCCGCTCCAGGATGAAGAAGAAATATCATATTCGCCATTCTGCTGCGCCGCCTTATAGGCCGTCCACTCGCAAGCGCGAATCTCCACATGAATCCCCAGCTCCCGCTGCCACATAGCCTGAATCGTCTCAGCCATGATACGCTGCACATCGCGGCTGGTAGTCATAATCTCCAGCGTCGGGAACCCCTCACCCCCGGGGAACCCCGCCTCTGCCAGCAAACGCCGTGCCAGCTCCACCCGCTCCCCGGGCGGAGCAAAAGCAAATGAATTATCGTACCCTGCACCAGGAGGCGTAAAACACGAAGCAACCCGCCCCGCGCCACGCACCACATCATTCACCAGAGAATCGCGATCAATCGCCAGCGCCAGCGCCCGGCGCACCCGCACATCATCCAGCGGAGCCCGCTTCGTATTCAACCGGTAAAAAATGGTACAATAATACGTATCCTGGCAATATGCTTCCGGTCGCTGCTTCCGGGCCACGCTCAGCAACTCCGGCGGCACATTATTTGTAATATGCAACTTGCCATCCATGAACATACGCGTCTCCGTATATCCATTCACAATCGGCAGAAAACGAATACCGCGATTGCGCACCTCATCTGCGCGCCAATAACGCGGATTCGCCGCCACATACAAATAATCATTGAAATGGTGAGAATCCAGCACATACGCACCATTCCCCACCCAATTCTCCACGCGACTCCACAAACTGCGGCGGTCCAGCATACCGCCATGCGCCTCCACCGCATGTGACGGCACCGGACACCAGGTAAAATGCAACAACAAATGCAACAAATGCGGCGTTGACCAGGTAAGCGAAAGCTCCAACGTGCGTTCATCGAGCGCCTTCACCCCCACCTCCTCCCAGGTGCAGGTTCCGCGGTTAAACTCCTCCGCATGCCGAAGCGGGTACAGCATCTCCGCATACTTGCCACCAAACTCCGGGTGCAGCAAGCGATGATACGCATACACAAAATCATGCGCCGTCACGGGCCGCCCATCGCTCCAATACGCCTCGCGCAAATAAAAAGTCCACACCGTTGCATCGGCATTGTGTTCCCAGCGCTCCGCCATACCAGGGTGAATGCGCGTCTCATCCTGCGCATCAGGGCGAACCAGTCCCTCCAGCAGCGCAGCAATAATCTTACCATCAGCCACCGCCGTTGCCTTGTGCGGGTCCAGGCTAAGCGGTTCCTGGTTATTTCCCACAATCAGAATCCCCTGCTCCGCCGCCCGCTCCGCCGAACTACGCGAATCTCCACACCCTGCCACCAGCAGAGTCATCATTCCAAAAACTAACGTTCGCAGCAACCTCACAACGAGCCCCATTCTACCACACCACCCCACGCGTGCAAGCGCGCAATGCGTCAATCTCACAAAAGCACCATTCACCACCACACCATCCCTCACCTCCTCAAAAAAATTTAAGAAAAATAAAAAATTAGCTTGCAAAGCACCCCAGGAACGTGTATATTGCCTCCGCACGCTAGTGCGAACACCAATGGTGGACGTAGTTCAGCGGTAGAGCCCCGGATTGTGGTTCCGGTTGTCGTGGGTTCGAATCCCATCGTCCACCCTTGAA